>NZ_JBEXJT010000007.1:0-206501 GCF_040609255.1 Kitasatospora sp. NPDC004723 | reverse complement strand
AGATCGAACCACGCGGCCCCATCGAGACCGAAGCAGCCCGCCGCCTCGCCGACGACCTCAAGAACGAGTGATCACCCGATTACCCAACACTTTCTGAGGGGCGCGGGACGGGCCGGCCAGAACAAACGCGCAACCCACAGGTTGCACATGGCGGCCGGAACGTGCGACCCTCGGGCAACGGGTCGAGGAGGTTCACGGCATGGTCGCCGACGGCATCGAGCGCGAGATCACCATCGCGGCACCGCGCGAACGGGTCTGGGAGGTGCTCACCCGGGCCGAGTTCCTGAGCACCTGGTTCGGCACCGGCGACCCCGGGGCGCAGCCGACGCCGATCGAGCGACTGGACCCGCCCGCCGTCCTCGCCCTCCGCCGCCACCGGCACGCCGCCACGAGCGGGGACCCGGCCGACCCCACCACCCTGGTGACCTTCACGCTGACGACGGAACCGGGCAACCACACCCGTCTGCGCCTGGTGGAAAGCGGTCCGGCACTGCGCACCCGCACCAACCGGACCGGCACCGGCTGGACCCGCAGGCTCACCGAGTTCGCCTGCCACACCGAGCGCCTCCCGCACCGCGGGCCCCGGCCGACAGATCCCAGCTGACGGGCAACGGAGCTCCCGCCACGGCGAGGCGATGCCGCCGGACCGGCCGTGAGCGCCTGCTCCCGAGGCCGGCCGGAGCGCCGGGGCAGCCCGGGCGGACCGGCCCGTTTTCGGCCAGATACCAGCCCGGTGGGCTTGGCGCGGTCGGTTACCGGATACACACTCTCAGGCACCGAAGCATCTCCCGGGCTACATGTGGATGAACACAGGGGTGTGTCAGCGCATGGTGAGTGTCGAAGCAGTTGACCTGCAGCTTCAGTACTTTCCCGAGCGGGGCTTCCTGGTACTGCCAGGCTGGCTTCCGCCCGTCCTCGTCGACCGCCTCGCAGGAGAGGTGGACTTCTGGGTGGACGCCGGGTGGCGACAGCGGTCGATCGACGCCAGCCTGCGCCCCGCGGACACCGCGGCGCCCCGGGTCGTCGAGCTGGACCTGGAGGCGCACGGCGAGCTGGCGGTGCATCCGCCGCTGCTGGACCTGCTCTCCCGGGCCGAACTGCTCGGCGACTCCTTCGTCTTCCACCACCTGCACAGCGACCGCCGGCCGTGCGCCGGCGGCGGGAAGAGCTGGCACCACGACTACGAGCAGCCGACCGGAGGCGGGCGCCGGCACCCGATGGTCCACGCCCTGCACTACATCCGCGGCCTGCGCCCCGGCACCGGCTCCCTGGTGGTCCTGCCCGGCTCCCACCGGGAACGCCTCGGCAAGCAGGCCCGCGGCCACCTGGGCACCGGCGCGATCCCGGGAGAAGTGCTGATCGACGACCTGCCACCGGGATCGACCGTGCTGCTGCACTCCGCCCTCTTCCACACCCGCCGCGCCCCCGCCGCACCGGAGGCCGGGCAGCGCTACATGATCGACGCCTCCTACTGCCGCACGGGCACGCTCTGGCCGCCGGTCAAGCCGTACTGGCGGCAGATCCTGGCCGCCGCCCACCGCAGGGGCCTGACCCGTGACCGATGGCCGGAACTGTTCGCCGCGCGACACTTCACCGAGTACGTCCCGGCCGTCAGGACAGGGGCATGAGGGTTCTGGAGGCCGTGCCGTTCACGGCGGTCATGGACCACTTCGCGCGGCAGCACCCCTACGACCCGCAGGACGGCGCCAACTCCAACGACGAGGCCGAAGGCCACATCCGCAACGCGCAGGCCGCCCTGCGGGGCCGCTGGCACCGGGTGCTGCTGGACAGTCCGGAGGTGATGCGCGTGGTGCTCCCGTGGCACCTGGGCGAGGACGGGGAGGTGGAACTGATCCCCCGCACCGGCCTCACCGTGGCCGACGCCGCCCGCCGGCTGACCCGTCTGCACGCCGCCTACGCCGCGACCAATCCGCTGTGCGCGGCCAAACTCGCCCGGCAGGCCGCCGCCCCACCGCTGCCCCTGTTCCTGAGCACGGTGCCGATGCCCGGCCCCGACTACGAGCACCTGGCGGTGCGCGAGGGACTGATCCACCTGGACGGCCTGCACCGGATGCTCGCCTGGGCCACGGCCGGACGGCTGGCCCCCGGCCGGTGGACTCCCGCGTACGTCGCCGGGCTAGCCCCGGCCGACGTACGGCATGGAGCTGGGCATGACCAGGACTGACTGGATGTTCACCCCGCGCGGGAGGGCGGCCATGGCCCGGACCATGTCCACCACGTGCCGCACGTCCATGGTGGGCTCGACCCGCAGCGAGCCGTCCGCCTGCCGCACGGCCGGCTGCGGCCGGTCCTCGGGGGTGACGTTGCCGATGTCGATCTGGCCGCAGGAGATGTCGTAGCGCCGGCCGTCCAGGGACAGCGCGCGCGTCATCCCGGCGACGGCGTGCTTGGCCGCGGTGAACGCGATCGAATCCGGCCGCGGGACCTGCGCGGAGGGAGCGCCGTTGTTGATGATCCTTCCGCCCCGCGGATCCTGATCCTTCATCAGCCGGAAAGCGGCCTGCGAACACAGGAAGGTGCCCGTGGCGATGGAACCCATGACGCGGTGCCAGTCCGCCACGCTCACCTCCTCGACCGGGACGTACGGCATGACGTCGGCGGCGTTGTTGAACAGCACGTCGAGCCGGCCGTACCGGCGCGCCACGGCCTCGAAGAGGACGTCCACCGCCTCGGGGTCCGTGATGTCGGCGGACATCGGCACGGCCCGTTCGCGCCGGTCGGCCGGGGCGAGGGCGGCGGTCTCCTCCAACGGCCCCGGACGGCGCCCGACGAGGACCACCGTCCACCCGTCGTCCAGCAGGCCCAGCGCGCAGGCCCGTCCGATGCCGCGTCCCGCTCCCGTGACGACCGCCGTGCGCACGACCACCTGGCATCTCCCCTTCCCGTCCCACGGCCCCACCCGGGCACGCCGGTCATCCGAGCGTGCCCGCCCACCCGACCCCCGAATCAGGAGCGGCACATGATTGGCGACATCCAGGCGCCCGACGGCACCGACGGCAGCCGCCGGTGGTACGAGCGGGCACGGAAGTCCCTCGCCGGCGGCATCAGTTCCTCCGCCCGGCTGACATCCACCGGCCCCCACCCGTACCCGCTGTACATGACCGAAGGCCGCGGAGCGCGCATCCGGGACGTGGACGGCAACGAGTACGTCGACTACCTGGCCGCGTACGGCAGCGCCGTCCTCGGACACGCGCCCGCCGTCCTCACCGAGGCCCTGGAACCGGTGCTGCACAGCGGCACGATGTTCGGCACCTGCAACACCGCGGAGGTCGAACTCGCCGAGCTCATCCAGGAGATGGTCCCCTGCGCGGACCTCGTGCGGTTCGCCAACTCCGGCAGCGAGGCCGTCCAGGGGGCCGTGCGCGCCGCCCGCGGCCACACCGGCCGGGCGAAGATCCTCAAGTTCGAGGGCCACTACCACGGCTGGACGGACGTGCTGGCCGTCTCCAACCGGCCCACCGCGGACGAAGCGGGCCCCTACGACCGCCCGCGCGCCGTACCGCACTCCCCGGGCATCCCGGACGGGGTCGTGGACGACGTCGTGGTCTGCCCGTGGAACGACCCCGCCGCCCTGCGCACCGCACTCGACGCCCACCGGGGCGAACTGGCCGCCGTCATCTGCGAACCGATCGTCGCCAACAACGCCTGCACCATGCCCGCGCCCGGATACCTGGAGCTGTTGCGGGACGAGTGCACCCGCCGCGGAATCGTGCTGATCTTCGACGAGGTCTGCACCGGCTTCCGCACCGCGCCCGGAGGCGCGCAGGCCCTGTTCGGGGTCGTCCCCGACCTCGCGGTCTACGCCAAGGCCCTGGGCGGCGGCCTGCCCATCGCCGCCTTCGCCGGCCGGCGCGAGGTGATGGAACGCCTCGCCACCGGCCACACCAAGCACGGCGGCACCTACAACGCGTCCCCGCTGTGCGCGACCGCGGCCCTGGCCACCCTGCGGGAGCTGCGCCGCCCGGAGGTCACCGCGCACATCGACGCGACCGGCCGCCGGATCATGGAGACCATCCGACGAGCCGCCCACGACCGCGGCGTGCCCTGCGCCGTCCAGGGCGTCGGCGCCATGTTCCAGGTCGTGTTCACCCCCGGCGGCACCCCCACCACGCAGTACCGGGACCTCCTGGACGCCGACACCGCCCGCTACGCGGCCTTCCGCCACGAACTGCTCAAGCAGGGCGTGCACGCCAACGCCTACGGCATGGCCTGCTGGTTCGTCTCCGCCGCCGTCACCGCCGACGACCTCGGCGCCACGTCAAAGGCCATCGAACGCTCCTTCGACGCACTGTCCGCCGACTGACCTTCGCCCGCCCGTCGGCGGTTCAGCCGCCCGGAGCCCGGGGGTCACCGCTCCCAGGACGCCCACCCCCACCGGGAGCAGAAGCCCTTCCCTCCGGCCCGCACCCGCCCGATCGCCACCCGCCCCTCCGAGCGAGCGTCCGCCGGGAGGCACGCGACCGACCCGCCGGGAACGCGTGCCTCACCGCCGCGCCGCGAGGTCGGCAGCGTGGTGCGTCACAGCGTCACAGGCGCGGGAGGGGGCAGTAGCGCTCGCCGCCCTCCACCGCGACCGTCGGCCCGGGGGCGATCTCGGTGAAGCCCGCGTCGTGGACCACGGGCAGGCCGCCGGTGACCAGCTCGGCCCATGCCTGCGGCGTCGCCGTGCGCACGGCGAGGGGAAAGCCGCTCTCGGCCCACTCCTTGCGCCGCGCCGCGTCCAGCCGCCACCAGGCGAGCTGCGCGGCGTGGCCGGTCTGCGCCATCGTCTTGCCCGCGCTCATCTCCAGCTCCGGGTTCAGCCAGAGCACCGGCACGCCCGGCGCCGGGGCGTCGACGGGGCCGGTCTCCTCCAGGTCGGTGCCCGACACCTGGAGCTTGGCGAGTTCCTTCGGCCAGCCGTCCAGCGGGACCGGCGGGAAGACCCGCACCTCCGCCTCCCGGCCGGTCACCGTGATCCCGGGCAGCTCCCCGGCCCGGCGCCACTCGCCGCCGCGCGCCCGCCGGACCACCTTGCGGATCCGCGCGTCCTCCCAGGCCGCGACCCGCTCCGCCCACTCGCCCCCGGCCTCGGCGGCCCGCGGGTCGGCGAGCAGCGTCAGCACCGCGCGCGCCGAGGTCTCCAGCGCGTCGGTCCGCCCGGGCGGCGTCGCGCGCTCCAGCCGGACGACCAGCGGCAGCACGTACTGCGGCCGGGCGTCGCGGTCCTCGGGCGTCGGGTCGGGATCGGGGGTGTCGAACGGAGAAGTCACCCGACCAGCATGCCAGCCCCCGCGCCTGCGCTCAGCGGCGGTAGCCGCGCTGCGGGTCCCGCTCCTCCGCGTCCTCGTAGGTCAGGAACCAGCC
Organism: Kitasatospora sp. NPDC004723; assembly: GCF_040609255.1. Lineage (NCBI taxonomy): Bacteria > Bacillati > Actinomycetota > Actinomycetes > Kitasatosporales > Streptomycetaceae > Kitasatospora > Kitasatospora sp. NPDC004723. The sequence goes on along the minus strand of NZ_JBEXJT010000007.1, from coordinate 201,134 downwards.
CTCCGGGTGGGTCGCCGTCAGCAGCAGCTCGGCGCGCTGCTCCGCGGTCAGCTCCGGATCGCCGTCGTCCGGCCCGTAGACGCCGAACAGCTCGTCGTGGCAGCCGTCCCAGTCGTAGTCGTAGAGATCCGCCGGCAGGTCGCCCATCATGTCGGCGACCGACTCGGGCTGCGCGCCGAGCAGCGCCCGGGCGTCGACCAGCGCCATCCGCAGCGCGATCTCCTCCGCCAGGCAGCGCGGCAGCGGCCACTCGCCGAGCGCGAGGTCGTCGGCGAGGTCGTCGAAGGTGCGGGCCATCGCGCGACGCCAGCTGCGGTGCAGCCGCCAGGTGCGCTGCGGCAGCCGCCCGAACACCGTCCAGTCGGCCTCCTCACCGTCGGCGACCGGCTCGTCCTCGTGCTCGTCGAGGTCGTCGTAGGCGGCGTCGGCCAGCCCGAGCAGCTGGGCGTGCAGCAGGCAGGCGGTGCGCGGGGTGAGCGTCCAGTCGCCGGCCGCGCCGCCGCCGTCCTCCTCCTCGCCCTCCAGCGGGAACAGCTCGGCGAAGTCGGGCGCGAAGTCCTCGGTGACGCTGATCTCCAGCGTGCCGCCGATCGCCTCGACCCCCGGGATCGCCGCCACCAGCCGGTCCGGGTGGAGCAGCGCGCCCAGCGCCGCGTTGGCGTCCTCGGCCACCTCGCGCAGCAGCTCGCGGCGCTGCCCGGCCGGATCGATGCCCTCGAAGTCCAGTTCCTCCACGGCCGCGATGGCCGCGGCACGCAGCGCCGGCCAGTTCGTGATCCGCAGGCCCAGGACCACCGTCGCCTCGATCTCCTGCGCGTCGGAGTCCTCCGCCGCGCCCGGCCCCTGTGGATGATCGCTTCGCTCGCCCATGGGGCTACGGTACGGCCTTTCGGCCCTCCGATCACCGGTCTGTTCCGGCTACCCTACGCGTTCTCGCCGTTACCGCCCCGCGCGTCCCCGCGCACGCCCCGCGTGCCACTGTTCGACGACGTCCGAATTCCCGGCAGGATGGGGCCCATGGCAAACATCGACGAGTACGGCGGCGGGCAGCGCCCGGACGCCCAGGTGCTGGTAGTGACCACCAACGACATCCCGGGCTACCGGGTCGACCACGTGATCGGCGAGGTCTTCGGCCTGACCGTGCGCAGCCGGCACATCGGCAGTCAGATCGGCGCCTCCCTGAAGTCGCTGGTCGGCGGTGAGCTGCGCGGTCTGACGAAGACGCTGGTGGAGAGCCGCAACGAGGCGATGGAGCGGCTGGTCGAGCAGACCAAGGCGCGCGGGGGCAACGCGGTGCTGATGTTCCGCTTCGACGTCACCGAGGCGGCGGACGTCGGCACGGAGGTCTGCGCCTACGGCACGGCGGTGGTGATCTCCCCGGCCACCGTCTGACCCCGGCGGCCGGACCACGTCGCCCCGACCAGGGTGGGCGGGGAGTGTTCCCGGGAACACTCCCCGCCCACTGGATGTTTCACCGGCGTGACTGTTTACGGTGCAACCACCTCAGGTGCCGCCCCGGACGAGGGCCGCAGGGTCGACGTGCTGGTGATCGGCGCGGGCCAGGCGGGCCTGTCCGCCGCCTACCACCTGCGCCGTCGCGGCTTCGCGCCGCACCGGGCGGACACCGACGGCGGGTTCGTCGTGCTCGACGCCGACCGCGCCCCGGGCGGCGCCTGGGCCCACCGCTCGCCGTCCCTGCGGATGGCCACCGTGCACGGCTTCCACGACCTGCCCGACTTCGAGCTCCCCGCACCCGACCCGGACGCCCCCGCGCGCGAGGTCGTCCCGGGGTACTTCGCGGCGTACGAGGCGAAGCACGCGCTCCCCGTCGTACGCCCGGTCAAGGTGCTGGCGGTGCGCTCCGCCTCCGCCCGGCCGGACGCCCGGCTGCTGGTCGAGACCGACTCCGGCACCTGGTCCACCCGGGCAGTGATCAACGCCACCGGCACCTGGACCCGTCCCTTCCTCCCCCACTACCCGGGCCGCTTCGGCGGCCGGCAGCTGCACTACGCCGCCTACCGGGGCCCGGAGGAGTTCGCCGGCAAGCGGGTCGTGGTGGTCGGTGGCGGGGCCTCGGCGATCCAGGTGCTGTCGGAGGTCGCGGCGGTCGGCGAGACCGTCTGGGTCACCCGCACCCCGCCCGTCTACCACGAGGGGCCGTTCACCCCCGAGTACGGGCGCGCGGTGGTCGCCAAGGTCGAGGAGCGGGTCCGCCAGGGGCTGCCGGTGCGCAGCGTGGTGAGCGTGACCGGGCTCGGCCCGTCGGTGGCCTACCGCCGGGCCGAGGAGCTGGGCGCGCTGCACCGCCGCCCGATGTTCGACCGCCTCACCGAGCACGGGGTCGCCTGGGGCGACGAGGAGCTCGCCGTCGACGCGATCGTCTGGGCCACCGGGTTCCGCCCCGAGGTCGGCCACCTCGGCCCGCTCGGCCTGCGCTCCCCCGGCGGCGGGATCGCCGTCACCGGCACCCGCGCCACCGCCGACCCGCGCGTCCACCTGGTCGGCTTCGGGCCGTCCGCCAGTACCGTCGGCGCCAATCGGGCCGGGCGGGCGGCGGTCAACGACATCGTCGGGCTGCTCGGCGCCCCGGCCCCGGACGTGGCCGTCGCAACGGTACCGGTGCCGATGCCGGTGCCGGTGCCGGTGCCGGTCGGCGGCTGACGGAGCGACGGCCGGCGGGACGGCGGCGCCCGCCGGCCCTCACCGTGCCCGCGCGGGGCCGTCGTGCGCAGCGGCCCAGGAGCCCAGCTCCCGCACCGCCGCGTGCAGCGACTCGCCGAGGCCGGTCAGCGCGTACTCGACGCGATACGGGGACTCGGCGCGAGCGGTGCGGCTGACGTACCCCTCGGCCTCCAGGGTGCGCAGCGCACGGGTCAGCATCCGTCGGCTCAGGTCGGCGACGGCGCGATCCAACTCGTTGTATCCGCGCGGGTGTTCGGCGAGCAGGCAGATCAGCACGACGCTCCAGCGGTCCCCGATCCGGTGCAGGACCGCCGTCGCCGGGCATCGTGCGCGGTCCTGCGTGGTGACCGGTCGCACGGCGCCGACCGGAGAGCCGTCCGTGCCAGTGGACATGAATGTTCCTTCTTTCGACGACCCGCCGACCCCGCCCATGATCGCTCCAAGACACCCGCACAGTCGAGGAGTTCACATGCTCGCAGTAACCGGAACGGCCGGGCGCTTCGGCCGGCTGGCGCTCGCCGCCGTACTCGACCTGACCGCCGGCCGGGCCGGCACGGTCGCCCTGACCCGCGATCCGGCCCGGGCCGGCGCGGACCCGGCCCGGCCCGGCCTGTGCGTCCGGCAGGCCGACTTCGCCCGGCCCGCCACCCTGGCGCCGGCACTCGCCGGGGTCCGACGGCTGCTCCTCGTCAGCACCGAGCGCTCGCCCCGACGGTTCCAGCTGCACGAGGCGGCCGTCGAGGCGGCCGTCGCCGCCGGGGTGGAGCACCTCGTCTACACCTCGGTGGTGCGCGCCGGCGACCCGGCCAACCCCGTCCCCGAGGCCGCCGACCACCGGCGGACCGAACGGCTGCTCGCCGCATCCGGCCTGGCGCACACCGTCCTGCGGTTCAACGTCTGGCCGCAGATGCTGCTGCTCTCCGGCCTGGCCCGGCTCGCGGTCGCCCACGGGGAGCTGCCCAGCAGCGCCGCACACGGCCGGGTCGGCTACATCACCCGCGAGGACACCGCCCGGGCCGCCGCCCGCGTCCTCACCGGTGCCGTCCTCACCGGCGCCGTCGACACCGCCGCCGCGCCGGGCGCCACCGGGGCCGTGCTGAACGTGACCGGTCCGGGCCTGACCGACGCCGAGGTCGCCGCCGCGCTCGGCGAGGCCACCGGACGGCCGGTGCGGCACCGCCCGGTGGCCGACGCGGACGTCCCCGGCGCGCTCACCGCGCTCGGCGTGCCCCCGGCCCTGGCCGCCGGCTGGGGTGAGAACGACCCGTTCCGGCGCCAGGGCTGGTTCGACGTCGCCGACGACGGCACCACGCGGCGGCTGCTCGGACGCGCCCCGGTCACGCTCGGCGCGTTCTTCGCCGCCCACCGCGCGGAGCTGACGGCGGCAACGCCTTGACGGGTCGGCCGGCCCGGTGGCCGGCGGGCCGGTGGCCGCCGGGCCGGCCGCCCGGTCAGCGGTCGTAGTCGACCGTCACCCTGTCCGTCACCGGCCGGGCCTGGCAGGTGAGGACGTAACCGGCCGCCAGCTCCTTCTCCTCCAGGGCGAAGTTGCGCCGCATCTCCACCTCGCCCTCCGTCACCAGGGCCCGGCAGGTGCCGCAGACCCCGCCCTTGCAGGCGAACGGCAGGTCCGGGCGGGAGCGCTGCGCGCCGTCCAGGATCGACCGGTCGCACGGCAGCGACAGGGTGCTGCCCCGGCCGTCCAGGACGACGGTGACCTCGCTGTACCCGGCCGCGCCGCCGTCCGGGGTGTCCTCGGCGCGCTCGGCGACGGGCTCGTCCTCGGCGTGGAACAGCTCCTGGTGCACCCGCTCCGCCGGGACGCCCAGCCCGGCCAGCAGTTCCTTCGCCCCGGCGACCATGCCGAACGGCCCGCAGAGCCACCAGTGGCCGACCGCCGCCGTGTCCACCAGCGCCGTCAGCAGCGCCCCGACCCGCTCCGGGTCCAGCCGGCCGCTGAGCAGTTCGGCGTCCCGGGTCTCCCGGGAGAGCACGTGGACCAGCTGGAAGCGGTCCAGGTAGCGGTCCTTCAGGTCGGCCAGCTCGTCGGCGAACATCACGGTGTCGCTGCGCCGGTTGCCGTAGAGCAGGGTCACCGTGGAGGTGCGGTCGGCGGCCAGGACGGAGGCCGCGATCGAGACCATCGGCGTGATGCCGGAGCCGGCCGCCAGCAGCACGTGGTCGGCGGGCTCGGCGAGGTCGGGGGTGAACAGGCCGGACGGCGTCAGCACCTCCACCTCCTCCCCCGGCCGGGCCTCGCGCACCAGCCAGCGGGAGAACAGCCCGCCCGGCACCTCGCGCACACCGATCCGCAGCGGGCCGCCGGCGGGGGCGCAGATCGAGTACGAGCGGCGCTCGTCGACGCCGTCCACCACCCGGCGCAGCGTCAGCGTCTGGCCCGGGCGGAAGGCGTACGCGTCCGCGAGCCCCGGCGGCACGGTGAAGGTGACCGCGACGGCGTCCTCGCAGAGCCGCTCCAGGCCGGCGATCCGCAGTGCGTGGAAGGTCGGCCGGCGGGCGGCGCGCACGGCGGACGGCGGGGCCGTCGGCTCGTCGGGCCGGGTCGTCGGCTCCGCGCGCCGGGTCGTCGGCTCCGCGGGCTGGGCGGCGGGCAGGTCCGCGGAGGGGACGGCGGACGGGACGGCGGCCATTCAGATCTCCTTGACGCGTTCGAAGGGCTCGCGGCAGTCCCGGCAGCGCCACAGCGCCTTGCAGGCGGTGGAGCCGAAGCGGGACAGCTCCTCGGTGTCGGTGCCGCCGCAGAGCGGGCAGGTGACGGGCGCGGGGACGTCCCCGGAGGCGGCACCCGCGGCACCCGCGAGCCGGGTCGGGCCGAGGCTCAGCGGTGTGCTCCCGCCACCGGTGCGCCCGCCGGCGGCCGCGCCGCCGGGCCGGGGCGGGGCGATGCCGGCCTCGGCCAGCCTGCGCCGGCCCTCGGGGGTGATCCGATCGGTCGACCAGGGCGGATCCAGCCGCAGCCGGACCCGGACGTCCGCGAACCCGGCCGCGCGCAGCCGCCGGTCGACGTCGGCGGCCATCTCGGCGACGGCGGGGCAGCCCGAGTAGGTCGGGGTGAGCCACGCGGTCACCGTGTCGCCGTCCTCCGCGACCTCGGCGAGCACGCCCAGGTCGGCCAGGGTCAGCATGGGCAGCTCCGGGTCCGGCACCGCCGCCGCGACCGCCCAGGCCGACCCCGCGGCCACCTCGGCCCCCGCGGCCCCCGCGGCCCCTGCGGCCCCGCTCGACGCGTGTGCCCCGGCCACGGCCGTCACCACGTCGCGCCCGGGTGCGCGCGGGCCAGCACCTGCAGCTCGGCCAGCAGCGGGCCCAGCGCCTCGGTGTGCACCCCGTCGCGCCCGGCCCGGCCGCCGACGGTCGCGAGCCCCGGCACGTCCGGCACCGTCAGCGCGGCCTGCCCGCACACCGTCGCCAGCGAGCGCAGCACCGGCTCGCGCAGCGTCGCCGGATCCACCCCGACCCGCGCCTCCACCGGGTGCGCGGTGAACAGCTCCTCCAGCAGCGGCCACACGGCGTCCAGCCCGGCCTGCATCCGCGCGGCCGAGTACGGCGTGCCGTCGCCGAGCCGCAGCGTCCACGCCGTGGCGTACTCGCGGTGGTACGCCAGCTCCTTCGCCCCGCGCGCCGCGACCGCCGCCAGCACCGGGTCGGCGTGCCCGGCCAGCGCCTCGTAGAGGGCGCCGCGGGCGGTGGCGAAGAGCAGCAGACGGGCGATCGAGTACGCGAAGTCCCCGTTCGGCGCCTCGACCAGGCGGACGTTGCGGAACTCGTGCTCCTCGCGCCAGTACGCCAGGTCGTCCTCGGTGCGCCCGGAGCCGTCCGCCTGCCCGGCCCGGGTGAGCAGCAGGCGGGCCTGGCCGAGCAGGTCGAGGCCGAGGTTGGCGAGCGCGACCTCCTCCTCCAGCTCCGGAGCGCGGGTGCACCACTCGATCAGCCGCTGGGCGAGGACGAGCGCGTCGTCGCCCAGCATCAGGCAGTAGGCCGCGAGCTCGGCGCCGTCCAGGCCGGGCGGCACGGCGGTGTCCACGCCGAGCAGCGGGTCGGCGAAGCCCGTCCCGTACGCCCAGCGGCCCTCGCCCTCGGGCTCGGGGGACGCCTCGGCGAGGCTCAGGTACACGTGGTCGTCGGTCACATGGTCGTCGGTCATGGTTCGGCTGCTCCCGGTCAGATGTGCGGGACATCCTCGGGGATGTCGTAGAAGGTCGGGTGGCGGTAGACCTTGTCGCCGCTGGGCGCGAAGAAGGGGTCGCGCTCGTCCGGGGTGGAGGCGGTGATCGCGTCGGAGCGCACCACCCAGAGGCTGACGCCCTCGTTGCGGCGGGTGTAGAGGTCGCGGGCGGCGAGCAGGGCCATCCGGTCGTCGGACGCGTGCAGGGAGCCGACGTGCACGTGGTTCAGGCCGCGCCGGGGGCGCACGAACACCTCGTAGAGCGGCCAGCCGGCCTTGGACTCGGTCACTTTCCGTTCTCCTCTTCCGCGTGCTGTCCCGCTGCCGTGTCCGGTTCCGTGCGCGCTTCGGTGCGCGCTTCGGTGCGCGCGCCGGCTTCGGCGCGGCGCTTGGCCGCGTACGCCGTGGCCGCCTCGCGCACCCAGGCGCCGTCCTCGTGCGCGGCCCGGCGGCGCTCCATCCGCTGGGCGTTGCACGGGCCCTCGCCGTGGATGACCCGGGTCAGCTCCGACCAGTCCGGCTCGCCGAAGTCCCAGCCGCCACGCTCCTCGTTCCGGCGCAGCTCCGGGTCGGGGAGCGTGACGCCGAGGTGCTCGGCCTGCGGAACCGTCATGTCGACGAAGCGCTGCCGCAGCTCGTCGTTGGTGTGCCGCTTGATCCGCCAGGCCATCGAGCGGGCGGTGTTCGGCGAGGCGGCGTCCGAGGGGCCGAACATCATCAGCGACGGCCACCACCAGCGGTCCACCGCGTCCTGGACCATCGCGCGCTGGGCGTCGGTGCCGCGCATCAGCGTCATCAGCAGCTCGTAGCCCTGGCGCTGGTGGAACGACTCCTCCTTGCAGATCCGGACCATGGCGCGGGCGTACGGGCCGTAGCTGCAGCGGCAGAGCGGGACCTGGTTGCAGATCGCGGCGCCGTCGACCAGCCAGCCGATCACGCCGACGTCGGCGAAGGTGAGGGTCGGGTAGTTGAAGATCGACGAGTACTTCTGGCGGCCGGAGATCAGCTTCTCGGTGAGTTCGGCCCGGTCCACGCCGAGGGTCTCCGCGGCGGCGTACAGGTACAGGCCGTGGCCCGCCTCGTCCTGGGCCTTGGCGAGCAGGATCGCCTTGCGGCGCAGGGAGGGGGCGCGGGTGAGCCAGTTGCCCTCGGGCTGCATGCCGATGATCTCGGAGTGCGCGTGCTGGGCGATCTGGCGGACGAGGGTGGCCCGGTAGGCGTCGGGCATCCAGTCGCGGGGCTCGATCCGCTGCTCCGCGGCGATGACGGCCTCGAACGCCTCCTCGGGCGACGCCCCGGGCCGCTCGGCCACCTCTGCTGTCACCACGGTCCCCTTTCGCTGGCTGTCGTCCCGGCCGCTCAGGCCACCGCCGGGGGCTACCGACCAACCGTTCGGTCGGTTCCATTGTGCGGGGCAACGGGGCGGCTGACAAGGGAGCGCCGCCGGTGACGGGTGGCCCCGGAGCGCCCGCCCGGGCCGCCCAGGGCAAAAACCGGTGGCCCGCGCCCGGCCCGCGGACAAGACTCCCCGGTATGACACTGCACGCGGACGAGATCCCGGCCGGCGAGGACCTCGTCCGGTCCCTGCTCGACGCCCAGCGGCCGGAGTGGGCCGCCCTGCCCCTGACCCCGGCGGGCGCGGGCACGGACAACACCATGTACCGGCTCGGCGACGAGCTGCTCGTCCGGCTGCCGCGCACCCCGGACGCCGCCCGGTCGGTGCACAAGGAGCAGCGGTGGCTGCCGCGCCTGGCCCCGCTGCTCGACCGCACCGTCCCCGCGCCCGTGCACACCGGGGTGCCCGGCGAGGCCTTCCCGCTCGCCTGGTCGGTCTACCGCTGGATCGACGGCGACGAGGCCGGACCGTCGAGCGTCCGGGACTGGGCCGGCCTGGGCAGCGACCTGGCGGCGTTCGTGCGGGAGCTGCACGGCCTCGACCTGATGGGCGCGACCCGCGCGGACGAGCTCAGCTGGTACCGCGGCGGTTCGCTGCGGGAGTGCGAGGAGTGGACCGCCCGGTCCCTCGCGGGCTGCCGCGCACTCGTGGGTGCCGAGGGGAGCGGTCAGCTCGACGTCGACACGCTGGAGCGGCTCTGGCGGGCCGCGCTCGCGCTGCCGGAGCCGTCCGCGCCGCACGTCTGGCTGCACGGCGACCTCAAGCCCACCAACCTCCTGGTCCGGGACGGCCGGCTGCACGCGGTCATCGACTTCGGCTGCCTCTCGGTCGGCTTCCCGGACGCCGAGCACTCGACCGTCTGGGACCTGCCGCCCGCGGCGCGCCGTGCCTACCGGGACGCGCTCGACCTCGACGGAGCGACCTGGACGCGCGCCCGCGCCTGGGCGATCGCGGTCGCGGCCAGCGGAATCCCGTACTACTGGCACACCTATCCGGCGTTCGTCGCCGAGTGCCTGGCCCGCCTGGAGGCGATCCTCGCCGACGCCGCCTGACCGGGCGACGTCGTCCGGCCCGGCGACGCCACCTGGCCGGGCGATGCCGCCCGGCCGGGCCGGAACGGGTTCAGCGCAGGGCGGCCAGCTCCTCGGCGCGGGCCGCCCGCCGGGCGAACACCTCCGCCTTCTCCTCCTCCATGCGGCGCAGCGCGGTGCGTCGGCCCCGGGCGGTGAGGCGGTCGATGTAGAGGCCGCCGTTGAGGTGGTCGGTCTCGTGCTGGAGGCAGCGCGCGAAGTAGCCGTGTCCCTCGACGACCAGCGGTCGTCCGTCGAGGTCCCGGCCGCGGACGACCGCCGTATCGGGCCGGGCCAGTTCCAGGTGCGGGCCGGGGACGGAGAGGCAGCCCTCGGCGGCCTCGACGAGCCGGCGCGCGCCCGTCGGCAGCTCGTCGAGCACCGGGTTGAGGATGTGGCCGACGTGGCGGACGCCGTCCTCGTCGAAGCAGTCCCAGACGAAGGCCCGGAGGTCGACGCCGATCTGGTTGGCCGCCAGCCCGACACCCTCGGCAACCCACATGGCGGCGAACATGTCGTCGATCAGCCGGGCCGTCTCGGGTGAACCGAACTCGGCCTCCGTCACGTCCTGGCAGCGCCGCCGCAGGACGTCCTCGCCGACGACGGTGATCCGTCGCGCCTCGCCCCGCAACGCCTCCGGCGGAACCTCCGGGTACGCGCTCACCGCCTCGCCCTGGACCCGCACCTGCTCCACGGCGGGCATCGCCCGCCGTGCTGTTCCGCCTCGTGCCACGGTTCTCTCCCCTCCGCTCGGCCCACTTGTGCCGCGTGCGCTGTCCGTGCCGTCCGCGTCGGCAACGCCGGCCGCATCCGGTACCGGCGCCCTCACTCTGCCACACTTTGCAAAGTCCGGACTTTGCAAAGTGTGGTGAGGCGAGGTGCGGTGAGGCGCAACGAGGCCGCGGGAAACCAGCGGAGGAGGGGTATTCATCCAGCTCAGAGGCCATGGTGCACGGCGCGGACGCCCTTCGGGCTTGCCAAGTCACTTTGCAAAGTGGATTCTTTGCAAAGTGACCACCCACAACAACACCCCCGCCGAACCGGCGACGACCCCGACAGGGGCGCCCGCCCGGCCGTTGCCGCAGCACGCGGTGCGCGCCGCGCTGCTCGACCTGATCGCCGAGTGGGGCACCATCACCTCGAACCAGGCCGCTCAGATGATCCGCCAGAGTTCGGGGACGTGTTCCTTCCACCTCCGGCAACTGGCTCGGTACGGGCTGATCGAGGAGGCGCCGACCAGTGACGGCCGCTCACGACCGTGGCGGCTGCGCTGGGAGGGATCGCTCATGCCACCCGGCTCGGCCGAGGAACCGGGAGGCCGCGCCAAGCGCGACCTGGCCCCCGAACTGGCGAGCGACCTGGAGGACAGCAGCTACCGGCACTGGCTCGCCAACCGGTCCGCCGCGCCCGCCGCGTGGCAGCGGGACCAGACCTCCAGCGACGTTCTGCACCTCAGCGCCGACGAACTCGCCGATCTCGGCGCCGCCGTCCGGGCCTTGCTCGCGCCCTACAGGGAGCGCGGGCCGCGCGCCGGGACGCATCCCGTGGCGGCGGTCACCCGGCTGTTCCCGCTGCTTGCGGAAGGCGAGGGGGAACCGGGCACGTCCTGACGCCCTGAAGCCCTGACATCCAGACGCCCTGACGTCCAGACGCCCTGATGGACGGCGGCCTATGGACGGCGGACCACCGGCGGTGGTCGGTGGATCCCGGGATCCACCGACCACCGCCGTCCGCGGCTACCCGCCGACCGTCAACGGCCGTGCGCCGGCCGCCGTCGGCACCGGGCGCTCATCCTTTCGAGCGCTCACCCCTCCGAGCGGTCGCGCAGCCGCGGGAGCGGGACGGCCAGGAGCGCCGCCAGCAGGGCGATCCGCGGCGCCAGCTGGTCGATCCGGATGTGCTCGTGCCGGGCGTGCGCGCCCCCGCCGACGGCGCCGAAGCCGTCGAGCGTGGGAAGCCCCCGCGAACCCGGCAGGTTGGTGTCCCCCGCGCCGCCCGCCGGACCGCCGTCCAACTGCTGTCCGAGTACCGCCGCGAGCGAACGGACGTGACGCAGCAGCGGGTTGGCGGAGCGCTCGGGCCAGGCCGGGCGGCTGGACAGCACCTCGGTCCGCACCCGGGCGCCGGGCCGCAGCGCGGTCAGCCGGGCGAGGTCGTCGAGCGTCCGGCGTTGCGCCTCGGTGGTGGAGAAGCGCAGGCCGAGTTCGGCCTCGGCCCGGCCGGCGACCACGTTGGCGCGGCTGCCGCCGCTGATCCGGCCCGCGTTGAGCTCGGTGCCGGGCAGGCTGACCAGTCCGCGGACGGCGACCAGCTGGTCGACCAGCTCGTCGACCGCCGACACCCCCAGCGCGGCGTCGTTGCCCGCGTGCGCCTCGCGCCCGGTGACGGTGAGCCGTACCCGGGTGGAGCCGCGGCGGGCGGTCTTGAGACGGCCGTCCGGGTGCGGGGGTTCGAGGCCCAGTACGGCGGCGGCGCCGCGCAGTTGGCGTTCGACGAGGCGCCGGCCGTCCGGACTGCCGACCTCCTCGTCGGAGACCACGACCAGGCGGACGGTGCGGTGCGGGCGCTGGCCGAGGTCGGCGAGGAGCGCGAACGCGCCTTCGAGGATGGCGAGTCCGCCCTTCATGTCGACCACGCCGGGCCCGCTGAGGGTGCCGTCCTGTTCGGTGACCGGCCAGTCGGTGAGGGTGCCGGCGGGCCAGACGGTGTCGTGGTGGCCGACCACGAGCAGGTGCGGCAGGGTCTCGTCCCGGCCGTTCCACTGGAGGACCAGGTGGTCGCCGGCCGGGCCGGGTTCGCGCTGGACGGTGGCCCCGGTGGCGCGGAAGCCGGCGGCCAACTCCTCGGCGAGGGCGTCCAGTCGGGGTACGTCGCCGCTGGGGGACTCGATCCTGGCCAGGTCCGCGCAGCGTCTGCGGACGGCGCCGGCGAGGGTGCGGGCGCGGGTGGTGAGGGCCTGGGGCAGACCGGGAAGCGCGGCGGTCGGGCCGGGTTGGCCCTCGCTGTCGGGGACGGCCGGAAGGTGGGGGGCCGCCGCGGTGGGTGGTGCGGCAGCGGGTGAGGGGGTGGCCGTGGCGAGGGCGGTTCGGGCGGTACCGGTTCCGGTCGTGCCGGGCTTGGCCGCGCCGGGTGCGGCGGCGGTGGTGGTGGTCCTGGTCGGTTCGGCCGTGGTGACGGCGGAGGCGATGACGACGGAGGCGGAGGCGGCGGAGGCGGCGGGGGTGGCGCCTTGGGCAGCGGTGCTTTGGACGGCGGCGCTTTGGGCAGTGCCGCCTTGGACGGTGGCGCCTTGGGCGGCGACGGCAACAGCGGTGGGAGCGACGGCGGTCGTGGGTGCCGCCGACGCGGTGGACGGGCGGACTGCTTGAGGACTCAACGCTCTCCTCCGCGGCCGCCGCCGGTATACAGCGGCCAGGCGGGTCGGCCGGACCGGGTCAGCGGGCGGACGGTCCCGCTCGCAACGGCGGGACAGCGGCAGGGGCCCTCCGGTCCAAGTGCGCTGGAACGGCTGGGCGGCATGTGTGGCATGTGCGTCCTCCTCGCTCGATCCGGTGGCCCCGATCGTCCCGGGGCCTCCGTGGACGGCGGCTTCCCTTGCGGCGGGCGCAGAACGGCGCATCACCGCAGGGAGGCCGAGATGTGAGCCTAGAAGAACCGTTCGGTTCCCTGCGAGGTGGCCCTGCTCCCAGCGTGCCGGAACCGGGATCCGCCCCGGCGCGCGGCCGCGGGAGACGGTCGGCGCACGGCGTACGAATCCAGCCCGGCGCGCGGGCGCGGTCGCCGGATCGCGCCCACCTCCACCATGGACCCGGGGCGGGGGTTCGGCAGCGCGGGACGCCAAGCCGCGCCTTTTCCAAGCCAGATGGGTGATGGCGGATCGGTGGCGAGTACCACGTGGCGCTGACCGGACATGGTCGGAACGGGACGATTCGCCTTGGGCCGGGGCGAATGCGCAACAGCCGTGACGGAACGGACCACCGGTGTCGCTCGCGGGCGCCGGCAGGACCAGCCGTCGGTCGGACGGGCGGAGCGCGGGCGGAAGGGCGGGGCGCGGGCGGAAGGGCGGGGCGCGGGCGGAGGCGGCGGGGCCAGGACGGGCGACGGTCGGTCAGGCGGAGTCGTCGACCACGCCCGCGTCCCGGGCGAGCAACGCGGCCTGGACGCGGTTGCCGACACCCAGTCCGGTGAGAATCCGGCTGACATGTGCCTTGACAGTGCTCTCGCGCATGCCGAGGACGAGCGCGATCTCGGCGTTGGAGCGGCCGACGGCGAGTTCGCGCAGCACGTCGCCCTCGCGCGGGGTGAGTGCGGCCAGCCGGCTCCGGGCGGCGACCGCGCGCGGCTCGCCGGTCCGGTGGTAGCGGTCGATGAGCCGGCGGGCGGCGGCCGGGTGGAGCATGCCCTGGCCGCCCGCGACGACATGGACGGCGCGGGCGATCTCGGCGGGCGGGGTGTCCTTGAGCAGGAAGCCGTCGGCACCGGCGGCGAGTGCCCGGTAGACGTACTCGTCGAGGTCGAAGGTGGTGAGCGCGATGACGCGCGGGCCGTCGGGCAGCTCGCGCAGCCGGCGGGTCGCGGCGATGCCGTCGAGCCGGGGCATCCGGATGTCCATGAGGGCGACGTCGATCCGCTGCCGTCCGGCGAGTTCGACGGCCTCCAGCCCGTCGGCGGCCTCGGCGACGACGGTGAGCTCGGGGTCCTGGGCGAGCAGGTCGACGAGCCCGAGCCGGACCAGCGCGTCGTCGTCGACGACCATCGTGCGGATCACGTCGCCTCACTCGGTGGGTTCGGGGTCGGGGCCGGAGTCGGGAGCGGATTCAGGAGCGGGGTCGGATCCGCCGGGTCGGGGTGGGGTATCGTCCCGGCCGGCGACTGTGCGGGCGGTCGCGCGGGCGGGCGGACCGGTGGCCGCTGCGGGGCGGGCAGGCGGGCGGAGAGCCGGAAGCCCCCGCCGCCGTCGGGACCGGCGTCGAAGTGCCCGCCGAGCGCGCCGATCCGCTCACCGAGCCCGACCAGGCCGTAGCCGCCGCCCGTGCAGGCACCGGACGGCGCCGGGTCGCCCGGGCCGTTGCGCACCTCGACGGCCGTCGCGGGCGCCCCGTACTGGACGCGGACGGTGACCGCCGCGGTGTGCGCGTACTTGCGGGCATTGGTCAGCGCCTCCTGGACGACGCGGTGCACGGCCAGCCGGTGGGTGGTCGGGATGCTCTCCGGGTCACCGGCGAGGGAGAGTTCGACGTTCTGGCCCGCATCGGTGGCCTCGCCGACGAGTTCGGCGAGGTCGCGCAGGGCGGGGGCGGCCACGGGCCTGGGGTCCGGGCCGCGCCGGGCGGGTGGCGTAGCGTCGCCGACGGCGGTTCGCCCGGCGTCCGGCGGGGCCGTCGCCGCACGGTCGGTGGTGCCGTCGGACGGCGGCGGGGAGTGGGCGTCCTGGGCGGCGTGCTCCGGCGGGGCCGGTGGGTCGGGCTGCTCCGGCGGGTCGGCGCGCAGGGCGCCGAGGACGTCCCGCAGGTCGTCGAGCGACCGCGCGGCCGTCGCCCGGAGCAGTTCGAGGCGGTGGGCGAGGCGGTCGAGGTCGTCGGCCACGGTGCCGGCGCGGGCCTGGTCGCGCAGCACGCCGGTGTGCAGCACGAGCAGGCTCAGCCGGTGGGCGAGGACGTCGTGCATCTCACGGGCGATCCGGGCGCGTTCGGCGGCGCGCGCCTGCTCGGCACGGAGTTCGCGCTCACGGCGCAGCGCTTCGACCTTGGCGTTCAGGGTACCGATCAGCGCGCGGCGGCCGTGCAGCCACAGGCCGAGAGCGACGGCGGCGGCCTCGATGAGGAGTTGGGAGCCGGTGATGCCGACCCAAGCGACGACGGAGTCGGCACGGACCCCGCTGAGTACCGCGATCGCGGCCCCGAAGGCGAGGGCCGGGCCGGTGCGGCCCGTCGAGGCCAGGTGGAAGACGCTGAACAGTCCGGGGAAGGCGCGGTTGAGCAACCCGCTGAACAGGGCGGGCAGCACCGCGGCGGCGATCGGGTGGCGGCGGGCGAGGAGGAGGGAGAGCGTGGTGAGGGCGGCGCCGGCGATCCGCAACGGGCGCAGCGGCAGGCCGTGGTCGAGCCACTGGGACGCGGTCTCCTCGGCGAGGAGCACCAGGACGGTGACGAGCAGGAGCGTCTCGGTCAGCCGGCTCCGGCCGGGGGCGTACCAGCCGAGCAGCGCGGTGCGGCCGGGGGGCGGGGTCTGCGGTCGGCGCGCCGGGCCAGGTGGACGGGACGGCCGGGGTGGACGGGATGAAAGGCGTGGAAGGCGTGGAAGGCGCGGGCGTGGTGTGCGCGTCAGGTGATCGGCTGCCATCCGTTCCTCCCTCCCTTCGCGGTCCAGGGCCCTGATGCTACGGCGTGGGGCGCATCATGGCCCCTGACGATCGACCAGCGGCACCCTCGACTTTCGTCGGGGGTGCGGGCGGTCGGTCGGCCGATTCGGGGAAGTGGGGGCGTCTCTAGTTTCGGTGATATGACGACCGATCACCTCCGGCCCGCTCCCGGTCCCGACCCCGCCTCCGGTCCTGTTTCCGGTCCCGCTTCCGGTCCCGCCGCCTTCGACGCCGACGACGGTACCGGTGTCGGTGTCGGCGTCGCTGCCGCCCTGCCGCACGCCCTGCCCGTTCCCGCCGAGCCCCGTCCGGGTGGCCGCGAGGACTGGTTCTTCCTCTCCGAGGCCCTGCGCACCTTCCGGCTGACCGGCGCGGTGGCGCCGAGCGGGGCGGATCTGGTGAACGCGCTGGTGGTCCCGGCGACCAGCCGTCCGGACCGGCCGATCTCGGTGCTGGAGGTGGGGGCCGGGACGGGGGCGGTGACGCGTCGGCTGGTGCGGGTGCTGCGGGCGGGCGACCGGTTGCACGCGGTGGAGTCCAATCCGCGGTTCGTCCAACGGCTCCGGGCGGATCCGGAGTTGGCGCGGCGCGGTCAGGAGCTGGGGCTGCGGGTGTCGGAGTGCCGGGTGCAGGACCTCCCGGAGGCCCGCGCGGCGGAGGCGGACACGGGCCACGACGGCGGCGGGGGTCTCGGAGCCTGGCCGGCCGCCGAGCGGTACGACGTGATCGTCTCGGGCCTGCCGTTCACCAACTTCGAACCGGTGGAGGTCCAGCGCATCCTCGACCTCTATCTGCGGCTGCTGGTGCCCGGCGGCGAGTTGACGTACTTCTCCTATCTGGGGACGTCGGCGGCGCGGCTGCTGACGTCCGGGCCGCGCCGCGGGGCGAAGCACCGGGCGGTGGTGCGGCTGCTGCGTCGGTTCGAGGCGGAGTACGGGCTGGGGAGCCGGACGGCGTGGCGGAACGTTCCGCCGGCGCGGGCGCACCTGCTGCGCGCGCCGGGCGGTCGGCGGGACTCGGCGGCGGGCCGCAGCGGTCCGGCGGGCGACGGCCCGGCAGGCGGGACGGCGGCGGCCGCTCGATGATGGATCGGAGCCGCCGGCCGCGGCTCCGTGGCGAGCAGTGAGGAGTCCGCGATGACGGTCACGATCCGTGACGCCGAGGAGGCCGGCCGGTTCGAGGCGCGGGTGGGCGACACCCTGGCCGGGTTCGCGGAGTACCTGCGCGGCGACGGGCTGGTGGTGTACCCGCACACGGTCGTCGAGCCGGCGTACGAGGGCCAGGGCATCGGGGGGACGCTGGCGCGGGCGGCGCTGGACGATGCGCGGGCGCGGGGCCTGGCGGTGCTGGCGACGTGCCCGTTCATCAAGGCGTGGATGCTGCGGCACCCCGAGTACCTCGATCTCGCGTACGAGAACCGCAGCCGGGTGGCCGACTGACGGACGGCGGGGCCCGTCACCAGCTGACAAATGACAGCTGACAGATTTCAGATGACAGATAACAGATGACAGACTTTGAAATCTGTCAGCACCGGGTGCACCCTGGCCCCATGTCCACCACATCGCCCCTCCCCCGCATCCCCCGGCGCACGCTCGGCGCCACCGGCCCGAGCGTCTCGGCCCTCGGCCTCGGCTGCATGGGCATGTCCGACCTCTACGGCCCCGCCGACGAGGCCGAGGGCGTCGCCACCATCCACGCCGCTCTCGACGCGGGCATCACCCTGCTCGACACCGGCGACTTCTACGGCATGGGCCACAACGAGCTGCTGATCCACGACGCCCTGCGCGGCCGCGACCGCGAGCACGTCCTCCTCAGCGTGAAGTTCGGCGCCCAGCGCGGCCCGGACGGCCAGTGGCTCGGCTACGACGCCCGCCCGGCGGCTGTGAAGACCGCCCTCGCCTACACGCTGCGCCGCCTGCGCACCGACCACGTGGACGTCTACCGCCCGGCCCGGCTGGACCCTGCCGTGCCGGTCGAGGAGACCGTCGGCGCGATCGCCGAGCTGGTCCAGGCCGGCTACGTCCGCCACATCGGCCTGTCCGAGGTCGGCGCCGACACCCTGCGCCGCGCCGCCGCCGTCCACCCGATCAGCGACCTCCAGCTCGAGTACTCGCTGCTCTCGCGCTCCGCCGAGGCCGAGATCCTGCCCACCGCCCGCGAGCTGGGCATCGGCGTCACCGCCTACGGCGTTCTCTCCCGCGGCCTGCTCAGCGGCCACTGGCAGGGCGACCGCGAGCTGTCCGGCACCGACTTCCGCGGCCACAGCCCCCGCTTCCAGGGCGACAACCTCGCCCACAACCTCCGTCTGGTCGAGGCCCTGCGCGCGGTCGCCACCGAACGGGACGCCACCGTCGCGCAGATCGCCATCGCCTGGGTCGCCTCGCGCGGCGCGGACGTCGTCCCGCTGGTCGGCGCCCGGCGCCGCGACCGGCTCACCGAGGCGCTCGGCGCGCTCCCGGTGACGCTCACCGAAGCCGACCTCGCGGCCATCGAGGCGGCGGTCCCCGCCGGGTCCGCGGCCAGGGAACGGTACGCTGCCGCCCAGATGGCCCATCTCGACAGCGAGCGCTGAGCCGCGGCCCGGCCCGCGGCGCCCGCCCACCGTGGGAAGGGCCGTCCGCATCCGCACCACCCGCCGACGGTCGGCCACCCCGGCCGGCCGCCCGTCCGCCGCACCCGGCGGGCGTCACGCCTCACCCGTTAGGACGAACCTCCCCGTGGCCACGGACAGCGCACTCACCACCGAACAGATCCTGAGCGCGACCGAGGACGTCCTCCGGCGGTTCGGCCCCACCAAGGCCACCGTCGTCGACGTCGCCCGTGCCCTCGGCGTCAGCCACGGCAGCGTCTACCGCTTCTTCCCGAGCAAGGCGGCGCTGCGCGAGGCCGTCACCCAGCGCTGGCTGTCCCAGGCCCACGACGACCTGCGCCTCGTCGCCATCGAGCCCGGCCCGGCCGGCGAGCGCCTGCACCGGTGGCTGACCACGCTGTTCGCCGCCAAGCGCGAGAAGGCCCTCGACGACCCCCAGCTCTTCGCGACGTACACGACGCTGGTCGGCGAAACGAGCCGCATCGTCGACGCCCACCTGGCGACGCTGGTCGACCAGATCGGCCAGATCCTCCAGGACGGCATCGACAAGGGGGAGTTCCGGCACACCCCCGTCGTCCCGACCGCCCGCGCGGTGTTCGAGGCGACCGCCCACTTCCACGACCCCGCCCACGCCTCCGGCTGGTCCGACCCGGCGGTCGGGGACCGGTTCGAGGCCGTCTGGAAGCTCGTCCTGCGCGGCCTGGCAGCGGACGCCTGACGGCCGCCCGCCCCGACCCACCCGGCCCCGCCCCGGACAGGCCGGACCGGACCGGACAGGCCAGGCCGACCCGGGCGGACGAAAACCGCTGGCCCGCCGCCCGCCCGGCCAGCAGACTGACGCGCGACGAACCCGTCCGAAGTCCTCTACCGGAGAAGCTCCGTGCGCACCGCCAGCCCGAACCCCGTCCCCCGCCCCGCCCTCGACAGCCTGCACGGCCTCGCCCTCGGCGACGCGTTCGGCGACCGCTGGTTCGCCGTCCCCGTCGACGAGGCCCCCGCCGCGCTCGCGGCCCGGCTGCCCCGGCCCGCACCCTGGCACTGGACCGACGACACCGCCATGGCGATCGTCCTGGTCCGCCACCTGCGCGCCCACGGTGAGGTCCACCAGGACGCGCTGGCCCGGGAGTTCGCGGCCGAGTACACCCGCGAGTACGGGCGCAAGTACGGGCCGTCGATGCACCGCGTACTGCGCGAGATCCAGGCCGGCGCCGACTGGCGCGAGGTCACGTCGGGCCAGTTCGGCGGCCAGGGCTCGTACGGCAACGGCGCGGCGATGCGGGTGGCACCGCTGGGCGCCTGGTTCGCCGACGACCTCGACGCCGTTGCCCGCCAGGCCGAACTCCAGGCCCGCACCACGCACTTCCACCCGGAGGCGGTCGCCGGGGCGGTGGCCGTCGCACTGGCGGCCGCGCTCGCCGCCCGCAGCCGGGGACAGGACGCGCCGGCGCGCGCCGAGCTGCTCAACGAGGTCGCCGGCCGACTGCCGGACAGCGACGTGCGCTCCGGCCTGCGGATCGCCGCCCGGCTCCCCGACGGCACCTCCGTCCGCCACGCGGCGCAGGTCCTCGGTTCCGGGCTGCTGATCTCCGCGCCGGACACCGTGCCGTTCGCCCTGTGGTCCGCCGCCGGTCACCCGGACTCCCTGCCCGACGCCCTCTGGCACACCCTGGAGGGCTGGGGCGACATGGACACCACCACCGCCATCGCGGGCGGCGTGGTCGCCGCCCGCACCGGGCCGGCGGCCGTGCCCGCCGGCTGGCTGGCCTCCCGCGAGGCCCTGCCGGCCGACCTGTCGCCCGCCTGACCGGTGCGGTGCCCGCCTCAGCTCCGGGAGTTGCCGAAGACGATCCGGTAGATGATCAGCAGCACGAGGGCGCCGCCGATCGCGGACGCCCAGGTCGCCAGGTCGAAGAAGTGCGCCGTCACCTCGCGGTGCAGGAACTTCGAGGAGATCCAGCCGCCGACGAACGAGCCGGCGACGCCGATCAGGGTGGTCACCACCAGGCCGCCCGGGTCCCGGCCCGGCAGCAGCAGCTTGGCCAGGGCCCCGGCCACCAGGCCCAGCACGATCCATGCGACGAAGCTCATCCGTGTCCTCCCACCCTCCGAACCGTACGGCGGCCCCGTGCACGCCGTACTGCCTGCAAGGACGCCGCACCACCGCCCGCCGGTTCCCGCCCCCCGGCGCGGCCGGCGCCTCGGCCATGCCACACCGTCGAAAGAACCGGGCCGCTCCCACCGCCGCCGTCCGGCTTCCCGGACAGATCAAGTATCCCGACATCCGGAGGTGTCCGTCACCGTTCTCCGGGAGGATATTTGTGGGGAATTGCCTCCTTAGGGTTGCGGATGACCAGCGAGGATTTCAATCCGACTTGGAGCACGGATGGCACCCGACGTCGAGACAGTGACCGCCGGACTCACCGCCATGGCCGCGGCCGATCACCAGAGCACGCGCCGGGCGAACAGCGACGACCCGGCGGAGCAGTTGGCTTGGCGCCGCTTGACCGCACAGCACGCGGATCGCCTCAGCGAGATCATGGACGCGCACGGCTGGCCGACCGCGGACCTGTTCGGCGAGGACGCGGCTCGGGCCGCGTGGCTGATCGCGCAACACGCCGACCGGTAACTCGACGTCCAGCGGCGCGCGCTGCGGCTGATGGAGCAAGCGGTGGCCAACGGCACCGCCAGCCCGCGCGATCTCGCCTTCCTGCGTGATCGCACGCTCGTGAACGAAGGCCGGAAGCAGGTCTACGGCACACAGATCGCCGGTGTGAAGGACGGCTCGCCGATCCCGTGGCCCTGCGAGGACCCCGAGCGCATGGACGAGCGCCGCAAGGAGGTCGGCATCCCACCGTTCACCGAGTACGTCGCCCAGTTCTCCCCCACCTGAGCACTCCGGACACAGGAGGATCACCTCACGCCCGACCCGCCGGACAGGCGCCGGCCAGGGTCAAGCAGTGGCCCCGATGCAGGCCGGGATCGCAGCAACGGCCGCAAGACGAGGAGGAGACACCGATGGGATTGCGACCCGGTCGACGTCGAGTTCTTGGCGGCGTTTTCGCAACTACGCTCGCCGCCGTACTCCCTTCCGAGGCACGGGCGTTCGCACAGGGCGCGGACGAACCTCACCTCACCGGTCGACTTCGGGAGCTTGAGTGGGCGCATTCGGCGCGGTTGGGGGTCTTCGCGCATGACGCGGTCACCGGCAGGACGGTGGAGTACCGCGCGGACGAACTGTTCCCGATGTGTTCGACGTTCAAGACGATCGCAGTAGGAGCCGTTCTGAGCAACGGCACGCTACTCACCAAGCGCATCCGCTATACGGAGAAGGACGTCACGGACGCCGGCTACGCACCCGTCACGGGCCAATCTGCCAATCTCGAAAGTGGCATGACCGTCGAAGAGTTGTGCGCGGCTGCGATCGCGGACAGCGACAATGCGGCCGCCAACCTCCTGCTGCGCGAGCTCGGCGGCCCCGCCGCAGTCACCCGCTTCTGCCGCTCCGTCGGCGACCACGTGACCCGTCTCGACCGCTGGGAGCCCGCACTCAACTCCGCAGAACCCGACCGGGTCACCGACACTACGAGCCCTCGCGCCATCGGCCGCACCTACACCCGCATCACGGTCGGGAATGCCCTCGACCCCGATGACCGCCGACGACTGACCGGCTGGCTCCTCGGCAACACGACGGGCGCCAACCGCTTGCGCGCAGGGCTGCCGAAGGACTGGACCGTTGCAGAAAAGACCGGCACCGGCAACTACGGCACCACCAACGACATCGGCATCACCTGGCCACCCGGCCGAGGCTTGATCACGGTGGCAGTCCTGTCGACCAAGCACGAGCCTGCCGCTCCCGCCGACGAACCGCTGCTCGCAGAGACGGCAGCACTGATCGCAGCGGCGCTGGCCTGATCGGTCATCACGAACAGGGCGGGCCAATCCAGTTCCACCCCGCAACACCACCTGGCCGGATAGCCTGAAACCAACCACACACCGATCCACCCAGGTTACGAAGAATGTCCGATTCAAAGAAAGTTGCACACACCGGCCAATCCCGGTGACAAACCCCCAGCTCACGAACTCTGCTCCCCGCACGTGCGGGGATGGTCCCGTCCGCGCCCTCACCGCCCGCTAAGAGAGGAACTGCTCCCCGCACGTGCGGGGATGGTCCCATGCGCTGGGTCTCCCTGTTCTGCCTGGCCGTCTGCTCCCCGCACGTGCGGGGATGGTCCCGAGCCCCTGACCATCACCCTCGCCCGCTGATCCTGCTCCCCGCGCGTGTGGGGATAGTCCCCGCTTCCAGGGCGTCCGCGTGGTCGGCGTGCGCACCACTCCTTGCGGTGCGCGCCCGGCGGAGGGCGGGCGGCGGCGTGTGCCGCAAATCGATCACCTCCGTGCAGGACCGCTCAGATCCGTTCTTCCGAGCCCGCAGGAGCATCGTCCGTGTTGAATGACGGCGTGACTGGATCACCTTCCGGTCCGGGGCTGTCTGCGCGGTTGTCCGATGCCGCTCGTGCTGTCTGGGCCAAGTCGGAGAGGGACACCGCGGGGTGGCTGCCGTTGTGGCGGCACATGGCGGACAGCGGGGCCGGTGCGGGTCGGTTGTGGGACCGGTGGCTCTCGCGGAACGTCCGGGAGTTGATCGCCGGGGCGGTCTGAGGCGACCACCGGCGGGTGCGGGAGTTGGCGGTGTGGCTGGCGGCCACGCACGACATCGGGAAGGCGACTCCCGCATTCGCGTGTCAGGTCGACGGGCTCGCCGACCGGATGCGGGAGACCGGGCTGGCGATGCGCGACCAGAAGCAGTTCGGCGAGGACCGCAGGCTGGCGCCGAACGGGCTGGCCGGTCAACTCATCCTCCAAGAATGGCTGGTGTTACGACGCGGATGGACACACCGGACCGCCGGCCAGTGGGCGGTGGTGGCCGGCGGGCACCACGGGGTGCCGCCGGGCCACGGGCAGCTGCACGACCTCGAACTGCGCGAGGACCTGCTCCGCACCCCGGGGGCGAGCGAACAGCGCTGGCGCGCCGTGCAGTTCGAGCTGCTCGACGCGTGCACGGATGCACTCGGGGCCGACCGCCTCATGGTCGCCCCAAGGAACGTGAAGCTTCCGCAGCCGGTGCAGGTGCTCCTGACCGGCATCGTCATCATGGCCGACTGGATCGCCAGCAACCCCGACCTCTTCCCCTACTTCCCCGAGGACCGGCCCCGCTCGGAGGAGGAGCGCATCGACTCGGCGTGGGCCGGACTGCGACTGCCGCCCGCCTGGACGGCCGAGGAACCCGGCTTGGAAGCAGCCGAGTTGATGGCCGCGCGGTTCGACCTTCCGCCGGGAAGTGCGCCGCGCCCCGTTCAGGAGGACGCCGTCCGGCTTGCGCGCGAGTCGCCCGCGCCCGGGTTGCTGGTGATCGAGGCGCCGATGGGCGAGGGGAAGACGGAGGCGGCGCTCGCCGTCGCGGAGATCTTCGCCGCCCGGACCGGCGCCGGCGGGTGCTACGTCGCGCTGCCGACCCGTGCGACCGCCAACGCGATGTTCCCGCGGCTCACCGCATGGCTCGACCACCTGCCCGCCGAGGGTGACCGGGCGGTGTACCTCGCCCACGCGAAAGCGGCGCTCAACGACGAGTACGCGGGCATGATGGCCGCCGACCGGCGCCGGATCGCGGCGGTGGACTCCGACGGGCCGCAGGGGGCGGGACATCGGGCGCTCCGGAAGGGCGCCGGGCTGATCGCCCACCAGTGGCTGCGCGGGCGCAAGAAGGGCATGCTCGCCTCGTTCGCGGTCGGCACGATCGACCAGGTGCTGTTCGCGGGCCTCAAGAACCGGCACCTCGCGCTGCGCCATCTCGCGCTCGCCGGCAAGGTCGTCGTGATCGACGAAGTCCACGCCAACGACGCCTACATGAAAACCTACCTGGAACGGGTGCTCTCCTGGCTCGGCGCGTACCGGGTGCCGGTGGTGATGCTGTCGGCCACCCTGCCCTCCGCCACCCGGCGCGCGCTGGTGCGGGCGTACTGCGGGACGACGGAAGGGACCCAGGCGGAGGCACACGAGGAGACGCACGACGAGCGGCACGAGACCGGCTACCCGCTGCTGACCGCCGTCGCCCCGGGGCACCCGCCGTCGACCCGCCGGCCCGCCGCCGACGCCTCCCGGCGGACCACCGTCCGCCTCGAACCGCTGGACGACGACCTCGCCGCGCTCACCGACCTGCTGGCGTCCGAACTCGCCGACGGCGGTTGCGCGCTGGTGATCCGCAACACCGTCGACCGCGTCCTGGAGGCCGCCGAGCGGCTGCGCGAGCGGTTCGGGGACGAGGCCGTGACCGTCGCGCACGCGCGCTTCGTCGACCTGGACCGGGCGCGCAAGGACGACGGCCTGCTCGCCCGCTTCGGTCCCGACGGGGACCGGCCGCGCGGGCCGCACGTCGTCGTCGCCAGCCAGGTGGCCGAGCAGTCGCTCGACGTCGACTTCGACCTGCTCGTGACCGAACTCTGCCCGGTCGACCTGATGCTCCAGCGCATGGGCCGCCTGCACCGCCACCGCCGCGGCGAGGGGCAGAGCGCCCGGCCGCCGAGGCTGCGGACGGCGCGCTGCCTGGTCGCCGGTGTGGATTGGGCGGCACGGCCCCAGCCCCTCCCCGTGAAGAGCTCGGCCTCCGTCTACGGCAGGCACCACCTGCCGCGCTCGGCCGCCGCCCTGTGGCCGCAGCTCGCGCAGGGGTCACCCCTGACGCTCCCGGACGACATCAACGCGCTCGTCCAGCGCGCCTACGGCGACGAGCCGCTCGGCCCGCCCGCCTGGAGCGAGGCCATGGCCGGGGCCGCGGAGGAGCAGCGGCTCGCGGACGCCGCGCAGACCGCCCGCGCCGAGGTGTTCCGGCTGGACGAGGTGCGCCGGCCGGGGCGGTCGCTGGTGGGGTGGCTGGACGCCGGGGTCGGGGACGTGGACGACCAGCGCCCCGGCCGGGCGCAGGTGCGGGACGGGGACGAGAGCCTGGAAGTGATGGTGGCGATGCGCTGTGCGGACGGCGGCCTCACCACACTCCCCTGGCTGGACCGGGGTCGTGGCGGCCTGCCGCTGCCGACCGAGACCGTACCCGCCTGGAACGCCGCCCAGGCCCTCGCGGCCAGCAGCCTGCGGCTCCCCTACCACTTCTCCAAGCCGTGGGTGATCGACCGGGCGATCAGGGAGCTGGAAGAGCTGTACATCCCCGCCTGGCAGGTCAAGGAGTGCCCGCAGCTGGACGGCGAGCTGGTGCTGCTGCTCGACGAGGACGGCCGGGCCGAACTGGCGGGCTTCGCGCTGGAGTACAACCCGAACGACGGCCTGACGGTACACCCGGCCGGGCCCGTGAGGTGAGATTGGTGAAGAGCGTGCCCTCGTTCGACCTGGTGTCCCGCCCCTGGCTTCCGGTGCAGCGGTTGGACGGGACGGCCGCCGAACTGTCGCTGCGCGAGGTGTTCGCGCAGGCCGCGACGCTCCGGCGGCTGGTCGGGGACGTGCCGACGCAGGAGTTCGCGCTGATGCGGCTGCTGCTGGCGGTCCTGCACGACGCCGTGAACGGGCCGGCGGAGCTGGAGGACTGGGAGGAGCTCTGGGAGGACCCGGACTGCCTCGCCGCCGTCGGCCGCTACCTCGACCGGCACCGTGGGCAGTTCGACCTGCTGCACCCACGACGACCGGCTGGCCTGGCGACGCGGGCCGTACGGACCGGAGCAGGACCGGGAGGCCGCGGACCCCTCGCGCCGGCCCTCCGGACCTCGGGACCTCTACACCTGGCAGTCCCGGCGGATGCGGCTGCACCACGACGGGAGCGCGGTGACCGGGGTGGTGCTCTGCTACGGGGATCCGCTCCCGGCGCACGACCGCCGGTTCGTGGAGCCGCTCACCGGCTGGCGGCGCAGCCGGCCCCAGGAGAAGAGGCTCGGCCGGGTTCCGGTGTACCTGCCGCGCCAGCACGATCCGGCGCGCTCGGCCTGGCGCGGCCTGCCTGCCCTGCTGCGGTCGCGGACCGGCGAGGCGGCCGGGAGGGCCGGTGAACCACCGCAGTCCCAGAGCCCGTTGGTGCTCGAGTGGGTGGCCCGGCTGACCGGCGAGCGGGTACTGGAGAGCCGCCGGCTGATCCGCGCGCGGACGGTGGGCGCGGTCTACGGGACCCAGCAGTCGGTGATCGACGAGGTGGTGGACGACGGGGTCACGCTGGCGGTCGTCCTCCTGCACGAGGACGACACGCGCTACGGGCAGAAGGCCGTGAGTGCGGTGGAATCCTCGGACGAGGGAGTGCAGGCGCTCGTCCGCCTGGCCGCCGACCTCGCGGAGGCCGCCGGTGCGGAGGCGGACAGGCCCAAGGCGGTGGCGGCCGAGCGCGGGGGATCCGGGAGGTGCTGTGGGAGGAGGTGCGGGTACAGCGCGGACACCGAGCAGGGGTTCGGGTTCGCGACGCACGAGCACCGCTGGCACCCGGTGGACCACGAGGGGCTCACGCTGATCCACCGCCCGGCGGACCGTCCGGTGCCGGCGCCCCGGGTCGGGCCGGCACCGGACGGGACCGCGGGCGGGTGGAGCAAGGCCTCCAGGCGGCGGCGGTTCGGCGGCCGTTAGCGGCGGCGGGCCCGGCGGGTTCCCGGGGTCAGGCGCCGGCCGTGCGCAGGTGCGGGATGACGTCGGTGCCGAAGGCGTCGATGGTGGGTTCGACGGCGTCGTGCATGGCGTAGACGGCGAACTGGTCGACGCCGAGGGCGCGGAGCTGGTCGAGGCGG
Source organism: Kitasatospora sp. NPDC004723 (assembly GCF_040609255.1). Classification (NCBI taxonomy): domain Bacteria; kingdom Bacillati; phylum Actinomycetota; class Actinomycetes; order Kitasatosporales; family Streptomycetaceae; genus Kitasatospora; species Kitasatospora sp. NPDC004723. The sequence goes on along the minus strand of NZ_JBEXJT010000007.1, from coordinate 174,084 downwards.
GCCAGGTGGGTGGCGGTGGGGCCGATGACGCAGAAGCGGTCGACGATCTCGTCGGGGACGAAGGCGGTGTCGGGGTTCCCGGCGCGGCCGTGGTGGCTGTAGTCGTAGCCCTGGCGGTCCTTGATGTAGGCGGTGAGGGCCTCGGGGACGAGGCCGGAGTGTTCGCCGTAGTGGCGCACGAGGTCGGCGACGTGGTTGCCGACCATGCCGCCGAACCAGCGGCACTGCTCGCGGGCGTGGGCGAGGGCGGCCGGGGAGTCGTCGGCGGTGACGTAGGCCGGGGCGGCGACGCAGACGGTGAGCGCGTCGGGGTCGCGGCCGGCTTCGGCGGCGGCCCGGCGGACGGCCTTGACCATGTACTCGGTGAGGAAGGGGTCGGCGAGCTGGAGGATGAAGCCGTCGGCCTGGCGGCCGGTCAGGGCGAGGGCCTTGGGGCCGTAGGCGCCCATCCAGATCGGCAGCGTGGCGCCCTCGCGGACCCAGGGCAGGTGCAGTTCGGTGCCGTCGACCTCGGCGGTGCGGCCCTCGGCCAGCTCCTTGATGGCGTGCATGGCCTGGGAGAGCCGCTCCAGGGTGGCGGGCGGGCGCCCGGCGACCCGCATCGCGGAGTCGCCGCGGCCGATGCCGCAGACGGTGCGGTTGCCGTACATGTCGTTGAGGGTGGCGAACAGGGAGGCGGTCACCTCCCAGGTGCGGGTGGAGGGGTTGGTGACCATGGGGCCGACGGTGAGGGTCCCGGTCTCGGCGAGGATGCGGCTGTGGATGACGAAGGGCTCCTGCCACAGGACGCAGGAGTCGAAGGTCCAGCCGTGGCTGAAGCCGGCCCGTTCGGCGCGGATCATGCGGTCGATGAGCAGGCGCGCGGGCGGGTCGGTCTGCAGGACGAGGCCGATGTCCATGGTGGGCTCCGGGAGAGGGAGGGAAAGGAGAGGGACGGGGCGCGGGGGACCGGCTCAGCCCAGGTACTGGCAGGTGTCGCGGCGCAGGAACGTGCCGTGGCCGGCCCGGCCGAGCCAGGTGCCCCGGTCGAGGACGACGGTGCCCCGGGAGAGGACGGTGCGGGCGCGGCCGGTGAGGGTGCGCCCCTCGTACGCCGAGTAGTCGACGTTCATGTGGTGGGTGGCGGCGGAGACGGTCTGCACGGCGGTGGGGTCGTAGACGACGACGTCGGCGTCGGCGCCGGGGGCGAGGGTGCCCTTGCGGGGGTGCAGGCCGAACATCCGGGCCGGGGTGGTGCAGGCGAGTTCGATCCAGCGGCGGCGGCTGAGGTGCCCGTCGACGACGGCCTGGTGGAGGAGGTCCATCCGGTTCTCCACGCCGGGCAGGCCGTTGGGGATCTTCGAGAAGTCGCCGCGGCCGAGTTCCTTCTGGCCGGTGAAGCAGAACGGGCAGTGGTCGGTGGAGACCACCTGGAGGTCGTTGGTGCGCAGGCCGCGCCAGAGGGCCGCCTGGTGCTCGCGGGGCCGCAGCGGGGTGCTGCACACGTACTTGGCGCCCTCGAAGCCGTCGGCGCCCTCCTCGGCGAGGTTGTCGGTGGAGAGGAAGAGGTACTGCGGGCAGGTCTCGCCGAAGACGGGGTGACCGTCGTCGCGGGCGCGGGCGAGTTCGGCGAGCGCGGAGGCGGCGGAGACGTGGACGACGTAGAGCGGGCTGCCGGCGACCTGGGCGAGTTTGACGGCGCGGTGGGTGGCCTCGGCCTCCAGCAGTTCGCGGCGGACCTCGCCGTGGTGGCGGGGCGCGGTGCGACCGGCGGCGAGGGCCTGTTCGACGAGGACGTCGATGGCGATGCCGTTCTCGGCGTGCATCATGATCAGCCCGCCGTTGGCGGCGCCGCGCTGCATGGCGCGCAGGATGCGGCCGTCGTCGCTGTAGAAGACGCCGGGGTAGGCCATGAACAGCTTGAAGGAGGTGGACTCGCCGGAGTCGACGAGGGTGTCCATCTCCTTGAGGACGGCGTCGGTGACGTCGGAGACGATGGTGTGGAAGGCGTAGTCGATCGCGCAGTTGCCCTCCGCCTTGGCGTGCCAGGCGTCCAGGCCCTGGCGCAGGCTGCCGCCGACGGGCTGGACGGCGAAGTCGACGATGGTGGTGGTGCCGCCCCAGGCGGCGGCGCGGGTTCCGGTCTCGAAGGTGTCGGAGGCGTGGGTGCCGCCGAACGGGAGCTCCATGTGGGTGTGGACGTCGACGCCGCCCGGGATGACGTAGTGGCCGGCCGCGTCGATGACGGTGTCGGCGGTCCAGGAGAGGGCGGCCTCGCTGCCGGTGGCGGCGAGGGCGGCGATCCGCTCGCCCTCGATGAGGACGTCGGCGCGCAGTTCCTCGGTGGCGGTGATGACGAGTCCGCCGCGGACGGCGGTGCGGCGGGGCGCGGCGGCGCCGGTGGGGCCGGTGGTCGAGGGGGTCGCGGTCACGGGGTCGGTGGTCACCGGTTTCGCCTCCGTCAGGCCTCGGTCAGCGGGCCGTAGGCCTCGGGGCGGCGGTCGCGGTAGAACGCCCACTGCCGGCGGACCTGTTCGATGACCCCGAGGTCGAGGTCGCGGACGACCAGTTCCTCCTCCTTGTCGGAGGCGACCTCGCCGACGAACCGGCCGCGCGGGTCGACGAAGTAGGACGAGCCGTAGAAGTCGTTGTCGCCGTACTCCTCGGTGCCGACGCGGTTGATGGCGGCCACGTAGTAGGCGTTGGCGACGGCGGCGGCCGGCTGTTCGAGCTGCCAGAGGTAGGCGGAGAGGCTGCGGCTGGTCGCGGAGGGGTTGTAGACGATCTGCGCGCCGCCCAGGCCCAGCGCGCGCCAGCCCTCGGGGAAGTGCCGGTCGTAGCAGATGTAGACGCCGACCTTGCCGACGGCGGTGTCGAAGACCGGCCAGCCGAGGTTGCCGGGCTTGAAGTAGTACTTCTCCCAGAAGCCCTTGACCTGCGGGATGTGGTGCTTGCGGTACTTGCCGAGGTAGCTGCCGTCGGCGTCGATCACGGCGGCGGTGTTGTAGTAGACGCCGGGCTGCTCCTCCTCGTAGACGGGGACGACGAGGACCAGGCCGAGTTCGCGGGCGAGGTCGCGCATCCGGCGCACGGTGGGGCCGTCGGGGACGGGCTCGGCCCAGCGGTAGTGCTCGGGCTCCTGGACCTGGCAGAAGTACGGGGAGTTGAAGACCTCCTGGAAGCCGAGGATCTTCGCGCCCCGGGCGGCGGCCTCGCGGGCGTAGCCCTCGTGGAGGGCGATCATGCTCTCCTGGTCGCCGGTCCAGCGGGTCTGGACGAGGGCGGCACGGACGATCTGCGACATGGGTACCTCCGCAACTCCGCGGCCCGTCCCGGGGGCGGGCCCGCGGTTCGAGGGTCGGCGGGCGGTGCAGCCTGCGGTGGATGTCTACGTGCGTAGAAGGTTGGGTGCCTCGACCGTAGGCCCGGCCCCGGTCGCCTGACAATACGTCGAACGCCAGGCGGCCGACGCGATCTTGGTGTGCGGACACGCGGGGTCCCGTAGGTGGGATGAAACGCTCATCTACCCCGGGAGCGCACTCCTTACTCATTCGAGTGAATCCGGGAGGGGGACGGCCTTGTTCGGGGCAAGAAGCCGGTGACGCTCCTCCGGTCCGCCGCCGGAGGAGCCCGTCGACCGATGGTGGCGGCCGACCGGCGGTGGTGGCGCGCAGCGGCTGGAGGGGGTGGTGGCGGGTGGGGACGACCGAGGGGGCGCGGGGCGCGGTGCGGGTGCCCGCGTGGGGCGGGGTGCTGCTCGGATTCGGGGTGCCGGTGCCGGCGGTGCTCGGGTGGCTGCTGTTCGTCCAGCGCACGCCCTCCGGCCAGGGCGCGCTGGACGTCCGGCTCCAGCTGGCCGGATCGCGGGCCGCCGCCGAGGCCGTGCTCGCCGGGCGGGCCCCGGTCTTCCGCGCCTCGCTGGACGCCGACCTCTGGCTGATCGGCGGCCTCGCGGTGACGCTGGCGGCGGCCGGGATGCTCGGGGGGTACGTGTTCACCCGGGCGCACTGGCGGCTGACCGCGCTCGTCGCGGGCCTGGCCGGGGTGTTGGCTGGCGGCTGCGACCTCGCCGAGGACGTCCTGCTGGCCGCCGGGCTGGGCCGCGCCGGCCCCGGACCGTCGGGCGGGGACGCGCCGTTCGCCGCGGCCGCCGCGTTCGCCACCCTCAAGTGGCTGCTGCTCCCGCCCGCGGGCGCGGTCGCGGTCGTCGTCTGCAGCGCCACCGTGCACCGGGCGGTGCGGGCGCTGCTGCCCCGGCCGCCGGAGGAGGAGCGCGCGGGCGCCGGGACGGGGCCGGCGCTGATCCCGCCGTGGCCGGTGGCGACCGCGCGCGGCGGGCGCTGGCCACCCGGCCCGAGGGCCCACGCACCGCTCGCCCGGCACGCTCGCTGGCGCAACGCCGCCCGGGTGCCGCCCGGGCGCGAGCACGCCCGGCTCGGCTTCTGCGTCTCCGGCGGCGGCATCCGCGCCGCCTGCGTCACCCTCGGCGCGCTGCAGGCGCTGCGCCCCTGGCTGAAACAGGCCCGCTACCTGGTCTCGGTCTCCGGCGGCGGGTACACCGTCGGCGCGATGCAGCTGGCGCTCAGCGACTCCGCGCCCGGCGGACCGGTCCGGGCCCGCTCCGGGCTGGACTCCGACACCGTGCTCGAACCGGGCTCGCCCGAGGAGGACCACCTGCGGCGCCACTCCAAGTACCTGGCGGACGGCGCGGGCGAGTGGCTGGTGGCGCTCGGAACCCTGCTGCGCGGCATGGTCGCGGCGCTCTCCCTGCTGCTCGCCACCGTCCTGGTGCTGGGTCTGACGCTGAGCCGGTTCTACCACCTGGTGCCGCTCGCCGACCTGGACGGCCCGCCGTCGGTGGTCTCCCCCGCCGCGTTCGCGCTCGCCGGGCTGCTGGCGGCCGCCGCCACCGGGTGGCTGCTGTGGCTGCTCACCTTCTCCTGGCTCGGCTGGAACACCCCGCTGCCCCGCGTGCTGCGCCGCTTCTCGCACGGCGCGCTCGCGCTGGCCGCGCTGACCGCCGTCGGCGTGCTGGCCGTTCCCGGTCTGGCATGGGGCGCGGTAGCGCTGCAGCGGGCGCTCGCGGTCGGTGCCCGGCAGACCGGGGCCGGCATCAGCCTCACCGTGCTGCTCAGCTATCTGGCGCTGCTGCTGGGCATCCTCTGGCGCGGCCGGCACGCCATCGAGCAGGGCGCGGCGGTGCTCGGCGGAGTGCTGCGCGGGGTGCGGAGCGGCGGCGCGCGGCGGCGGACGGGCGGCCTCACCGGGCGGATCACCGAGTACCTGGTGCTCTGGTCGGCGCTGATCGCGCTCACCTTCGGCACGCTGCTGACCTTCGGCTGGGCGGTGGCCACCGGGCACGGCTGGCCGCGCGCGATCCAGGTCCTGCTGCCGCTGGTCCTGGTCACGGTGGGGCTCAACCTCGATCAGACCTGGATGGGCCTGCACCCCTTCTACCGGCGCCGGCTCGCCTCGGCCTTCGCCGTCCGGCGGGTGGTCGAGGAGGAGGGCGGGGACGCCGGTGCGGACCGGGGCGGGGAGGTGCTGGCCCGGCCGTACCACTTCTTCCGCGAGCAGACCCGGCTCAGCCACTACGGCACCCGGCGGCCGGACTTCCCCCAGGTGATCTTCGCGGCGGCGGCGAACCTCTCCGGCAGCGCGCGCACGCCACCGGGCCGGCGGGCGGTCTCGTTCACCTTCTCGCACGACTACGTGGGCGGGCCGGACGTCGGCTACGCGCGGACCGACCTGCTGGAGCGGCGCACCCGGCGGCACATCGCCCGGGACCTCACCGTGCAGTCCGCGATGGCCGTCTCCGGCGCGGCGTTCTCCTCCGCGATGGGCCGCCGCTCCCGCGCCTACCAGGGGCTGTTCGCGGTGACCAACGCGCGGCTGGGCACCTGGCTGCCCAATCCGGCGGCGCTCGCCCCGCTCTGGGCCGCCGACCGGGACTGGCGGTACGCGCCGCAGCCCGCCGTCCGGCGGCTCTCCTACCAGCTGCGGGAGGCCTGCGGCCGGTACCCGATGGACGCGCGGTTCCTGCTCACCACCGACGGCGGGCACTACGAGAACCTCGGCCTGGTCGAGCTGCTGCGGCACGGCGTGCGGACGGCGGTGTGCATCGACGCGAGCGGCGACTCCGCCTTCGCGGGCGCGCTCGCGGCGGCGATCACCCTGGCGCGGGAGGAGTTGGGCATCGCGATCACGCTGCGCGAGCCGGAGCTGCTGGTACCGGGCAGTGCCGGGGGCGGCGGCGGGCGCAGGGGGAGCGGGGGGAGCGGCCAGCCGCCGTTGCGCGGTCTGGCGGCGCGGCTGGCCGACCGGCTCTCGGCCCGGGCGGTGGTGGTCGGCGACATCACCTACCCGTGGCCGCTGGAGCTCGGGGAGGCCGGCGCCCCGCCGGACGCGACGGCCCGGCACGGCACGCTGATCGTCGCTCAGGCCGTGCTCACCCCCGGCATGCCGTACGAACTGCACGCGTACGCGGTGGCCGATCCGGCGTTCCCGGACGACGGCGCCGGCGACCAGTGGTTCGACCACCGGCAGTTCGACGCGTACCAGACGCTCGGCCGGTACCTGGGTGAGCAGGCCGCGCCGGCGGTCGCGGCGGCCCTGGCGGAGGCCGAGGCGGCGGGGTCGGGGGCGTCGGGGGCTGGGGCGTCGGAGGCTGGGCCGGGGTCGGGGTCGGGGTCGGCGACGACGGGAGCCGCCGGCCCTGCGCCGGTACCAGCCCCGACAGCGGCGCCGATGCCTGCGCCGGACCGCAAGGCCCAGGGCCGGGGGCCTGACCGGACGGGGAGCGTGCCGGGGCCCGGCCGGGCGCCCGGCGCGGAGCGGGGCGCCACCGCGCCCGACCAGGGGCGCAACGGGCAGCTGTGACGGTGCTCGCTTGACTCCTGCCGCTTCCGTCGGGAAGGATCCGGCACATGGACTCCGGCACCACTCTGGTCTGCCGCCTGCACGTCGACCTCCGACGCCAGGCGAGTTCCATCTGTGCCTGTTGTTGATCCTTCCCTTCCCCCTCGGCCCCGCCCTGTGACGTCCCCCAGGGTTCGCGCCGCACAGCCACACCCGTCTTCCTGACGCGCCTTCGCCCGGCGTGAGCGTGCCGTCCGCCGGTGTCCCACCGGTGCGGTCCGGTGCGTGCGCCACCACGTCTCCGTTCCCCTCCCGCCTTTCCCGAGGACGCCCGCATGAGCCTGAACCTCGCCCCCGAGACGCCCACGACCGCACCCGACACGCCCGCCCCGGCCCCGCCCCCGGCTCCGGGCACCGCACCCGCCGGGGACACCCGCGCGCCGCTCACCCCGAACACTCTGCGGACGATCGTCCGCGAGCTGGCCGAACAGCCCGAGCAGTGGATCCACCACGTGCGGCTCTCCACCGAGGAGCGCTGGTACCGCCGGCTCGCCGCCGACGAGGACCACGAGGTCTGGCTGATCAGCTGGCTGCCCGGCCAGTCCACCGGCTTCCACGACCACGGCGGCTCGCGCGGCGCGTTCACCGTCGCGCTGGGAGAGTTGGAGGAATTGTCGCTGGGCGGCCCCGAGCAGGGCCTGCTGATCCGGCGCATCCAGTCCGGCACCGCCCGCGCGTTCGGCCCCGACTACGTGCACGACGTCCGCAACACCGCGTCCGGCCCCGCCGTGACGCTGCACGCCTACTCGCCGCCGCTCAACTCCATGGCGCACTACGAACTGCGGGCCGGCGGCCTGGTCCGCACCTCCGAGGAAGGACCCGACCAGTGGTGACCACGATCGACGACCTGCTCGCCCGCTCCCGCGAGGGCGTCCACCGGCCCGGCGCCGAGGAGGCCCACCGCGCGCACCGCGACGGCGCCCTGCTGGTGGACATCCGCCCGGCGGCGCAGCGCGCGGCCGAGGGCGAGATCCCCGACGCGCTGATCATCGAGCGCAACGTGCTGGAGTGGCGGCTGGATCCGACGGGCGGTCACCGGATCCCGGAGGCCACCGGGTACGACCTGGAGGTGATCCTGGTCTGCTCGGAGGGGTACGCCTCCAGTCTGGCGGCGGCGTCGCTGCGCGAACTGGGCCTGCACCGCGCGACCGACCTGGACGGCGGATTCGTCGGCTGGGCGGCGGCCGGGCTACCGACCCGTCAGGGAGGGTGAGCGGGCCGACACCGCCACCCCGGCCGGTGGTCGGATCCGCGCGGGCCGCGACACCCGCCGGATCCGACCACGGCTGGTAAATCAGGGACACCAGGGTCATCAGGTCATAGGCTGATCAGAGTTTCCACCGCCGCCATGGCGGGCAGTCACGCGACCGACAGGCCCACCCACCGAGACCGACAGACCGCCAGACGACACCATCGGCGCCGCCGCCGGGGACCGCCGAGACGAGGAACACCCCCGTGATCAGATTCGACGGCGCGGGCAAGCGCCACCCCGACGGCACGGTCGCCGTCGAGGGCCTCGACCTCGACGTTCCCACCGGTCGCACGACCGTGCTGGTCGGACCGTCCGGCTGCGGGAAGACCACCCTGCTGCGGATGGTCAACCGCATGGTCGAGCCGACCTCGGGCCGGGTCCTGCTGGACGGCACCGACGTGGCGGCGCTGGATCCGGCCAAGCTGCGGCGCGGCATCGGGTACGTGATCCAGCAGGCCGGGCTGTTCCCGCACCGCCGGGTGATCGACAACGTGGCCACCGTCCCGTACCTGCTCGGCTGGGACCGCAAGAAGGCCCGGGCACGGGCGGCCGAGCTCCTCGACCTGGTCGGACTCGCCCCGGAGACCGCCAAGCGCTACCCGTTCCAGCTCTCCGGCGGCCAGCAGCAGCGCGTCGGCGTGGCGAGGGCGCTGGCCGCCGACCCGCCGGTGCTGCTGATGGACGAGCCGTTCAGCGCCGTCGACCCGGTGGTGCGGGCCGGGCTCCAGGAGGAGCTGCTGCGCCTGCAGTCCGAGCTGCACAAGACGGTGCTGTTCGTGACGCACGACATCGAGGAGGCCGTCCGGCTCGGCGACCAGGTGGTGGTGCTGCGCGAGCACGGCCGGATCGCCCAGCTGGCGGACCCGCACACGCTGCTGACGGCGCCCGCCGACGCGGACGTCGCCGCCTTCCTCGGCCGTGACCGGGGCCTGCGCGGGCTCGGGCTGCGGTCCGCCACGGCCGTGGCCGTCCGGCCGATACCGGACGGACCGGGTGGACCGGGTGGCCGCGCGAACGGCGGGGCAAGCGGGGCGCGCTTCGGTGGGTGGGAGCTCGTGCTGGACGACGAGCGCCGCCCGATCGGGTGGATCGACCGGGACGCCGCGGGAGCCACCCTCCACCCGGCGCCCGGGTTCCGGCCCGAGGCCGACACGCTGCGCGCCGCGCTGGACGCCGCCGTGCTCTCCCCCGCCGGGATCGCGGTCGCCCTGGACGCCGACGGCCGGGTGACCGGCACCGCCGACCGCGAGGCGGTGCTGGCCGCGCTCGCGGCCCGCCCCGCCCCGATCCCGATCCCGGCCGCTGTCGCCGACGACGCGGACGCCGATACCGCTACCGTTGCCGTTGCCGACGCCGCCCTCACGGCGGACCGGGCCGCGGCGGCCGAGGCCGAGGCCGAGGCCGAGAAGGACGGAGCGACCGGTGGACGATGAACCGATCATCCGCTGGTACTGGATCGGTGACCACCTCGGCTACCTCGGCGACCTGCTCGCCGACCACGCCGCCATCGCGCTGCTCCCGGTGCTGATCGGCCTGCTGCTGGCGATCCCGCTCGGGCTGGCCTGCACCCGCTACCCACGCCTCTACCAGCCGCTCGCCGCCGTCTTCAACATCGTCTACGCGCTGCCCTCGCTGGCCGTCTTCGTGGTGCTCATCCCCTACACCGGGCTGGCCACCCAGGCGACCGTGATGATCCCGCTCACCTTCTACGCGCTCGCCGTGCTGCTGCCCACCACGGTGGACGGGCTGCGCGCCGTGCCCGACCCGGTGCGGCAGGCCGCGACCGCGATGGGGTACGGGCCGTGGCACCGGCTGGCCGCCGTCGAACTGCCCGCTGCCGTCCCCTACCTGGTGGCCGGTCTGCGGGTGGCGGCCGTCTCCAGCATCTCGCTGGCCTCGGTGGGCGCGCTGGTCGGGCGCGGCGGGCTCGGCTACCTGTTCGTCGACGGCTTCCAGCGCACCTTCCCGACCCCGATCGTGGCCGGGATCGTCCTGATCGCCGCGCTCGCGCTGGCCGTGGACCTGCTGCTGGTCGGCGCCCGCCGACTGCTGGCGCCCTGGGCCGTGCGGGAGAAGGGAGCGGGCCGGTGAACTGGCTCACCTGGCTCGGGGACTTCTTCTCCGACCCGGACCGCCGCAGCGGTCCGAACTCGATCGCGCACCGGATCGCCGAGCACCTGCTGTTCTCCGGCGAGGCGCTGCTCTTCGCCGCGCTGCTGGCCGTCCCGCTCGGGCTGCTGATCGGCTACACCGGGCGCGGCGTCACCGTGGTGACCGCGCTGGCCGGCGCCGCCCGTGCCCTGCCCACGCTCGGGCTGGTGACACTGGCGGTGCTGCTCGCCGGGGTCGGCGACACCGCCGTGCTGGTTCCGCTGGTCGCGCTGGCCGCGCCACCGCTGCTGGTCGCCGCCGTCGAGGGGGTGCGCGGCACCGACCCGGACGTGCGGGACGCGGCGCGCGGCGTCGGGCTGACGCACCCGCAGGTGCTGTGGCAGGTCTGCGTGCCGTCGGCGCTGCCGACCCTGCTGGCCGGCTTCCGGACCGCGACCGTGCAGGTCATCGCGACGGCGACGGTGGCCGCGTACGTCGGGCTCGGCGGTCTCGGCCGGTATGTCGTCGACGGGCTGGCCACCCGGGACTACGCGATGACGATCGGCGGCGCGCTGCTGGTCGTGCTGCTCGCCGTCGGGGCCCAGGCGTTCTTCGCCCTGCTCGCCCGGTACGCGCTCCCGCCCGGACTGCGCGCCCAGCAACTGGCCGCGGCCCGGCAGCCGACGTGACCGTGCCGACTGCCCTGCGTATCGCCACCCCGGTTCCCTCGCCGGCTTCCTCAACCGCCTCCGTGCCGTCTCCATCGCCACTTCCCTCGCCCGACCGTGACGTCCACCCCGAAAGGACACCAATCACCATGTCGACATCCGCATCCGCACCGCTGAGAGCGGTGACGGCCGGCCGTCGCACTGCCGCCCTGGCCGCCCTCGCCACGCTCGCGCTGACCGCGACGGCCTGCTCCTCCTCCGGCGACGACCCGCTGGGCGGCAAGGGCTCGGCGGCCCCGGCGCCCGCCGGCAGCACCTCCGCGGGTGCCGCGGCCGGCGGGACGGTCGTGGTCGGCTCGGCCAACTTCCCCGAGAACGTGCTGCTCGGCTCGATCTACTCGCAGGCGCTCAAGGCCAAGGGCGTGAAGGTCGAGGAGAAGTTCAACATCGGCAGCCGCGAGGTGCTCTACGACCAGGTGCAGAGCGGAAGCCTGTCCGTGCTGCCCGAGTACAACGGCTCACTGCTCGCCTACCTGGGCAACAGGTCGACCGACCCGACCACCGCCTCGGTCAACGCCGCGCTGGCCAAGTCGCTGCCGGCCACGCTCGCGATCCTGGACTCCGCCCCCGCCGAGGACAAGGACACCCTGAGCGTCAGCCAGGAGACGGCCGACAAGTACGGGCTGAAGTCGATCACCGACCTGGCCGGCAAGGCGGGCGAGTTCACCATCGGCGGTCCGCCGGAGTTCAAGTCGCGCCAGGAGCAGCCGCTCAAGGACGTCTACGGCGTGACGTTCAAGGAGTGGAAGTCGACCGGCGACACCACGGCCAACGCGGTCAAGGACGGCTCGGTGCAGGTCGGCAACGTCTTCTCCACCGACCCGAAGATCACACAGCTGAAGCTCGTCCCGCTGACCGACCCGAAGAACCTGTTCGCCGCCCAGAACGTGACACCGCTGGTCAACAAGGCCAAGGTGGACACGACGGCGACCGCCGCGCTCAACGCGGTGTCCGCCAAGCTGGACACGCCGGGGCTGCTGGCGCTGATGAAGAAGGTCGCGGTCGACAAGGAGGACCCGTCGGCGGTCGCCAAGGACTGGCTGAAGAGCAACGGGCTGTCCTGACCCGGCCGGACGCCGGGCCCGGGAGCCGATCCCGGGCCCGGCAGATCTTCCCTTGAACGGCGCGAACATGACAGGGTGACGGCATGCGCACTCGTCTCCTCGCCGCCACCCTCACGGCCTGCGCCGCGGTGAGCCTCGCCGCGTGCTCCGGCTCCGGCTCGGACTCCGGCGCCACCGCGGCCGGGGCCACCGCGACCGCATCCGCGACCGGCCCAACAGCCGGACCGGCGAGCGGTCCGGCGAGCGGAACCGCCGCGTCCGACGCCCCCTCGACGGCCCCCGCTCCGCCCGCGACGACCGCGACGCCGGGCTCCGCCGACGCCTCCGGGCCCACCGCCGCGACGGCGACCGCGCAGCCGTCCGCCGGCCCGCCCTCCCCGGGGACCACGGGCTCCGCACCGGCCGCCGGCTCCCCGACCGGACCCCCGACCGACTCCCCCGCCGAACCCCCGGCGGCCCCGAAGCCGGCGCCGCCCTCCGACGCCGGGCTGCCGGCCGAGCCGGCCGCCGACGTCACCGCACAGCTGGTCGCCGCCCTGCAGGCGATCGACCCGGCGATCGTCGGCGGACAGCCCGAGCAGGCCGTCGAACGGGCCCGCAACCAGTGCCAGTCGATGTTTCAGTTCCCGAAGGACCGGGCCAAGTTGATCGACCTGGTCAACCAGCGCTTCACGGATCCCACCCACCCCCAGGGTTTCGGACCGGAGAAGGCGGACAAGATCCTGGACGCGCTGCGCACCACCCTCTGCCCGCCGGCCTGAACCGCCCGGCGAGCCCCCGAACGGCCCGGTGTCCTGAGCTCCGGGCCACCGTGGCCGCGCGCGACGACCACCGCGCGGCCACGGCACAAACCCCGACTCAGACGAGGCTCCAGGCGGTGTCCTTGTCGTCGGACGCGATGAAGTAGTCCACGGGTTCCTCCTTTCCAGGGGTCGGCAAACGTGAGACGCGTGAGCATGGGGCGCACGTCGCGCGGCGGCGGATGTCCGGCCGCACGGGAGCGGCGGTACGCGGGCGGGCGCCCGGTGGCGGGCACTTCGGAGTGAGGGGCGTTCCGCGTGGACGCGCGCTCGGGAGAGTCGGCGGGCGGGCGGAACGCAGGAGAGCGGCAGAACGGATGAACAGGCATGGAAGCGAACGGACTTGGTCCGGCCGTCGCCCGCCGACGCCGGCGGGTCGCGACCCGGGGGCCGGGTGCTCACCCGTGCGGGCGGCAGGCGCCCTCTCTGTCGAACTTCCAGTCGAGGTCTCGCATGCCCCGATGATGTCGGAGCGGGCGACCGGGCCACAACCGGTTTGTTGGCGGTTGGCCATCCGTCGGCCAACCTCGGCACCACGATGCTTCGCTGACGAACTGTAAAGACTCTTGACAGACGACTGGTCTAGTCCAACCATAGGCATGTCGATCCGACCGGGATGCACTGTGGGGGTGTGACCACCGGCGGCTGAGGCACTGCCCTGCCCTGCTCCGCTCCGCCCCCAGGCCCCGCCACGGCGTACGCGCGTCCGCGCACGCCGCCCGTCCGTGCGCGTGCTTGCGGGATTCGCACACCCCGCGCCACCGTTCCGTCGCACGGCCCCCTCCCCTACGAGGGGTTCCGCACGCCCCCGCACTCCCCCGCAGGTCCGCAGCGCAGTTCCGCACGCTTCACCAACGCCATGCCCCACCACGTCTGTTGGAGAATCCATGCGTCTACACCGAACAGTCCAGGCCGCTCTGGCGGCCTGCGCCACGCTCGTCACCTCGGCCGGCCTGGTCGCCGGCGCGACGACGGCCGGCGCGGCCCCCACGAGCCCGGCCACCGTCGCGGCCGGTTCCTCGGTCACCGCCGCGGCCCCGCTGCCCACAAGGGTCTTCGCCCCGTACTTGGAGTCCTGGACCGGCGAGAGCCCCGCCGCACTGTCCGCCCAGTCCGGCGCCAAGCACCTGACGATGGCGTTCCTGCAGACCGCCACCAAGGGCTCCTGCACCCCGTACTGGAACGGCAACACCGCGCTGCCGATCGCGCAGTCGTCCTTCGGCGCCGACTTCGCCACCATCCGGGCCAACGGCGGCGACGTGATCCCGTCGTTCGGCGGCTACACCGCCGACACCACCGGCACCGAACTGGCCGACAGCTGCACCGACGTCAACCAGATCGCCGCCGCCTACCAGAAGCTCATCACCACGTACGACATCAGCCGGATCGACCTGGACATCGAGGCCGACTCGCTGGACAACTCCGCGGGCGTCGACCGCCGCAACAAGGCGATCAAGCTGACGCAGGACTGGGCCGCCGCCAACGGCCGGCAGATCCAGTTCGCCTACACGCTGCCCACGACGACCAGCGGCCCCGCCGCCAACGGCATCGCGCTGCTGAAGAACGCCGTCGCCAACAACGCGCGGATCGACGTCGTCAACCTGATGACCTTCGACTACTACGACAACGCCACGCACGACATGGCCGTCGACACCCAGACCGCGGTGACGGGCCTGTACAACCAGCTGGCCAAGCTGTACCCGACCCGGACGCCCTCGCAGCTCTGGAACTCCATCGGCATCATCGAGATGCCCGGCATCGACGACTTCGGCGCGGCGGAGACCTTCACGCTGGCCAACGCGACCTCGGTCTACAACTGGGCCCTCTCCAAGGGCATCAACACGCTGTCGTTCTGGGCGCTGCAGCGCGACACCGGAAAGTGCCCCGGTGTCGGCGGACGCGACGACTGCTCCGGGATCCAGCAGAACAACTGGGACTTCAGCAAGATCTTCGCGCCGTTCACCAGCAACTACCCGCCGAACAGCGACTTCTCGATCACCGTGAACCCCGGATCGGGCACCGTGGCGGCCGGTTCGTCGACCACCGCCACCGTCGCCACCGCCGAGATCACCACGCCCGGTTCGCCCTCCGGCACCGCGCCGAGCCTGACCCTCAGCGTGAGCGGCGCGCCCGCCGGCGTCACCGCCACGGTCAACCCCGGCAGCGTCCTCGCCGGCACGCCGGCGACGCTGACCGTCAACACCGCGGCCACCACCGTCCCGGGCACCTACCCGCTCACCGTCACCGGCAAGGCCACCGCCACCGGCAGCGTCCACACCGCCACCTACACGCTGACCGTGTCGGGCACCCAGCCGGGCAACGACTTCTCGGTCGGCGTGAACCCGGCGGCCGGTTCGGTCGCGGCGGGCTCGTCGGCCAGCGCCACCGTCAACACCGGGGTCGTTTCCGGCTCCGCGCAGAGCGTGGCCCTCAGCGTGAGCGGCGCTCCCGCCGGCGTCACCGCCACGGTCAACCCCGGCAGCGTCCTCGCCGGCACGCCGGCGACGCTGACCGTCAACACCGCGGCCACCACCGTCCCCGGCACCTACCCGCTCACCGTCACCGGCACCGCCGCCTCCGGCAGCCACACCGCCACCTACACGCTGACCGTCACCGGGGTCACCCCGCCCGGCGGTCTCGCCAACGGCGGTCTGGAGACCGGCAGCCTGGGTCCGTGGACCTGCCAGGCCGGCGGCTCCGTGGTGAGCACCCCGGTCCACTCCGGCTCCTACGCGCTGCAGGCCGCGGCCACCGCGTCGCAGACCGGCGAGTGCGCCCAGACCGTCACGCTGGCGCCCAACAAGGCGTACACGCTGACCGGTTGGGTCCAGGGCAACTACTCCTACATCGGCGTGAGCGGCGGCGCCACCGGTTCCGCCTGGACCAGCGGCTCCGGCTGGACCAAGCTCAGCGTCCCGTTCACCACCGGCGCCTCCGGCACGGTGACCGTGTACCTGCACGGCTGGTACGGCCAGGGCAACGTCTATGGCGACGACTTCTCGATCGCCTGACGACCGCAGGACGACGGACGGACATCGGACGGCTGACAGTTGACAGCTAACAGATGACAACTGACAACTGACAGATATCAGCTGACAGATAACGTCAACTGTCACTTGTCAGCCCCGCCCCGCTCCACTCCCCCGCCGGGGTGCCGCGACCCTCGTGTCGCGGCACCCCGGCGGAACCCGTTCGGCTCCGGGTCAGGCGGCGGGTCAGGCTCCGGGTCAGGCGGCGGCCGGCTCGGGAGCGGGCCGCCCCGGGCGCAGGAGCAGCAGGTAGGACGCCGCCGCGAGCACCGCGCAGCTGAGCACGACGACCGCGAGCAGCACCGCCGAGGGGCTGCCACCCAGGCTGCTGAGCGGGGCGACGACCGCTCCGCACAGGAAGTTGCCGGTGCCGAGGAGCGCGGAGGCGGAGCCGGCGGCCTGCGGCGAGACCAGGCTGAGCGCCCGCGCGGCCGAGTTCGGCAGGACGACGCCGAGCCCGGCCATCATCACGAACAGCGAGCCGCAGACGGCGATCAGTCCGCCGTCCCAGACGGCGGTGACCAGGAACAGGACCACCCCGGCGGCAATCAACGTCGCCAGGCCCGCCCGCATCAGCGTGGCGGCGGCGAACCGGGGCGCCAGGATCCGCCCGTTCAGCTGGGTGGACGCGACGATGGCCACCGAGTTGAGGCCGAACAGCAGGCTGTAGGTCTGCGGCGACACGTGGTAGACGTGCTGCAGCACCACCGACGAGCCGCTGATGTAGCCGAACAGCGCACCGAACGCGAAGGTGCTGGTGAGCAGCAGCCCGAGGAACGGCACGTCGCGCAGCAGCCCGCCCATCGTGCGCAGGGTGGCGGCCAGGCCGCCGCCGCGCCGGGCGGACGCCGGGAGGGTTTCGCGCAGTGCGCCGAACGCCACCAGGGCGAGCAGCAGGCCGAGGGCGACCAGAGCGCCGAAGGTGCCGCGCCAGGAGGTCACGCGCAGCAGTTGCGCGCCGAACAGCGGGGCGAGGATCGGGGCGAGGCCGGATATCAGGGTGATCGAGGCGAGGAAGCGGATCATCGCGACGCCCTCGAAGCGGTCACGGGCGACGGCGCGGCCGATGACCAGTCCGGCGGCGCCCGCGGCGCCCTGGACGAAGCGGGCGGCGATCAGCACGGGCAGGTTGGGCGCAATGACGCAGACGAGGCTGGCGAGGGTGTAGAGGACGAGCCCGACGAGCAGGGGCGGGCGGCGGCCGAAGCGGTCGCTGAGCGGTCCGAAGATCAGCTGGCCGGCCGCGACACCGAACATCGAGAAGGTGAGGGTGAGCTGGACGGCGGCCGGTTCGGCGCCGAAGTCGTCGGCGATCGCGGGCAGGCCCGGCAGGTAGAGGTCGGTGGTGAGGGGGCCGAGGGCGACCAGGCCGCCGAGGACGCCGATGGTGGCGCGGCCGCTCGTGGCGCCGGCCGTCCGGGTCTTGGCGGTCACGGCGTCGGTGGGTGCGGTGCCGGCCTCGGCGACGACGGCTGCCGCGGCGTCGGTGGAGGTGGAGGTGGAGGTAGGGATCGAGGCGGAGGTCGAGGCGGCGGAGGCGGAGGCGGTCGACGTGTCGCCGGCGGAACCGGCGGTCGGACCAGGCATGGGGCTCCTCTCGGAACGGGCACGGCATTCGTGCTCGCTCCGTCCTACCGCAGCCCCCCGGACCGCCGACAGTCGGGGGTCGGCCGCCCTGCCGCCGCCCGGCGCAGCGGCCCGACCCCGGTGACGGCGTCTCAGCGCGCGAGCCGTTCGGCCCGCAGGGCGGCCTGGACGGCGGCACCGTCCTGCCAGGCGAAGAGCTGGTTACCGGTCAGGGCGACGGTGTAGTGGCCACAGGAGCCGGTGGCCTTGGCCGTGATCCCCTCCGGGAACCAGCCGGCCCTGAGCGAGGCCGGCGCCGGGTGGCCGCCCTTGCCGGGTTCGGCCGTGCGGCAGCCGACGGGCAGCCGCCCCTCCGGGAGGGTGGCGGTCAGCAGGCGGTCGTCGCCGGTGGTGGACATCAGGTAGCGGACGGACGAGGCGTTGTCGGGCAGCCAGCCCGGTACGGCGTGCCGGTCGGCCTTGGCCGCGCTGCCGCTGCTGTAGCTGGACTGCTCCTGGTGCCGGCCGTCGTACCACTCGGCCACCCTCGGCCCGACCGCCACGGCCGCGACGGCGACGGCCATGCCGATGCCCGCCACTCCGAGTGCGATCTTGCCCGCGATGCCGTTCATGCCGGCCCGTCCTCTCCCTCGTGGTGCTGCTGTACTGCTGTGGTGCCGTGCCGCTGCGCCGTCCGGCATTCGCCTCACCGGCTCCCGGACCCGCCTTCCGGTCGTCTTCCATCCTGGTGCCCGCCGGGGTGCCGGATCGTCACCGGAAGGTCGCGACCTTCCGCCGTCCTTGGGGGGTAGCTCCTCCACCTTGAGGCGTACGCGCGCCCGGCCGGTCTCGGGGTTTCCCCCGGTCGAGCCTGGCCCCCCGCGGCCGGCGGCGCAGCCCGGCCGCACCCGCCCGGGTGCCGGCGGGTGCGTCGGCCACCCGGTTGCCGAATACTGCCGGACCCGGCCGCAGCGAACGCCGGCAGGCCTCACCAGCGATCAGGACGCCGCCACGGGGACGGCGAGCGGGAAGGGCCGGCCGTCCAGGGTCCAGTGCGGGTCGATCGGGCGGCCGAGTGCGGCGTACACCTGGGCGGCGACGTCGGGGTGGCGGATCTCGCCGACGGGCGGGGCGGCCGGGACGCCGGGGCCGGCGCAGGCGACCCAGGCGGTGCGCTCCTCGGGCGTGCGCCCGCCGTGGCCGCCGGCGTCGACGTGGCCGTGGTCGGTGACGACGATGACCGTCCAGGCCTCCTCGGCGTATCCGGGCCGGGCGCGCAGCGCGTCCAGCAGCCGGCCGAGGCGCTCGTCGGCGGCCCGCATCGCGGCGCGGTACTCCTCGCCGCAGCCGAGGAAGTGGGCGGTCTCGTCGACGGCGCCGAGGTAGACGAAGGAGGCTTCGGGGTCGGCGTCGCGCAGCACGTCGACGGCCTCCCGGGTGACCTCCTCGTCGACGGCCTCCCACGCCTCGGGGGTGTCCTCGGCGGGGGCGATGTAGCAGAGCCGGCCGGGGGCGCGGAACAGCGGACCGCCGGACGCGCCGATGACCAGCGGATCCCAGCCGGCGGCGACGAAGGTGCTGCGGTGGTCGCCACGGGCCAGCCGGGTGGTGAAGTCGGGGAAGACGTCGAGCCGGTTGCCGCCCAGGTGGTTGCCCCACACGCCGTGCTTGGCGGGCTCGACGCCGGTGACGATGGTGGCCCAGCACGGGCCGGACATGGTGGGCGTGGTGTCCGCCACCGTCACGGGCGCGAGGAATCCGGCGTCGGCGATCTCCGCGAGCCTCGGCATCGGCACCTGCTCCAGCAGGTCGTACCGGACGCCGTCGATCCCGACGACGAGGACCCGGGGGCGCGGCAGCGGCGGTGTGGACATGAGGGGGCGGTTCCTTTCACGGTGCGGGCGCCGACCGCACCCGCGGCGGGGCGGGTGTCGGCGACCGCGCCATGCTTCACTCCCCGCCGGACCGCCGGGTGTCCTGCAGGGGACGGCCGGGTGGACGGGCGGCGTCCGGAATCCCCCGGTCCGCATGGCCCCGGCCCGGCGGACGGCCGGCGGCGGAGCTCACGGGTGCGGAGATCGCGGGTTCGGGCTCGCGGGTTCGGGGCTCAGGGGTGTCGGTCGGCGCGGCGCACGAAGCGCCGGTCGGCGGCCCGCACCGCGTCGGCCGGGCCCGCCGCGCGGAGCACCACGTCCAGGACGCTCGCCGGGTCGGCGGCGTAGCAGTGGGCGAACCACGGCAGGTTGGCCTCGACCACGGCCCACCGCTCGGCCGGGTCGTAGGGATCGAGCAGCGTCCCGATGTCGAGGGCGACGGCGCTGGGCAGGCTCGGCCCGACGGCGGCGAGCAGCCGTCGGGCGAACGCGACGGCCTGCCCGGTGAGCGGGCCGGGGTCGAGCCGGCCGAAGCGGGCGTAGCGGCTGCCGGTGCGCACGGTGCCGTCGAGGACGAAGAGCCGGTACTCCGCGCCGAACGTCACCGGGTCGCTGACCAGGACGGGCGTGTCGGGGCCGATCCGCTCGCCGGTGCGCGGCAGGCGGCCTCCGTCGGCGTAGACGGCGGGCGGCAGCGACTTGTCGGCGGGCGGTTTGACGAAGGCCGGGCGGCGCAGTGTCCAGGCCTCGGCGAGCGTGGTCAGTTCGATCCGGCGGCCGGTGAACTCCTCGGGCAGGGCGGCGAGCCAGTCGTCGGCCGGTTCGAGCAGGGCGAGATCGAGACGGTCGGCGATCCGGGCGGCGGCGAACGGTCCGCCGTACCAGTGGACGGGCCGGCCGGCCAGCCGCTCGACGGTGTCGTTGTCGAGGCCGGTGCCGGGACCGGGCAGGACGGCGGTGGCCAGCCCACGGGCGGCGGCGGCCGCGGTGAGCAGCGCGGTCGTGCTGGTGGCCTGGGCCGAGGTCAGGAGGACCGGTGCCGTCGCGCCTGGCCCCGTCACGACCGGGGCCGGAACTCGTGGACCACCTCGATGCGTCCGACCAGGTGGCGGTTGAACTCGGGCAGTTCCTCGGCGGGGACCCAGAGTTCGAGGATGGTGCGGCCGCCGGCCTGGCGGACGGGGTAGCGGGCGAGGAAGGCGGTGTCGACCTCGAAGCGGGTGACGTAGCCGACGCCGGAGGCGGGCACGTTCCAGTCGCGCGCGATGCGGATCGCGTAGTCCTCGTTCAGCACCGGGTAGAAGATCGGCTGATCGGGCAGGCGCGGCGGCCAGGCGCGCCAGTCCGCCGCCTCGACCAGGGCCAGCTCCTGAGGGCCGGCCGGGCGCCAGAGCGTGGTCGTCGCGGTGGTGGTGCTGGTGGTGCTGGTGGGCGGGGTCGTCGGGCCGTTCATGGGCAGGACGTTAGCCATGAACGGCCCCGGGCCGGTACCGGTTTTCGTGCCGGGACGGGTCCGCGATCAGCGCCCCGCGGCCCTCCGCCCGCAGTCAGCGGTCATCGGTAGGCGGTAGGCGGTAGACGGTCAGCGGTAGGCGGACTCACCGGTGATGGCTTCGCCGAGGACGAGGGTGTGGATCTCGCTGGTGCCCTCGTAGGTGAGCACCGACTCCAGGTTGTTGGCGTGCCGCAGGACCGGGTAGGCGGTGGTGATGCCGTTGGCGCCGAGCACGGTGCGGGCGCTGCGGGCGATCTCCAGGGCGGCCCGCACGTTGTTGAGCTTGCCGAAGCTGATGTGCGCCGCCCGGGCCGCACCCTCGTCCTTGAGGCGGCCGATCCGCAGCGCGACCAGGTACGCCTTCTCGACCTCCAGCATCATCTCGACGAGCTTCTGCTGGGTGAGCTGGAACCCGGCGATCGGACGGTCGAACTGGACGCGGCTCCTGGCGTAGTCGAGGGCGGAGGTGTAGCAGTCGCGGGCGGCGCCGACGGTGCCCCAGAGAATCCCATAGCGGGCCTCGTTGAGGGAGGAGAGCGGTCCGCGCAGGCCGGTGACGCCGGGCAGGACGGCGTCGGCGGGCAGGACCACGTCGTCGAAGGCGAGGGCGCTGGTCACCGAGGCGCGCAGGGACAGCTTGCCGGACACGTCGGTGGTGGTGAAGCCGGGCGTGCCGGGTTCGACCAGGAAGCCGCGTACGCCGTCCTCGGTCTGCGCCCAGACGACCGCGACGTCGGAGATGCCGCCGTTGGTGATCCACATCTTGGAGCCGGAGAGCACCCAGTCCGCGCCCTCGCCGGTGCCCTTGCGGTGGGCCCGGGTGCGCATGTTGGCGGGGTCGGAGCCGAAGTCCGGTTCGGTGAGGGCGAAGCAGCCGATCAGCTCGCCGGCGGCGAGGCCGGGCAGCCAGCGCTGTTTCTGCTCCTCGGAGCCGAAGGCGTGGATGGAGCGCATGGCCAGCGAGCCCTGGACGGAGACGAAGCTGCGCAGACCGGAGTCGGCGGCCTCCAGTTCCATGCAGGCCACGCCGTACGCGACGGCGCTGGAGCCGGTGCAGCCGTAGCCGTCGAGGTGCATGCCGAGCACGCCGAGGGCGCCGAGTTCGGGGGCGAGTTCGCGGGCGGGGAAGACGCCGCGCTCGAACCAGTCGCCGATGAACGGGCGGATCCGGTCGTCGGCGAACCTGCGCACGGTGTCGCGGACGAGGCGCTCCTCGTCGGTGAGCAGGTCACCGACGGCGAGCAGGTCGGCGGGGTCGATCCTGGACGGCTTCGCCACGGGGGCTCCTTGTACTCTCGGCGGGGTGGACGACCGGGTGCGGACGACCGGGTGCGGACGACCGGGTGCGGACGGCGGGGCCCGGAGACCCGGCGCGGCGCCGGGTACCGGCGAGTATCGCGCACCGGGCCGCTCCCGGACCGGCCGCGGACGAAGGAGTGAGCATGTACACAATCCGGCTGCTGACGGCGGAGGAGTTGCACGGCTCGGCGGAGCAGTTGGGCGGGTTGCTGGCGGACACCGTCGACGGCGGCGCCTCGGTCGGCTTCCTCGCCCCGCTGGACCGCGCCGCGGCGGCCGGCTGGTGGCGGGCACTGGCTCCGGACGTGGCCGAAGGGCGGCTGCTGCTCTGGGTCGCCGAGGCGGACGCGTCCGTGGCCACCGACGGGACGGACGAGCCGGGGAAGGCGGACGGCGCGGGGCGCGGCCGGATCGCCGGGACGGTGCAGCTGCGCCCGGCGGCCACGGCCAACGGCCGGCACCGGGCGGACGTCGCCAAGCTGATGGTGCACCGGGCGGACCGGGGGCAAGGGCTGGCCGGCCGGCTGCTCGCGGCACTGGAGGCGGCGGCCGTCGAGCGCGGGCTGCGGACGCTGGTGCTGGACACCGAGACCGGCAGCCCCGCCGAGCGGATGTACGCGGCGGCGGGCTGGAGCAGGGTCGGCACGGTGCCGGACTTCGCAACCGATCCGGCGGGGGTGCCGTGCGCGACGACCATCTTCTACAAGCCTCTGCAGGGTGCCGACGGCCGGCCGGCAGGCGGGGCCCGGACGGCCGCGTCGCTAGGATGACGCCTCCGCGTACGGGCGGGCGACGAGCCGTGAGGGGTGGACCGTGGGGCGTTGGGCGGTGGTCGTGCAGGAGACCGAGGGCATCGGGGAGGGGCGGATCTGGGGCCCCAAGGTGCTCGCCGAGGTCGAGGGCGACCGGGAGGACGCGCTCGCCGAGCTGCGGCGGATCGTTCCGACGTACACCCCCCAGCACCCGTTCAACGCCCGTAGGCGCCGGCTGTTGCGGGACGGCGACGACTACCTGTTGGTCACCCAGGGGACGATGCGGGACTACCACTGCGTCTTCAAGGTGTGGGAGCTGCTGTGGGACAGCGAGCGACCCGAGGTGCAGCAGGAGCGGCTCGCGGCGGCGGCCGGGGACGACGTCGGCTGACCAGCAGTACCGTCCGTCCGACCGACCGGACGGGCGGCCGACCGGACGGCCCGCCCGACGACCCGACGGACGCCCCTGCGGGCCGTCAGGAGACACCGCAGAGGCGGAGCACCGCCGTGGTCGCGGCAGCCGCGACAACCACCAGCGGGAACGGCGCGCGCCGCAGGGCGAGGACACCGGCGACCAGCACGCCGGCCGGCCTGGCCCACCCGGCGAAGCCGTGGTCCTGGGTGAACGCACCGGTGGCCACCAGGGCGACCAGCAGCACGGCGGCGGCGACGGCGAGCAGGTGGCGCAGGCGCTCGGAGACGGTGAGCCGGTCGCCGAGCAGGGGACCGGCGAGCCGGAAGGCGTAGGTGCCGGCGGCCAGCAGCAGGATGGCGGTCAGGGGCATCAGCGGACCTCCTTGGTGAGCGGCACGGCCCGCGACGCGGTGCCGGCTGCCGCTTCCGGTGCCTCCGGTGCCTGCGGTGCGACCGGGGCGGCCGGGCGGCCGGCGAACAGCAGTCCGGCCAGCGCCAGCAGGACCGGCAGGCCCGCCGGGACGTACGGCGTGGCGACCACGGCGACGACCGCGCCGACCAGGGCGGCGGTGCGGGTGCGGCGGTCGCCGAGCGCGGGCAGGACCAGGGCGAGCAGCACGGCGGGGAAGGCGGCGTCCAGGCCCAGGGCGTCGGTGTCGCCGAGCAGTCCGCCGGCCACCCCGCCGATCACGACGGAGACGTTCCAGATGACGAACAGCGCGAGGCCGCAGACCCAGTACGCCGCCCGGCGCCGTCGCGGGTCGGACTCCAGCAGGGTGAACGCGGCGGACTCGTCGGTCAGCAGCTGGGCGCCGAGCAGCCTGCGCCACCGGGGGCCGTCCAGGGCGTCGGCGACGGTGAACCCGAAGGGCAGCAGGCGGGCGTTGAGGACGAGGCCGGTGACGACGGCGGCGAGTACGCCACCGCCGGAGAGCACGATGCCGACGGCGGCGAACTGCGAGCCCCCGGCGAAGACCAGCACGGACATCGCGACGGGCACCCAGAGCGGGAGGCCTCCGGAGACGGAGATCGCCCCGAAGGAGGCACCGACCAGGGCGTCCGCGACGCAGACCAGGGCGATGTCCCGGAGGGTGGCACGTTCGAGGGTTCGGAGGAGCGAACGCATGTCCAGTAGAGTGAACGCAACCGGGGTCGTTCGTCAAGGCGAACGTCTGAACGTGTGGAGCGAACGCGGATGAGTGGAAACAGCGGCGGCGGCCCCGCCGGGAGCGAGCTGATCGAGCTGATCGCGGCCTCGATCCGGCGCGAGCGCGAGCGCGCCGGGCTGTCGATGGCCGAGCTGGCCCGCCGCGCGGGGATCGCCAAGTCGACGCTCTCGCAACTGGAATCGGGCGCCGGCAACCCGAGCGTCGAGACGCTCTGGGCGCTCGGCGTCGCCCTGGACGTGCCGTTCAGCCGGCTGGTCGACCCGCCGCGACCGGTGGTCCGGGTGGTGCGGGCCGGCGAGGGTCCGGTCACCCATTCGGAGCGGGCCGACTACGCCGCGACCCTGCTCGCCTCCTGCCCGCCGGGAGCCCGGCGCGACATCTACCGGATCGACGCCGAGCCGGGCGAGACCCGGGCCTCCGACCCGCACATGCCGGGCACCGTCGAGCATGTGCTGCTGGGCGCCGGCCGGGCACTGGCCGGGCCGACGCAGGCACCCGTCGAACTGGGCCCGGGCGACTACGTCAGCTACCCCGGTGACGCCCCGCACGTGTTCCGGGCCCTGGCGCCGGGCACCCTCGCGGTGATCGTGATGGAGCACGTCTGACCTGCCCGCCGCACCGTCGGCGCCTGCGGCGGTGTCGGCTGCGGTGTCGGTGGCAGCGACCTTCGCGGCAACCTCCGCGGCGACCTCGGTCGGAGCTTCGGGAGCCGGTCGGCGAGGGCATTGCCGAAAATGTTCACTCGAAGGAATGAACCTTGCCGGATTTCGCGGTGCGCTCATAGGTTGATCGTGATCGCCGTCCCCGATCAGTCACCGGAGGCCCCACCGTGCCCGCGCCCGCTCCCCTGACCGTCGCCGCCGCCCAGCCCGCCTGCCACCCGTCGGGGCTGCCCGACACCGTCGCGGCCAACGTCGAGCGGCACGCCGCCGCCGTGCGCGCGGCCGGCACGGCGCGCCTGGTGGTGTTCCCGGAGTTCTCGCTCACCGGCTACGACCTGGCCGCGCCCGCCCTCGACCCGTCCGACGAGCGCCTCGCGCCACTGGTCGCGGCCTGCGCCGAAACCGGCGCCACGGCCCTGGTCGGCGCGCCGGTCGCCTCGGAGGACGGCCGCGAGTACATCGCCACGATCGCCGTCACCGGCGCGGGCGCCTTGGTGGTCTGCCGCAAGACGAACCTCTACGGGCGCGAGGGCGAGCGCTTCGCCGCCGCCGACCGGCCCTCCGTCCTGGAGCTGGACGGCTGGCGGCTGGGCCTGGCGATCTGCGCGGACGCCGCCGACCCCGGCCACGCGAGGCAGCTGGCCGCGCTCGGCGCCGACGCCTACGTCGCCTCGACGCTGTACGGGGCGAGCGCCGAGGCACTGGCCACCAAGGAGGCCCGGTACCCGGCACGCGCGGCGGACAACGGCGTCTGGGTGGTGCTGGCCACCGCCGCGGGGCCGAGCGGAGAGTTCGCGGCGAGCTCGGGCGGCTCGGGTGTCTGGGCGCCGGACGGCACCGAGGTCGTCAAGGCGGGCACGGCACCGGGCGAGGTCGTGACGGCCGTGCTGGGGTAGTCCCGGGCGCCCGGCGCCACCTGCGGGCTCGTGCGCAGACGGGAGCGCCGGGGCGCGGGGACGTGTGAGCGCCGGGGCGCGGAAATACCCGGGGCCCGCGCGCGGCTGTGGTGTGCGGAAACCGAACCCGGCGGACCGGGGCCCGCGACCCGAAGGGGGCCCGGTCCCGCAGGGACCGTTCAGGAGGTGCAGCGCACGATGGGTGACGAGCAGATGCCCGGCGGCTACCGGATCGAGCACGACTCGATGGGCGAGGTCAAGGTGCCCGCCGGGGCGAAGTGGCAGGCGCAGACGCAGCGGGCCGTGGAGAACTTCCCGGTGTCCGGCCAGCGCCTGGAGCGGGCGCACATCGCCGCGCTGGCCCGGATCAAGGCCGCCGCCGCGCGGGTCAACGCCCGGCTCGGTGTGCTGGACGAGGAGACCGCCGCCGCGATCGTCTCCGCCGCCGAGGAGGTGGCGGCGGGCCGCTGGGACGCCGAGTTCCCGGTGGACGTCTTCCAGACCGGCTCGGGCACCTCGTCGAACATGAACACCAACGAGGTGATCGCCACCCTGGCCGGCGAGCGCCTCGGCCGTCCGGTCCATCCGAACGACCACGTCAACGCCAGCCAGTCGTCCAACGACGTCTTCCCGTCCTCGATCCACATCGCCGCCACCGCCGCCGTCAGCCACGAGCTGGTCCCGGCGCTGGAGCACCTCGCGGAGGCGCTGGAGCGCAAGGCGGCGGAGTTCGCGGACGTCGTCAAGGCGGGCCGCACCCACCTGATGGACGCCACGCCGGTCACCCTGGGCCAGGAGTTCGGCGGCTACGCGGCGCAGGTCCGGCACGGGCGGGAGCGGCTGCTCGCCACCCTCCCCCGGGTCGCCGAACTGCCGCTCGGCGGCACCGCGGTGGGCACCGGCATCAACACCCCGCCCGGGTTCGCGGCGGCGGTGATCGAGGAGGTCGCGCGTGCCACCGGGCTGCCGCTGACCGAGGCCCGCAACCACTTCGAGGCACAGGGCGCGCGGGACGGCCTGGTCGAGCTGAGCGGCCAGCTGCGCACCGTCGCCGTCGGGTTCACCAAGATCGCGAACGACCTGCGATGGATGGGCTCGGGCCCGCGCACCGGCCTCGGCGAGCTGAACCTGCCGGACCTCCAGCCCGGCTCCTCGATCATGCCGGGCAAGGTGAACCCGGTGCTGCCCGAGGTGGTGCTGATGGTCGCGGCGCAGGTGATCGGCAACGACGCCACCGTCACGGTGGCCGGGGCGAGTGGCAACTTCGAGCTCAATGTGATGCTGCCGGTGATCGCCCGCAACGTCCTGGAGTCGGTCCGGCTGCTCGCCAACAGCGCCCGGCTGCTGGCCGACCGCGCGGTGGACGGCGCCACGGCCAACGCCGATCGGGCCCGGGAGTACGCGGAGTCCTCGCCGTCCGTGGTGACGCCGCTGAACCGGTACATCGGCTACGAGGAGGCGGCCAAGGTCGCGAAGCAGGCGCTGGCCGAGCGCAAGACGATCCGCCAGGTGGTGCTGGAGCGCGGGTACGTCGAACAGGGGCGGCTGAGCGTCGAGCAGCTGGACGAGGCGCTGGACGTGCTGCGGATGACCCGGCCGTAGCCGTCGCCGGCGCCGCCGTTCATCGGCGCCGGCCCGTTTCGGCCCCTGTCGGCCCGCTCCGGCGCCCCCGACGCGCGCCCGGGGCGCGGAGCGGGCGATGCCGCCCTCCGCGCCCCGGGTGTCGGGCTTCCGGTGACCGTCAGCCCCTGGCCCGGCCGGCCCGGCCGCGCCGCATCGCTGCTCCGTTCGACGTCATGGTGGCCATCGAGATGGCGGCGAGTCCCAGCAGGAACATGACGGCGCCCACGATCAGGCAGCTGACGATGTTCCGGCCCCGGTCCGCCGCGCCCGAGACGGCCCACGGGGAGATGATCGTCCACACGCCGAGCAGGGTGGCCGCCCAGGCCCGTGCGTGCGTGCGCTCGTACGCCGAGCCGTAGCCGGCCATCAGCACGCTGTAGGCGATGCCGACGATCAGGCAGGTGACGGCCAGCGTGTTGAACGCGGTGAAGCCGACGATCCACGGCGAGGCCGCCAGGAACAGACCGGCCAGAACGGCCAGGGCCTCGACGGCCTGGGCCCGCGGGGTCAGGGTGACCCGCTCGTACTGCTCCCGGAGTTCGACGATGTCCGGATGGTGCTCCATGCCCATCGGCGCTTGGGTCGACACCGATACCACCTCCTAGGTTTCGAACATGGAGGGCTCTAGCCCAGCTACCATTCTGGCGCCGTTAGACCGTTTTGCACCATTTCACCCCGACGACTACCCTGCCTCGCCCACCCTCGGGTCGGGCGGCGGAGCGGGTGACCTCCGTCTCACCGCGGAGGGTCGTCCTTGCCTATGCAACTCGTTGCATAGAAGGATGCCGGTCATGGCACTGGAGCACGCGATCCTCGTCTCGCTGCTGGAACGGCCCGGTTCCGGCTACGAACTGGCCCGGCGCTTCGACCGGTCCATCGGCCGCTTCTGGAGCGCCACCCACCAGCAGATCTACCGGGTGCTGCGGCGCATGGAGGCGGACGGCTGGGTCCGCGCCGAGGAGGTCGCCCAGGACGGCCGACCGGACAAGAAGGTCTACTCGGCAGCCCCGCCCGGCCGCGACGCGCTCGCCGCCTGGCTGCGCGAGCCCGTCGAACCCGAGACCGTCCGCCACGAGCTGGCCGTCCGGATCCGGGCGGCGGCCTTCGACGACCCGGCCGCGCTGATCCCCGAGGTCGAGCGCCACCGGGAGGGCCACGCCGCCCTGCTCGCCCGCTATCTGCACGGTGAGCAGCGCGACTTCCCGGCCGCCGCGACCCCGGGGGCGCTCGACGCCGGGGAGCGGCTCCAGCACGTGGTGCTGCGCGGCGGCATCGAGTACGAGCGGATGACGCTCGCCTGGCTCGACGACGTGCTCGCCACCCTGCGCGAACTGGCCGACGGCCGCGACGCGCCCGGCGCCGGCCACTGACCTCCCCGCTCCCGCCCCGCCCCCGTTCTTCACCCCGCCCCCACCCTCACCCCACCCCCCTCGACCCCCCCCGGGAGCCCGCGATGCTCTTCAACCCGCGCAGCTACGACCCCGCGCAGTTCGACGAGCCGACCCGCCGACTGCTGCGCGCGACCGTGGACTGGTTCGAATCGCGCGGCAAGAAGGCGCTGATCGACACCTACGTCGACCGCGCCTGGTACGCCGACTTCCTCGAATTCGCCGCGAAGGAAGGCCTGTTCGCCGAGTTCCTGACGCCCTCCGCCGCCGACCCGGCCAAGCGCTGGGACACCGCCCGGATCGCCGAGCTGAACGAGATCCTCGGCTTCTACGGCCTCGGCTACTGGTACACCTGGCAGGTCACCATCCTGGGCCTGGGCCCGGTGTGGCAGAGCGAGAACGAGGCCGTCCGGGCGCGCGCGGCCCGCCTCCTGACGGAGGGTCACGTCATGGCGTTCGGCCTCTCCGAGCGCGGCCACGGCGCCGACATCTACTCCACCGACATGATCCTCACCCCGGACGGCGAGGGCGGCTTCACCGCCACCGGCTCCAAGTACTACATCGGCAACGGCAATGTCGCCGGCCTGGTCTCGGTGTTCGGCCGCCGCGCGGACGTCGAGGGGCCGGAGGGCTACGTCTTCTTCGCCGCCGACAGCCGCCACGAGGCGTACCACCTGGTGAAGAACGTGGTGAACGCCCAGATGTACGTGAGCGAGTTCCGGCTGGAGGACTACCCGGTCCGGGCCGAGGACGTGCTGCACACCGGCAAGGCCGCCTTCGACGCCGCCCTGAACACCGTCAACGTCGGCAAGTTCAACCTGTGCACCGCGTCCGTCGGCATCTGCGAGCACGCGATGTACGAGGCCGTGACGCACGCCCACAACCGGGTGCTGTACGGCAAGCGGGTCACCGACTTCCCGCACGTGCGCCGCGAGTTGACCGACGCCTACGCGCGCCTGGTGGCGATGAAGCTGTTCGCCGCCCGCTCGGTGGACTACTTCCGCACCGCCTCCCCCGAGGACCGCCGCTACCTGCTCTTCAACCCGATGACCAAGATGAAGGTCACCACCGAGGGCGAGAAGGTCATCGACCTGATGTGGGACGTGATCGCGGCCAAGGGCTTCGAGGCGGACACCTACTTCGACAAGGCCGCCAAGGACATCCGCGGCCTGCCGAAGCTGGAGGGAACCGTCCACGTCAACCTGGCGCTGATCCTCAAGTTCATGGCCAACTACCTGTTCGACCCGGCCGAGTACGCCCCGGTGCCGACCCGGCAGGACGCCGCCGACGACGCGTTCCTGTTCCGACAGGGACCGGCCCGCGGCCTCGGCGCGATCCGCTTCCACGACTGGCGCGCCGCCTACGACGCGCACGGTCACCTGCCGAACGTCGCCCGCTTCCGCGAACAGG
Organism: Kitasatospora sp. NPDC004723; assembly: GCF_040609255.1. Classification (NCBI taxonomy): domain Bacteria; kingdom Bacillati; phylum Actinomycetota; class Actinomycetes; order Kitasatosporales; family Streptomycetaceae; genus Kitasatospora; species Kitasatospora sp. NPDC004723. Next base: position 143,675 of record NZ_JBEXJT010000007.1, on the reverse strand, counting down.
CCGACGGTTTCTGCGAGTTGCTGCTCAGCCACGCGCCGAGCACGGAGCAGCAGGCGGACCTCGACTTCCTGCTGGAGATCGGCCAGCTGTTCGCGCTGATCGTCTACGGGCAGCTGGTGCTGGAGCAGGCGGCGCTCACCGGGCTGGACGCGGACCTGCTGGACCAGGTCTTCGACGCGCTGGTGCGGGACTTCTCCGCGCACGCCACCGAGTTGCACGGCAAGGCATCGGCCACCGAGGCCCAGGCGGCGTGGGCGCTGGCGCACGTGCGCCGCCCGGTCGCGGACGGCGCGCGGGCGGCGAAGGTGTGGGGCATGGTCGAGGCGCTCTCGGGTGCGTACGAGATGGCTCCGTAGCCGGTCCCGCGGGGTGCCGGTCCGCGGACCGGCACCCCCGGGCATATCACTGGCGGAGCGTCAGAACGTGAGCTTCCAGCTGTCGATGTAGCCGGTGTCCTGGGGTCCGGTGTCCTGGACCTTGAGCTTCCAGGTCCCGTTGGCCGGAACGGCGGAGGCGTTCACGGTGTACGTGGTCTGCACGTTCGCCCCGGAGTCGCTGCCGCTGGCGGCCTTGAGGCGGAAGCTGGTGCCGTTCGGGGCGACCAGGTCGATGACGAGGTCGCCGCGCCAGGTGTGCTTGATGTCCACGCCGACCTGGAGTGCGGCCGGGGCGTTGCCGGTGCGGCCGGTGACGGCGATGTCGGAGGTCACGGCGGCGCCGTAGTCGGGGATCTGGACGTCGGCGGTGTTCTCGAAGACGGTGCCGGTGGGCGGGGTGGTGCTGCCGGCGGCGAGGGTCCAGACGGCGTAGGCGATGGCGTCGCTCATCCGGTCCAGCGCGGTGTCGTTGATGTTGGCGCTGGTGTCGCAGGAGGCGTGGTAGCAGCGGTCGAACGGCTGGCCCGCCGTTCCGCCCCACTTGGCGGCCTGGGCGCTGGTCTTGGTGTAGTCGGCGCCGCTGAACAGGCCGCCGACGCGGATGCCGGCGTTCTGGAACGGGGCGTGGTCGGAGCGGCCGTCGCCCTCGAAGTCCTGCTCGGTGCTGATGCCGAGGCCGGCGAAGTAGTCGCGGAACAGGGCGTCGAGCGCGCTGTCGTAGCGGTAGGTGAAGTAGCCGGGGTTGGGGGAGCCGATCATGTCGAAGTTGAGGTAGGTCTCGATCTTCGAACGCTCGGTGGCGGCAAGGCTGTTGACGTAGTTCTTGGAGCCGACCATGCCGTACTCCTCGGCGCCCCACCAGCCGAACCGCACATGCTTGGTGGGCTGGAGGCCGGCCCGCGAGACCGCGAGCGCGGTCTCCAGGATGCCGGCCGAGCCCGAGCCGTTGTCGTTGATGCCCGGTCCGCCGGTGACGGAGTCGAGGTGGGCGCCGGCCATAACGACGTGCGAGGTGTCGCCGCCGGGCCAGTCGGCGATGAGGTTGTAGCCGGTCGAGCCGTTGTAGCTGAAGGTCTGGAGGGCGGTGGTGTAGCCGGCCGCGTCCAGCTTGCCCTTCACGTAGTCGATCGAGGCCTTGTAGCCGGTGCGGCCGTGGGCCCGGTTGCCGCCGTTGGCGGTGGCTATCGACTGGAGCTGGGCCAGGTGCGCCTTGACGTTGGCGACCGGGATGTCGGGGACGGCGGCGACCGCCGACGGGGCAGCCGAGGTGGCCACGGCCGCCGGTACGGCCGGGGTGGCCGGGGCCGCGGAGGCGGCGGGGGCGAGGAAGGCGGCCGCGAGGGTGACGGCGGCAGCGGCGGACAGGGCGGATCGGCGCAGGCGGGATCGCCGCGGGGCGCGCTCGGTCAATGGGGGCTCCGGTATCCGGTGGGGCAGGACGGAAGCGCGCCACTTCGCCTGCAGCGGAGGGGTGTTGAGGGGACGTGGGGCCGCCTGCCGCAGCAAAAGTTGACGCGACCATGATGATTGAGCGAACCCGGGAGTCCGTCAAGGGGCAGCGGGGCGGGTGACAGCTGACAGAATCTGAAATCTGTCAGCTGTTATCTGCTATCTGTTACCTGTCAGCTGATTTCTGTCAGTCGTCAGCCGTCGACCGTCAGTCGTCAGCGGTCGACCGGCGCCTGCTCGGGCGTACGGGGCAGCACGGCCCGGACGAGGGCGCCGCCGTCGTGGTTGCCCGTGACGAACCGGCCGCCCAGTTCCTCGGCGCGCTCGGCCATCGAGCGCAGCCCCACACCCGCACCGGCCCGCCGGGCGGCCTCGCCGTCGCCCCCGCTCGCCGCCGGGAAGCCGTGGCCGTCGTCCCAGACCTCCAGCACCACCGCCTCCGGCCGCACCCGCAGCGTCAGCCGGGCCCGGCCGGCCCCCGAGTGGCGCAGCACGTTGTGCAGCGCCTCGCCGCTGATCCGCAGCGCCGCCACCTCGACGGCCGCCGGCAGCGCGGGCGGCGGGTCCGGGTCCAGCACCAGCGAGATCCGCACCCGCGACCCGTCCAGCTCCGCGACCAGCCGCCGCAATGCCACCGCGAGCCCCTCCCCCGCGAGCGCGGCGGGCGCCAACCCCTCGGTGATCCGGCGCAGTTCGTCGATCGCCTGCCCGATCCCGGCCGACACGGTGACCAGTGAGCGGGCAGCCGGGGAGTCCTCGGGCACGGCGGCCCGCGCGGTGTCGACGCCGAGCCGCAGGCCCGAGAGGGTCGGCCCGAGGCCGTCGTGCAGGTCGTGCCGCAGACGCCGGCGCTCCTCCTCGCGGGCGAGCACGATCTGCCGCCGGCCGCGCTGCAGTTCCTCGTACATCCGCAGCGAGGCGATGGCGGGCGCGGCCTGGTCGGCGAGGAAGCGCAGCACCTCGTGGTCCTGGGCGTCCAGTTCGGGCTGCCCGGTGCGCGGCGGCGCGTACAGGTCGCCGATCACCGCGCCCTCGTAGCTGAGCGGGAACACCTGGCTGGCGGGTCCGAGGGTGCCGACGGCGGCGAGTTCGTGCGGCCCGGTGCGGGTGTGCAGGACGACCCGCGCCCCGGGCAGGCCGAGGGCGTTCACCACGGTGTCGCAGAGCAGGGGCGGCGCGTCGGCGGGGCTGACGGCGCGGCTCAGCCGCTCGGCGAGCGCCCGCACCACCTGGTAGGGACGGGCCCGGTCGCCGTAGTAGAAGCGGTCGACGGCCCCCACCACCCACCGGGTGGTGGGTCCGAGCAGTCCGCCGATCGCCAGCGCGGCGGCGGCGAGCAGTTGCGCCGGAGCGCTGCTGGCCTCGGGCAGGGCGCGGCGCAGCAGCATCGCGATGCCGAGGTAGCCGGCGATCAGCAGGGCGGTGAGGGCGAGGACGCTGAGCATCCGGCGGGTCGCCCGGTCGAGGTAGCGGGAACGGTCGCGGGTGAAGGCGTAGCCGACCGCGCCGAGCATCCACAGCGCGGAGCCGGCGAAGTAGGCGACCGCCGCGACGCTCTCCGAACTGCCGAGCTGCAGCGCGATGTTGGTGGTGATCAGCCAGACCAGGTAGGGCACCAGGACGGCGGTGACGCTGCGGTGCGGGCGGGCGGAGCGCCGCCAGCGGACGGCGGCGACGGCGAGGCTGGTGACGACCAGGCCCCAGGCGACCAGGGTGGCGTGCCACTCGTCCAGCGGCAGCCCGTTCCCGGGCGGCACCAGGATGTCGCCATGGTAGGGCAGCGGGCTGCGCAGGCGGACGGTGCACGCGTGCGCGGCGCTCCACAGGGCGACGGCCGCGACGTAGACGCGGCCCGGCCCGCCGGGCAGCCGGCCCTCGGGCAGCCAGAGCGGGAGGGCGATGGAGACGAAGATGAACAGGGCGACGGAGAGGATCAGCAGGGCCGCACCGAGGGCCTCCACCGCCGGTCCGGCACCGGCGGCCGCGCCGGCGAGCAGGGTGAAGCGGGACAGGCAGCCGCCGAGTCCGGCGGCGAGCAGGCAGCGGCCGAGGCTGCGGCCGGCCGGCGGTCCGGCGGCCGGGCCCTGCGCGGCCCCGTCGGGGGCGGGTGCGGCGCGGTGGACGAGGATGAGCAGCCCGGACAGTGCGAAGGCGAAGCCGAGCAGGACGGTCTCGCCGTCGTGGAGGTAGTACGGGGCGGCCCAGGCGGCGTCCGGGTGGGTGACGGCGAGCAGGACCCAGCCGAGCCCGCTGAGCAGGGTCGCGACGCAGGCCCAGGCCGCCGGGCCGAGGGCGGTGCGCCGGTGAGCGCCCGGAGGCTGCTGCGGGGACGCGGCCGGTGGGCGGGGGCGCCGACGCGGCCGCGCGGACCGGGCGGCCGGCTCGGCGGGGTGCCGGGCCGGGGTGGTGGTGGCCGGGGTCGCGGCCGGTTCGCTCATGAGGGCCTCCTCCCCCGCATCCTGCGTCTCCTGCCGTCCCGTCGGCGTGGGACGGCGGTCCGCTCCCGGCCCCGACCCCCGGCGGCGGGGCGGACGACGGGGCGGCGGCGGGGTGCCCCGGGTTCGCGGGAACACCAGAGGCTCCCGGGGGCTCCCGGGGTGCGGGTCAGCCGTCGCCGAGCCCCATGTCACGGGCCCGGGCGACGGCCTCCGCGCGGGTCGCGACGTGCAGCTTCTCGAAGATGTGGGTGACGTGGTTGCGGACCGTCTTCTCCGCGACCACCAGTTCCCGGGCGATCCGGCGGTTGTCCAGCCCGCGCGCCACCAGGTCGAGGACCTCCGCCTCGCGGGCGGTGAGCGCGGGGAAGAGCTGCCCGGCCTCCCGCACCCGGGCGCCGGCGAGCAGGGTGGTGATCCGCTCGGCCACGTCCGCGCCGAACACCGCCCCGCCGGCCGCGACCGTCCGCACCGCGTGCAGCACCTCCTCGCGGCCCGCGCCCTTGACCAGGTAGCCGCGGGCCCCGGCCTGGAGGGCGGCGAGCAGGCTGCCGTCGTCGTCCGCCATGGTGAGCATCAGCACCGGCGGGGCCGGCTGGTCGGCGGAGAGCCGGCGGGTGGCCTCCAGCCCGGAGCCGTCCGGCAGCGAGAGGTCCATCACGACCACGTCCGGGCGGTGGCGGGCGACGGCGTCGGGCACATCGCCGACGCGCTCGGCCTCGGCGACGACGACGATGCCCTCGGCGCTCTCCAGGGCGGCCTTCAGGCCCTCCCGGAACAGCGGGTGGTCGTCGACGATCAGGACCCGCACGGGCACGGCCGCCGGTTCCTCCTCCGGCCGGTCCCCCGGCCGCTGCGGGTCTTCGGCGGGCTGGTCCTCGGCGGGCTGGTCTTCATCCACCCGGCCGACACTACCAGCGATGCATGTGTGACTTTCCGTGACAGGCCTGCCGGCGGGTGCGCGGCCCGGGCGGACATGACCGCTGCCCCATGCGCCCGGGACGGCGGGCGGCAGAAACTGGAGACAGCGCGCCCGGCCCGGCGACCGGTCGTCGGTGGGCCCTCCCCACCCGTCCCTAGGCGGTGCCATGACCACGGTGATCCCCTCCCGCCCCCGGCCGCACACGCCTGCCGGGGCCCTTCCGCGCCGCACCGCCGCGCAGCGCCAACTCACCTGGGCCGCGGCGGTCACCGTGTTCTGCCTGGCGGTCGCCACCCTCTGGGTCTGCTACGTCCTGGTCCACCTCGGGGCACCGGGCATCGAGGGGCCACGGGACCAGTTGGCCATCCTGCTCTACGCGCTGCCGACCGCGGGGGCGGGGATGCTGCTGCACGCCCACCGGCCGGGAAATCCGCTCGGTTGGGTGATGCTCCTCTACGCGCTGACGTCGATGCTGCCCAGTGCCGTCGCCGCGCCCGTGTGGGTGGAACTGTCGGACCCCCGGATCGTGGGCGCGGCGGCGGTGGTCCGGGGAGTGTGCGACACCGTCAGCGAGGTCCTGTTCTACGTGCTGCCGCTCTGGCTGCCGTCCGGCCGGCTCACCACCCGCCGGTGGTGGTGGTACATCGGCGCCGTCACACTGTGGGCGATCCCGGACTCGATGTCCTTCCTGGACCGCACGACCGTCTTCGGACACCCCAACCCGCTCGCCGGCAGCGCGCCCGCGAACTTCTTCGGCTCCGTCTCCGACCACCTGGGCAGCCTCTACGACCCGGTCAACTACCTGCTGATCGGCATCGCCTCCGCCGTGCTGCTGGTGCGGCTGCTGCGGCACACGGCGCCCCGGCGGCGCGCGCACATCGCCGGAATGCTGGGCGCCTACCTGCTCTGGGCGGGCATGCAGGACTACTACACCCGGCGGTTCCAGTACGAGTACTGGCTGAGCTACTCGCTGTTCACGGCGGCCGGTGCGGTGTGGGCCGTGGCCGTCGGGTTCCTGGTGGTGCGCGACGGCGGGTGGCGGCTGGACCGCGCCGCCCGGTCGGTGCTGACCGGGCTGCTGCTCGCCACCGGGCTCACCCTGGTGTTCGTGGTGAGCGCGGCGGTGCTGTCCGGGTGGCTGGTGCCCGGGCGGGGCGCCGCGGCGCTGGTGCTGATCGCGCTGGTCTTCGCGCTGGGCACGGGCCTGCCACGGGCCGCCCGGTGGGCCGTCGGCGCGGTGGACCGGCTCTACTACGGCGACCGCGCCCAGCCCTACCAGGTGCTGCGGACGCTGGCCGGGCAGGTGCGGCAGGTGGTCGAGCCGGAACGGCTGCCGTCCGCGCTGTGCACCGCGGTCGCGGACGAACTGCGGCTGCCGGGCGTGGCACTGTCCGTCACCACCCGGGCCGGGCGGCGGTCGCTCGCGGCGGTGGGGCGGCTGGACGGTCCGGTCCAGGACTTCGAGCTGGTCCACAACGGCGCGGTGATCGGGGAGTTGACGGTCGGGCTGCGGGCGGGCGAGGAACGGCTGGATCCCAGCGACGTCGACATCCTGCGCTCGCTCGCCGACCAGGCCTCGCCGACCGTCGCCTCGCTGCGGCTGCAGGAGGACCTGCAGGCCAGCCGGGAGCAGATCGTCGCGGCGCGCGAGGAGGAGCGGCGGTGGCTGCGCCGGGACATCCACGACGGGCTCGGTCCGGCGCTGGCCGGGCTGCGGCTGCGGGTCGACAACGCGGCCTCGGCGGCCGGGGCGACCGGGGCGGACTCGGCGTCCGGGTCTGCGGGGACGGTGGGCGGGGAGTCGGAGCCCGAGGCGATCGCGCAAACGCTGCGGGGCGTCTCGGGCGAGCTGGCGATGGCGATCAAGGAGGTGCGGCGGATCACCGACCGCCTCGGACCGGCGCCGCTCGGCGAGTTCGGCCTCACCCGCGCCGTCCAGCACCTGGCGGCCTCGTTCAGCGGCGACGGGCTCGCCGTCAGCGCCGTGCTGCACCCGGACCCGCTGCCGGAGCTGCCCGCCGCCGTCGAGGTGGCCGCGTACCGGATCACCGCCGAGGCGCTCAACAACGTCCTGCGGCACGCCCGCGCCCGGCACGCCCAGGTGGCGGTCCGGGTGGACGAGGCGAACCTGACGCTGACCGTCCAGGACGACGGGATCGGGCTCGGCATCATCCACAGCACCCCCCTGTTCGCCCCGGACCCGGGTGCCGGGAGGCCTGGCGACGCGGACGGGCCGGCCACGGACTCGCCCGCCGGGGTCGGCCTGCGATCGATGGCGGACCGGGCGGCCGAGATCGGCGGGCGCTGCACCATCGACCGGCTCCCGGAGGAGAGCGGGACCCGGGTACTGGCGATCCTCCCCCGGCACCCCTCGGGGCCGCCGCAACCCGGGGGCCGACGACCGGGGGCCGACGACTGACGACTGACAGATTTCAGATGACAGATAACAGCTGACAGATTTCAGATTCTGTCAGCTGTCACTCGGTCGGCCAGGGCTCGGTCCGCCGCCCGCCCCCGGTGCCGGTGGCTCCGGCTCCGGGGGCGGGCGGGGTGAGGGGTGGAGGGGGAGGGAGGGAGGGGACGAAAGGATCGGGGTGCTCGCAGTCGATACGGGTGGTCAGCCCCCGCAGTCCTTCTCGCCCGGCTTGCAGCGGTGCTCGAGATCCGCGGTCTCGGCCGCGGCGGCCACCTTGGCCCCCGCGCCGGCGACGACGCTCCTGACGACCACGGTGGCCGCGGCGACGCCGACGAGCACAGACGCGACGCAGAACCTCTTCGATGCCGTGTTCGTTGCCATGGATGGTGCTCCAGATTCTTCAGCTCCGAGCGGTCGAGCCGATCAACCGCTCCGCACTCCACTCTGGTCGGCGCCCCGCCCCGGGCGCATGGGCCCGCCGTCCCGTTCCGGTCCCAAGAACGGGACGGCGGGCGGGACGGCGGCGAGGAGGCGCACGCGACGGAGGGCCCGTCGACGCGGTTCAGGGCATCATCAGCACCGGCTTCACCACCTCCCCCGACTCCGCCGCCGCGGCCGCCTCCTCGACCGCCGCGAACGGGAACGTCCGCACCAGCCGGTCCACCGGCAGCCGTCCCGCGCGGAACAGGTCCACCAGCACCGGCAGGAACCGCTCCGGCACGCTCGCCCCCTGGTTCACCCCGACGATCCGGGGCGCCCGGGCGAGCAGCCCCGGCACGTCCAGCCCCACCTCGCTGCCGGCCGGCGGAGCGCCCACCACCCCGCAGGTCCCGCCGACGGCCAGCGCCTCCACCGCCTGGCGCAGCGCGCGCACGCTGCCGCTGGTCTCCAGCGTGTGCCGCGCGCCGCGCCCGCCGGTGAGCTCGCGGACCGCCGCCACCGGATCCGCCGCACCCGCGTCCACGACGTCGGTGGCCCCGAGTTCCCGGGCCAGCGCGAGCCGCTCCGGGCGCAGGTCGACGGCGACGATCCGCACCACCGGCGTCGACCGGGCCGCCAGGACGGCCGCCAGCCCCACCGCGCCCGCGCCGAACACCGCCAGCGTGTCGCCGGGCTCGGGCCGCAGCACGTTGAACACCGCGCCCGCGCCGGTCTGCACGCCGCAGCCGAGCGGCGCCAGCACCTCGAACGGCACCGCGGGACCGGTGACGGGCACGGCGTTGCGCTCGTCGGCGAGCGCGTACCCCGCGAAGGAGGACTGGCCGAAGAAGTGGCCGTGCAGCGCGGTGCCGCGGTGGCGGCCGGTGCCGTGCACGGTGGCGCTGCCGTCCAACCGGAAGCCGCCGAACAGGTTGAGCGCGGCCCAGTGGTCGCAGCGCACCGGCAGGCCGGCCCGGCAGGGCGGACAGGCGCCGCAGGAGTCGAAGGTCAGCACGACGCGGTCGCCGGGCCGTACCCGGGTGACGGCGTCGCCGACCGCCTCGACGGTGCCCGTGCCCTCGTGGCCGAGGACGGCGGGCAGCGGCGCGGGCGTGCGGCCGGCCCGCACGCTCAGGTCGGTGTGGCAGATCCCGACGGCACGGATCCGCACCAGGACCTCGTCCGCGCGCGGCTCGTCCAGCAGTACGGTCTCCGGGCGGAACGGTCCGCCTCTCCCGCGCACCACGGCCGCGGTGGTCTCGATCACGACGGACCGGTCCCGTCCGACGGACCGCCGTCCGGGGCCCACGGGCCGTCGGGGGTGAACAGCCGCTCGGGGGTGGACCGTTCGTAGGGCATGCCGGGCGGCATCGCGAGCACCTCCAGCTGGAGGCCCCACGGCGTGCGGAAGTACACCCAGCGGTCGCCGTCGATCGGTCCGCCGTCGGCGACGGTCTGCGGTTCGCCCAGCACCTCGACGCCGGGCTGCCCGCGCAGGTAGGCGACGGCGCGGTCGACGTCCTCGACGGCGACGGCGAGGTGGTGCCCGCCCCAGTCGCTGTTGGCGGGCTGCTCGCGGCGCTGGCCCGGGGCGGCGTACTGGAACAGCTCCAGGTTGCCGACCGGGCCGAGGCGCAGCATCGCGATGTGCGCCACCGCCGAGCGGTGGACGCCGAGTTGGCGTTTCATCCAGTCGTCGTCGCCGGGGGGCGCGGCGACCGGTCCGAGGCGGTAGAGCAGGCGCGCGCCGAGCACGTCGGTGAAGAACGCCACCGCCTGGTCGAGGTCGGGGACGGTGTAGGCGACGTGGTGCACGGCGCGCGCACCGGGGATGCCGGTCATGGGGCGTTCCTTCCGGGGGCGCCGGGGAGCAGGGACCGTTCGTGGGCGGCGTCGCGCTGGTTGGCGACGGCGCTCGTCAGGCTCAGGCCGCCGTCGACGGTGAGCGACACCCCGGTGGTGTAGGCGGCGCCGGGGCCGGTCAGGTGGACGATGGCCGCGGCGACCTCCGCCGCCCGGCCCGGCCTGCCCACCGGGATGGCGGGCCGGGCGAGAGCGCCGAGATCGTGGCCGCCGAGGCGGTGGTGGTCGAGGACGCGATCGTCGAGGACGTGGTCGTCGAGGACGCCGTTCATCCGGGTCGCGGTCTCACCGGGGCTGACCGCGTTCACGGTGATCCCGTACGGCGCCAGCTCCAGGGCCATCACCCGGGTGAGCCCGCCCAGCGCGCCCTTGGCCGCGCAGTAGGCGGCGCCGCCCGGGATCGGGGTGAACTCGTGGACGGACGTGACGTTGACGATCCGCCCGCCGCGTCCCTGGCGGACCATCCGGCGGGCGGCCGCCTGGGCACAGGCGAAGGGGCCGGTGAGGTCCACCGCGAGGATCCGCCACCAGTCGTCGAGGGTCTCGTCCAGGACGGGTGAACGGCGGTTGATCCCGGCCGAGTTGACCAGGATGTCGATCCCGCCGAGCCGGTCGGCGGCCCCGTGCACGGCCCGGGCGGCGGCCGCCGGGTCGGCGAGGTCGAGCGGCAGCAACACGGTCCGCCCGCCGACGAGTTCGGCCGTGCGGCGGGCGGCGGCGAGGTCGGTGCGGTAGCCGATCGCGACCGCGTGCCCGGCCCGGGCGAGAGCGACCGCGACGGCACGGCCGATGCCGGAGCTGGCCCCGGTGACGACCGCCACCGAGGGCGGCCGCCCGTCGCCGCCGCCGTCGGGGTGGTGGTGATGCGGTCCGGGGATGCTCATCCGGTCACCTCCGCCGCGGCGGCGGAGCGGACCTGGTAGCCGGCCCGGGCGAGGCTCGGTGCGCCCAGGTAGCCGTAGAGGGCAGCGGTCGGGCCGGCCCGGCCGGTCCGGAAGCCGTGCCACTCGCCCGCCGGGACGAACACCAGGTCTCCGGCGTGGACCGGGACCTGGGCGCCGCCCATGAGGTGGGTGCCGCCGCCGGACAGGACGAGGAAGAACTCGTCGGCGTGCGGGTGCCGGTGCAGGTCGTGGCTGCCGTCGGCGCCGAACGACGAGGCAGCGACGGCGAGTCGGCGGGCGCCGACGGTCTCGTCGGTGGCGAGCCAGTGCACCGCCATGCCGGCCGAGCCGGCGATCGGGGCACGGTCGCCGCGGACGGCGTCATCGGCGCCGCCACGCGCGGCGGGCACAGCCGGGACCAGCGGGTCCGACGGGACCGACGGGTCCGGGGCATCACCGTGGACACGGGCGGCGGCCCGCGGCGGCGCGAGCGCGACCGGGCAGGGGCGCGGCACGGGCAGATCGCCGACCACCGCGAGCGGCCGGACGGTCAGCACCGCGGCGGGCGCGCCGGGCAGGGCGGTGAGTCCGCAGGAGCTGCCGGGCGGGTGGTACAGGCCCTCGCCGGGGCCGAGCACGCGCCCGGACGAGCGGATCCCGCCGGAGAGCACCAGCGTCACGGATTCGCCCACCCGGGAAGGGTGGTGTTCGACGCGGACGCCCGGCGGCAGGGTCTCGACGGTCAGTCCGCCGTGCGCGGACGGCAGGTGCCGCGGGTCGATCAGCCGCCGGAACGCGGGGGCCGTCCGGGGGACGGCGGCGGGTACGAGGATCACGCGGGATCTCCTTCGGTGACGGGGGCGGGGAGCCCCCGGAGCTTGGCGGTCCCCCCGCGGCCGACGGCCGGGGGGCCGGTGCGGCCGAAGTCGAGCAGCACCTTGGGCGGGCCGCTGCGCCCGCCCGCCAGCATCCGGAATGCCTCCGGCCCGGCGGACGGCGGCAGCACGGCGGCGATCAGCGGCTCGGCCGTCAGCACGCCGCCGCTCAGCAGCCGCAGCGTGCGGTCGTAGTGGTCCAGGCCGTGCCGGACGCCGATCACCGCCAGTCCGCGCAGGGCGAGTCGGCCCGGGTCGAAGTCCGGGCACGGGCGGCCCGCCACGCCGATCACGGCGAGCCGGCCGCCCGGTTCGAGCAGGTCGAGGCCGAGCGCGAACGCCTCCGCCGCGCCCGACGCCTCGACCGCGAGCGAGTAGCGGGCGACGCCGGCGGCCCTCGCCTGCTCGGGGCTCAGGGCGCGGCGCGCGCCGCAGCGCATCGCCAGTCGCCGCCCGGCCGGGTCGATGCCCACCGCGTCCACCGACTCGCCCAGGCGGGCGGCGAGTTGGACGGCGAGCAGGCCGATCGTGCCGGTGCCGAGCACAACCACCCGGTCGCCGAGCCGGCACCGGGCGAGTTCGAGGCCGGCCACCACGGTCACCGCCGGTTCGGTCAACACCGCTGACCGGTCCGGCACTTGGCCGGGGATCCGGGACAGCGAGCGCTCCGGGAGCACCACGTACTCGGCGGCGGCGCCCGGACGCCCGTACAGCCCGACCTCGGTGAGGCGTTCGCAGAGCGGGCGGCGACCGCACCGGCACATCCGGCAGCGGCCGCAGTGCACCATGGTGTGGCCGACCACTCGGTCACCGGGCGTGAACTCGGTGACGTCGCAGCCGACTTCGGCGACCGTTCCGCACCATTCGTGCCCCGGGACGAGCGGGTAGCGGGCCCGCCCGTCGCGCAGGTAGGCGGCGGTGCCGTGGAGGAGTTCGAGGTCGGTGCCGCAGAGGCCGACCAGGGAGGTCCGCACGGTGACCGCGTCCGGCCCGGGCGGCGCCGGTCGGGGTACCCGGGCCAGCGCGATCCGGTGCGGCGCCTCGAACCGCAGCGCCGCCATGGTGGGGCGGGAGCCGACCGTCGTGCGGTCGGCGCCCGCCGTGGTGGCGGGAGCCTCGGCGCGGGACCCGTCGGCGGCGGCGTCCGCGGCCTCGGTCCGGCCGGTCATGGCCGGGCCGGTCATGGCCGGCTCCGTCGTTCGGCGCGCCGCCGGGCCAGGGAACGCCTGGTCGCGGTGGTGCGGCGGGGCGCGGACAGGGCCAGGCAGAGCAGCTCGGCGCCGAGCGGACCGGCCTCCAGGAGCAGCGCACGGCCCCGGGTCGCCAGCAGCAGGTCGCCGTCGACGGCCAGGTGGTCCGGCTCGTCGGCGCTCCGGCCGACGAGCAGCGAGCCGCGTGCCACGAACAGGACGGTCTCGCCGTCGGGCCGCCCCGGCAGCGCGTAGTGGGCGCCGGGGCTGAGCCGCAGGTGGTCGAAGCTCTCGCAGGCGCTGGCGAGCATGGAGCGGCGCGCCAGGCAGCGCACGCGCACGCGCTCGCCGTGCGGGCCGAGGATGACGGCGGCCGAGGCCGTCGCGGTGGTGACGATCACCTTGGCTCGCCTCCCTTCGGGCTCGGAGGGGTGTCGGGACGGTCGGGGCGGTGGTGGTCGGGGCGGTGGTGGTCGGTGGCGCGGCCGTCCTGGTCGGCGGCCGGGCGGCGTTCAGTGGCCGGGCGGCGTTCAGTGGCCGGAGGCTCGACGGTCGGCCGCTCGACGGTCGGCCGCTCCGCCGCCGGGTGGGCGGTGGCCCGGCCCGGGTGGCCGGCGACGGCGAGCACCGCGTGGAAGTACTCCAGACCGGCGGTGCCGGCCGTCAGTACGGTGCGCGCGCCGAGCGGGAGGGTCACGGCGGTGCCCTCGACCAGCGGGATCCCGGAGTCGCCGGCCATCGACGCCTCGTCCCCGGTCTCGGCCTCCGGCGCCGTCGCGGTGCCCGATCCGGCCGTGACGTACAGGGCGCGTTCGACGCCCTCGGCGGTGACCTCGACGCTGCGGCCCGGGTCGAGCCACTGCAGTCCGACGGCGCGCAGCGGTCCGGTCAGCACCCGGCTGGGGTCGACGGCGCCGCGCCGGCGGAGGTCGGTGATGACGGTGCCGGTCATGACGGAGACTCCTTCTGGTGTCCTGCGGTCCCTGCTGGGCCGTATCTGTTCTCCACGGTGCGGCGCCTGCCGTCCCGGTCGCACGGGAACCCGGTCCCGTCCTGTTCCCGGCCTGCGCCCGGCCCGTTCCCGAGCCCTTCCCGAGCCGCGCCCGGCCCGTTCCCGAGCCCTTCCCGAGCCGCGCCCGGCCCGTTCCCGGGCACCGCCCGGGCCCGCGCCGCCCCGGCCTCACGCCCCGCCCGGGCCCGCCCCGGCGGGCACGGGCACGCGGGCCGGGACGGGGTCGGGACCGGCGCTCCGGCTGCGCGGCACGCCCGCCCCCGCCGGCTCGCCCAGGCCCTCCACGGCGGCCCTCAGCACCGCGCCGTCCACCGGGGTCAGCAGCCTGCCGTCGGCGCAGTACGGGCGGCCGAGGTCGGCCAGCAGCAGCAGCCCGGGCCGGGCCACGGCGACGAGCGCGGCGGTCAGCCGGTCGGCGTCGACGCCGTCGGGCAGGGTGGTCGCCGAGCCGTTGCGGGCCAGCAGTTCCCGGTGGGCCCAGCCGGTGGCGCCTGCCGCCAGGCCGAGCCGCGCCGCCACCCGGGCGGCGAGCAGCAGGCCCAGCGACTCGGCGTCGCCGGGCGCGAGGGCGGGGCCGGCGACGGACCGCACCGCGTCGGCGAGGCTCCGGCCGTAGCCGAGGGCCAGCGCGGGGCCGGTCTCGTCGGGGTCGAAGCAGACCAGGGCGGCCCGCGCGTCGGCGCACAGGGCGAGCAGGGCGGTGAGCGTGGCCGCGTCGTACCGGGCGCCGGGATGGAGGAGCGCGGCGAGCATCGGGTACTGGGCCGGGCAGACGGCGAGGACGTGGCGCACCACCGCGACCGTCCCGGCCCGCGTCCACTCGGCGGGCCGGGCGGCCAGTTGGTCGGCCCGGACCCAGACCAGCGCGGCCGGGACGGGCCGGTGCAGGGCCAGGGCCGGACCGCACGCGGCGGCCAGGTCGGTGGGTATCCGGACATCGGCCGGGAGTTCGCAGGCACGTTCGCCTCCGACGGCGACGACGACGGTTCCGTCACCGGCGCCGCCACCGGCGCTGTCAGCGGCCGTGGCGGTGGGCGGAAGCGGTCCGTCGCGCAGGTCGTGCACGGTGGTGGGCGCCAGGTCGGCGGCGAGCGCGCGGACCCGGGCCGCCGGTTCGGCGGGCCCCGTGCCATCGGTGACCACGACGAACCGCTCGGCCGCCAGTGCGTCGAGCCGTGCCCGGAGTTCGGCCCACGACGGCTCGCCGACGCGCACCGCCAGAAAGACTTGTGCGGGACCGGCCTGGATCCGCCGGTCGAGCCCGACAGTTCGACGCATGGCGGCCTCCTCCCGTCCGTGCTCAGGCCTCCACGCTGCGCCGCCCACCGCCCCGCCCACCTGAGCCCCCGGCCCCGACCGCGCCCCGCGCCCCCGCCCGGGCCGGGCCCGGGTAGGGCCGGACCCGTCCCGGGCGGCCCTACCCGGGCCGGGCTGCCGGAGACGGTCGCCCCGACGCTCGCACGCTGCCGGACCGGACGCGGGACCCTGCCGCGCCCCTTCGCGACGTGCCGGGCGCGGCCGGAGCTCCGGCGGGTGCACCGGTGTCCACAGCGCCGTGGCCCCCCGGGGGCCGTCGTACAGCCGCCGGAGCACCGCCCGGCGGCTGCCGCACCGGCTGATGGCCACCTCCGCGCCCGGGTGGCCGGCGGCACCCCGTCGACCGGCCCGGTGAACCGCAGGTCCGGCGGCGGAACGGCTCCCCGGCCGAGACCGCGTACAGCGGCTACCTCCGCCTCCCACCGAGCGGCACCGCCCCCGCCCCCGCCCCCATCCCTGCCCCCGTCGCGCTCCGCGCGAGCTCCGGGCGGCGTTCCGGCAGGGCGGCGCTCACCCGGTCCGGCAGGACGGTCAGGCAGAGCAGTTCCGCGCCGAGCGGGCCGCCGTGCAGATGGACGGATTCGCCGTGCGGCGCGAGCAGGAGGGTGCCGCGGTCGAGCAGGCGCAGCGGCTGGTCGGGGCAGTCGAGCAGGAGGACGGGGCCGCGCAGCACGTACCAGGCGGCCTCCGTAGCGTCGCGGCCGGTGAGGTCGTAGCAGGCACCGGGGCCGAGGCGGACGTGTTCGAAGGCCTCGCACTCGCTGTGCAGCATGCCCCGGCGGGCGAGGCAGCGGGTGCGGATCCGCTGGGTGCCGGGGCCGAGGAGCAGACGGGGCGCGGCCGTGCGGGTGACGATCATCGGGGCTCACCGCCCCGGGACGGCCCGGGCACGAGTTCCGCGTGCAGGTGGGCGAGCCCGCCGGGGCCGGCCACGAGGTCGAGGGCGGTGCCGAGCGGCAGGGTGACGGCCGTGCCGGGGCGCAGCGGCACCCGGACGTTCCCGGTGCCCGCCCGGCCGTGGCCGCCGATGACGAAGACCGTGTGCTCGACGCCCTCGGCGAGCAGGAACTCACGTTCTCCGGTGGCCAGTTCGACATGTCGCAGCAGGCGCAGCGGTCCGCCGATGACGGCGGACGGGTCGAGCGGGCCGGTGCGTCGCAGGTCGCGGACGACGGTACTGCCGACCGCACCGCCGACGCCGGCCCCGCCGCCGCCGTCGGCACCATCGCCGCCGCGCTCCGCCGGCAGTTCGATCACCAGCCATTCCAGCGGCCCGGCCCCGGTGTTGCGCAGGCCGTGCCGGGCGCCGACGGCCGTCAGCACGGCGTCGCCGGCGCGGACGGCGTGGCGGCGGCCGTCGAGGGTGACCTCGCCCTCCCCGGCGAGCAGCACGTACACCTCGCGGGTGCGGGTGTGGAGGTGCTCGCCGCTGATCCCGCCGGGCGGCACGCGCGCCCATTCGACGGCTTCCCAGTCCCCGGCGAGTCCGGCGCGGCGGGCGAGGCAGGTCCACTGGGTGACGCCGGCCGCCCCGTGCACGCCGTGCACGTCCGCCGGCGCGGTGGTGTCGGCGATCACGACGGCGCTACGCACGCGTTCCACTCCCCCGCAGCGCGGCCGCGGCTCCGGCCGTCGTCCAGGCGCGCAGCCGAGCTGCGGCATCGGCGAGTTCGGGTGCGTCGAGGTCGTCGACGAACACGCCCGCGCCGATTCCGCGGGGCAGCGGCAGCCGTTGCCGCCCGTCGCGGTGGCGGAGGGTGTCGGCGAGCGCCTCGCCGAGCGTGACGGGCTCCATCAGCGGGTGCCAGACCGGCAGTTCGAGTCGCCGCATCAGGCGCAGGACGCGTTCGGCCTGCCCGGAGTCGAGCAGGCCGCGGCGGCGGGCGACGACGGTGGTGAGCGCCATGTCGACGCAGACCGCCTCGCCGTGCAGGAGTTCGGGCAGCGCGCGCATCTCGACGGTCGGGCTGAAGGAGTGGCCGTAGTCCATGAGGCGTTCCAGGCGGTGCTCCCAGAGGTTGGGCTGGAGTTCCTGGAGCATGCCGTGGACGGCGCGGCCGAGGACGGCGGGACCGGCGCCCGGGGACTGGAAGCCGGTGTCGAGCAGGGTGCGGCCGTGCCGTTCCAGCAGGCGGAAGAGGCCCTCGTCCTTGATCAGCGCGACCTTGAGGATCTCGGCGAGCCCGTTGCCGATGTGGCGGCGTTCCAGGGTGGCGAGGAAGGCGGGGTCGAGCAGGGTGTCGACGGCGGGGTGGTAGCTGCCGAGGCGGTTCTTGTGGCGGCCGTGGTTGACGCCGGTCTTGGCTCCGACGCCCGCGTCGACGAGGCCGATCAGCGTGGTCGGGACCCGTACGAACGGCGTGGAGCGGCGGTAGAGGCTGCAGGCGAGGCCGACCACGTCGGTGAGGACGCCGCCGCCGATCGCGATCACGGGTTCGCCGCGCCGGGAGATCCCGAAGGAGTCCATCCGGTCGGCGACCTGGAAGACCGCGTCCATGGTCTTCACCTGTTCGTGGGCGAGCAGGACGTGCGTCTCGTGCTCGACGCCCTGGGCTTCGAGGTAGCGGCGCAGGCGGTGGCCGTGCAGTGCGTGGACGCGGGCGTCGACGACGACCAGCCGACGCCCCGGCGGGCCACCGGCCCGGGCGAGCGCCGGGTTGCCCGGGTCCAGCACGCCGGGGGTGAAGCGGACCCGGTAGCTGACGGGCAGGGCGGTGGCGACCGTCCAGCCGGTAGCGGGAGCACCGTTCACCGGGTCGCCGGTGGCGTGCAGGCCGGGGAGGTGGACGCCGGGGGTGGCGTCGGCGGCGGGGGTGGCGTCGGCGGCGGGGCGGTGCTGCGGGTGGGGGACGGACACGGGTCGGCTCCTTCGGCGGGACGGCGGCTGGGGCGGCCCGGCGGGTGAGGGAGGGTCCGCCGGGCCGGTGTGCACCACGCTGGCGCGCCCGCCGTCCCGGACGCACGGGCGGCCGGCCCCATCCGCGTCCCGGGCGCACCCGGGACCGACCCGGCACCGACCCGGCACCGGCTCGCGTCGGCCGCCCGCGCGCACGCCCCATGTACGCGCCCCGCGCGCGTGCCCCTCGCACACGAGCCCCCCCGTACGAGACCCCCATACGAGCCCCCACGCACGAGCCTCGCGCGCACGCTCCACCGGGCCGCCCCGGCGACGTACGGTGGAACACGGAGGCCGACACCATGCACGCCACCGCCACCCACTTCACCGACCGCACCGAAGCGGGCCGCCGACTGGCCGCCCTGCTGGGCCACCTGCGCGGCCCCGGCACCGTGGTGGTGGCCCTGCCGCGCGGCGGGGTCCCGGTGGCCGCCGAGGTGGCCGCCGCGCTCGGCGCGCCGCTGGACATCTGCGTGATCCGCAAGCTGGGCGTCCCGTACCAGCCGGAGCTGGGCATGGGGGCGATCGGCGAGGACGGGGTGCGGGTGATCAACGAGCACGTGCTGCGGCCCGCCGGGGTGACGCCGGAGCAACTGGCCGCCGTGGAGGCGCGCGAGCGGACCGAGCTGGAGCGCCGGGCGCACCGCTACCGGGGCGGCCGCCCTCCGGTCGACCTGCACGGGCGGACGGTGGTCGTGGTCGACGACGGCATCGCCACCGGCTCGACCGCCCGGGCGGCCTGCCTGATCGTGCGGGCGCGCGGCGCGGCGCGGGTGGTGCTCGCCGTGCCGGTGGCACCGCCGGACTGGACGCGGCGGCTGAGCGGCGTGGCCGACGAGCTGGTCAGCATCGGCACGCCGTCGCCGTTCTTCGCGATCGGCGAGTTCTACGCGGACTTCTCGCAGACCGAGGACGCCGAGGTGCTGCGCCATCTGGCCGCGGCCCGTTCCGGGGGGCCGGGCGAGGACGGGACGGCCGGACCCGCCGACGTCCCGGCGTCCGCCGACGTCCCGGCGTCCGACCGCGAGCTGACGCTGCCCGCCACCGGTGTGGGACTGACCGGCCGGCTGACCGTCCCGGCCGGCGCCCGCGGCATCGTGGTGTTCGCGCACGGCAGCGGCAGCGGTCGCCGCAGTCCGCGCAACCGCCACGTGGCCGAGGGCCTCAACCGCTCCGGGCTGGCCACCTTCCTGTTCGACCTGCTCACCGAGGACGAGGAGGAGGACCGCCGGAACGTCTTCGACGTCGACCTGTTGGGCGCCCGGCTGACCGACGTGGCCCGCGCGCTGCCCGCCGAACAGGCCCGCCCGGCCGGGGGGCCGTTCCTGCCGCTCGGCCTGTTCGGCGCGAGCACCGGGGCCGCCGCCGCGCTGTGGACGGCCGCCCGGCTCGGCGACGGCGTGGGCGCGGTGGTCTCCCGGGGCGGGCGGCCGGACCTCGCCGGGGCGGACGCGCTGGACGCCGTGCTCGCGCCGACGCTGCTGATCGTCGGCGGCCGGGACGGGGCGGTGATCGACCTGAACCGGCGGGCGCGCGAGCGGCTGCGCTGCGAGAGTGAGCTGGCGGTCGTCCCGCACGCCGGCCACCTGTTCGAGGAGCCCGGCACGCTGGACCGCGTCACCGAGCTGGCCCGCGACTGGTTCAACGCCCACCTCGCCCCGTGCGCGCGCCCCGCCTGACCGCGCCCGGCTCCGCCCCCACCCCTCTCACGACCGCCGAACCCACCCCTCGGACCACCGAACCCGCCCTGACCAGCGCACACGCCCGTTCGTGTCCGATACGCAGAACTCGTGAAACATCCCGAATCCACCATGCATTCTGCACAGCGTGACCAGCGATTTCCTGATCACCTTGTACACATTGAACAGTGAAAACCCGATCTGTTGCCCAACCCGCCCGACTGGAGCAAGCTCAGCGCTCAGCCGCCCGCATCCGCCCTCAGCCCAACCCCGCGGAGCGGCCGCCTCAAGCGGATGCCTCAATGCCGAGGCCTCAATGTGGAGGAACGACCGATGACCCCGCAGTCCCACGCCCTTGAGCTGACCCCCGAGGAGCGCGAGGCCGGTCTCGACGCCGAGCAGCTGCGCCGCCTCGTCGGCCTCGTCGAGCACGACCCCGCCACCGACCCGTTCCCGGTCACCGCGCAGGACGCCGTCGTGTTCGTGGTCGGCAACGCCACCCAGACGGCCCAGTTCTACCAGGCCGTCTTCGGCATGGAGCTGGTCGCCTACTCCGGCCCGGAGACCGGCCGCCGCGACCGCAAGGCCTTCGTGCTGCGCTCCGGCTCCTGCCGCTTCGTGATCAAGGGCGGCGTCTCCCCCGACAGCCCGCTGCTGGACCACCACCGCCGCCACGGCGACGGCGTCGTCGACCTGGCCCTGGAGGTCCCGGACG
This sequence comes from Kitasatospora sp. NPDC004723, assembly GCF_040609255.1. Classification (NCBI taxonomy): domain Bacteria; kingdom Bacillati; phylum Actinomycetota; class Actinomycetes; order Kitasatosporales; family Streptomycetaceae; genus Kitasatospora; species Kitasatospora sp. NPDC004723. The sequence continues at coordinate 123,225 of NZ_JBEXJT010000007.1, read as the reverse complement.
TCGACAAGTGCATCGCGCACGCCCGCGCCCAGGGCGCCACCGTCCTGGAGGAGCCGAACGACGTCTCCGACGAGAACGGCACCGTGCGCCGCGCCGCCATCGCCACCTACGGCGAGACCCGCCACACCCTGATCGACCGCTCCCGCTACACCGGCCCGTACCTGCCCGGCTACATCGCCGCGAAGAGCAGGGTGCAGCACCCGGAGGGCTCGCCGCGCCGCCTGTTCCAGGCCCTGGACCACGCGGTCGGCAACGTCGAGCTCGGCAGGATGGACGAGTGGGTCACCTTCTACAACAAGGTCATGGGCTTCGTGAACATGGCCGAGTTCGTGGGCGACGACATCGCCACCGACTACTCCGCGCTGATGTCCAAGGTCGTCGCCAGCGGCAACCACCGGGTGAAGTTCCCGCTCAACGAGCCGGCCGTCGCCAAGAAGAAGTCGCAGATCGACGAGTACCTGGAGTTCTACACCGGCGCGGGCTGCCAGCACATGGCGCTGGCCACCAACGACATCCTCACCACGGTCGACGTGCTGCGCTCGCGCGGCGTCGAGTTCCTGAACACCCCGGACTCGTACTACGACGACCCCGCGCTGCGCGAGCGGATCGGCAAGGTCCGGGTGCCGATCGAGGAGCTGAAGAGCCGCGGCATCCTGGTCGACCGCGACGAGGACGGCTACCTGCTGCAGATCTTCACCAAGCCGATCGGCGACCGTCCGACCGTCTTCTACGAGTTCATCGAGCGGCATGGCTCGCTCGGTTTCGGGAAGGGCAACTTCAAGGCGCTGTTCGAGGCCATCGAGCGCGAGCAGGAGCGCCGCGGCAACCTCTGAGGCCGCCCCGCCCCGGAGGCCGCCGGTCTCCGGGGCGCGCGGCCACCGCTGAAGCCGTAGGAAGCGCTGGGCCACAGGAAGGTCCGGGAGGAGCAGGGACGATGGCGTACTACCGGCAGCTGGGCAGCATCCCGCCCAAGCGGCACACGCAGCACCGCACACCCGAAGGCGGCCTGTACTACGAGGAGTTGATGGGCGAGGAGGGCTTCTCCTCGGACTCCTCGCTGCTCTACCACCGGGGCATCCCCTCGGCCGTCGTGAACGCCGTGCCGTGGGAGCTGCCCGACCAGTCGACGGTGCCCAACCACCCCCTGCTCCCCCGCCACCTCAAGCTGCACGAGCTGTTCGCCGGCCAGGAGTGGAAGTCCGCCGACGTCGTCGCCGGGCGCCGGCTCGTCCTCGGCAACGGCGACGTGCGGATCTCCTACGTCGCCGCCGGGGCGCCGAGCGAGCTGTACCGCAACGGGCTCGGCGACGAGTGCGTGTACGTGGAGTCCGGCTCCGCCGCCGTGGAGACGGTCTTCGGCACGCTGGAGGTCGGCCAGGGCGACTACGTGCTCATCCCCCGGGCGACCACCCACCGCTGGGTGCCCACCGGCGACGAGCCGCTGCGTGCCTACTGCATCGAGGCGAACAGCCACATCACCCCGGTCAAGCGCTACCTCTCCAAGTACGGCCAGCTGCTGGAGCACGCCCCGTACTGCGAGCGGGACCTGCGCGGCCCGTCCGGCCCGCTGCTGGTGGACGGCACCGACGTCGACGTGCTGGTCAAGCACCGCGGCCCGAACGGCATTTCGGGCACCCGGTACACCGTGCCGCACCACCCGTTCGACGTGGTCGGCTGGGACGGCTGCCTGTACCCGTACGCGTTCAACATCCGGGACTTCGAGCCGATCACCGGGCGGATCCACCAGCCGCCGCCGGCCCACCAGGTGTTCGAGGGCAACGGGTTCGTGATCTGCAACTTCGTTCCCCGCAAGGTGGACTACCACCCGCTGTCGATCCCGGTGCCGTACTACCACGCCAACGTGGACAGCGACGAGGTCATGTTCTACTGCGGCGGCGACTACGCGGCGCGCAAGGGCTCGGGCATCGGCCAGGGCTCGGTCTCGCTGCACCCGGGCGGCCACACCCACGGCCCGCAGCCGGGCGCGTACGAGCGGTCCATCGGCGTGGAGTTCTTCGACGAGCTCGCCGTCATGGTGGACACCTTCCGCCCCCTGGAGCTGGGCGAGGGCGGCCGTGCCTCCGAGGACGCCGGCTACGCCTGGACCTGGTCCGGTCGGGGGCCGCAGCAGTGAGCACCGCCCCCGTCCCCGCCGCCGCCTCCCCCGTCCCCCCGCTGTTCCAGGGGCTGTTCGACGACGCGGCGGTCTTCCCGCCCGGGAACCTGCCGGTCGCCGACGCGGTGCCCGCGCACCGCGCGCACCGCACCGCCTGGTACGCCGACGCGGTCGGCCCGCTGCTCTGCGGAGCGGGCCGGCTGGACGAGTTGGCGGCCGCGGCGCAGGGCCCCGGCCCCGTCCTCCGGGTCGGGCTGGTGCTGCCGGGGGGCAGCGCCGAGCTCGGCCCGGCCCTCGCCGCCGCCGCGCCCTTCGAGGTCGCCGGCGTCGAACTCGCCACCCGGGACGCCCGCGAGGCCGTCGCCGCACTCGACCTGCTGCTGCCGCCGGACGTGCCGGCCGCCGTCGAGCTGCCGCGCGAACTGCTGCGCGGCGACGGCCTGGACGAGGTGCTGGACGTGCTGGTCGACAGCCCGTACCGGGCCAAGTTCCGCACCGGCGGGGTGGTCGCCGGCGCCTTCCCGGACGAGCGGGAGCTGGCCGGCTTCCTCACCGGGTGCGCGCAGCGGGGCCTGCCCTACAAGTGCACCGCCGGGCTGCACCACGCCGTCCGGCACACCGACCCGGTGACCGGCTTCGAGCACCACGGCTTCCTGAACGTGCTGCTGGCCGCGCAGGAGACCGATCCGGCCGCGGCCGCCGAGGTGCTCGCCGAGCGCTCCGGCGAGGTGCTCGCCAAGGCCGTGCGCACCCTGAGCGACCGTCAGGTCACGGTGGTCCGCAACTCGTTCACCGCGTTCGGCACCTGTAGCATCGCCGAGCCCCTGGACGACCTGGCCGCCCTCGGCCTGCTGTCGTCCGACCCGACGCCCCAGGAGGACCGTTGACCACCCCCCGCAGCTGGCTCGCCCCCGCGAACGACTCGCCGTTCGGCGTGCACAACCTGCCGTACGGCGTCTTCACGGCCGGCGACCGGCCGGGGCGGCGACGGATCGGCGTGCGCGTCGGCGACTTCGTCCTGGACGCCGGCGCCGCCGCCCGCGCCGCCGGGGAACCGTCCGTGCTCCTCGACGCCGCTTCCCTCAACCCGCTGCTGGCCGCGGGCCGCCCGGTGTGGACCGAGGTGCGCGCCGCGCTCACCCGCTGGCTGACCGAGGAGTCCCACCGGGACGCCCTCACCCCGCTGCTGCTGCCGCTCGCCGAGGTCGAACTGCACCTGCCGTTCGAGGTCGCCGACTACGTCGACTTCTACGCCTCCGAGCACCACGCCACCAACCTGGGCCGGATCCTCCGCCCCGGCTCCGAGCCGCTCACCCCCAACTGGAAGCACCTGCCGATCGGCTACCACGGCCGCTCCGGCACCGTGGTGGTCTCCGGCACCCCGGTGGTCCGCCCGCACGGGCAGCGCAAGGCCCCGGCGGACGCCGTGCCGTCCTTCGGCCCGACCCGCCGGCTGGACATCGAGGCCGAGGTCGGCTTCGTCGTCGGCGCGCCCAGCACCATGGGCGAGCCCGTCACCCTGGACCGCTTCCGCGAGCACGTGTTCGGCGTCTGCCTGGTCAACGACTGGTCCGCGCGCGACATCCAGGGCTGGGAGTACGTGCCGCTCGGCCCGTTCCTCGGCAAGTCCTTCGCCACCTCCGTCTCCCCGTGGATCGTGCCGCTGGACGCCCTGGAGCACGCCCGGATCACCCCGCCGGCCCGCGACGTCGAGCCGCTCCCCTACCTCGACGACCGCGGCGGCGAGCCGTGGGGCCTGGACCTCGCGATGGAGATCCGCCTCAACGGCCACCCGGTCTCCCGCCCGCCGTTCGCCTCGATGTACTGGACGGCCGCCCAGCAGCTCACCCACATGACCGTCAACGGCGCCTCGCTGCGCACCGGCGACCTGTTCGCCTCCGGCACGGTCAGCGGCCCCGAGCCCGAGACCCGCGGCGCGCTCATCGAGCTCACCTGGAACGGCGAGAACCCGCTCAAGCTCCCGGACGGCTCGACCCGCGCCTTCCTGGAGAACGACGACGAGGTGACCATCACCGCCACCGCCCCCGGCCCCGACGGCACCGTCATCGGCTTCGGCGAGGTCACCGGCCGCATCGTCCCCTGAGCCCCGTGGGCCCCCATGGGCCCTCGCGGCCCTCGCACCACCTGATGCCCTCGCGGCACCCCTGAACCACTTTCCCCCGCCGGACGAAGGGCGGCCCCGGTCTCACCACCGGAGCCGCCCTTCGTGCTCTCCGGACACCGCCGCCCGGTGCTTGCGGCCGGGCCCGGGGCCGAAGGTACGGTGACGGCGAGGATCTTGACGACTTTCTCGGGCCGGTCGACGACGAACGGGAGTGGGGACGATGGGTGACGACGTGCGGGTGTGGCGGGACGGCGCGGTCGGGCGGATCGTGCTCGACCGGCCGCGGGCGCTCAACTCGTTGACGCACGGCATGGTCGTGGACGTGCGGGCCGCACTGGAGGAGTGGGCCGCGGACGACGCGGTGCGGGTGGTGGTGCTCACCGGAGCCGGGGAGCGCGGGCTCTGCGCGGGCGCGGACATCCGGGCGATACACGACGACGCCAAGGCGGGCGGGGCCGGCACGCGCGCGTTCTTCCGGGACGAGTACCGGCTGAACGCGCTGATCGCGCGCTACCCGAAGCCGTACGTCGCGGTGATGGACGGCATCACCATGGGCGGCGGCGTCGGGCTCTCCGCCCACGGGTCGGTGCGGATCGTCACCGAGCGTTCGGTGGTGGCCATGCCGGAGACCCGGATCGGCCTGGTGCCGGACGTCGGCGGCAGCCGTCTGCTGGCCCGCGCGCCCGGCGAGTTGGGCACCCACCTGGGGTTGACCGCCGCCTCGATGACCGCCGGGGACGCGCTGCTGTGCGGGTTCGCCGACCACTTCGTGCCGTCCGCGAGCCTGCCCGCCCTGCTGGCCGACCTCGCCGGCCTCACCGGTTCGCCGGCCGAGGTGGTGGCCCGGTACGCCGAACAGGCCCCGGCCGCGCCGCTCGCCGAGCAGCGCGGGTGGATCGACGCCTGCTACGCGGCCGACTCCGTGGAGGAGATCGTGGCCCGGCTGACGGCCGGCGGCGCCCCGGAGGCCAAGCAGGCCGCCGAGGAGCTGGCCGAGCGGTCGCCGACGATGCTCAAGGTCACGCTCGCCGCCCTGCGCCGGGCCCGGGCCCACGGCTCGCTGGAGGAGAGCCTGGTCCAGGAGTACCGGGTGTCCTGCGCCGCGCTCGCCCACCACGACCTGGTGGAGGGCATCCGCGCGCAGGTGGTCGACAAGGACCGCGACCCGCACTGGTCCCCGGCCGCGCTCGCCGGGGTCGACGAGCGGAGTGTGGCCGCCTTCTTCGAGCCCCCGACCGATGGTGACCTGCGCCTCGGCTGACCTGGGGCCGCCCGGTGAGCGGGTGACGACCGTCTCGCGGACCGAGACTGGCGCGAGGCGGGCCGCTTCGGAGATCGTTGGCTCGTCAGAGCGCGCAATCGAATGGGAGTCAACGGCGATGACCGAGACCTACGAGACGATCCTGGTGGACCGCAAGGGCCGGGTCGGCCTGATCACCCTCAACCGGCCGGAGGCGCTCAACGCGCTCAACACCCGGCTGATGAACGAGGTCGTGGCCGCGGCCACCGCGTTCGACCGGGACCCGGAGATCGGCTGTCTGGTGATCACCGGCTCGGCGAAGGCCTTCGCGGCGGGCGCCGACATCAAGGAGATGCAGGACAACCGGTTCCCGGACGTCTACCTGGACGACTGGCTGCGCCCGTGGGACCGCCTCGGCGAACTGCGCAAGCCGATCGTCGCGGCGGTGGCCGGCTTCGCGCTGGGCGGCGGCTGCGAGCTGGCGATGCTCTGCGACATCCTGATCGCCGCCGACACCGCGAGGTTCGGCCAGCCGGAGATCAAGCTCGGCGTCATCCCGGGCATCGGCGGCTCGCAGCGCCTCACCCGGGCGGTCGGCAAGGCGAAGGCGATGGAACTGTGCCTGACCGGCCGGATGATGGGCGCCGAGGAGGCCGAGCGCGCCGGCCTGGTCTCCCGCATCGTCCCCGCCGACGACCTGCTCGCCGAGGCCCTCGCCACCGCCGAGAAGGTCGCCGAGATGTCGACCTCGGCGGCGATCATGATGAAGGAGAGCGTCAACCGCGCCTTCGAGACCACCCTCGCCGAGGGCGTCCGCTTCGAGCGCCGCCTCTTCCACGCCGCCTTCGCCACCGCCGACCAGAAGGAGGGCATGGCGGCCTTCGCCGAGAAGCGCCCGGCGGTCTTCAACCACCGCTGACCCGGCTTGCCCGGAAGGCCCCTTCGTCCCGGACCGTCGGAGGACGAAGGGGCCTTCCTGGCTATGTCCCTTCTGTCAACGCGAGCGGCTGAGGAGCAGCACGGCGGTGGTGACGAGGTGCAGGAGCGCTGCCGCCGACACCCCGTAGGCCGCCCAGACCCGCTCGCGGTCAGTGTCGGGCGGGCAACGGTCGCCGTCGTCGGAGCCGTCGTCCGGCGGGGTGGTCACGCTCGGCTCCGGAGGTCGCGGAGGACGGCGGTGACCTCGGCGTGGTCGGCGGGGCTGTGGTGCTCGTAGAGGGCAGCGGCGTGGCGGAGCAGCGTGATCGCGTCACCGGTGCGCCCGCGCTCCCGGTCGATGTCGGCGAGCCACACCAGGATGCGGGCCTCCCAGAGCCGCGCGTCCTGCTCGCGGAAGCCGTCCAGGGCGGAGGCGAGGACCGGTCGGGCGTCCGTGCCGCGGCCGTCGGTGGCGAGGATCCGGCCGCGCCAGGCGCGGGCCTTGGAGGAGTTGAGCGGATCGCCGGTGGCCAGGAGGCCCCGTTCGGCGACGGAGAGCCGGTCGAGGACGGTGGCGGCGTCCTCGCCGAGGACGGCGTCCGTGAGGGCCAGTTCGAGGTGGGCCAGGGCTGCACCACGGGGGCGGCCGAGGTCGAGGTAGAGCGTCCGCGCGCGGCTGAAGTGCTGACGGGCGAGGGCGTGCGCGGCGGCCTGGCGGTAGGCCGCGCCGAGGTCGTGGTGGTGCTGGGCGATTCCGGCCCGGTCGTCGGTCTGCTTCGCAGTCGCGAGGGCCTGGTGGCAGTCGGCCAGCGCGTCGGGGACGCGGTTCAGCGCGCGGAGGACGGTCGCACGCCCGCCGAGAAGTTCGCGGTACAGGCGTCGTCCGGTGTCGGTGGCCGGGGTGCCGAGGGCGGTGAGCGCGGCGAGCGCGCGGTCGTGGTGGTCGAGCCACTCCCGGTAGTGCCGGGCGCGGAGGTAGTGGGGCCAGGCGGCGAACACGAGGTGGGGGACGATCACCGGGTGGTGGGTTTCGGCGGCGGTGAGCGCGGCGTCGAGGTGGGGGCCGCGGACGCGGAGAAAGTCCAGCGCCTGGGTGGGTGTCGTGATCCCGACGCGGTGCGGCGGGGGGAAGGAAAGGGGTGCGGCGAGCGGGTCACGGTACGGGACGGCCAGGCGGGCTGCCTCCATGGTTTCGGCAGTCAGCCAGTCGAGGGCGCGTCGGACGGCCTGGCCTTCGTCCTCCTCTTCGGCGGCGCGGGCTGCCGCGTGTGCGCGGACTCCCGAGGACACGAACTCCCATCGCCCGGTATCGGTGCTCGGGGCGACGAGTAGCTGCGCCTGGGCGAGGCTGCTGAACGCGGCTTCGGTGGTGGCTGGGTCGAGGCGGGCTGCGGCACCGGCCATCGCGAAGTCGACCGTGGTGTCGGCGCTCGGCAGCAGCCCGGCGATCCGGTAGACGCGGGCAGCGGTGGCGTCGAGGGTGGCGTAGGTGCCGGTGAGGGCGGTGGACACGATGCTCTCCGTACGGGGCTCGGGGAGGACGGTGGGGACGCCGACGGCCAGCCGGGCACCGGCCAGGGCGAGTGCCTGCGGTATGCCCTGGCAGGCCTCCGTGAGTTCGGCGATCCGGTGGTGAGGGAGTGCCCTGCCGGCGACGCTGAGGAGGAGCTGCCCGGCGGCATCGGCGGGCAGGGGCCCGAGCCGGTGGTGGTGCGTCCCGGCGGCCAGCAGTTCCGGCAAGGGCCGGCGAGCGGTGATGATCACGAGGCCGCAGGCGGACGGAAGCAAGCGTTCGGCCTGCACGGCGGTAGCCACGTCGTCCAGCAGTACCGCTACACGCCGCCCAGCGGTCAGGCTCCGGTACAGGTCGTGCGCCTCGTCGGCGTCGGTGGGCACGCCAACGCCCAGGGCCCGGAGCCAGCGAGCGATGATCGCGTCCGGCCTCGTAGGGCCGGACGCGCTGCTGCCACCGAGGTCGGCGTGGAGGTGCGGGCCGGGGGTGTTCTGGCCGTGGAGGAGGTCGACGGCCAAGGCGGTCTTGCCCATCCCCTCGGGCCCGGTGATGAGAACGGGCAGAGGCTCCTCGGTGGAGAGGAGCGCGGAAAGGCGCGCCCGCGCCTCGACCCGATCCGCCAGCGGCCTCCGACGGGGAAGCAGCCGCGGCACCGGCGGGGACGGCGGTGCGGGCAGGGTGATGCCTCCGGCGATCGTCCCGGCCTGCACGATGATCTGGGCGTGCGAGTCGGTGACGGAGTTCTCGATCAAGGTTCTTCTCGTTATCAGTGAAGTGCCGATGCTCAGAGCCAGCAGCTCCTCCTGTCCACCAGACACGAGGAACCGACGACCAGGTCGAGCCGCCGGACGGGAAGGTCGGATCACACGGCGGACCGGAGGAGATCCGGGACAACACCGATCTCGGGAGCGGGCTGCGGACCGATCACGGCCCACACCCGCTTGCCGGTGCGATGGGGCTCGTAGCCGCTCGCCTCGGCATACGCACTGATCAGCCGAAGGCCCCGTCCGGACTCGTCCTCGGCGCCACTCTCGCGAACCACAGGGGCCTCGGCAGCTCCATCTGTGACCACGACGGTGATCCGACTGCCTTCCAGCCACATATCGACATCGATCAAGCCAAGGACAGGACGGCCGTACCGGCTCGCGTTGGTCACCATCTCGGTGAGGACCAGCGTTGCGGCAAATGCCTGGTCATCGTCCCGGGCGAAGTCCCACGACTGGAGGACCTTGAGAACGTTTGCGCGAAGGGCCGGAACCGCGCCCGGACCTCGGTCGACCGCCCATCTGGCTCGCTTTGTACCGATCGAGCCCTGAGGACACGGCTGCAACCTGATCTTGGTGGTCACTGCCACCACCGATTCTCCGCGCGTTTGAGCCGTCGCGGCGACATCCATGGGCCGGATCGCGGAAGCGCCGACCTGGTCTCCACACTCCTGACCGCTCATCCCAGGAAGCGAAACTGGACCCATCACGGAACCTCCGGGTGGAACGAAAAAGCTCTTCCGTCACCCGTTCGGGGAAGACCGGGGCACTTCACAGGGCCTCCGGATAGCCTCGACCGGGACGACTACGACGGTAGAAGTCCGAGACCAGAACGTGCAGTGACTGCTAGTACGAGTACGCCGGCGCGAACTCCCGAAGGTGGGGGCTCCTGTGCAATCCAGACCTGACCGATCCCTGACCGCCGGTCAGGGAAGCTCGTGCCGCCCACGTTCGGGCGTAGTCTCCGGCTATGTCCTCCGAGTGATACGAGAGCAGCAGGGCCTCACGCAGGAAGGCTTCGCGGAACTGCTCAGGGTCTCGGTGGACACGATCGCAGGATGGGAAAGTGGTCGGCGGCCGCTCACCGCCGTGCCGGTCGGACAGATGCTCGCGACCCGCCATCGGCTTATGCGGTTGGGCGCCGCACCCACACTTCTCCGTACCTTTGAACATGCCCTTGAGGCCGACGTTCTCCTCGCCGGTGCTCTTGAGGACAATGTGTCGGTAGCAACAAGCCCGCTTGGGTCGATGGTGATGCAGCGCGACCTCATCGAGGTCCTGACGTGGCCGCTCAGTGGCCGGGCTCCCCGGGGTATCCGTCAGCTTCCGGCACCTGCCCGATCGCGGCGAGGTCCCGCACCGGCCTGCCCAGAACTCTCCGTTACTGAATGCGTCCAGTTCTTCACCAACATGCGGCGCACCGCAGAGGAAGCTCGTGGAAATGATCAGTTTCTGCTCCGCCGCCAGGCGCTCTACCTCGCGGGTCTCGACGACCAGAGCGACACCAGTTCGTGGCTGGCCCATCAGCAACGGACAGAAGCACCGACTGGCTGGCTGAGCACCTGGCTCAACCTACGCTCCGTTGCGATGGTCGCCGCTCGGCACGGCGACCAAGACCGTCTCGCGTACTTCATCAACACCGCCCTCGCCGATGACGCCGGCGCCACTGCGAACCTCAACTACTGGGCATACTGGATCGGTGAGCTTCCGCTGGAGCTCTCCGACAAGTTCATTGCGGACTCAACGCCGGCACACTGGTCCGGACACAAGCTGCTTGCACACCTGGCTGAAGGTCTCAATGTCGATCACGGGTACCTTGACCTGAATATCCACACGGTGTGGTCCCTGCTCCAGGTACGGCCGAACCTGCTGCGCTTGGGAGTAGCGACAACTGTCCTCCGCGACAGGCTTCCCATGATGTTGGATAGCGCTGAGGTCTCGGCGCGCGGGCGGCGTGAGCTCGAGAGCATTCGCTACGCAATTCGCCTCGCCGAGGCGTGAGAGGAGTCCGAGGGTGTCTGCTGATCTTGCCTCGGTGGCGCGGTTCCTGTTCGAAGCCGGGACGCTCAAGTACACCAAGCGCACAGGCTGGTGGATGGCGGGCGTCCGGGATCCCGAGTCGGTCGCCGAGCACTCCTGGCGGACCTCGCTCCTCGCCTCGATTATCGCCAAGCTCGAAGGCGCCGACCCCGCGCGGGCGGCGTTCCTCGCCACCTGGCACGACGTCGCCGAGACGCGGACCGGCGACGTCAACTACGTCGGGAAGAAGTACGCGACCAGCGCCGACCCGGAAGCGGTTACCTCCGACCAGGTCGCCGGCATGCCGGAGGTACTGGCGTCCACAGTGCGGGACCTGGTCTCCGAATACGAAGGCAACGAATCACCCGAAGCGGTCTGCGCCCGCGACGCCGACAAGCTGGAGTGCCTGATCCAGGGTGTCGAGTACGTGGCCCAGGGCTATATGAACGCCCAACGCTGGATCGACAACAGTCGCGCGCGGTTGACCACGAAGACCGCCAACGAACTCGCCGACGCCATCCTGGCGACCGACTCCCTGGATTGGCTCCGCCACGCCCTCGGGGAGAAGCCCAGCTGAATCAACCCACCCACGCCGCTGGAACCGTTCACGATCGGGAGGGGCACTGACGAGCGATGGGATCCACCACGATGGGGCATCATGCAGCCCTTCCCCGACTCGCCCCGATACGACTCCATGCTCGGCCCGATCACGTGATCCGTCGCCTGGCCTTCCGCACATCCTGGTAGTCCGTTCCGCAAAGGCCGAGATGCGCCATCACACAAAGGGAGTTCAGGCTTGTCCCAGCACCGCAAGCCGTTCCTCTACGTGGTCGTCTGTGCCTCGGGGGTCGCCGACGGGGTCGGCGAGCTGATCGCGGCAGCTCAGGCCGATGGCTGGGAGGTCGGGGTGATCGCCACGCCCAACGCACTCGGACTGCTCGATCGGACGGCCGTCGCAACACAGACCGGCTACCCGATCCGCTCCGCCTGGCGCACACCCGGAGCTCCCCGGCCATTGCCGCCGGCCGACGCCATCGCCGTCGTCTCCGCCACGTTCAACACCATCAACAAGTGGGCCCAGGGCATCGCCGACACACTCGCACTGGCGATCCTCTGCGAGGCCTACGGCCAGGGCATCCCCGTAGCCGTACAGCCCTACGTCAACTCCGCCCTCGCCGCCCACCCGGCGTACGCGGAGAGCCTGGCCCGACTCCGTTCCATGAACGTCCTGATCGGCAACGCCGTTCCCCACCCACCCAAGTCCGGAGGAGCGCGCGACCAGTACAGCTGGACCCACGTCCTCGACCTGCTCCGCCCGGTCCTACGTTCGAGGTGAGGCCCATGGCGCCGCCAGGGCATCGCAACCCTCATGCACCGGGCACTCGTCGAAGGGCTCGACAATGCACGGGTGAGGTTGAACGGCCGACCGGATGCGACCGCAGCTCAGGCGGCCTACCGTTCATGGGGCTATCGGCGAGTCGGAGCCGCGATTCCTTGGGAGGGCGCGGCTCGGAACGAGGTGATGATCCTGGCTCTGACGAATGTTCCGGAGAGCGACACCATGACGAGGTCAATGTGATCGAACTGCGTCACTACCAGAAGGACTCGCTGCCCGAGGGCTTCCGCCAACTGCTCCTCAACGTCCACGCGGACGCCTACGCGGCGGAGTTGGTGGAGGATGAGTTCGTACAGCGCTTCCCGTGGTTCGTCGACCACTGGACGAGCCTGAACGGCTTCACCTGTGTGGTCGCGTACGACGGCTCCGAACCGGTCGGCTTCGCCTACGGGGCACCGCTGACCACCGGCCGGGAGTGGTGGCGCGAGCACATCGTCAACCCTCCGGAGCGGTGCACCACCTTCGGCTTCTCCGAGCTGATGGTCCGCCCGGCCTGGCGCGGGAAAGGACTGTCCGCCCAGCTCCAGACCGCGTTGATCGACAATCGGCCCGAGGGCCTGGCCGTACTCCTCGTCGACCCCGACCACCCCAAGGTGCAGAGCCTGTACGAGTCCTGGGGCTACAGCCGGGTCGGCTTCCGGCAGCCCTTCCCGGACTCGCCCCGCTTCGCCGTCATGGTCCGCACGCTCCGATGAGAGCCTGCGGACCGCCGGCGGATCACCCGTCCTCCTGCTGATCGACCAGGCCGACATCGGCGGATCGGCTACGGACAGTGCGGTGTCGAGCCGCTGGAGCACCCGGTGGACCTTGTGGCTCCGGTCCCGAACCAGGCCGCTGCCGCCGGCCCCTCACCAGTGACAGCACAGAGGAGATCCGTTGCCCGCACGGCATGACATCGAATCGGAGCGCGAACTCTGGGACACGTACGCGGCCGGGATCAAGGACGAGGTGTTCGAGGCGGGCCCGGTGTTCCGCTGGACGCAGTACGCCGGCCATGGGCCCGGGGCGGAGTTGCTCGGGTCGCCGGACAGTGCCTTGGAGATCGGGTGCGGCACCGGGCGGGCGATGGCCGCGCTGGCCGGGCGGGGCGTGGAGGTCACGGGTGTTGATCTCTCGCCCGTCATGGTCGGCAGGGCCTCCGAGCGCTGGGGGTCTTCCGGCGTCCGGGTCCACTGTGCGGAGGTGCTGGACTACCTGCGCGGCACCGACGCGACCTGGGACGCGGTCTACTCGGTGTTCGGGGCGGTCTGGTTCACGGACCCGCTGAAGCTGCTCCCCCTCGTCGCCTCCCGTCTGAGCCCCGGCGGCGTCCTCGCGTTCTCGCAACCCCCCGCGATTCCCGGCGCCTACGGTCCGCAAGGCATGTACAAGGGTGGCTTCGCCGGGAAGGCGCTGTACACGTACCGCTACTCCTACACGCCCCGCGGGTGGCTCGGCCTGCTCCGGCGGAGCGGGTTCGAGTCGGTGGAGGCTTCGGTGCTCGACGCCCCGACCGAGGGGCACATCGGGACGCTGATCGTGACGGGAAGGACTCCGAGGGGCTGACGCCGAATTCCTTGGACCGTGCCGTCGAGGGCGTGATCCACTGCGCTCATGAGCTTGTTGGTACATGTCTTCGTCGTCGGCGCGGATGGGGAGAGGCAGGTGCAGGACGTTCCGGACGGATACTTCAACGGTGCGGGCCCCGAGAGTTGGCGCACGCGGGTGTGGGGCTCGGAGGTCGTCCGCTCGCTGGGGGCCGGGTTCCTTCCGGTCCTGGCCGAGGGGGACCTGTGGGTCGAGCCCGAGCAGGTCCCCGCGTTGCTGCGCGAGTGCCTGATGCTGCGCGACAACCTGGAGAGGGTCGTCGCGGGCATCGGCCCCGTGATGTCGAACCAGGAGCCCGGGACCGCGGTCTCGGAGCGGTTGGCGATCATCGGGGAGGTCGCCGGGCGCGCGGCTGCGACGGGAGGCGGTGTCGTCATCTGGTGAGCGCGGAAAAGCACTTGCGCGGCGGGATACGCTGCTTCGGTCGTTGACGAAGCAGCGGAACGGGCGGGCGTGACGTGACTGGCGAACTGCGTGAGATCCCACTGATCGGCGGTCCGGTGAGGTTCCGCGGAGCGCTGGATCTGGAGCGGACCGAGGCCGGTGTGCTGCCGTGGCGGCTGCCCCTGTGGACGCGGGCGCAGTTCCCGGACGACTCCGTCGAGCGGATCGCCACGCTGTCCTCGGGGGTCCGGTTGGCGTTCGTGACGAGCGCGACGGTGCTGGAGGTCGAGGCGCTCACGACCGTCACCCAGTACGACGGCAGTGCCGGACACTCTGCGCCCGGGGCCCTGGAGCTGGTGGTCGACGGGGTCCGGTTGCGCAGGGCACCGCTGCTCGCGGGCAAGGTGTCGCAGGTGTCGGTCGGGCGCAGCAGGACGGTCCCGGGCCCGAGCTGCCGCGTGACGTTCGATCAGCTGCCGCCGGGCGAGAAGGCGATCGAGATCTGGTTGCCGCAGCAGTCCCGTACCGAGGTGGTCGGCCTGTGGGCCGATGCCGCGGTCGGGCCGCCGTCGGCGACCGGTCGGCGCAGCTGGCTGCACCACGGCAGCTCCATCAGCCACTTCCCGGAGGCCGACTCGCCTTTCGACACCTGGCCGGTGATCGCCGCGGGTCTCGGCGGGGTGGAGCTCGTCAACCTCTCGCTGGCCGGTAACGCCCGGCTCGACCCGTTCGTGGCGCGTGCGATCCGGGACGCGCCGGTCGACCTCATCAGCCTCAAGCTGGGTCTCAACGTCGTGACCGGCGCCTCGTTCCGACGGCGTTCCTTCGGGCCGGCGGTGCACGGCTTCCTCGACACGATCCGCGAGGGGCACCCCGATACCCCCCTGCTGGTGGTCTCCCCGGTGATCTGCCCTCCGGTCGAGGGCACCCCCGGCCCGGTCACCATCGCCGCCGACGGACGCTTCACCGCGCTCGGCGCACCCGCCGACGTCCCGGGCGGGGCGCTGACGCTCGACGTCGTACGCGAGGAGCTGGCCCGCATCGTGAGCGCTCGCCGGGTGCACGATCCGAACCTGCACCACCTCGACGGCCGTGACCTGTTCGGCGAGGGCGACATCCCCGACCTCCCGGACGGCCTTCACCCCAACAGCGCCGGCCACCGCCGCATCGCCGAACGGTTCGCCGGGATCGCGTTCACACAGGCGGGTCCGTTCGCCTGATCACACACGGGCGGGGTGGTCAGGTCGGCCAGGTCGGCCGGGTTCGTGCGGTCGGCCGAGGTGGCGACGGCGGCGGCCGAGGGCGACGGCGGGGCCGCCGACGATCCGTTTCCGTCCATTCGCAAGCGGAATGAGACTCTCCGTGGTACGTTCACGCGCCGCGCCGGGGAGGCCCCTGGCTCAGCCGTCGGCCGTCAGCGCGGTGTTCAGGCGGGCCAGGCCGCTGCGGGTGGCGGCGACCACCACCCGGTCGCCGGGCTCCAGGGCGCGGGTGCGGTCGGCGTAGCGCCACTGGTAGAGCTGCGGGTTGCGGGCCAGTCGGACGGCGAGGACGCGGACGCCGCCCGGGTCCTCCAGGTCGTGGCGGTTGAGGCCGATCAGGCCGCTGCCGAGTTCGGCGGACAGCTCGGCGATCAGCAGCACGTGCCGGAACACCGAGAGCGTGCCGAGCACCTCGCGGCCCATCAGCGCGGCGGCGAAGGCCGGGGCGGCGAGGTAGGAGGTGGAGCGCGAGGCGACGTTGTCCAGGGTCGCGTACACATGGCTCGCGAAGCTGTCGTCGAAGAGCCGCAGCACCACCCGGACGTCGGGCCGTTCGGCGCGCGCCTCCAGGGCCGCCTCCAGGTTGGTGGCGTCGTCGCCGCTGACCGCGACCACCGCGCGGCTGTGCTTGAGCCGGGCCCGGCGCAGCTGTTCGGCGAGCGGGCCGTCGTCGACCACCACCGGGACGCCGAGCGCGCGGACGGCGGAGATGCCGCGTGCCTGCGGGTCGCTCTCCAGGCCGACCACCGGCACGCCGAGGCCGTGCAGTTGGCTGACCACCCGGGTGCCGACGTTGCCGAGGCCGACCACGACGACGTGGTCGCGGGTGCCGGCGCCCGGGTTGCGGGGCTGGCCGCGGCGGCCGGAGGCGAGCACCTCGACCGCGATGGCGGTGGCGACCGGCGCGAAGGTGATGCCGCAGAAGGTGATCATCACCTGGGCGACCCGCTGCCAGGCGCCGCCGGTCCCGTCGGGGGAGCCGGGCTGGTCCGGCTGGGCGGCGCCGGCGAGGTCGAGCAGCGAGGCGTAGAGCGTCCAGGCGAAGTTGCCGTTGAGGTGCCAGAGCAGGGCGAAGGCGAGCAGCACCGCGACCAGGGCGGTGATCAGCACCAGGCGCAGCCGGGCACTGGTGAAGAAGCGCAGGGTGTCGAGCACCCGCCAGCGCAGCCGCCGCCACCAGGCGATCCGTACGGCAGGTTCGACGGGGAGGGTCTGCAGGGCGGCGATGCCGCCGCCCGGGCCGCCCGGGCCGCCCTGACCGTCCGGGCCGCCCTGCCCGCCGGAGCCGGCGGCGCGGCGGGCCTCGGTGCCGGAGCGGATCGGCCCGTCGTCGCCGAACTCGCTGGCCAGCCGGACGAAGGAGGCGGAGTCGCCGCCCTGGTCGGGCAGCAGCCGGATGCGGTCGAGGTCCTGGGGGTCGATCCGGTCGGCGACGACGCAGAGCCGGTCGGACGTGATGTCGTCGTCGTAGGCGATGTGCAGGAAACGGTCGCCGACCTGGACGGAGTTGGGGCGCGACAGGGCGGCGTCGGCGAAGGCGGGGGCGGCGGTGGCGGAGCCCGACAGCGCGGTGCCGTTCCTGAGCAGGCGTTGGATGTTGGCGCCGAGCCGCTGGTTGAACATGCGCAGGACGATGCGGATGCCGGGATTGTGTCCCTGCGCGGAGAGGGCGGCGTGGATGTTCCCCTGGTCGTCGCCGTCGACGAAGGCGATGCCGCGCGCGGTCTCCACCCGGACGGCGCGCAGCGCCTCCTCGGTGACGCTGCTGTACTCGACGACGGCGGCGACGCCCTCCAGCTGTTCGATCCGGGGCGCGTGGTCGCGGGCGCGGTCCGGAACGAGGACGACGACCGGTACTTCGTAGTGCTCGACGAGTTCGAGTGCCAGGCGGTGGGCGAGCGCGTTGCCGCCGCAGACGATGTAGTGCTGGCTGATCGGCTCGACCGGAGGGGTCCCCCACCCTTCAGAAGTCACATCGACGGATCTTATCGATGTCGGATGTGGCGCAGATGGCGTTCCGGCAACTCCGGGGAGAACCTGTCGGATCGCCCGAACGGGTGTATCCGGCGCGCGGGACGGGGCGTGCGCGGCGATCGTGAGGAGCACCCGCCCGCCCGCGCGCCGAGGGTGCCCGCTCGCACGCCCGGGCGCCCGCTCCGCTGCAAGCTCCCCTGGAGGACGCCACCGTGGTCTCCCCGATCATCACCCCCGACGGCGACCCCGTGCAGGGCCCGCTCGGACTGCTGGCCAGGGCCGCCTGGCAGGTCCTGCTGGTCGCCGGACTCGTCTCGCTCGGCCTCGGGATCGTCGTGTTCGTCTGGCCGGAGGAGACGCTGCTGGTGGTCGGCGTGCTGTTCGGCCTCTACCTGCTGGTCATCGGCATCGTGCAGCTGGTCGCCTCGTTCGGTACGCACGCCACCACCGCGATGCGGGTGCTGGCGTTCATCAGCGGGGCGATCTGTGTGCTGCTCGGCCTGCTGTGCTTCCGCAGCGCGGCGCAGTCGGTGCTGCTGCTCGCGATCTGGATCGGCATCGGCTGGCTGTTCCGCGGCATCACCCAGCTCGCCGCCGCCGCCTCGGACCCGACCATGCCGGCCCGCGGCTGGCAGGCGTTCGCGGGCGGGGCGAACACGCTGGCCGGTGTGCTGCTGATGGTCTTCCCGGCCGGTTCGATCACCGCGCTGACCGTGCTGGCCGGCTGCTGGCTGGTGATCCTGGGGCTGATCGAGATCGCGACGGCCTTCCAGATGCGCAGAACCGCCAGGCAGATCCCCTCCGGCGTCTGAACGCGTCGGCGCGGCGTCGGCCGGGGCTGCGGCCACGGCTACGGCTACGGCTACGGCTACGGCTACGGCTCTCAACGCCAGAGCGGCTCGTCCGTGCCCCAGCGCCCCGGCGGGCGCTCCCAGTCCGCCGGGGCGCCCGCGTAGCCGATGGGCGGCAGCGCGTGCCGGAGCCGGCCGTACGACGTGTCGGTCTCGGTGAGCCACCGGGCGGGGTCGTAGGGCTCGGCGTTGGGCGGCCGGTGCGGGTCGGCGGTGGGCGCGATGCCGTGCAGCAGCCAGGAGGCCGTGCCGGCGAGCGAGTAGCGCAGGTGGCGTCCGCCCGGCCGGACGGTGCGCTGGTCGATGAGAGCGCGCAGCACGCCGCCCGCGACGAGGTAGCCGGTGCCGTGGTCGAGGGCCTGGGCGGGCAGGGCGCCGGGGCGGCCGTCGGCGCCGGCCTCGGTGGCGGCGATGCCGCAGCCGGCCTGGACCAGGCTGTCGAAGCCGCGCCGTCCGGCCCACGGGCCGGTCCAGCCCCAGGCGTTCAGCTGGGCGACGACCAGGCCGGGGCGGCGGGCGGACAGGGAGTCGGGCGCCAGGCCGTACGCGTCCAGCGCGCCGGGGCGGTAGGCGGTGACGACGACGTCGGCGGTGGCGAGCAGGTCCTCGAAGGCCTCCCGGTCGGCGCGCTCGGCGAGGTCGAGGCGGGCGGAGCGCTTGCCGAACCCGGTGTCGGCGTGGGCGTCCTCGGCCTCGGGCAGCTGCGGCGCGTCGATGCGCAGCACGTCGGCGCCGAGCAGGGCGAGGGTGCGGGTGGCGACCGGTCCGGCGATCACCCGGGTGAGGTCGAGGACGCGGATCCCGGCGGCGGGCCGGTCGACGGGGGCGGGGCCCAGCGGCCGGGGCGCGGTGTCGTCGACGGCGTGGACCTCGACCAGCGGGAGCGTGGTGTCCCTGACCGGCGCGACCGCGACGGCGAGCGCCCCCGCCGCGTACGCGCGCTCCTGGACGGCCGCGGCCGGGAGTTCGCGCAGCACGGCGGCGAGCCGGTCGGGGCCGGTGCCTTCGGGCAGGCCGAGGGCGGTGAGCAGCCGCTCGCGGTGGTGGGGGTAGTTGGCGTGGGTGCGCAGCCAGCCGTCGGCCGTCGGCCAGAAGCCGGACAGCGGCGCGAAGGAGACCGGGGCGCGGCCGTCGATCCGCAGGTGGCGTTCGCTGACGAAGGCGGTGGCGACCGCGCCCTGGTCGATCCGCACCTGCGGCACGAGTCCGGGGCCGGCGGAGCCGGGGCCGGCGGAGCCGGGGCCGGCGGAGCGCAGTGCGGCGAGTTCGGCGGCGGCCAGCGAGCAGGCGGCCACGGTGGCCCGGGCCAGCCGCCGCACGGGCAGCCGGGAGGGCAGCACCGCGTCGGGGCCGTGGAAGGAGACCCGCTCCAGCAGCGCGCTCGGCCCGCCGAGGGCGCGCCAGGCGTCGGCGGTGGGGCCGTCGACGGCAGGGTTGCCGACGCCGGGAATGTCGACGCCGGGAATGTCGTCGCCGGGGCCGCCGGCGGTGGGCGAATCGGTGGCGGAGGACAGCACGTCGTCGGGGCCGGTCGGTGCGGGGAGCGGACGGTCGGTCATGTGCGCAT
Organism: Kitasatospora sp. NPDC004723; assembly: GCF_040609255.1. Lineage (NCBI taxonomy): Bacteria > Bacillati > Actinomycetota > Actinomycetes > Kitasatosporales > Streptomycetaceae > Kitasatospora > Kitasatospora sp. NPDC004723. The sequence continues at coordinate 103,509 of NZ_JBEXJT010000007.1, read as the reverse complement.
TGTGCTCCGCATGGTGGGTAGGCGCAGTGATGTCCGCCACCGCACCCCTCAGGAGGACCCGCGTGGCCAGGCTCCCCTCCGATCGAACGCCGTCGATCCGGCGGCTCGACCTCGGCTACTTCGTCCGCCCGGCCGAGGAGGCGGGCGGTCCGGAGCCCCGGGTGGAGCCGGTGCTGGCGTACCTGGTGCGCAGGCCGGAGGGGCTGCTGCTGTTCGACACCGGCCTCGGCGAGGGCGATCCGGAGGCGGACGCGCGCTACCGCCCGGTGCGGCGGCCGCTGACGGCGGCACTGGCGGCGGCGGGTGTGGCAGCGGGCGAGGTGGACGTGGTCGTCAACTGCCATCTGCACTTCGACCACTGCGGCGGCAATCCGCTGCTGGCCGGCGTGCCGGTGTGGACGCAGGCGGCGGAGCTGGCGGCGGCCCGGGCGGGCGGGTACACGATCGACGCGCTGGTGGACTTCCCGGGCGTCCGCCACCGGGAGCTGGACGGCGAGGCGGAGGTGTGGCCGAGCGTGCGGGTGGTGCCGACGCCCGGTCACACCCCCGGCCACCAGTCACTGGTGGTCACCGGGCCGGACGGCTGCACCGTGCTGGCCGGGCAGGCGTTCGACACGGCGTCCGGCTACGGCTCGGCGCTGCTGGCGCGGCGGGCGGCCGGGGAGGGGGTGGTCGGCGCGCCGCTGCCCGGGTATCCGGCCTGGCTGGACCGGCTGACGGCGTCCGGCCCGCGCCGGGTGCTGTTCGCGCACGACCACTCGGCCTGGGAGCCGGCGGAACCGACCGAGCCGGAGTGAAGCGAAGTGGACCGGGGCGGAGCGGGGTGGACCGGGGCTCGCTCGGGACGTTCAGAAGGTGAAGCAGAGCGCGCGGATCCGGTGGTCGAAGCTGGACGGGACGAACTCCGGCTCGCCGACCGAGCGCACCTCGGGGAGCCGGGTGAACAGCTCCCGGTAGAGCACCTTCATCTCCTGCCGGGCGAGGTGCGCGCCGAGGCAGTAGTGCGGCCCGCCGCCGCCGAAGCCGAGGTGGGGGTTGGGAGCGCGGGTGATGTCGAAGGCCTCGGGGTCGCTGAAGACGGTCTCGTCGCGGTTGGCGGAGCCGTAGTAGAGCACCACCTTCTCGCCCGCCCGCAGCAGCGGACCGTCGGGGCCGCCGAGCCGGTGGTCGACGGCCAGAGTGCGGCGGAACTGGATGATCGGCGTGGCGTGTCGGACGATCTCGTCCACCGCGCCGCCGAGGTGCCCGTCGAGGTCGCCGAGGAGCAGGGCGCGCTGCTCGGGGTGGACGGTGAGCAGGTGCAGGCCGTGCGCGAGGGCGTTGCGGGTGGTCTCGACACCGGCGACGAGCAGCAGGGAGAAGAAGGCGCCGAGTTCGCGGCCGGTGAGGCGGCGGCCGTCGACGTCGGCGGTGACCAGGGCGGAGATCAGGTCGTCGGTGGGCCGGCGGCGGCGTTCGCGGCCGAGGTCGGCGACCATGCCCTGCATCCGGGCCAGGGCCCGCAGCCCGCGTCCCGGCATCCGGATCCGCTGGCGCAGCGGGCGGTCGACGCCGGTGTGCTCGGAGGCGTGGTCGACCTGGTCGAGGATGGCGCGGCGGGGCTCCTCCGGGATGCCCATCATGTTGCAGATCACCCGGAAGGGGAGTTCGGCGGCCACGGCGTTGACGAAGTCCGCGGGGCGCTCGCGTTCGACCCGGTCGACCAGCTCGGCGGCGACCAGCCGGATGTCGTCCTCGACGCGCGAGATCAGGCGCGGGGTGAAGGCCCGGGAGACGATGCGGCGCAGCTGGGCGTGCCGGGGGTCGTCCAGGTTCACCATCGAGTCGCCGAACAGGAGGCGGACCCAGCGGGCCGGTTCGGGGGTGGTGACGCCGGGTCCGCTGAGGAAGACGGCGGGGTTGCGGCTGGCCTCGACGACGTCGGCGTGCCGGACGAGGGCGTGGAAGCCCGGGGCGGCACCGAAGCGGGCCGGGGCGGGCAGGCGGCGCAGCTCGGCGAAGGCGGCGGCGCGGGCGCGGTCGGGCAGCCGCCAGAACGCCGGGTCGGCGAGATCGGGGAGGTCTGGAAGGTCGGGGAGGTCGACGGGGGTGGGCGGAGCGGCGGGGCCGGGCAGGGTGACGGGGGCGGCCGGGACCGCCGGTGCGGCGGGACCGGTGTCGGTCTCGGGTGCGGTGGTGTCCATGCCGGGTCTCCTGTCGCCGTCGGTGGTCGCCCTCGATGCCCGTGTGTGCGACGTCACATTCGTGGCGTCACATTCAGTACGTATCAGCACGGACCTGTCAAACCGATATGACGGCATGAAGAGCATCTTCCGGGACCAGTCCGGCACACGCCGTCACGCCGGCCGCTCGCGCACCGCCGGGATCCGGCCACCGCAGCGTCACCGCCCCCACCAGCGCCCCCACCGGCCCCCGACAGTGCGGGTGCCCGAACGGCTTGCCCCGACGGGCCGGGCCCGAGGCGGCCGGACATGCCCGGACGGGGGCGGAACCGGCCAATACCGGAGGGCGCGGTACAGGTCGACGGAGGCGGGTGCGACGATGAGTGTCATCGTGATGACCGACCGGATCCGCTCGCTGCGCGCCGTGGTCTTCGCCGCGCTCTGCGTGGCGCTGGCCGCCACGGCGCACGTCGCCATGGCCGGTTCCGGGGTCTCGCTCCCGGTCCTGACGGGCGCGTTCGGTCTGACCCTCGGCCTCACCTGGCTGCTGGCCGGCCGACGGCGTGGGCTCGCGGTGATCAGCTGCTGGATGGTGGCCGCGCAGACGGCGCTGCACCTGACGTTCGAACAGGCGGGCTCGCTGTTCGGGGGAGGCGGGTTCGCCGGCGCGCAGCCGACGGACTGGGCCTCGCTGCTGCTGTGCAATCCGGACACGACGCCGACCGGGCTGTCCTCGGACGACCTGGCGCTGATGGCCGGGCTGGATCCGGACGTCCCGCCGTCCGGCGCCGTGGCCGTCGCCCACACGCACGGCGCGGCGGCCACGGACCTCGCGTCCTCCACCGCCGGTGTGCCGCTGCCGGGCTCCGGGTCCGGTTCCGGGGCCGCGGCCGTGTCCGGGATGACCGGCCACGGGATGGGCGGCATGGGCGGCATGGGCGGCCACGACATGGCCGCGCACGGCATGTCGCCCGGCATGGTCACCGCCCACGTGCTCGCCGCGCTGGCCTGCGCGCTGTTGCTCTGGCGCGGCGAGACCGCGCTGGTGCGGCTGTTCGACCTGCTCGGCGCGCTGGGCTCGGTGCTGGCGGGGGCGCTGCTGGCGCCGCTGCTCGTCCTGTTCACCCGCCCGGCCGGCTACCGGCCGCCGGACTCGCCCAGACCCGACGGCCACCGGGCCCGGCGGGCGCGGTCGGTGCTGCTCTCGCACGCCCTGGTCCGCCGCGGACCTCCCTCAACCGCGTTCGCCCGCTGACGCGCCCGCCGCCGTTCCCGGACACCGCCGGTGTCCGCCGCGCGGTGGGCAGGTCGCCCCGCGCCGCAGCCGCGCCGCCGGGTACCGCCGCCCGTCCCCGGACGACCGCCGACCGACCGCGCGCCACTGCCGCAGTCCCTCCCCCGGGGCGGCCGTGGTCCGGCGTGGACGGCCGGTCCGCCGGGGTCCGGGAAGCTGCCGGTACCGACGGAGGCCGCTGCCGCCGGGGCTCCGGGCCCGCGTGCGCCGACCCTCCCCGCCGCTCCGCCGGTCGGGGCCGAGGCCGCGCGGCCGCCCACCGACGCCGACGGTGCCGCCCGCAACGGCACCGCACCCCGTCCTCCCCTCAGGATCCCTTCATGCCTGACTTCGACGGCGCACCGGCCCTGCCCGGCGCCACCGTCCTACCGCGTCCGTCCGCCGTCCCCCTGCCCGGGGCGGCCCTCTCCGGTTCCACCGTCATCGACCCCTCCGGGGCCGCCGGCCACGCCCGGGTCCTGCGCGCCGAGGCGCGCGAGGAGCTTCGCCGTCCAGTCCGCGGACGGCCCGTCGGCCGGGTCCGCGAGCCGCGGCCCGCGCAGTCGCTCCGCCCGCTCCAGCCACTCCCGGCAGGCCGCGCACCGCGCGACGTGCTTGTCCAGCCGGCGGTCCGGCACACCGGCCGGTTCGCCGTCGAGGCGGGCGGACAGAGCGGTACGGAGTTGCGCGCATCTCATATGACCATCGTCCCGTACCTCCTCCCAGGTGGGACCGACCGGGTGGGGGGCCGTCGTGGATGACGAGCAGCTGACCGCGCTCGCGCTGGCCGCCCGCGAGGGCCGGTCCGCCGACGTCGAGGCCTTCGTCCGGGCCACCCAGCGGGACGTGTGGCGCTTCGTCGCCCACCTCACCGATGTGCAGTCCGCCGACGACCTCGCCCAGGAGACGTTCCTGCGGGCCCTGCGCAGCCTGCCCGGGTTCGCCGGCCGCTCCTCCGCCCGCACCTGGCTGCTGTCCATCGCCCGGCGCACCGTCATCGACCGCTACCGCACCGCCGCCGCCCGGCCGCGCTGCGCCGCGCTGCCGGACTGGCAGGAGGCCGCCGAGCGGCAGGGCATCGCGCCCACCGCGGGCTTCGAGGACGGCGTGGCGCTCGGCGACCTGCTGGACCGGGTGCCCGCCCAGCGGCGCGAGGCCTTCGTGCTCACCCAGGTCGTCGGCCTGAGTTACGCCGAGGCCGCCGAGGTGGCCGGCTGCCCGGTCGGCACCGTCCGCTCCCGGGTGGCCCGGGCGCGGGAGGAGCTGATAGCCCGGCTGCGGGCGGCCGAGGCCGGGGAGCCGACCCCGGCCCCGCCGGCCGAACTGGCGGCCGTCGGCTGAGGCGGCGCCGGTCCGGCTGACAACTGACGACTGACAGATAACAGCTGACAGATTTCAATGTCTGTCAGCTGTTATCTGTCATCTGACATCCGTCAACTGTCAGTCGTCCGCCGTCCGCCGGCCCGCCCGCCGGGCTCCCCGGAGTCCCCTCCGGACAGGCGGGCAACATCGGCCACGGTCGCCATGATCCGGCCAAGCCGCAAAAATCCCCCACCTGTTCGGAACTCGGGCCCGGATACCTCCGACTGATGTACCGGACGCCGCCGCCGAGGTGGTGTCCGGACAGCACGGGGGAACGGAGGATGACCCATGGCAACGCAGCAGTCGCCCGCCACCAGCGCACCGGGTGACGGCCCGGCCGGGGCGGCGGTGGACCGGTGGAGCCTGGTCTTCGCCGCAGGCCTGATCTCCTTCGTCGCGATGCTCGACATGAACGTCGTCAACCTCGCGCTGACGGACATCGCGAACGCCCTCGACGTCTCCCCCACCACCGCCCAGTGGGCCGTGCTCGGCTACCAGCTCCCCCTGGTCGCCCTGCTGCTGCCCGCCGGGCGGTGGCTGGACCAGGTCGGCCTGCGCGCCGCCCTCCTGCTGTCCGTGGGCTGCTTCGCGCTCTGCAGCGCGCTGGCCGCCGCCGCCCCCTGGGCGAGCTGGCTGATCGCCGCCCGCCTCGCCCAAGGCGCCTTCGGCGCCGTGCTGTTCGTCCTCATGCCGGTCCTCGCCGCCACCGCCGTCCGCCCGGAGCTGCGCGGACGGGCGATGAGCGTGCCCGCCACCCTGGGCCCGCTCGGCGCCGTGCTCGGCCCGGTGATCGGCGGCCTGCTGCTGGACCACGTCGGCTGGCGGGCGATCTTCCTGGTCAAGCTGCCGATCTGCCTGGCCGCCTGGCTGATCGCCCGCCGCGACGCCCCGCGCGGCGGCGGACGGCTGCGGCTGCCCGACCGCGGCTCGCTCGGCGACGCCGCGCTGATCGGCTCGGCGATCGCCGCCGTACTGCTCGGCCTCACCCTCGCCCCCGACGCCCCGCTCTGGCTGCTGCTCGCCCTGCCCGCCGTCCCACTGGTGCTGTTCTGGCTGCGCCGCCCCGGCGGGCGCCCGGTCGCCACCGTGATGCGCGCCTCCGGCACCGCCGCCGTGAACGGCTCGGTGCTGGCGCTCGCCGCCGGCTTCGCCGCCAACCACTTCCTGCTCGCCCAGTACCTGCGCCGGGAGGACGGCGAGAGCGCCACCGCCACCGCGCTCACCATGCTGGCGTTCCCGCTCGGCATGGTGGTGGCCGGCCGCTTCGGCGGGCGGCTCGCGGACCGCTGGGGCGCCCGCCCGACGGCGCTGACCGGCGCCGCCGTGACCGCCCTCGGCCTACTGCTGCTCGTCCCGGTGGACACGGACTGGTCCTCCCCCGACATCGCCTGGCGCCTCGCCGTGGCCGGCGTCGGCATGGGCCTCAACGGCGGCCCGGTCCAGGCCCTGGTGATGACCTCGGCCCCGCCGGACCAGCTCGCCACCGCCGGCTCGGCCGTCCAACTCTCCCGCAGCCTCGGCTTCGCGCTCGGCCCCGCGCTGGGCACCGCCGCCACCCTGTACGGCGCCACCGAGATCGCCGGCGTGCGGGCCGGCCTCACCCTCGCCGGACTCGCCGCCGCCATCGCCGTGGCCCTGCTGACCCTGCACCACCGCACCGCCGACAAGCCCACCAAGACCACCGACCACACCGAGACCACCGACGGCACCACGAGCAGCACGAGCACCACGAGCACCACCGAGAACGACCGGACGATCGGCAGCCGGACCTGACGCGCCGTCAAGGCCGGCCTGCACACCACAGATCCACACCGGAGGAACATTCGCAATGACCGACACCGTCCACGACCCGACCGCGGCGGGCGAGGCGCCCGACGGGCCCCGCTGCCCGTTCGGATACGACGAACTCCCCGACCCCGTACCGCTGTTCGGCCCGGAGTACAAGAGCGACCCCTATCCCCTCTACCGGCAGATGCGGGCCGCCGGCCCGGTCCACCGGGTGACCTTCCCCAGCGGCGTCGGCGCCTGGCTGGTCACCGGCTACAAGGCCGCGCACGAGGCGCTCAACGACCCCCGGCTCGGCAAGAACCACGAGCTCGGCAACGAGGACTGGCGCCGGCTGGCCTCGATCATGCCCGAACCGCAGCACTCGCAGCTCCAGGTGCACCTGCTGCACCAGGACCCGCCGAAGCACACCACGATGCGCAAGCTCGTCCTGGACGCCTTCTCACCGCGCCGGGTGGAGGCGCTGCGCCCACGCATCCAGGAGCTCGCCGACACTCTGATCGACCGGCTTCCGCCGACCGCGCCGGCCGGCGGAACCGACCTGGTGGACGGCTTCGCGGCCCACTACCCCTTCCGGGTGCTGGCCGAAGTGATCGGCCTTCCGCAGGAGTTGGCGGTCAAGTTCGACCGCGACTGGGGCAAGGTGGTGCAACCGGTCGGCCCGCAGGACCCGGGCCGACCGGCGTACGAGGGCCGGCTGCGCGGCCTGCAGACCTACATCGCCGACGTGGTCGCGCACAAGCGCGCCACCTACGACCCCGCCGGGCCCGACGTGGACCTGCTCGGCCGGCTCGTCACCGCGTGCGACACCGGCGAGTTGAGCCCCGAGGAGCTCGACTCGATGGTGTTCCAGCTGCTGGTCGCCGGCCAGGAGCCGGTCACCAACCAGATCACCACCATGCTGATCACCCTGCTGCGCCACCCGGAGCAGCTCGACCGACTGCGCAGCAGCCTCGACCCCGCCACGGCCGGCGAGGAAGCGGGCCTGCTCCCCCGGGCGATCGAGGAACTGCTGCGCTACGACGGCGCGTTCGAGCTCACCACCTGGCGCTTCTTCGCCGAGGACAGCGACCTGCACGGCACCACCGTCCCGGCCGGCGACTCGGTGATCGTCTCGCTCGGCGCCGCCAACCGCGACGAAGCACAGTTCACGGACACCGACGTCCTGAACTTCGACCGCTCCCCCAACGCCCACCTCGCCTTCGGCCACGGCATCCACTTCTGCCCCGGCGCCGCCCTGGCCCGGGCCGAGTTGCAGATCGCCATCGCCACCCTGCTCACCCGGCTGCCCGGGCTGCGCCCGTCCGTGGCCGACGACGAGCGCATCGACGCGCTCGCCTGGGTGCCCGCGGTGCTGGCCCGTGGCGTCAACCGGCTCCCGGTCGCCTACGACCGGCGGATCTGAGCACCGCGGATCCGAGCACCCGCGAAGGGGCACCCACGCATCTCCCTGCATCCACCACAGCGTCCCGGCGTACGCCGCCGGGGCGTGGCTCCGCCTGCCCGAAGCCCGTTCACCGTTCCATGGAGGACCACCATGCCGCGCGCCGGCACCGTCGCCACTGACTCCAGCAACTCCCAGGCCGACAGCAACGAGAGCAACGTGACCACCGTGCAGACCACCACCGGGTACACCGTCCCCGACCAGCAGACCGTGGCCCGGCTGTCCGCCGAGATCCTCGACCTGCTGCTCCCGCACCGCCGCGCCTCCGATCCCGAGGTCGCTGCCACGCCCGCCGAATTCCCGCTCCAGATGGAGCAGCTGGCCGACTTCATCACGGCCGGGGACCCGATCCTGTTCACCCTCCCCGGGTTCCCCTGCAAGTCCCCCAACCTCGCCAAGGTGCTCGGCCACCTGCCCGACGAGGGCGAGCGGCTCTCGCTCACCTTCCTCAACGGCCTCGCCCAGGAGATCGGCAAGCTCTACGAGCCCGGCGCCAAGATCCTGATCTGCTCCGACGGCCACATCTTCGGCGACCTCATCCACGTGCCCGACGACCACATCGACCAGTACTCCGACGAGTTGTCGGCGCTGATCGAGCGCGAGGGCCTGTCCCACCTCGACACCTTCGACCTGCGGGCCGTCCTCGGCGACCTGCCCTTCGACGAGAAGCGCGCCCGGGTGCACGCCCAGTACGCGCCCACCAAGGAGGAGCTGCGCGAGCAGGTGCTGACCGACGAGGAGACCGCCAAGCTCTATCGTGGCATCACCCGCTTCCTCACCGAGGACACCTTCGGCTGGACCGGCACCAAGTCCGCCCTGCAGAAGGACTGCCGTCAGCGCGCCTACGGCGTCATCCAGCGCAGCCGCGCCTGGGGCGACCTCATCGCCGAGCAGCACCCCCGCTCGTTCCGGCTCTCCATCCACCCGCAGAAGGTCGGCGTGCTGAAGTTCGGCATCCGGCTGCTGGAGCACGCGGACATGTGGATGACGCCGTGGCACTCCTCGGTGCTGCACCGCCAGGACGGCGGATGGGAGCTGCTGCGCAGCGAGCAGGCCGCCGGGGTCGGCCGCCTGGTCGAGCGCAACGGCCGCCCCAGCCACTACGAGACCTCCTGACGTTCCACGGAGGCCGGGGCGGCGGTGACCGGGAGTCCGGAGGACCCCCGGACGGCGCCCGCCCCGGACAGCGGCGCACCCTCCCCCGGGACGTCCACGGCCGATCCGTCCACCCCCGGCAGCTCCACGCCGGGTACGTCCACGGCCGGCACGTCACGTCCCGGGGCCGCCGCTGAACCCCGAGCGCCCGGTCCCGGCAGCCCCGGGACCGGTGCGCCGGCCGGCGTGCGGTGGTCGAACGCGATCAACGGGTCACCCGTGAGCGGGTGTTCGACCACCGCCGCTCGGACGCCGAACACCTCGGCGAGCAGTTCCGGGGTCAGCACCTCGCGCGGCTCGCCCGAGGCGACCAGGGTGCCGCGGTGCAGCACGTGCAGCCGGTCGCACACCGAGGCGGCCGCGTTGAGGTCGTGCAGCGCGACCAGCGTGGTGCGGCGCTGTTCGCGCAGCAGCGCGAGCAGCTCCACCTGGTGCCGGACGTCCAGGTGGTTGGTCGGCTCGTCCAGCACCAGGACGTCCGGCTGCTGGGCCAACGCCCTGGCCAGCAGCACGCGTTGGCGCTCGCCGCCGGAGAGCTGGGCGAACCGGCGGTCCGGCGCGTGCGCCATGCCGACCCGCTCCAGCGCCTCGCCGACCAGCCGGTGGTCCTCGGCGTCGTCCTTGGCGAAGGCCCGCTTGTACGGGGTTCGGCCCATCGCGACCACCTCGCGGACGGTCAACTCGAAGTCCCCGCCGCGCTCCTGGGGCAGCGCCCCGATGTGCCGGGCGGACTGCGCCGGGCTCAGCTCGGACAGCTCCCGCCCGGCCAGCAGCACCCGCCCCGCGCTCGGCCGCAGATGCCGGTACACGGTGCGCAGCAGGCTGGACTTGCCGCTGCCGTTGGGACCGACCAGGCCGGCGATCTCGCCCTCCTTGGCGACCAGGTGGACCCCGGCCACCACCGTCCGCCCGGCGAGGGCGACGCTCACGTCTTCGACGGCGATTCTCAATTCCGCTCCAGTCGTCGGTCCAGCAGGTAGAGCAGGGTGGGCGCGCCGAGCAGGGCGGTCACCACGCCGATCGGCACCTCCTGGCCGTCCAGCGCGGTGCGGGCGAGCAGGTCGACGACCACCAGCAGGACCGCGCCGGTGAGGGCGGACAGCGGCAGCAGCCGGCGGTGGTCCCCGCCGACCAGCATCCGGCACACGTGCGGGACCATCAGCCCGACGAAGCCGATCGCCCCGGAGACGGCGACCAGCACCCCGGTGAGCACGCTGGTGACGGCGAAGATCTCGCGGCGCAGCCGGGCGACGTCGATGCCGAGGCCGGCGGCCGTCTCGTCGCCCATCAGCATGGCGTTCAACCCCCGGGCGCGGCCCTGGAGCAGGACCGTGCCGAGGACCACGGCGGCGGCGGGGACGGCGAGTTGGCCCCAGGTGGCACCGCCCAGGCTGCCCATCAGCCAGAACAGCACGCCCCGGGTCTGCTGCTCGTCGCCGGTCTGCAGCACGAGGTAGCTGGTGAGGCCGGTGAGGAACTGGCCGATGCCGATGCCGGCCAGCACCAGGCGTAAGGGGGAGAACCCTCCGCCGCGCCGGGCCAGCACCCACACCAGCGAGAACGCGGCGAGCGCGCCGAGGAAGGCGGCCACGGAGACGGTGATCCCGGCGATGCCGCCGATGGTCAGCGACAGGCCGAGGCCGCTGCCGAGCACGATCACGCCGACCGCGCCGAGCGAGGCGCCGGAGGAGATGCCGAGCAGGAACGGGTCGGCGAGCGGATTGCGGACCAGGGCCTGGACGGCGGTGCCGACCACGCCCAGCCCGGCCCCGACCACGGCCGCCAGCAGGGCACGTGGCACGCGCAGTTGCCAGATGATGAGGTCCCGGGTGCCGGGCGCCGGGTGCTGCCCGGTGATCCGGCGGCCGACCACCCTCCACACCTCGCCGGGCGGAATGTCCACCGCGCCGAGCGAGACGGCGGCGGTGAGCGCGACGACCAGGGCGGCGGTGAGCACGGCGGCGAGCGGTCCGGCACGCAGCGCCCGCACGCGCTTGCGCCGTAAGGCGGTGCCGACGGCCGCCCCGGTGGCGTCCTCGGCGGACGGCTCCGTGGCGGCCGTGGCGGCCGTGGCGGTGCTGGTGGCCCTGGCCATCGCCTACTGCCCGTTCTTGACGAGCGTCGGGTGGAGCGCCGCCGCGATCTGCCGCACGGTGTCGGCGTTGCGGGTCCCGGCGATGGTGGTGACCTCGGAGCCGATCCGCAGGAGGTGCCCCTCCTGCACGGCCTTCAGTCCCTGGGTGGCCGGGAAGCCCTTGAGGAACGCCTCGGCCTCGTCGAAGGCCTTGCGGTTCTCCTCCTCGCCACCGCGGTTGCGCACCGCGAGCTGGATCCAGTCCGGGTTCTTCGCCACCACGTCCTCCCAGGAGACGGGCCGGAAGTCTGCGTCGCAGTCGGCGAACACGTTGCGCGCGCCGGCCAGGGTGATCACCGCGTTGGCGACCTGCTTGCCGCAGACGGCCATCGGTTGCTTTGTACCGGCGTCGAAGTCGAAGAGGAAGTACCCGGGACGCTGCGCCTCCGGTACGCCGGCGGTGGCGTTCTTGACCTCCGTGATCTGCTTCTCCATCGCCCCGACCAGTTCCTCGGCCCGGGCGGCCGTCCCGGTGACCGCGCCGAGGCGGCGGACGTCCTCCTCGACGGCGGCGAGGTCGGTGCGCGGGCCCTGGGCCGCCTTGGGCCCGGTGGCGCAGGCCGTGGAGAGCAGCAGCACGTGCTGGATGCCGACCGCCTTCAGCTCCTCCTCGCTCGGCCCGGCGCCCGCCGCGCCCATCCCCGGCATCGGCCCGAAGGTGTCCACGTAGAGGTCGGCGCCGGAGCCGAGCAGCTTCTCCTTGGGGATCAGGGTGTCGCCCAGCGCCGGCACCTTGGCGCCCTGTTCGGCGACGGCCGCCGGCAAGCTGCCCTTGCCCGGCGGGAACCCGGTGCCCACGACCCGCGCGCCGGCACCCAGTTGCAGCAGCATCTCCAGCGCGGCCGCGTCGCTGGTGACGATCCGCTGGGGCGCCTGCTTGACGGTGGTCTCCTTGCCTGCGCAGTCGGCCACCTTGACCGGGAACGCCCCGCCGGCCCCCGCCGAGGCGCTGACGCCGCCTCCCGCGGTGTCCCCACCGCCATCACCACCGCTGGTACATGCCGTGGCGAACAGGGCGACGGCGGCCGCGATACCGCAGAAGACGCGAGGGCGCATCAGAAACTCTCCTGGTGAATGGTTGTGCTCGGGTTCGTCCGCTGAACCCGGACCAGTAGTCGGCCGCTGTGCCCGCCCGGTTCCCGTGAGTTTGCCCCTTCGGCCACCGGCCGTTGCCGTTATGGTGACGCGGTGACCTCGCTCTCCGCCACCCCCGGGCCGGGCCCGTCGGCCGACGGGCCGCCCGCCGAACGGCTTCCGGCCGACGACCTCGGGCTGCCCGTGCCGCCGGGGCCGGGGCCGGTGCGGCGGGTGGTGTCGCTGGTGCCCTCGCTCACCGAGGCGGTCGCCGCGAGCGCGCAGGGGCTGCTGGCCGGGGCCACCGACTGGTGCAGCCACCCCGCCGGCTTGGACGTGCCCCGGGTCGGTGGCACCAAGAACCCGGACGTGGCCCGGATCACGGCGCTCGCCCCCGACCTCGTGATCGCCAACGACGAGGAGAACCGCCGCCCCGACCTGGACGCCCTGCGTGCGGCCGGCCTGCCCGTCTGGGTCACCGACATCCGCACCCTGGACCAGGCGTTCCGCTCCCTGGACCGGCTGCTCACCGTCGGCTGCGGCCTGCCCCGCCCGCCCTGGCTGGACGCCGCCGAGGCCGCCTGGGCCGCCCTGGACACCTTCGACCTCGACGCCTCGGACGCCGCCGCCCGGGCCGGCGTCCGCCCGCTGCCGGGACCGGCCCGCCGGGCGGTGGTGCCGATCTGGCGTCGCCCCTGGATGGTGCTCGGCCACGACACCTTCGCCGCGGACCTGCTGCGCCGCCTCGGCCTGCGCCTCCCGCACGCCGAGGACCCGGCCCGGCCCGAGCGCTACCCGGCCGTCCCGCTCCCCGACCTGCTCGCCACCCGCCCCGACCTGGTGGTCCTGCCCGACGAGCCCTACCGGTTCACCGCCGACGACGGCCCGGAGTGCTTCCCGGACATCCCGACGGCCCTGGTGAGCGGCCGCCACCTCACCTGGTACGGCCCGTCCCTGGTCGAGGCCCCGGCGGTCCTGGCCCGGCAGCTCGCCCGGGCTTCGGTGCACGGGTGAGGGATCCGGTCGTGCGGGGCCGGGTGCTCCCGGGCCGCGTCAGCGCGGGGTGACGGCCGGTTCGTCGAGGCCGAGGGTGCGGGCGGTGGCGTCCACGGTGGCGCGCACGCCCAGCGGCAGCGGCAGGTTGGGACCGGCGTGGCCGAGGTCCACCCCGCCGAGCACCGGCAGCGGCCGGTCGCCCAGCACGTCGAGCACGACCTCGCGCAGCGACGGCGCCGGGGCGTCGTCCGCGCAGCCGGCCGCGGTGACCCGGTGCGGCGCACCGACGACCATCCCGGCGATCCGGTCGAACACCCCGGACATCCGGAGCAGGTGCAGGTCCTGCCACACCCCCGACAGCGGCCGGTCCACCTCCTCCCAGAACAGCACCGCTCCGTCGAAGCGCTCGGCGGGCAGCGCGTAGGGCGTCGCCTGGAGCGCGACCAGCCGCCCGAGCAGGCCGCCGAGCAGCGGTCCGGACGCGCGGCCGGGCCGCCAGCACTCCCAGCCGCCCGAGGCGCGGAGTTCCGGGAGCGGGCCGAGCGGCACCGCCGGGTCGGTGAGGACGCGGCGGTAGAGGCCGGCGAGCGTCGTGGCGGCCGGTGCGGCGGTCGGTTCGGCGGTCGGTTCGGCGGCGTGCCAGGAGCCGCCGAGTCCGTATGTCGCCATGTCGCCGTGGACACCGACCAGGCCGGTACGGGCGTGCAGCGTGAGCAGGAGCAGCGAGACGTCGCTGCACCCGAGCACCGGCTTGGGGTCGGCGCGGACGGCGTCGACGTCCAGCCGGTCCAGCCACCCCGCGGCGGCCTGCCCTCCGGTGTGCGCGACGATCGCCCGGACCTCGGGGTCGCGCAGCAGCCGGTTGAACTCCTCGGCCTGCGCGGCGGGCCCGGCCGCCGCCCACCAACGGCGGCGCCCCGGCTCGGTCAGCGGCGTGCGGCGCACGCGGAAGCCCATGGCCGTGAGCGTCGCGACGCCGCGTTCCAGCAGCGGCGCGGCGTCGGCCTCCAGGGGTCCGGCGGGCGCCGCGACGGCGACGAGGTCGCCCGGGCCGAGGGCGCGGGGGCGCAGGAGGTCGGGCATGCGGGGGCTCCACTCTGTTGGCGCCGATCGGCGTTGATCGGTTTGTCCGACCGTCGCCGAGTCTCAACAGCCCACGCCCGTAGGGCAATCGGATTTCGATGGGTGGACACGGCGAAGGCCCCGGGCACGCGGTCGGTGACCGCGTGCCCGGGGCCTTCCCGGTACCCCTCGGGCGTCAGGCGCGCGCGGCGCCGACGGCGGCGCCCAGCGCCTCCTTGATCCGCGGGCCGAGACGGGCGAAGCCGAGCTCCTTCATCGCCGCCCGCAGCAGCTCCTCGTCGCTCCGCTCGACCCCGTCGCCGTCCACCCAGCGCACGATCGCGAGCAGTTCCTCCGCCGAGTACGCGGTCACCGGCCGCCCCGGCGTGAACTCCGGCTTGTCCGGCCGCCCACCGGCCTCGGGGGCGGTGGCGGCCTCGGGGGCCGGCTCCTCGGCAGTCTCGGCGACCGGCTCGGCCTCGGGCTCAGGCGCGACGGCAACCTCGGCAACCGGCGCCGCCTCGGCCTCAGCCTCAGCCTCAGCCTCAGCCGAAGTCTCCACGGCGGGCTCCGCCACAACCTCGGGCGCAGCGTCCTCAGCAGCAGCCTCGGGCTCGACCTCGTCGCCGACCGGAGCCTCCACCGCGGACTCGGCAACCGGCTCAACCTCAACCGGCAGCTCGACAACCGGCTCGGCCGTCTCCTCAGCCGGAGTCTCAGCCACGGGCTCCGCCCCAGCCTCGGCAGCGGCCTCGGGCGCAGCCTCCTCAACGTCGGCCTCGGCCACCTCGTCAGCCGGGGCCTCCACGGCGGACTCGGCCACAACCTCAGCAGCGACCTCGGCAACCGGCTCGGGCACGGTCTTCCCAGCAGCCTCGACCGCGACCTCCGCCGCCGGCTCGACCACCTCGTCAACCACAGCCTCCGCCACAACCCCGGGCGCAGCCTCCTCGGCAACCGGCTCAACCTCAACCGGCAGCTCGACAACCGACTCGGCCGGCTCCTCGACCGGAGTCTCAGCCACGGGCTCCGCCGCAATCTCAGCGGCAGCCTCGGCCTCGATCACCTCGTCAGCCGGAGCCTCCACGGCGGACTCGGCCACAACCTCAGCAGCGACCTCGGCAACCGGCTCCGGCACGGCCTTCCCAGCAGCCTCGACCGCGACCTCCGCCGCCGGCTCGACCACCTCGTCAACCACGGCCTCCGCCACAACCCCGGACGCAGCCTCCTCGGCAACCGGCTCAACCTCAACCGGCACCTCGACAACCGGCTCGGCCGTCTCCTCAGCAGCCTCGGCCTCGGTGACGGTCTCGGTCTCGGCCTCGACCTCGACCTCGACCGGCGCCTCGGCCGGCGAGGCCTCCGCGACGGACTCCGCCTCGGTGTCGTCGACGGCGACGAACGTGGTGATCACGACGGCGGCCGGCTCGGAGGTCTCCTCGGCCTCGACCGCGACCTCGGCCTCTGTCTCGGCGGGGGCGATGGTCTCGGCGTCGGGGGCGGAGGGCTGGGCCGGCGGGGCGGCGGTGATGCCGACCAGGTCGTCGGCGGCCGGGGACGGGGCGGGGAGGGTGACGCTGAGCGGCTGCTCGTCGGTCGTGGCCTCCGGCTCCGCCGCCTCGGGCTCAACCCCGGTCCCGGCCTCGGCGGTCTCGGCCTCGGTCTCGGTCACCGCCTCGGCGGTCTCCTCGACGGCCTCCGCAGCCGCGTCCTCGGCGGCGTCCGCCGCCCGCTCCTGCGTCGCCGGCGCCAGGCCGTCGCGCTGGCCGCCCGCCAGGGCCTGGCGGGCGGTGTAGGCGGCCTCGGCGGCGCGACGGTCGGCGTGGGCGGCGGCGAGTTCGGTGAGGAGGTCGGCGAGGCCGGCGTCCTCCAGGGTGGCGCGCAGGCCGCGGAGGGTGGGGAGTCGGTAGAGGGTGCCCTCGTCGGTGGCGAGGCGGTCGACCAGGTCGACGAGGTCCGGGAAGGACAGCGCGTCGAGGTCCTGGCCGGGCAGCAGGCGGGCGAGTTCGCGCACGCCGCTGTTGACGGCCTCGATGGCCTGCGCCGTGCGGTGGGCGAGCTCGCCGTCGGACGGCGCGCTGGGCAGGGTGCCGACGGGGGCCAGGGCGGCCCAGGCGCGCCGCTCGACCTCGGCGGAGGCGAGCGCCTCGTGGAGGTCCTGCGCGCGGGGGCGGCTGGTGACGGCGAGGGCGGCAGCCTGCTTGCGCAGCGAGCGGGCGCGCAGCCAGGAGAGCTTGACGCCGCGCTCGCGCCGCCAGTTGCGGTCGGCGGTGGCGGCGATCAGGGATTCGAGGTCGGTGTCGTACGCGGCGGGCACGAGGACGGTCGCGGTGCGGCGGACCAACTGGAGCATCTCGACGAGCACCGCGGTCTTGCCGACGGTGTCCGGTGCGTCGAGCTTGACGTCGGCGGCGAGCGTGGTGATGTCCTCCCACACCTGCTGGAGGTCGTGGCCGCGGAGTTCGGCGAGGACGGTGGACGCGGCGCGGGCGTCCTCGGGGGTGGCGACGGTGTCGTGGGCGGCGTACCAGGGGTGGGTGTCGGCGGTGAGCGTGAACGCGCCGAGTTCGGCGTAGCGGCCGAGGTCCTCGCGCAGGTCGGTGTCGGTGCCGGTGTCGGCCGTGGCCGCGACGTCCTTGGTGTCCGCCGTGTCCGTCGTGTCCGCGGGGTTGGCGGTCTCGGCGGTGTCGGCGGTGTCGGCGGTGTCCGTGGCGGCCTTGGTGTCCGTGGTGTCCTTGACGTCTGCGGAGCCGGCTGCGTCGGCCGCGTCGGCGTTGCGGGAGTGAAGCACTGTCATGTGAGGTCCGGTTCTGGGCGGCTGCGGCGGGGGCGTGGACGGGCGGCGAGGGGGCGGCGGTCCGGGTGCGCGGTGGGCCTCGGTGCGAGGGGCCGGGGGGCGCGCGGTCGGGCTGCCGGTCGGAGGCCAAGAATACGGGTGCCCGTTCGAGCCATGCACGCACCCACCGTCCCTCGGGGCGGTGTGGCGTGCCGTACCGCCCGCCCGGGCGCCACTCGGGAGGGCCGGTCGGGTGGTCGTCCACCGGTCGTCCCCCGGTCGTGCGCGGCCCGGTCACCCGGGGGCCGCCGGTGCTCCGCCGCCCGGTCACCGCCCGGTCACCGCGCGGGCGGCGGACGGTGGCCGGCGCGGGCCAGGGTGGCGAGGTCGACCGGCGCGAGGTACTCGTAGAGCGCCGTGCGGTGCCACCACGCTCCGGTTTGCCGCAGTTCGCGCCAATCGGTGAACCGGTAGAGGTGGAGGGTCGCCCGGACGTGGGTCGGCGGACCCTCCGGGAAGGGGTTGTGGCGCAGCAGGCGCAGCGTGTCCGGGTCGTTGACCAGCAGCCGGGCGGCGAACGGCAGGAACCACGGCCGGGCGTAGCCCGGCGAGATCCCGGCGAACCACATCAGCCAGTCGAGCCGCAGGTGGTAGGGGGCGTACTGGCGCGGGGCCCGGCGCACGTCGCCGGGTTTGCCCTTGAAGCCGTACTCCTTCCACACGGTGTGCCGGGTGACCACCGGCTCGTCCGTGCCCTCGACCACGACCTCCTGACGGGTCCGGTTGACGCTGCCGAACGCGCCGTAGGTGTTGACCAGGTGCAGGCCGTTGAACGAGCGGTTCATGACCTGGCGGCGGGAGAGCATGTTGCGGACCGGCCAGTAGCTGAGGACGAGGACGGTGGCGGTGACGGCGAGCGCGAGGGCCTCGAACCAGGGCGGTGTGTCGCCGTAGGCGCGGGGGTGGACGGGCAGGCCGAGGCGGGCCGGGTCGACGGCGGCGAGGGCGAGGGCGATGGTGAGCCAGTTGAGCCAGGCGAAGTTGCCGGAGGCGACCAGCCAGAGCTGGGTGGCGACGACGACGCAGGCGGCGTAGCCGGCGACCGGCTGCGGGAGCAGCAGGCAGACGGGGACGGCGAGTTGGGTGACGTGGTTGGCCGCGGCCTCGACGCGGTGCAGCGGGTCGGGCAGGTGGTGGAAGAACCAGCTGAGCGGCCCGGGCATCGGTTGGGTCTCGTGATGGAAGCGCAGGCAGGTCAGGTCGCGCCAGCAGCTGTCGCCGCGCAGTTTGATCAGTCCGGCACCGAACTCGACCCGGAAGACCAGCCAGCGCAGCAGCCACAGCACGGGGGCGGGCGGGGCGGTGTCGCCGTTGCCGAGGAAGACGGCCAGGAAGCCCGCTTCCAGCAGCAGCGATTCCCATCCGAACGAGTACCACGTCTGCCCCACGTTGACGATCGAGAGGTAGAGGGCCCAGAGCGCCGCCCAGCAGAGCATCGACGTCCACAGCGGCACGGCGTCGCCGAGGCCGCCGACGAGGGCGGCGGAGAGCGCGGCGCCGGTCCAGGCGGCGGCGGCGAAGAAGCGGTCGCTGTAGTGGAGGTGGAAGAGGCCGGGCGCCTGCCGGAACGGGACCCTGGCGGTGAAGCGGGGGACGGGGAGCATGCCGCGGCTGCCGATGAGGGCGCGGAACTGGAGGGCCGCGGCGAGGAAGCCGGTGAGGTAGAGGGCGGCCAGCAGCCGTTGCACGAGGAGCCTGCTGAGCCAGTACTCGGGGGCGGCGAACCACTGCATGCGGCCCATGCCTACCATCGGCGGCGCTCGCGCGGGCGTGCGCGGCGGGGCGGTGGGCGCCTGTTCACCCGGACGGCGTTCACCCGGACGGCGCCGGGAGGGACGGTGCCGATCCGCACGACGGTGCCGATCCGGACGACGGCGCTGATCCGGACGACGGCGCCGGTCGGGACAGCACCGTGGCGGGGGGCCTCTCCTCGGGGGTGAGAGGCGCCCCGCCGTGGTGGCGGACGCGGCGGAACCGGGCGCACGGTCGGGGTGCGGCGGGTGCCCGGGGTCCTTCGGGGCCTGTGGTACCAGGCCTGCACGGCAGGGGGCCGGTGCGGTGGGGAGACGGTGCGGTGGGAACTGGTGCGGTAGGGGGAGACGGCCGGCGCTCAGGCCGGCAGGACGAGCCCGGCCTCGCCGGTGCCGGGGCGGGTGACGGGGGCGCCGTTCTGCTGGAGGCGGTCGACCAGGAGCGCGGCCAGGGTGCCGAGTTCCTCCTCCGTGCGGGACTGCGCGGTGACGTCCATGCCGACCGTGAGCACCCCGGTGACCTGACCGGTGCGCGCGGTGCGCAGCGGGCTGCAGGTGAAGCTGAAGATCTGCTGGCCGCGCTGGGCGTCGGGGCGCAGGGACGGCACGCGTACGTCGTTGAGGACGGTCGCGCGGCCGGTGCGGTAGGCCTCGGAGACCGCCTGCTGGAGGCCGGCGGCGCCGAGCTGGGGGTAGGCCTGGCCGATGGCGCCGTACGCCGCCGGGGCGCCGAAGACCTCGGCGTGCTGGGCGTTGGCGTAGCGGATCTCCTGGCCGGGGCCGTCGGTGAGCATGATCGGGAAGGGCGAGCCGTCGAAGGCCGCGAACATCTCCTGCTGCTGGGCGAGCAGGTTGTCGCGCAGCCGGATCTCGGAGAGCAGGGCCTCGGCGAGGTGCTGGATGTCGCGAAGGCGCTCGCGGCCCCACTGGCGGGGTTCGCGGTCGAGGACGCAGACGGTGCCGATGACGGTGTTGGTGTCGTCGACGAGCGGGGCGCCGAGGTAGGCGCGCACGCCGAGTTCGTCGACGACCGGGTTCCCGGCGAACCGGGGGTAGGCGAGGATGTCGTCCAGCGCGAGGGGGGAGCGCTGGGCGACGACGTGGGGGCAGAAGCCGTGGCTCAGCGGCATCTGCCGGGTCGGCAGGTCGAAGGCGATGCCGCGGTCGGCCCAGGAGGAGCCCTCTCCGGCCGGAATGTCGGGGGAGGTTGGCGGAATGTAGAGCCCCCGGAACATCTGGCGCTCGTCGTTGATGAAGTTGACCATCGCGATGGGGGCGCGGGTGATGCTGGCGGCCAGGTGGGCGAAGCGGTCGAAGGCCTCGTCCGCGGTGGGTTCGTCGAGCCCCAGGCTGCGAAGCCTGCGGGCCCGTTCCGACTCCCCGGCGGCACCCGGGAACTGGCCTTGAGTGCTCATCACATCAGTCATGGCGCACATGTAATCAGACATCCGGCAGCTTCGGCGCTCTCGGCCCGCGCCGTCTCGACTGCTGATGAGGCGTCAAAGCCTGATGTTGGACAAGGAGGCGGCGGGCAGGCCGCCGGCCGGGAACGGGAGGGGAACCGGAAGCGGAACCATCGGATCCGACCCATCCGGCAATCGGGGGAACGACATATCCCCGCCTCACGGGGTTTCAATCCTCCACCGCGCCCGAACGACCTGATCGCGCCAATCCAAGATCCTCCGTAGAGCGCTTCCCAAGCGCATATGACAATGAGCCCTGCCGAAAATCGGCGGTCCCCAAGGGCAGCGAGGGCCACCGCCGGCACTTCCGCACGCGCCCGCTGCAACGGGGCGCCCGGCCGCCACCGTCACATCCCCCACGCCCTCGGCGGCCGACGCGGATCGGCTGCACGGACGGAGGCACATCCACCGAACGAACCGAACCCGAGAGGACCCGGGCATGGCGATGGACTACTTCACCGACGAACGACACGAGAGCCTCCGTGCGGAGGTGCGCGAGTTCGCGGAGAAGGAAGTGCGCCCGCAGGTGACCAGAATGGAGGCCGAGCGCCAGGTCGAGTTCGCAATCGCGCAGGAGATCGCCCGCCGGGGCTGGATCGGCGTCACCATCCCGCGCGAATTCGGCGGGCTGGGTCTGGGACACCTCGCCAAGACCGTCATCGTCGAGGAGCTGTCCCGGGTCAGCGGCGCCATGGGGGCGATGGCCCAGGCCTCGCAGCTCGGCGTCGCCAAGGTCATCCACTTCGGCGACGACGCCCAACGCCGCTACTGGCTGCCCAGGTTCGCCTCCGGCGCGGCGCTGCCCACCATCGCCGTGACCGAACCGGAGTCCGGCGGCCATGTGCTCGGCATGAGCGGCACCGCCCGCCGCGAGGGCGACGAGTACGTGCTCGACGGCCGCAAGTGGTTCGTGGGGAACTCGCACATCGGCGACGTGCACGGCGTGGTGCTGCGCACCGGCCAGGGCAGCCGGGGGCTCTCCGCCTTCCTGGTGGAGAGCGACCGGCCCGGGTTCCGCACCGGCTCCCTCGGCTCGCAGAGCGGACTGCACGGCTTCAGCTTCGGCGAACTCGTCTTCGAGGGCTGCCGGATCCCGGCCGCCAACCTGCTCGGCCGGGAGGGCCAGGGCCTGGACGTCGCCTACTCCTCCTCCACGCTGTACGGGCGGCTGAACCTGGCGGCGGTCGCCCTCGGCATCCACGTGGCGATCGTCGAGGACACCGTGCGGTTCGCCGAGGCGCGCGTGCTCTACGGCAAGCCGCTCTCCCAACTGCCCAACATCGCGCTGAAGCTGGGCGAGATGCAGTCCCGGCTGATGACCGCCAAGCTCGCCGCTTACCACGCCTCGCACCTGCTGGACCACGGCAAGCCCTGCGACGCCGAACTGATGAACGCCAAACTGGTCAACACCGAGTACGCGCTGGACTCGGCGCGCAACGCGATGGAGATCCACGCCGGCCGCGGCCTGCAGGCGGAGTTCCACATCGAGCGCTACCTGCGCGACGCGACCCACACCTACCCGCCGGCCGGGACCTCGGACGTCCAGCGGCTGCGGCTCGGCCAGGTGGCCTCGGGCACCTACGGCAAGCAGTGGTCGGCCGAGCTCGCCGACCTGGCCGGCTGGGCGTGGAGCGAGGCGGCCGAACGCGAGGCCCGCGCGGAGGCGGAGCTGCAGAGCGGCGCGGCTGCGGTGCTGCGGATGCCGCTGGCGGGCTGACCCGCCGGATCCGCGCGCTCGGCGCGGCCCACCGGGACGGCGCTTCCTGACCTGTCCCTGACGGCTTTCCGGCGACCACGGCCCCGGCCGCCGGAAAGCCGCCCGCCACTCCCCCACGCCTTCGCCGACCAGTGCGAATACCCGGTCGGGCGGCCACGGGATGCCCGGACGACCTGTCATCAGGCGTTCACATATGGTCAGTTGATGTTGCCCGAAGGGCACCCCGGGCTGGTAGCGTGCCTGGAGTCGGCGGCCGTGCTGCATCCGTCCGGACGGTGAACCCCCGGGTCACCAGCTCCGGCAACCCTCCGGGCACTGTCGGCCGTGGCGCCCCAGCGGCCCCCGCCGGACCGCAGACGGACACCCCGCCGTTCGGCCCTGCTACAAGGAATCAGATGCCAGGCATATCGTCCCCCCGGACGGGCCACCGCGCCGGCCGGCCCGGCTCCCTACGCAGCTCGCTCCTCACCCTCACGCTGCTCCCCTGCCTCGGCCTCGCCGCCGCCTGGGGCTACGCCTGCTACCTGCTGCGCGGGACCGGAGAGCGCAACGCCCTGTACGCCGGCAGCGCCGCCGTCGCCGTCGTCCTGCTCCTGAGCCTGGCACGCGGGCTGCGCACCGCGCGCGTCCTTCCGGCCCGGATCGCCTCCCTGCACACCGACGCCCTGGCGATCGCCCAGCAGGAGATCCCGCAGGTCGTCGGCCGTCTGCGGGCCGGCGAGTCGGTCCCGACCCCGCCCGCCCGGACCCCGTCCCGGCGGACCGGCGACGAACTCCAGCAGGCCGCCGACGGCCTCGCCGCCGTCCGGCAGGCCGCCGTCGCCGCGATCGTTCACCAGGCCCAGGGCCGCGAGGGGACGAAGAAGGTCTTCCTCAACATCGCGCGCCGCACCCAGATCCTGATCCACCGCCAGATCAGCATGCTGGACGCGCTGGAGCGCGAGCACGAGGAACCCGACCTGCTGCGCGAGCTGTTCGCCGTCGACCACCTCGCCACCCGGATGCGGCGCAACGCCGAGAACCTGGTCATCCTGGGCGGCGCGCTGCCCGCACGGCGCTGGCGCAACGCCGTGCCCATGGTCAACGTGCTGCGCAGCGCCGTCTCCGAGACCGAGAACTACTCACGGGTCGTCGTCCAGGGCGTGCCGCGCACCTCGCTCGGCGGCCAGGCCGTCGCCGACGTGATCCACCTCGTCGCCGAGCTGATCGAGAACGGCACCACCTTCTCCCCGCCCTACACCCAGGTGCAGGTCTCCGCGCAGGAGGTCCCGAAGGGCCTGGTGGTGGAGGTCGAGGACCGCGGCCTCGGCATGGTCGAGGAGGAGTACCAGCGGCTCAACGACTACCTCGCCAACCCGCCGGAGCTGGACGTCTCCGCGCTCGGCGACGACCTGCGGCTCGGGCTCTTCGTGGTCGCCCGGCTGGCCGCCCGGCACGACGTCCAGGTCACGCTGCGCCCCTCGCCGTACGGCGGGACGCGGGCCGTGGTGCTGGTGCCGGCGGCGCTGCTGCACCAGGCGGAGGCACCGTCCGCCGTCACCGGCCTGCCGGCGGGCGCCCGGGTCACCCGGTCCCCGGCCCCGGACCTGCGGCCGGGCGGCGAGCCCGGTGGCGCCCCGGAGAGCGGGGCGGGTACGGGTGCGGGCACCGGGGCGGGCGCCGGTACGGACGTCGGCAGGATCGACCAGGAGCTCTCGGGCGCGCTCGCCGGGGTGCTCGACGGGCTGATGGGCAACGGGCCCTCGGTGGTGGGACCCGGTCCGGGTGCCGCTGGTGCTGGTACTGGCGCTGGTGCTGGTTCGGATGAGGTTGCCGCCGGGGGCGACGGGCTCGCGGGCGGCGGTGGCAACGGCGGCGACGGCGGTCTGGTGATCGGCGAGCTGGTCGCGCGCTACCCCGAGGGTGTCGGCCCGCAGGGCCAGGACGATCCGACGGTCAACGGCGGCCTGCCCGTGGGCTCGGCGATCCCCGGTCTGCCGGGCGCGGTGGTCGTCGCGCGGCCCAGTCGGCCGCTGCCCTACCAGGAGCCGGTCGACGAGCCCGGGCCGAGCATGTTCGAGAGCGGCACCCACGGGCCGTCGGCCGCGCCGCCGGTGGCACCCGCGCCGCCCGCCCCGCCCGCGGCACCCGTGCACCAGCGTGCCGGGGGGACCCGCGACGAGCACGGGCCCCAGAGCGAGCTGCGCACGCCGCGCATCCTGCCCCAGCGGGTCCGCAACGCCAGCCTCGCCGAACAGTTGCGCGAGGCCCACGCGTCCCCCCCGGCCCCGTACGGACAGCCCTCGCCCCACGACGGCGGGCAGCCCGGCTTCCCCGCACAGCCCGGCGACGACCCCTCCCCGCAGCGCTCGCGGGCCACCATGGCCGCCATCCAGCGTGGCACCCGCACCGCCCGTGCCACGACCCCCGACCCGGACGCGCCTTCCGCAGCTAAGGAACAGCAGTGATGACGCAGCACACCGACGCCGAGCGCGACCTCAACTGGCTGCTGGACCAGCTGGTGGCGCGGGTCCCGGAGACCCGGCACGCCGTCGTCCTGTCCGAGGACGGCCTGCTGGTCGGACTCTCCCAGGGGCTCGACCGGGCCGACGCCGAGCACCTGTCGGCCGTCGCGTCCGGCCTGCAGAGCCTCGCCCGCGGCGCCGGCCACCGGTTCGACGGCGGGCGGGTGCGGCAGACCGTGATCGAGATGGACCGGCTGTTCCTGTTCGTCACCACCGCCGGCCAGGGCGCCCGGCTCGCCGTGCTGACCAGCGAGGCGGTCGACGCCGGGCTGATGGCCTACGAGATCAACATGCTGGTCAAGCAGGTCGGCCAGTACCTCACCGCTGCGCCGCGCAGCGACGCCGGCCATCCGGATGCGGGTGGCGGTGCGTGACCGCCGACGCCGCCGAGGCCTGGTTCTTCGACAAGGAGGCCGGCCATCTGGTCCGCCCCTACGCCATCACCAACGGGCGCACCGGTCCGGTCCGTGACGGCTTCGCGCTGATCACCCTGGTGGTCACCGCCGACCCCCGCACCGACACCAGCCGTCTGACGCCCGAACCGGCCGCGATCCTGGACCTCTGCCGGGAACGCCCGCTCGCGGTGGCCGAGATCGCGGCCGTGCTGGACCTCCCGGTGAGCGTGGTCAAGGTGCTGCTGGACGACCTCGCCGAGGCCCGGATGATTCTCACCCGGGCACCCGTCGAGCTCGCCGAGGCGCCGGACATCGCGTTGATCCAGGCCGTGATCGAGGGTGTCCGCCGGCTCTGAGCCGACGCGCTCCCTCCTCGGCCCCGTTCCCCCCTTCAGGAGACCCGACGTGACGACCCAGAGCCTGGTGCCGGGCGCGGTCAAGATCCTCGTCGCCGGCGGCTTCGGCGTCGGCAAGACCACCATGGTCGGTTCGGTCAGCGAGATCGAGCCGCTGCAGACCGAGGAGCGGATGACCCGCGCCAGCATCGGGATCGACAGCCTCGACGGCGTCCAGGACAAGTCGACGACCACTGTGGCGATGGACTTCGGGCGGATCACCGTCCGCGAGGACCTGGTGCTCTACCTGTTCGGCACGCCCGGCCAGTTCCGCTTCTGGTTCATGTGGGACGACCTGGCGCTCGGCGCGCTCGGCGCCATCGTGCTGGCCGACACCCGGCGGCTGGAGTCCAGCTTCGCCGCCGTCGACTTCTTCGAGCAGCGCGGCATCCCCTTCGCCGTCGGCGTCAACTGCTTCTACGGGCGCCGCGACTGCGCCCCCGAGGACGTCCGCCGCGCGCTGGACCTCGACCCGGGCGTGCCCGTGGTGCTGTGCGACGTCCGGGAGCGCGCCTCCAGCAAGGAACTGCTGCTCGCCCTCCTCGACCGGGTCCACCGGGACGCGCTGGCGGCGCACGGGTGAGACCGGCGCGCCGCCGGCGCGGCGACGCGCCCGGGTGAGGCGGTCAGGCCTTGGCCGGGGCCGCCGGGGCCGGCTCCAGCTCGTACAGGGCCCGGACCAGCGGCGCCAGTTCGGGGAGGTCGGCGGCCTCGGTGAGCGTCGCCTCCAGCGTCGCGTCGTGCAACGGCCGGGCCGCGGCGAGCAGTTCGCGTCCCTGCGGGGTCAGCTCGGTGTAGATGCCGCGCCGGTCGTCCGCGCAGAGGTAGCGGCTCAGCAGGCCGCGCTCCTCCAGCCGGCTCACCAGCCGGGTGGTCGCGCTGCTGCTCAGCGCGGCCGCGCGGGCCAGCTGCTGCATCCGCATGTGCCAGCCGTCCTGTCGCGACAGCGCCTCCAGCACCGTGTACTCGACCACCGAGAGCCGGTACTCCGCCTGCAGCGCCTTCTCCAGCGCCGAGTCGATCAGCCCGTGCAGTGCGGCGAGCGTCCGCCAGCCGCCGGCGCGGATCTCGGCGGCGTCGTCCTGGATTCCCATGGCTCGCCCCTCTCTGCTCGGATTCTGCTCAGGTTGTGCTCGGGTCGTGCTCCGGTCGGGAGGGGTGCGGTTCCGGTGGAACGCGCTCCCCCCGGACTCAATTATGCCAGTCGGCGCGGCTTACCTGCTTGTGCAAATAGTTCTCCTCATGGCCGATGCGTGGTCGCCTCCGGCGAAACCCCGTCCTGGGGCCCGGACCAGACGGTCGCGCAGAGCGCCGAGGCCAGTTCCTCCTCGTACCAGGCCGCCGCCAGCCACGCGGCCGCGAAAGCGCCGTGGTCGTCCGCGACCACCCGGCCGAAGACGTCGCGCGACTGGTCGACCGCCGAGGCGAGCAGCCCGTCCAGCAGCGCCGCACCGGTGGCCAGTCCGGCCGACCGCAGCCGGGCCCGGTCGCCGTCGGCCGCCCGGGACCCGAGCGCCAGCGCGGCACGGCCGCCGGTCACCGCCTGGCCCACCCGGCGGGTGAGCAGGTGCACCGGGGTCGTCGGGGCCTCGCCGCCGGCGGGTGCGCCGGACGCCGCGGGTGCCGCGGGACCGGTCGGGCCGGCGGGCGGGAGGGTGAGGTCCGCCGTCTGGAGCCGCTCCAGCCCCAGGTTGACCCGGCCCGAGCGGTCGGCGGGCAGCGCGAGGGAAGGCTCCCCCGGGTGCGCGGTAGCGGCGTCGCCGTCGGCGGCCGTCGTGGATCCGACCGCCGTAGATCCGACCGCCGTGGACGGGCCCGTCGTGGAGGGGCCCGTGGGCGGCAGGCCGATGGCCAGCAGCCGCAGTTCGGGACGGGCCGCGCGCTCCAGCCGGCCGATCACCCGCAGCCGCAGGCCGGGAGCAGTGGCGAGCAGCGCGAGATTGCCCCGGTACGCCAGCCCCGGGTGGTCGTGCGCGGCACGCAGCGCCAGCACCACCCCGTCGCTCTCCGCCAGCAGCCGCGGCTCCCCGCCCGGCCCGTACGGCACCGCACCGAGCAACGTCACGTCCAGGAACAGCAACTCGCTCCCGGCCGGCCGGGCCTCCGGCGGCACCGCCCCCGCCGCAAGCGCCCGCGCCACCTGGGCGGCCGGGGGCTCGGCCCAGAGCCGCGCGAGAGGCTCCGCCGTCCAGGCCGCGCCCGCCGCGCGGACCGCCCGGACCGAGGCGCCCGCCCCGAGCCGTCCCGCCGCCGACCTGGTCGCCCCCTGGACGGCCAGCCCGGCCCGGGTGAACTCGCGGTGGCTGAGCATCGCGTCCCCCAACCGCACCGTCCGGTTCCCGGCCCCGACCGCCTGCGGCGCCGCCGCCGTGGCGTCGGTGTGCGGCATCACCTCCGCCATCGTGTGCAGCCCGCCGCCCGCGTCCACGGCCCAGGTGAGCACACCGGCGTGGGTGGCCGTCAGCACCGGCTCGGCGAACAGCCCGTACAGCCGCAGGCCGCCCGCCGGCGCATAGGCCTGGCGGGCCGTGCCGCGCAGCTCCGCAACGCCCGGCCCGCCCGGCCCGCCCGGTCGCGGGGTGGCGGCCAGGGCCAGCGCCGTGCTGAGGCCGAGGAGTTCACGCAGACCGGCCACCAGATCGGCGAGCCGGTGGTCCGGCTCGCCCGAGCGGGCCGCGCGGATCCTGGTGACCACCGCCACCGCGGCGGCGGCCGGCCGGTACAGGCCGGCCAGCCGGGCGCGGTGGGCCGCGCGCAGCAGTTCCGCCTGCAGCACCGCGCCCGCGCCCCCCACGCCCGCCGCCACCACGGCGGAGCCCACCCGGTGGAGGTGATCAACGGCGGCCAGTTCGACGGCGGTGAGGGCCTCGGTGGGCTTGGCCTCACTGGACCGGGCTTCGGTGGGCCCGGCTCCGGCGGGCAGGTCCTCGGCCGGGCGGGCGGGCCCGGACGGAGCCGACGGGTCCGACGGGTCCGACGGGGAGTCCGCAGCCGGGGACGGGACGGTCGGGGCCTCGTCCGGTGCGGTGTCCGCGTCGGCCGGCGGTTCGTCGTCGGCGAGCGGGCAGACCGTGACCGCCGCGGCCCGGTGCACGCAGGCGGGCGCCAGCAGGCAGCCGCAGCGCACGTCCGCCTGGTCGGCGACGACCCCGCCCGGTGCGTGCAGGACGAGCACCGCCTCCTCGTCGACGGCGATCCGCCAGTCCTCGCCGGTGCGCTCCACCGGTCGCTCGGCCAGCTTGGCCGCGGCGCCGTCCAGCCGCTTCTGCAGCCGCGCCGACAGCCCGGCCACCACCTCGGCGACCACCTCGGGCCGGACCGCCGGCCACTGCCCGCCCGGCCCCGTCCCGGTCCCTGTTCCCGTCACTGCCCCTGCCACCTCCGTCATCGGACCTTCTCCCCCACCCAGCGGGCCAGTTCGAGCGGGCTGAGTGCCGCCACCGGCATCCCGGCCGCGACCAGCTGGCCCGCGACCGCCTTCGAGTACCGGGCCGTCCCGGTGTCGTCCAGGGCCGCGCAGCCCAGCAGGTGGCAGCCGGAACCGACCAGCGCCCGGGTCTGCGCGAGCAGCCCGCCGACCGGGCCGCCCTCCTCGAAGTCGCTGACCACCGCGATCAGCGTGCGGGACGGCACGGTCACCAGGCTCCGCGCGTACCGCAGGCCCCCCGCGATGTCCGTGCCGCCGCCGATCCGGACCTCCAGGAGCAGGCCCAGCGGGTCCGCCACCCGGTCGGTCAGGTCGACCACCTCGGTGGAGAAGGCGACGAAGTGCGTGCTCAGCGAGGGCACCCCGGCCAGGATCGACGCCGTCAGCGCCGCCCAGACCGTCGACGCCTCCATCGAGCCGGAGACGTCCACCACCAGGATCAGCCGCCAGTCGGACGCCTGACGGGCCCTGGTCCGGAAGACCGGGCGCTCCGGAACGATCATCATGCCGCCCGGTTCGCCACCGGACGGGCCGCCGGCGGACGGACTGCCGGCGGGGTCGGCCGGGCGGGCGGTGGCGAGGTTGGCCCGGATGGTCCGGTGCAGGTCCAGGCCGCCGCCCGGGCGGCGGCTCGGGCGCGGCACGCTGATCCCGGTGAGCGCCGGGCGCAGCCTGGTCGCCAGCTCCCGGCTCAACTCGTCGACCAGGCGCCGGACCAGCGGACGCAGCCCCGCCAACCGGGCCTCGGGCAGGCCGCCCGCGTGCTCCAGAACGGTGCGCAGCAGGTCGACCGACGGGCGGACGGCGCCCGGGTCGATCGCCTCCAGGGCGTCGCCCCGGCCCTGGGCGACGGCCGCCGCCAGCACCTCCTCCCGCAGGCCCGGCCCGAACAGGGCGGTCAGCTCCTCGGACCACTCGCGCACACCCGGGTACGGCGCCTCGCGCCCGCCCCGGTTGCCGCCCGCACCGCCCCGGCCCTCCAGGCCGGGGCCGGAGCCCTCGCCCTGTCCGGTGCCGTAGAGCTCGTCGAGCGCGGTCGCCAGGCGGGCGGCCCGGCCGCCGAGACCGCCGCTGCCCGGTCGGCCGAGCAGCAGCCGCCAGCGCTCGGCCGGGCTCAGGGCGTGGGTCCGGGTGTCCGTCCCGGTGCGGGCGGGGGCGGGGGCGGGAGCGGGGTCCGGGACCTCGGCGGTGGGCGCCGGGAGGAGGGCCGGGAGCAGCCCACGGCGGGCGAGCGCGGCGCGGGCGGCCAGGTCGGCGCGGGACCAGTCGGCGAGCAGCGCGGGCGGCACCTCCTCGGGAAGCGTCTCCAGGCGGGTGCCCAGACGTTCCTCGACCAGCTGCAGCAGCCGGTCGCGGGCGGCCGGGCTCAGCGTGTCGAACCCGCCGCGCAGCGCCGGCAGGCGGTCCAGGAAGGCGCTGTCGGAGAGCGTGACCACCCTCTCCAGCACCGGTTCGAGCACCCCGGGGGCGGTCGAGAACAGTCCTTCGGCGGCTGTCAGCAGTCCGACGAGGGAGCGTCCGAGGGCGTGCCGGGCGTCGGGGCCGGTGGCGCCGTCCACCCAGGAGGCGGCCCGGTCGCCGAACACCGCCGGTTCCTCCTGCCGGAGCAGCACCCGCACCGCCCCGGCCGCGCCGCGCACCAACGGGCTTCCGCCGTCGGCGAGTTCGGCCATCACGTGGCGGAGCCGGATGCCTCCGGAGAGGTCCGCCCGCCGCGCCAGCTCCACCAGCGCCCGGGCGTCGTCCGCGTCGTCCGATCCGCCGAGCCCCTCCAGCTGCCGCACCGCCGCCACCGTCACGACCTCGGCCGCCGCCGCGAGCGCGCCGAGAACCGGATCGGCAGCGGCGGACGCCTCGCCCTGCGGTGCGGCGACCGCCGGTCCACCGGCGGGCGACGTCGTGGCCGGCGCCCCCGGGGCCGCATGGGCGGAGACCGGGTCGGCGGGCGCCGAGGGCTGGTGGGTGGCGGTGAGGCGGTCGAGGAGGGCGAGCCCGTCGAGCAGGTCGGGGAGGGTGCCGCTCGCCGGGAGGACGGCGGTGAGCTGGGTGAGACGGGTGTCGGTGAGGGCGGGGAGGCCGCAGGCGGCGGCGTCGGCCAGGCCGCGGAGCACCTCCCGGGCGGTGGGACCGTCCGCCTGCTGTTCGCGGCGCAGCCGTTCCCGCAGGGCTCCCTCGGCCGCCTGGGCCGGGGTGACGCCCCGGGTGCCGGCCACGGTCAGCATGGCGGCGACGGCCGGGGTCCAGCGAACGCGCCAGCGGGTGGTGAGGGTCTCGGTGCCGCCCGCGCCGGTGGTCTCGACGGGTTCGGCGTAGGGGACGCCGCAGGCGGTGAGGCGGTTGAGCAGGAGTTCGCGGCGTCGGTCGAGCGGTGAGCGGAGCGGATCGAGGCGGAGTTCGCGCGGCACCGGCTCTGCGGTGTCCCCGGGACCAGGGAGGCCGAGGTCGGCGAGCAGCCGCTCGACGGCGGGGCCGAGGCCGCTGCGCGGGGCGGCCGGGGTGGGCTCGCCGGTGCGGGTGCCGACCAGGACCTTCTCCAGGGCGCGGGCCACCGCCCGGCCGCGTCCGAGGGGCTCGCCCTGGGCGAGGACGGTCTGCACCGCCTCGACGAGTTCGCCGCGCCCGGGGGCCGCGAGGGCGCGCAGCCGGGCGAGGTCGCCGGCGAGCCGGACGATCTCGCGGGCGTCGGCCGGGCCGGAGGGGTGGTCCTGGGCGCGCAGGGCCTCGCAGATGCGCACGGCGGTGCGGACGAGCGCCTCGGCGAGCCGGTCCGGATCGCCGGCGGCGTCGAGCACCGTGTGCTGCCACTCGGGGTCGCGGATGCCGGCGGGGTAGCCGGAGCGGGCGTCGAGGAGGGGGTAGGTGTACGGGATGAGGGAGACCACGTGACGGGCGTCCGGGGCCGACCCGTCGGCGGGCTCGGCGGGGTCGGTCGGTCCGGCGGGCTCGGCGGGCGCGTGCTGGGTGAGCGCGGGGGCGTGGAAGGCGCCGATGACGGCGGCGACCCGGCGCCCGCCCGCGCCCGCCTCCCGGATGCGCTCGCGCATCCAGGCCTCGCGCCGCAGGTCGTACGGGTCGACGCCGGGGCCGTCCTCGGCATCGCGGCGCAGCGCCCAGCCGACCAGCAGCGCGGCGCGCCGGACGGCCTCCGGCGTGGAGCCGGGGGCGGCGGTCTCGACGAGGCGGTCCCAGAGGTCCTCGTCGTCGCGGCCGGTGAGGCGGTGGCGCAGCGCGTCGGCGACACCGGGGCGGGCATCGGGGCGGGTCTCGGGGCCGGTGCGCTCGCGTCCGGTGCTGCGGTCGCGGACGGCGAGCGGCAGGTCGCAGGCGATGGTCTCGACGCCGTGGCGGCGGGCCCAGCGCAGGGCGGCGAGTTCGGGCGAGAAGTCGGCGAACGGGTAGAAGGCGAGACCGGGGCCGGCCTCGGCACCGATGCCGTCGGCGCGCTCGTCCGAGCGGTCGGCGGCGGGCGCGGCGGCGAGGGCGACCGGGGCCCTGGTGGCGTCGTCGGCGAGCAGGTCGAGCCAGGGCTGGAACTCGGCGGGCAGCTCGACCAGGAGCACCTCGGGCGCGGCGGCGTCGAGCAGCGCGGGCACGACGGCGCTGAGCGAGGGCGCGTGGTGGCGCACCCCGATCAGGTAGGGGCCGGGCGTGTCGAGGCCGGACGCGGCCAGTCGGGCGGCCTGGGCCTCGACCGTCCCGCGCGGGTCGTCGAGGCCGGGGCCCGCCCCGCCGGGCGGCACCGCGCTGCTCATGTGTTCACCTCTCGGTGGAAGGTCGGAAGTTCGGAAGTTCGGAGGTGCGGAGGTTCGGCGTCGGAGACGGGGGTCGGCCGGCCCGGCGCCCACCGGGGGCGCCGGGCCGGCCGCGGGCTCAGTGCTCCAGGGCGGAGCGCAGGTCCCACAGGGTGCGCCAGGTGGCGGCGCCCTGTTCGGCGCGGCGGCGGACCGGGCCGTCCCAGTAGCCGAGCAGCCGGGCGGCGTCGGCGGGGTCGTCCTTGCGCACCACGCCGATGAGCTGCCCGGGGAGGCGGCCGAGCAGGTCGCCGCCGTCGGGCAGGTAGGCGGCGGTGACGCCGAGGGCGGTGGCCACCGACACGGCCTCGGCGGTGCTCATCACGGTGGAGGGACGCTCGACGTCCCAGCCCTCGGTGGAGCGGCCGGTGCGCAGGTCGCGGAAGGCCGTGACCAGGGCCTCCAGCACCGCGTCGTCCACCGCGTAGGCGGCTCCGGCTCGGGCCACGGCGGCGGTGGACTGGCGGCGGACCAGGTCCACCTCCGCGGCGAGGCTGCCGATCGGGCCGACCGTCTCGAAGTTGAACCGTCGCTTGAGGGCGGCGGACATCTCGCTGACGCCCTTGTCGCGCAGGTTGGCGGTGGCGATCAGGGTGAACCCGGGGACGGCGTGCAGCTGGCCGTCGGGGGTGCCGGCGAGTTCGGGGACGGCGATCCGCCGCTCGGAGAGCAGCGAGACCAGGGCGTCCTGGACCTCGGGCAGGCACCGGGTGACCTCCTCGACGCGGGCGACCGCGCCGGTGGTCATCGCGGTGAGCACCGGGGAGGGCACCAGGGCGTCGCGGCTGGGGCCCTTGGCGAGCAGCAGGGCGTAGTTCCAGCCGTACTTGAGCTGGTCCTCGGTGGTGCCGGCGGTGCCCTGGACGGTGAGCGCGCTGGTGCCGCAGACGGCGGCGGCGAGGAGTTCGGAGAGCATCGACTTCGCGGTGCCGGGCTCGCCGACGAGCAGCAGGCCGCGCTCGCCGGCGAGGGTGACGACGCAGCGTTCGACCAGGGCCCGCTCGCCGACGAACTTCTGCTCGATCGCCAGGCTCTTCCGGCCGGCCTTGAGCTTCTCGCCGCCGCTGCCCATCACGAAGGTGACCACAGCGCGCGGGGTGAGCCGCCAGCCGGGCGGGCGCGGGCCCGAGTCGTGCGCGGCGAGGAAGTCCAGCTCGGCGGCGTACTTCTCCTCCGGCAGGACGATCTGCCGGGCGGCGGACCCGGGCGGAGCGCCGACGGTGCCGGCGGCACCGGCGGTCGCGGTGGTGGTCGCGGTGGTGGTGGCCGTGGTGGTCATCGGCGGGCCTTCCTGCGCTTGCCGGTCTGGAGCTCTTCGAAGCCGGGGGCGTCCCCGTCGGTGACGCGCTGCCAGGCCCGGGTGAACAGCTCCGGGACGGACAGCTGCGGCAGTGCCGCGTGGTGGGTGGGCAGGGCGTAGAGGCCTGCCTTCCAGGTCTCGACGGGCAGGCCGGGGGCCTTGGCCTCCTGCCAGCCGCAGGGGAGGAAGAGGCTGCGCCCGGCGCGGGCCCGCTTGGCCTCCACGACCAGCCCGGAGGCCAGGAGTTCGGCGCGCGCCTTCTTCAGCCGGGCCGGCTTCCAGCCCGTCCAGCGGGCGACGTTGCGGTCGGTCGGGTCGGGCAGGGCGAGCAGCTGGAGGTAGACCACGGCGGCGTCCTCCCCCAGCTCGTGGGTCTTGGCGACCTCGGTGACCAGCTCCGGCACCGTGAGCAGCGGGTGGTGGGGCCAGACCTCGACCTCGGCGTCGGTCTCGGCCTTGGCACCGGCCTTGGTACCGGCCTTGGTGCCGCCTTCCGCGTCGGCCGTGCCGGGGAGGTCCGGCAGAGTGACCAGGCGGTCCAGGGTTCCGTCCAGGAGGGCGGCGAGAACGGTCCGCTGACGGGCGAGCCAGTAGCTCTCGGCCAGGCCGGCGAGCAGGTCCAGCGTCGGGTCCTGCGGCCCGCTCACGCCCGCCGGGCGCCACCAGATGTGCTCCGCCCCGCCGCGGGAGGGCGACAGCACCACGACCTCGCCGCAGCGCACCAGTCCGTCGGCGTCGGCACCACCCTCGGCGGGCAGGCCGTAGCGGGTGCGCAGGACGGCGGCCAGCGGTTCGCCCTTGCTGTTGCGGCGCAGGTCGAAGGCGAGCATCAGCCCGGGGTCGGCCAGGCGGGTGCGCAGCGCCTGGACGGCCGGGGCGAGCAGCGCGCGCAGCGGGCTGTTCCAGGGCAGCCGGTAGGCGAGCCAGGCGAGGGCGTCGACGAACTCCGACGGGTTGCTGTAGTCCGGCAGGGCGTCCGCGTCGTCGGGCAGCAGGCCGGTCGTGCCCGCCTCCCCCTCTTCGGCGCGCAGCCGCTGACGGGTGGTGCGGCTGAGCCACGGGGTGACCGCGTGGTTCAGCACCTCTTCGACGTTCTGGATGCTGGTGCCGCTGACGGCGGCCTGGTCCTCGTCGGACAGGGTGACGATCCGGCCGAGGCGCTGCGTCCAGCGGGCGGCGCCGGCGGCGCTGTCCGGGCCGGTGGTCCAGAGGTCCTGCGGGTCGGCGGGCAGCAGGGCCGCCCAGACCTCTCCGAGGACGGACCGCTCGCGCCCGCGCAGCCAGTCGCGGGCGGCCTTGGCCTCGGCGGACTTGAGGCCGTACTCCTTGAGCGCGGTGGCGGGCAGCGGCGCGCCGTACCACTGGAAGAGGGTGCTGGTGGGGCTCAGCAGCAGGGTGGAGCGGACGGCGCCGATGCCGGTGCGCTCGCCGAAGTCGGCGGCACGCTCGGCGCGGTGGGTGATGGCGCCGTGCAGGGCGAGCTGAGCGGTGAACTCGCTGAGCCACGTGCCGGTGACGGTGTCCTCGGTGCCGCGCTCCCTGGCGGTACCGAAGTGGGCGACCGGGCCGAAGGCGCCGCTCGGGTCGTGGTCGACGGCGAGCCAGACCACCTTGTCGTCCTGGTGGTGGCGGCAGCCGAGGATGACGACGGTGCGCCCGCCGTGCCGCCAGACCTGGCCGGCCCGGACCTCGTGCTTGCCCTCGGTGGCGTTCGGGTCGGTGAGCGGCTCGGTGAGCAGGAGTTCGCGCACGGTGGCGCCGCGGTCGGCGAGCGGCCCGGTGGTGAACTCGGAGAGCAGCAGGCCGAGCGAGGCACGGTGCTCGGCGGAGGTGAGCGGGGCGGCGGCCGCGTAGGCGAGGGCGCCGAGGTTGCCGAGCACGTGCAGCCAGCCGTGGTGGTTGTCGTCGCCGTGCAGCTGGACCTGGTGCGGGGTGCTCCAGCCGTCGCCGTCGGCCGCCGGGGGATCGGCGAGGACGGCGGTGACCGTGCGGAGGTTGTTGAGGACGCGGTAGTTGGCGCTGCGGTCCCAGGAGCGGCCGAAGCCGCCGGTCCCGGGCAGCAGCAGGGTGACCGCCTCGCTGAGCTCGTAGTCGGTGCCGTACTCGGGCCGGTGGGCGAACTCGGGGGCGCTCGAGGAGTCGGTGGTGCGGCCGTCGTTCTCGGGCTGCGGCAGGTAGCGGGCGATCGAGTCGAGCAGCTTCGCGGCGGTGCGGGCGAGGCCGGCGACGCCGGCCACCAGCTGCCGGTGGCCGATGCCCGGCAGGACCTGTGCGACGGCGTCGAGCGGGAGCTCCTCGACGGCCTTGCCGCCGCTGACGACGGGGCGGCGGACGCCCTGGACGGTGATCCAGCGCTGCTGCGCGGCGGGCACGGGCTGGGCATCGGCCGGCCAGGCGGCGTCGATGAGGCGGGCGGCCTGCTCGTCGGTGACGGCGCGCAGCACCGTCGAGCCCTGCTCGTCGCGCGGGCGCAGGGCGTGCCAGAAGGCGAGCGGGACCACGACGGGGGTGCCCGCAGCGTCCAGGCCGCCGGGGCGGCCGGGTTCGAAGTCGGCGGTGTAGCCGGTCGGGTCCGCGGCGACGGTGCCGTCCGCCGCGGAGTGCGCGGCGGGCAGGGCGAGGCCGAGGTGGTGGCCGACGCCGGACTGGACGACCGGCCGGCCGCCGCCGCCGGGCAGGGTGAGCAGGCCGCACGGGTACGTCGGCGACTGCTGCCCGGCCTGGTCGGCGACGAGCGTGGTGCCGTCGGCGGTACCGGTGGTGACCTTGAGGGTGTCGACCCGTGGCCAGCTTCCGAGCACGGTGCCGTCGGTGCCCAGCGGGGTGGCCTCCAGGCCGGGCAGCAGCGGCAGCAGCCGGGTCCGGCCGAGGTCGAGGCGGCCCGCGGCGGCGCTCGCGGCGATCCGCGGCGGCTCGGAGGCGCGGCCCAGGGTGCCGGTGGCGGCGTCGAGTTCGTGCAGCACGTTGCCGCCGCGGGTCCAGCGGGCGGTCCAGTGGCCGGTGCCGTCGGCGAGGACGTGGTCCTGGTCGGACATGAAGGTGTCGCCGACGTGCAGCGGGCGGTGGCCGCCGGTGCGGCCGCCGCCGGGCAGCGGCAGGCTCGGCATCGCGATCTCGTCGTTGCCGCCGTAGTAGCGGGCGACGCTCTCGCCGCCGAGGACGAAGGTCTCGGCGGGCCGGCCGGACCAGTAGGCGTGCTGCTTGCCGTCGTGGAACCAGACGACCAGCAGTTCGCCGTCGGCGAAGCGGAAGTGCGGGTGCTGGTGGCTCTCCAGCTTGTCGGGGATGCGCAGGGTGTGTTCGAGCACGATGCCCTGCGGCCCGGCGACGACGACCTGGTTGCCGCGGGCGAGCACCAGGTTCGGCCAGGCCTCCTGCAGCACCAGCCCCTTGGGGTGGGCGCGTCCGGCGCCGTAACCGGGGGCCTCTCCGTACTCGGCGCCGAGCTTGTCGAGCGCCTCCTCCAGGGCCGGCCAGGCGAGCTCGTCGAGGATGCCGCCGCGCAGGGCGCCGGCCAGCAGCCCGGCCACGTCGAGGTCGGCGACACGCCGGGCGGCGGCCGGGTTCTCGTCGCGGATGCCGGTGCGGTGGGCACTGAGCTCGCGCACCGCCGCCGTCGCGCTCTCCAGACCGCGGACGGCCACCAGTTCGTCGACGCGGGCGTCGGACCACTCGACGAACAGCTCGCGCAGCACCGGCCGGGCGGCCAGGCCGCGGCTGTCGACGGTGTCCCAGACCGGAGGGACGGCGGCGCGCAGCGCCGGCCGGAAGCGGGGGTCGGCGGCGACGGCCGCCAGGGTGCGGCCGTCCGCCGAGGAGGAGGCGACCCACTGCTGGAGGAGGAAGCTGTAGCCGTCGTCCGGGTCGGCGACCGGGACGCCCTGCGCGAGCAGCAGGTCGAGGAGTTCGATCTGGGTGGCGCTGCGGCGCACCCCGGTGAGGAGGTCGACCGGCACGGCCTCGGCACGCAGCCGCTCCAGCATGCGGTCGACCAGGCCGAGGGTGTCGGCGTTCAGGCCCCGGTCGCGCCAGCCGCGGCCGAGGTGGTTGGTCCAGCGCTGCAGCCAGGCGGCGGCCGGCTCGGGGGCCGCGGCGCCGTCCGCGGCCGCGGCGGGCGGGTCGGTGAGCAGCCGCTCGGCGCCGCTCTCGGCGAGCAGGGCGAGCCAGGCGACGTCCTGGACGTCGGCGTCGTTGTTGCCGGGCGGGTCGGGCATGAGCTCCAGCAGCCGGGCGCGGACCGTGTCGTCGCGCTGCCCGAGGGCGACGATCGCGCCGTGCCAGACCTTCCAGAAGGCGCCGGGGGCCCGGTTGACGGCGGGTGAGGCCAGCAGTTCGGCGATCAGCTCCCGCTCGTGCTCGTCGCGGTCCAGCTCGGCGGCCTTGAGCAGGGCGCGGGCGTCCTCGGCGACCCCGGCGTAGGGGGCCATGCCGGCGGCGGAGCGCTCGGTGCACAGCTGGCGGAACCGCTGCCAGGCGGTCAGCGGGTCGAGCCGGCCGCTCAGTTCCTTGACGTACTGGCGCAGCGCCTTGACGCTGAGCGCGCCGGCCAGCGCGAACTCCAGGAAGACGGCGCGCAGCCGCTCCTCGTCGACGGCGAGGTTGTGGGTGCGCTCGGCCTCGCGGGCCTTGCCGAAGAAGGTGCTGGCGTAGCTCTGGTTGCCCTGTTCGAGGAAGATCCGGCCGACCTGCTCGCAGTAGGTGGGCAGGAAGTGCGGGACGGCGCGGCCGAGCCGCACGGCCAGCGCGTCGAACCCGTCCTTGGCGTTGCCGGGCTTGGACTTGGCCTGGCGGGCGAGCCGCTCCATCTCCTTGACCAGGGCGAGCGCGTGGTGGCCGTTGGCCGGGTCGTTGACGAGCGCCCAGGCGGGGAAGCCGAGCGCCTCCTGGCGGACCTGGCCGACCTCGACCGGCTCGGCGGCGGGGGCGAGTCCGAGGAAGTCGACGGCGGCGTCCTCGGCGGGGCCGAGCGCGCCGGGCACCAGGCGCACGATCCGGCGATCGCCCAGGGCGGGGTGGGCGTAGCCGCGGGCGGTGAGGACGTCGGCGGCGCTGTCGGGGGTGCCGACGCCGGACAGGGCGCCGGGGGCGAGGATCGCCCCGGCCTCCAGCAGCCGCTCGCGGCGGGCGGCGTCGCCGCCGGGTGCACCGGTGGTGCGGTCGGGTCCGGTGGTGGTGCTCATGCGGCTTCCTCCCCTTCGATCGTGCGGCCGGCGTACAGTGCGGCGGCCATCCGCATCCCCTCGGACCAGGCGACCGGTCCGACCTCGGCCAGCGGCAGGACCTTGCCGTCCGGGCCGGTCCAGCTGAGCGCGCCCGTCTCGCACTCGTCGTACTCGTAGTAGTCGCCGACCCAGACCCGGGCCTCCAGGGCGAGGCCGTCCTCGACGACGGGCAGCACGGCGTGTCCGCCGCGGACCCGGTAGCCGAGCCGGGCGCAGCGGCCGAGCAGGTCGCGCAGCGCGGCGTAGTGGCCGCCGGCGTAGGTGCTGACCTCGGTGCCGGCGGTGTCGCCGGGCCGGTGCCAGACCTCCCGGTACAGCTGCTGGACCTGCTGGGAGACGCCGAGTTCGACGGCGAACTCGCGCAGCTCGTCGAGGTCCTCCAGCAGGACCGGGTGGGGTATGCGCAGTTCGCCGTCGGTCAGGCGGACGG
This sequence comes from Kitasatospora sp. NPDC004723, assembly GCF_040609255.1. NCBI lineage: Bacteria > Bacillati > Actinomycetota > Actinomycetes > Kitasatosporales > Streptomycetaceae > Kitasatospora > Kitasatospora sp. NPDC004723. The sequence goes on along the minus strand of NZ_JBEXJT010000007.1, from coordinate 63,831 downwards.
TGTCCCCGTCGAGGTCGACCAGGCCGAGGCCGCGCTCGGCGTCGGCGCCGCGCAGGAAGCCGGCGACGGCGCCGTCCGGTCCGGTGACCACCAGGTCGCGCAGGACCTCCTGCCAGGCCTCGTCCGCCCAGACGGCGGTGACCACGGCGGCGGGCACGGGCAGCGAGCGGACCATCCACCGCTCGACGGTCTCCAGGCAGCCGCGCCGGTGCGCCTCCAGCCACTCGGTGAGCTGCTTGAGGCCGACGACCACCGGGTCGTCGTTCAGCTTCGGCGGGACGGCCTTCAGCAGGCGGCCGGCCGCGTTGCGGCAGACCACCCTGCCCTCCTCGTCGAAGGCGACTTGGTAACCGCCCGTTCCCGTTTCCACCCACGCCACGGCCGCTCTCCTCCCAGCTGGTCAGTGATGGAAGGAACGTAACGGGACACACTGACAACGCGGCCCGCGGGGAGGGGTACTGAACGGTAGGAAGGCCGGGCGGCGGTTCTGGGCCGACCTCAAACCGCTCGAACGGGTGATCCAATGCCGGTCGGGATCACGTCCGTTTGACGGTCAGCCGCAGGATCCGGTCGTCACCGGGGCGCGGATCGCCGCGGCCGTCGGTGTTGTCGGTGAGCAGCAGCAGGGTGCCGTCCCGGTCGGCCACCACGGCGCGCAGGCGGCCGTACGCGCCGGAGAGGAAGTCCATGGGCGGGGCGGCGGGCCGGTCGCCGTCCAGCGGGACGCGCCAGAGCCGCGCGCCGTGCAGGGCGGCCATCCAGACGCCCCCGGCGGCGTAGGCGATGCCGCTCGGGGAGGCGTCGGCGGGGTGCCACTGGGCGACCGGGTCGACGAGGCCCGGCCGGCCGGCGGCGCCCTCCACGGTCGGCCAGCCGTAGTTGCCGCCGGGGGTGATCAGGTTCAGCTCGTCCCAGGTGTCCTGGCCGAACTCCGAGGCCCAGAGCCGTCCTTGCGGGTCCCAGGCCAGGCCCTGGACGTTGCGGTGACCGAGCGACCAGACCGGCGAGCCCGGGAACGGGTTGCCGGGGGCGGGGGCGCCGTCCGGGGCGAGGCGGAGAATCTTGCCGCCGAGGGAGTCGCGGTCCTGGGCGAGCGGGGGTTCGCTCGCGTCGCCGGTTCCGGCGTACAGCAGACCGTCCGGGCCGAAGGCGATCCGTCCGCCGTTATGCCGGCTCCCGTGCGGGATCCCGGCCAACAGCACCACCGGCTCGCCGAGTTGGGAGCCGGCCGGGCGGGCGGGGTCGTAGTCGAGGCGGGCGATGCGGTTGTCGGAGGCGGTGGAGTAGTAGGCGTAGACCCGGTGGTCGGAGGCGAAGCCGGGCGACAGGGCGAGGCCGAGCAGGCCGCCCTCGCCGCCGGCGGTGACGCCGGGGACGGTGCCGGCCACGGTCTTCGTGCCGTCCTTCGCCGAGACGCGCAGGATCCGGGCGTCGTCGCGTTCGGAGACCAGCAGGTCGCCGTCCGGCAGGACGGCCAGGCCCCACGGGGAGGCCAGACCGTCGGTGACGGTGCCCGAGACGTCCACCGAGACGGCGGCACCCGGGGTCGGGGACGGCGCCGGGGGCGGGGTAGGGGCAGCGGCCGAGGTCGTGGGCGCGGGTTCGGCGGGCGAGGTGGGCGCCGAGGCCGGGACGGACGGCGCGACGGCGGACTCGGGGGCGGCGGCCGAGGAGCAGCCGACGGTGACGGCCGGGCCGAGCACGACGGCGAGGGCGGCGAACAGTGCGGCGGAACGACGGGGCATCGGTGACCTCTCCCGGGGGACGGCGGGGGGCGGACGCGGCGACGGAACGGACGTCCGGCGGACGCCCGTCCAGCAGACCACACCCGGCCCGGCGCCGATCGCAACCCGCCGCGCCCGCACGACCGTTCGAGGGACTCCGGCACCCCGGGAGAGGCGCGCGTCAGCCGATCCGCGAGGCGGCCGACCGGGTCCCGGCGCGCGGGACGATCACCGGCGCGCCGTCCCCGGGGGCCGCGAGCACATCGCTGTCCACGTCGTACAGCGCCCGCACCAGCGGCGCGTCCACCACCTCGCGCGGCGCACCGCAGGCGATCACCTCGCCGCCGCGCATCGCCACCACCACATCGGCGTAGCGGGCCGCCGCCGCGAGGTCGTGCAGCACCATGACGACGGTGCGCCCGGCCGCCGCGACCTCGCGGACCAGCTCCAGCACCTCCACCGCGTGGCCGAGGTCGAGGGCGCTGGTCGGCTCGTCGAGCAGCACGACGGGGGCGTCCTGGGCGAGCACCATGGCCAGCCAGCAGCGCTGCCGCTGGCCGCCGGAGAGCCGGTCGAGCCGGCGGTCGGCGAACTCCTCGACGCCGGTGGCCCGCAGCGCCCCGGCGGTGAGCCGCTCGTCGTCGGCCGACCACTGCCGGAACAGCCCCTGGTGCGGGTGGCGGCCGTAGCGGACCAGCCCGGCGACGGTGACCGCCTCCGGGGCCTGCGGGCTCTGCGGCAGCAGCGCGACCCGGTGGGCGGCCTGGCGGGGCCGCAGCTTCCAGACGTCCTCGCCGCCGACCAGCACCCGCCCGGAGTCGGGCCGGTGGAGGCGGGCGATCGAGCGCAGCAGGGTGGACTTGCCGCAGCCGTTGGGGCCGACGATCGCCACCACCTGCCCGCCGGGCACGGTGAGGTCCACGCCGCCCAGCACCGGACGCCCGGGGCCGTACCCGGCCGTGAGGCCCTCGACCGTCAACTCCATGGCGGTTTCCTTCGCTTGGGAGGGGAGACGGACCGGGCGGCGGACACCCCGCACGGAGGGGCACCCGCCGCCGGCGGTCACTTGGCGCCGAGCGCCTTGGCGATGTCGCCGATCACCGCGTCGGCCGCCAGCGGGCCGCCGCGGGTGGACCAGACCGAGCCGTCGACGGTCACGGTGTGGTTGTTCTTCACCGCGTTCAGCTCCTGGTAGGCGGGCTTGGACTGGACGTCCTTCAGCGCGGCCTTGCCGTCGTCGGTGAGGGTGGAGAGGAACAGCCAGTCGCCGTCGATCTCGTTGATCTTCTCCAGGCTCAGCGCCGGGGTGTGGGCGTTGCCGTCCTTGTCCTGGGCCTGCGGGCGGGTCAGGCCCATGTCGAGGGCGACACCGCTGGCGAACTGCTTCTTCTCCATCCAGCTGGGGCCGGTCGGGTTCCAGCGGACGATGGAGACGGCCTTGCCCTTGTTCTCGCCGAGCTCGCCGCCGGTCCTGGCGGCCTTGGCGTCGTAGTCGGCGATCACCTTGTTGGCCTGGTCGAGCTTGTTGACGGCGTTTCCGATGCCGCGGAAGGAGAGCTTCCAGTCGTCGGTCGGGGCCATCGTGACCAGGGTGGCCGGGGTGATCTCGCGCAGCTGCTTGAGCACCTGCTGGTCCTGCATGTCGCCGGCCAGGATCAGGTCGGGCTTGGCGGCGATCACCTTGTCCATGACGGGCTGCAGCAGATTGCCGACCACCGGGACGCCCTGGACCTTGTCCTTCAGGTACGCCGGCGGCTCGTTGAGGCCCTGTCCGTTGGTGATGCCGGCCGGCTTGAGGCCGAGGGCGAGCACCGCGTCGAGGTCCTCCTGAGTGAGGGTGACGATGCGCTTGGGCTCGGCGGGGATCTCGACGGCCGTGCCGGTGGCGTCCTTGACGGTCCGCTTGCCGCCGGCCGCGTCGGCGGCCGGGCTGCCCGCGGCGGTGGCGGCGGTGGACGGCGAGCCCTGCTCCGAGGGGGAGCCGGTGCTGGAGGAGCCCGCGCCGGAGGAACCCTTGTCGGAGGAGCCCGACGAGCCGCAGCCGACGAGCAGGAGCGTGGCCGCCCCGGTGGCGGCCAGCACCTGGACCGCACGGCGGCGGGCGAGGTCGAACGGGCTCTGGGGGGTCGACGGGGTCGACATGGGGGCCTCCGGGCAGGGGTGTTGCAGACGGGCGGTGCGGACGGTGGATCGGTGGAACTGCGCTGCGGCGCCGCGCACCTGGACGATCCGGACGGATCCGACGCAGGGTCGGACACCCGTCCGACCGCGATCACCATTAGGTTAGCCTTACCTTATGACATTGTCGCAAGTGGGTACCGCCGAGGCGGCCGACGCGGATCCCCCCGCCCCCGCCCCGCCGGCGGCCCAGCGGTCGCGCCGCACCTCCTGGGCCGCCGTCGGCGGCATCCTCGCCGCCCTGCTCGCGCTCACCGCGCTCTCCCTGTCCGTCGGCGCCGGCGAGGTCGGCCCCGGCCGGGTGCTGGACTACCTGCTCGACACCGACGGCGCCCGCGCCGACAGCCGGCTCGCACTCGTCGTCGGCGACCTGCGCCTGCCCCGCACGCTGACCGCCCTGCTGGTCGGCGCCGCCCTCGGCGTGGCCGGCGCGCAACTGCAGGCCGTCACCCGCAACCCGCTCGCCGAGACCGGCCTGCTCGGCGTCAACGCCGGCGCCTCGCTCGGCGTCGTGCTCGGCATCGCCGTCCTCGGCGTGCAGACCTCCTACGGCTACCTCGCCTTCGCCTTCGGTGGCGCCGTGCTCGCCAGCGGGCTGGTCCTGGCCATCGCCGGCAGCCGGGGCGGCGGCTCCCCGATGCGGCTCGTGCTCGGCGGCTCCGCCGTCGGCGCCACCTTCGGCGGCCTGACCGGCGTGCTGATCGTCAACTCCCCCGAGGCGTACGACCGCTACCGGGTCTGGGTGCTCGGCTCACTGGCCGGCGTGGAGGGCTGGACGACGCTGCGCCAGCTCGCCCCGGTGCTCGGCTTCGGCTTCGCGGTCGCCCTGCTCACCACCCGGCCGCTGTCCGCGCTCGCGCTCGGCGACGACCTCGCCCGCGGCCTCGGCCACCGCCCCGGCTCCACCCGGGCCGCCGTCGCCCTCGCCGTCACCCTGCTCACCGCCTCCGCCGTCGCCCTCGCCGGTCCGATCTCCTTCCTCGGCCTGCTCGCCGGCTTCCTGGCCCGCGCCGTCGCCGGGCCCCGGGTCGGCCGGCTCACTCTGCTCGCCGGACTCGTCGGCGCCGCCGTGCTGACCGGCGCCGACGTGCTCGCCCGGGTGGTGGCCCGGCCGTTCGAGGCCCCGGTGTCGGTGATCGTCGCGCTGATCGGCGCGCCCGCCCTGATCGCCATCGTCCGCTCCCGCAGGACCGCCGCACTCGGCATGACCGACACCGCGCCCGCCGAATCCTCCGGCCGCCACGGCCACACCGAGGAGAAGGCGCCCCGGCCCGACCTAGTGATCCGGCGCGGCGCGCTGTCGGTGCTGCTCCCCCGCCGCTCCGCGCTGGCCGCGCTCGGCCTGGCCGCGGCGCTGCTGGCCGCCGTGGTGGTCTCCGCGCACGCCGGGCAGAGCGAACTCGGCCTCGGCCGCACCTTCCAGGCCGTCCTCGGCTACGGGGAGCGCCTGGACGTGCTGCTGGTGCAGAAGTTCCGGCTCGGGCGGATCGTCGCGGGCCTCGCCGCCGGCGCCGCGCTCGGCCTGGCCGGCTGCCTCACCCAGACGCTGGCCCGCAACCGGCTCGCCACCCCCGAACTGCTCGGCGTCAACGACGGCGCCACCGCCGCCGTGCTGATCTCCGTCACCGCCTCCGGCGCGTTCGGCGCCTGGTGGGCCGGGCCGATCGGCGCGCTGGCCGCCGTCGCCGTGGTCACCGTGGTCTCCGGCGGGCTCGGCGCGCGCGGCTACCGGGTGCTGGTGGTGGGCCTGGCCATGTCGGCGCTCGCCTCCGCCGTCATCCAGGTGGCGATGGCCCGGCGTTCGCTCAGCTCGGCCACCTCGCTGTACGTCTGGACCTCCGGCAGCCTCAACGGCCGGGACTACGCGGTGGCCACGCCGGTGCTGATCGGCCTCGCCGTGCTGGTGCCGCTCGCCCTGGTGGTGGCCCGCCGGCTGGCCGTGCTGCGGTTCGACGACAACGTCGCCTCCTCGCTGGGCGTCGACCCCGGCCGGGTCCGGCTGGTCTGCCTGCTGCTCGCGGTGGCGCTGGCCGGCCTCGCCGTCGGCGCCTGCGGACCGGTCGGCTTCGTCGCGCTGGCCGCGCCGGTGGTCGCCGGACGGCTGGCCGGCCCGGCCCGGGTGCCGGTGCTCGGCTCGGCGCTCGTCGGCGCGGTGCTGATCGTCCTGGCCGACACCCTCGGCCGGGTGCTGATCTCCGGCGTCGAGATCCCGGTGGGCATCGTCACCACGGTGCTCGGCGGCCCCTTCCTGCTCTGGGTGTTGCTCGGCCGCAAGGGCAACCCCGCCTGACCGTTGAGGAGTTCTTCCCGTGCCGAACGAACGGACCACGATGGGCGACGAGTTCTGGGACCGGGTGGCCGCCGAGGGCGCACCGCTGGTCGATCCCGACCCCGACGACCCGGCCTACCGGCAGGTGACCTTCGTGCTGCGCGACGAGCCGGACGGGCCGCCGTACGACGGCGTGCTCGCGCTCGTCCACACCGTCACCGACAAGGACCGGCACGCCGGCGACCTCACCCCGCACCTGATGGAACGCCGGGCCGGCGGCTGGTCGCGCACCTACCGGCTGCGCGCCGACCACCGGGCGTCCTACCAGCTGTACCCGGTGCGCGGCGCCCTCCCCGGCACCCGGCGGGCCGACTGGCTGCGGGTCCTGGACGGCGCCCGCCCCGACCCGCTGGGCACCGGGGCGCTGCTGCCCGCCCGCGACGGACGCCACCCCTCCTCGGTGCTCGCCCTGCCGGAGGCACCCGCCCAGCCGTACACGGCGCGGCGCGCCGACGTGCCCCGCGGCCGCACCGTGCGCGCCGAGGCGGCCGGGCGGCGGATCGACGTGCACCTGCCCGCCGGGCACCGCGTCGACGCCGGACCGTACCCGGTGCTGGTCCTGCTGGACGGCGAGATGTGGGGCGAGGTGCTGTCGTTCGGCGACACCCTGGACAACCTGACGGCCGAGGGTCTCGTCCCGCCGACCGTCGCCCTGCTCGTCCACACCATGGGCCCCGGCCGGCCGGACGACCTCAGCTGCAACCCGGACTTCGTCGACCTGCTCGCCGACCGGATCCTGCCCTGGGCCGCCGCCGAGCACCGCGCCACCGCCGACCCGGCCCGGACCGTAATCGCCGGACAGAGCGCGGGCGGACTGACGGCGGCCTTCGCCGCCTTCCGCCGCCCGGCCCGGTTCGGCAACGCGCTCTCGCAGTCCGGCTCGTTCTGGTGGCCGGACGGCACCGAGTACGACGGCGGCAGCGAGTGGCTGACCAGGCAGTTCGCGGACACCGAACAGGTCGGCGCCCGGTTCTGGGTGGAGGTCGGGCTCCAGGAGTGGATGCTGCTCACCCAGAACCGTCATCTGCGCGACGTGCTGACCGCGCGCGGCTACGACCTCGCCTACCGCGAGTTCAACGGCGGCCACGACTACGCCTGCTGGCGCGGCGGCCTGGCCGACGGCCTGGTGCACCTGCTGGGCACGGCCGCGCCGCAGGGCCGCTGAGGACCGGGGCCCGGGAGCGGCGCCGACCGCACCCGGGCCCGCCGCTCAGAGCACGACCTCCTTGAGGAGTCCGGTCGCGACGTCGAAGACGAAGCCGCGCACCGAGGTCCGGTGCGGGACGAAGGGGCTGGTGCGGATCCGGGCGGCCGACTGCCGGACGTCCGTCTCCACGTCGGCGAAGGCCTCCGCGGCCCACGGGGGCTTGACGCCGGTCTCCTCGCGGATCGACTCGCGGAAGGCGTCGTCGCCGAAGGTGAGCATGCCGCAGTCGGTGTGGTGGATGAGGATGATCTCCCGCGTGCCGAGCAGCCGCTGGCTGATCGCCAGCGAGCGGATCGCGTCGTCGGTCGCCACGCCGCCGGCGTTGCGGATCACGTGCGAGTCGCCCTCGGCGAGGCCGAGCGCGCCGTAGACGTTGAGCCGGGCGTCCATGCAGGCCAGGACGGCCGTGCGGCGGGCCGGCGGGAGCGGGAGCGGCCCGTCGAAGGCCGTGGCGTAGTCGGCGTTGTTGCGCAGGTAGTGGTCGGTGGCGGTGTCGGTCATGGTGGACGGCTGTCCCTTCGGTGCGGTCGGATCGTGGTGGACCGGGGTGCGCGCGGGCATGCGGGTGCGCGGAGGGCGTGAACCTTCCGGGTGCGCGCACTCGTCGCCGGCGCTCCCCGGCGGGGTGGACGACGGCCTCGGCGGCGCCGCCCCGTGTGACGGCGCGGCCGGACGGGCCGGGCGATCGAACGATCAGACGATGACCGGACAGCCGGTGGAGTGGATGCGGCCGAAGTCGATGTGACGACGGCGGACGAGCACGGTCATGCGGGCACCGTACTGCCCACCGCGCCCGGCCCGCCGGGGATTCGGGCTTTCACCACCCCGTCGAGTGACCGTCCCGGGGCGGCGGGGTGCTTCCGGAAAAAGCCCGGCGGGGCCGACCGGGGATCAGTACGGTGTCACATGTGATGGACTCATCCCTTCTCGGTGACCTCCGGTGATCCGCCCCTTCCTGCCCGCCGTCGACTACCCCGCGCTGGCCGAGCTGCTGTCGGCCGAGGGGCCCGCGCCCGTGACGGCGGCCGAACTCCGGGAGCGGGACGCGGCGTTGCCGGACGCGGACGCGCTCTCCACCGACCACCGGGGACGGCTCACCGGGCACGGGCGGGTGCGGCTGGTGCACCCCGGGCCGTCCGGGGACCTGCTCGCCTTCGCCACCGCCTGGCGCGCGCCCTGGACACCGCCCGGTGACCTCGCCTCGCTCGCCGTCAGCGCGCCCGGCCGCGCGCCGGCCTGGCTGCTGCCGCTCTACGACGGACTGGAGCGCTGGGCGCGCGGGGCCGGCGCATCCCGGCTGCTCGGCGAGTTCCCGGACGGGCACGGGGCATCCGGGCACGGGGCATCCGGGCACAGCCACGGGACGTGCCCGGCGGACCTGGCCGCCCTGCTGCTCGGCCGGGGCTACCGGATGGACGCGCACATCCGCTCGGCCGTGGCCGCCGTCGGGCCGCACCTGCCCGCCCCGCAGGCACCGCCCGGCATGGTGCTCGGCACGCTCGCCACCACCACCGCGCCCGAGCCCGAACGGCAGCTCCACCACCTCTACCGGGAGACCCTGCGGGACAACCCGGGATTCGTCGACTCGCTACCGGAGTTCGAGCAGTGGCGTGCCGAAGCCCTGGGCGCGCCCGGCGGCCGGCCCGACTGGGTGTTCACCGTCGAGTGCACGGGCCGCATCGTCGGCGTCACCGTGGTGCACGCCGTCCCGGACCCGCACGCCTGCCACATCCACTACACCGGGGTGCTGCGCGCCTGGCGGGGCCGGGGGCTGGCGCGGGCCCTCAAACTGCACGCCGCCCGCCACCTCGCCGACCACGGTGTGCGGACGGTCAGCACCGAGGTCGAGGCCGCGAACGTGCCGATGGTCGCGGTGAACACGGCCCTCGGCTACCGGTGGGGGCCGGGGCACCGGCGGCTGGTCAAGGAGTTCTGAGCGCGCGGCCGGGGGCGGGCGGGGAGGAACGGTGGGACAGGACGGCGGGGCGGCGGGGCGGCGGGGCGAAACGACGGCCCGCCGGGCGGGGGCTCGGCGGGCCGTCGGTCGTGCGGGGTCGTCAGTCCAGCGGCGGGGGGCCCGGAGCCTCCTTCGGGAGGCGCGCCGCGACCAGGGCGCCGAGGGCGACGGCGGCGGCCGTGGCCAGCAGGGCGATCCGGTAGGGGCCGGGGTCGCTGGCGTGGGTGCCGTCCTCGGACAAGGCGCCGATGAGGGCCGCCGCTCCCGCGATGCCGAAGGCGCCGCCGAGCGTGCGGACGATGGTGAACAGGCCCATCGCGCGGCCCATCGCGGGCGGCGGCACATCGGCGAACCCGGCGATCTGCACGGTCAGCACGGCGGTGCCCAGGATCAGGCCGACACCGAACATCAGCGCCCGCACGGCCCAGGCGTTCTCGCCGACGCCGGGCACCGCCAGCGCGGCCAGCACCAGCGCCGCCAGCAGCAGGGCGGGCCGTGCGAGCAGGCGCGGGCCCAGCCTCGGCAGCAGCCGGTCGACCACCTGCGAGGCGGCCATCAGGCCGATCGCCTCCGGGAAGACGCTCAGGCCCGCGTCCAGCGCGGAGGCGCCGAGCGCCGCCTGATGGAGCAGCGGGAAGGCGAACAGCGCGCCCATCAGGCCGGCGGCGGTCAGCAGCGCCAGCCAACTGGCCGCGCCGAAGGACCGGTCGGCGAGCAGCCGGAGGTCCACCAGCGGCTCCTCGGCGCGGAGTTGGTGACGGACGGCGAGGCCGAGCAGCAGCACACCGAGGACCCCGGACGCCGCCACCGCCGGTGAGCCCCAGCCGTGCGCGGGGCCGAAGCCGAGCGCGTAGGTGAGCAGGCCCAGGCCGGGGGTGGCGAGCAGGAAGCCGGTGGTGTCGAAGCCGCCGGCCGGCGGCTCCTCCCGGTCGCGCAGGCCGAACAGGCCGGTGAGCACCGCCGCCACCCCGATCGGCACGTTGACCAGGAACAGCCAGTGCCAGGAGAGGTGTTCGGTGAGGAGGCCGCCGAGCGGCGGGCCGAGTGCGGGCATCAGCGCGGTCGGCACGATCAGCACCTTGCCGAGGCCCGCCCGCTCGTGCGGCTCGAACGCCCGGAACAGCAGGGTCATGCCGACCGGGGTGAGCAGGCCGCCCGCCACGCCCTGCACGGCGCGGGCGGCGGTGAGCGCACCGAGGCCGGGCGCGGCCGCACACAGCGCGCTGGCCAGGGTGAAGACGGCGAGCGAGCCGAGGAAGACCCGGCGCACGCCGAAGCGGTCTCCGAGCCAGCCGGCCACCGGGAGGCCGACGGCGAGACCGACCAGGAAGGCGGTCTCCACGGCGTTGGCCGCGGAGACCGGGCGGCCGAAGTCACCCGCGATGGTGAACAGGGCCGGGTTGACGATCGTCGAGTCCAGGCCGTTCATGCACATCGCGGCCGTATAGACGAGCACCACGGCGAGGCGCCCGGCGAACAGCGGGCGCGCCGCCGGGGCGTCGGCGGGCCCGGGAGGCTGGGCGGGGGCCGGGCCGGGCTGGGTGTCCGCCTGGCTCATCGGGCCGGATTGAGGTCGGTCCAGTGGGCGGTGATCCAGTCGAGGGCGGCGGCGCGCTCGCACGGCCCGTGGGCGACGGCCCAGCCGGCCGGGACGGCGGCGAAGGCCGGCCAGAGCGAGTGCTGGCCCTGGTCGTTGACGAGCGCGAGGAACTCGCCGTCGCCGTCGAAGGGGTTGGCGGGGGCGTCGCTCATGGGGTGGGTTCTCCAGACGGGGTGGTCGGTGGGCGGCTGACGGATGACAGCTGACAGATTTCAAAATCTGTCAGCTGTCATCCGTCATCTGTTATCTGTCAGCTGTCAGGAACGGGAGTCGAGGGCGGCGAGGTGCTCCGCGACGACGCCCGCGATGTGCGCGATCGGCTCAGGCAGCGTCATGTCCTTGTGCGAGCAGGCGACGTCCGTGTTGGCGATCCGCCCGGCCACGTACGGCGTCCACAGCTCTGGCAGCAGGGTCTCGTCGATGGTGTCGACGGTGGCGCGGAAGAACAGCACGTCGCCCTGGAGGCGGCGGTGGTCGTAGCCGCGCACCAGGTCGTTGATGTGGAGGTAGATCCGGTTGAGCGCCTCGACGGTGGCGTCGTCCAGACCGGCCAGCGGACTGCCCTCGCGGCGCAGCAGCTCAGTGACGTGGGCGAGTTCGAGCGGCCGCCCGTCGAGGTCCTCCGGCCCGTAGCCGCCCATGGTGAGCAGCGCCTCCAGGGCCTCGGCCTGGTCAGGGACGGGCAGGTCGCGGAAGCCCTCGGCCGGGTAGGCGTCGAGCACGGCCAACAGCTCGACGGCGCAGCCCAGTTCCTCCAGCCGGACGGCCATGGCGTGGGCGATGATGCCGCCGGTGGACCAGCCGAGCAGCCGGTAGGGGCCCTCGGGCTGGATCTCCCGCAGCCGGTCGACGTAGTGCGCCGCCAGTTCCTCCATCGTGGCGGGCAGCGGCTCGCCGGCGGTTGCGGCGCCGACACCCTGTGCCTGGAGGCCGTAGATCGGCACATCGGCCGGGAGGTTGCGGATCAGGCCGGTGTAGCACCAGCTGAGGCCGCCGGCCGGGTGGACGGCGAACAGCGGGTTGCGCCGGCCAGGGGCGGTGGGCCGCAGCGGCAGCAGGACGTCCAGCGCGTCGGCGCCGGGGGTGTCGGCGGCGAGCGCGGTGTCCAGGGCGGCGACGGTGGGTGCCTGGAACAGCGTGCCGATGCCGACCTCCAGGCCGAGCACGGCGCGGATCCGTCCGGCGAGCCGGACGACCAGCAGCGAGTGGCCGCCGAGGGCGAAGAAGTCGTCCTCGACGCCGACCGCCGGAACGCCCAGGACCTCGGCGAACAGCTCGCAGAGCTGCTGCTCGCGCGGGTTGCGCGGGGGCCGTCCGGTGCCGGCCTCGGGGGCGTCGGGGGCGGGCAGCGCGCGCCGGTCGAGCTTGCCGTTGGCGGTGAGCGGGAGGCGGTCCAGCAGCATCACGGCGGACGGGACCATGTGGACCGGCAGGTCGGCGGCGGTCCGGGCGCGCAGTTCCTCCGCGCCGGTCCGCTCCGCGCCGGGGGCGAGGACGGCGTAGCCGACCAGGCGCTTGTCGCCGGGCACGTCCTCCCGGACGATCACGGCGGCGTCGGCGACGGCCGGGTGGGAAGCCAACACGGCCTCGATCTCGCCGAGTTCGATCCGGAAGCCGCGGATCTTGACCTGCTGGTCGGCGCGGCCGTAGTACTCCAGGACGCCGTCGGCGCGGCGGCGGGCGAGGTCGCCGGAGCGGTACATCCGCGTGCCGCGCTCGCCGAACAGTTCGGCGTACGGGTCGGCGACGAAGCGCTCGGAGCTGAGCGCCGGGCGGCCGAGGTAGCCGCGGGCGAGGCCTGCGCCGGCGACGTACATCTCGCCGGTGACGCCAGGCGGCACGGGCCGCAGGTACCGATCGAGGACGTAGACGCGCAGGTCGGGGATGTTGACCCCGATGGTGCTGCCGGTGCCGGCGGCGGCGCTCGCGCGGTCGAGGGCCAGGTAGGAGACGTGCACGGTGGTCTCGGTGATGCCGTACATGTTGACCAGGGTGGGCGCGTCCTCGGCGTGCCGCTCGTACCAGTCGTCGAGGCGGCCGAGTTCGAGCGCCTCGCCGCCGAACACCACGTAGCGCAGGGCGAGTTCGCTGCCGGGTCGTTCCCGGTCGGCGGCGCTGAGCTGGTAGAAGGCGGACGGCGTCTGGTTGAGGACGGTCACCCGCTCGCGGGCGAGCAGGTCGAGGAAGGCCGCCGGGTCGCGGCTGACCAGGTGCGGGACGACGACGAGCCGGCCGCCGTGCAGCAGGGCGCCCCACAGCTCCCAGACCGAGAAGTCGAAGGCGTAGGAGTGGAAGAGCGTCCAGACGTCCTCGGCGCCGAAGCCGAACCAGTGGTCGGTGGCGGAGAACAGCCGGACAACGTTGCGGTGGGTGACCGGCACGCCCTTGGGGCGGCCGGTGGAGCCGGAGGTGTAGATCACGTAGGCGGTGTCCTCGGCGCGCAGCGGCCGGGTGCGTTCGTGCTGGGCGAGCGGGACGGCCGGGTAGTGGTCCGACTCGCCGCCGTCGACCAGGAGTTGCGGCACGCGGTGCTCGGGCATCCGGGGCGCGGTGGCGCGGTCGGTGATCAGCGCGGCGGGGGCAGCGTCGGCGAGCATGTAGGCGAGCCGGTCGGCCGGGTACTCGGGGTCGAGCGGCAGGTAGGCGGCGCCGGCCTTGGCGACCGCGAGCAGGCCGACGACCAGGTCCAGGGAGCGCGGCAGGGCGAGCGCGACGATGGTGCCGGGTCCGATGCCGCGGTCTGCCAGCAGGCGGGCCAACCGGTCGGCGCGGGCGCCGAGTTCGGCGTAGTCGAGCGAGTCGCCGCCGCAACTGGCCGCGATCGCCGCAGGGTCGGCGAGGGCCGCGGCCTCGAAGAGCTCGGGCAGGGTGGCGCCGGCCCTTGCCGCATCGGGCTCCGAGATGACGGGGGTGCCGTTCCATTCCACCAGGGCGCGGTGGTGCTCCTCCTCTCCGATCAGCGGGAGCCGGCCGACGGGGGTGTCGGGGTCGGTGGCGGCGGCGGTGAGCAGCCGGGCCAGGCGTTCGGCGAGCGCCTGGACGGTGACCTCGTCGAAGAGGTCGGTGCGGTACTCCAGGAAGCCCGCGATGCCGCCCTCGCGCAGTTCGCCCGCGTTGAGGGTGAGGTCGAACTTGGCGGTGCCGGAGGGGATCGCGGCGATGGTGGCGGTGAGGCCACCGCCGAGCTCGAACTCCCGGTCGGGGACGGACTGCCAGGCGAGCATGACCTGGAACAGCGGGTGCCGGGCGAGCGAGCGGGGCGGGTTGAGCTCCTCGACCAGGCGGTCGAAGGGCAGGTCGGCGTGGTCGTGGGCGGCGAGGACGGCGGTGCGGGCGCGGCCGAGCAGCTCGCGGAAGGTCGGCTCGCCGGACGTCTCCGTGCGCAGGACCACGGAGTTGACGAAGTAGCCGACCAGGGAGGCGGTTTCGTCGGAGTCGCGGCCGGCGACGGGCGTGCCGATCGGGATGTCGGTGCCGCAGCCGTGCCGGGTGAGCAGCGCGGCGAGGCCGGCCTGGACGGCGGTGAACACGCTGGTGCCGGTGGTGCGGGCGAGTGCGGCCAGGGCGGCGTGGGCGTCGGCGTCGAGGCGGAACGGCACGGTGGCGCCGCGGTGGGAGGCGACGGCGGACCGGGGGCGGTCGGTGGGCAGGTCGAGCTGGTCGGGCAGGCCGGCCAGGGTCTTGCGCCAGTGGTCGAGTTGGCGGACGGCGAGCGGGCCGGGCGCGTCGGCGGTACCGAGCAGCCGCGCCTGCCAGGCCACGTGGTCGGCGAACTGGACGGCGAGGGGTGGAAGTTCGGGGGCGCGGCCGGCGAGGCGGGCGGCGTAGGCGGCGGCGAGGTCGCGGGCCAGCGGGGTGATGGAGGCGCCGTCGGCGGCGATGTGGTGGAGCAGCAGGAGGAGGGTGCGGGTGCCGTCGGGGTTGTCGAACAGGCTTGCGCGCAGGGGTGGTTCGGCGCCGAGGTCGAAGGCGTACCGGACGGCGTCGACGAGCGGGCCGGCGCCGTGGTGCAGCTCGACGGGGGCGGGCGGCAGGATCCGCTGGTACGGCTCGCCGTCGGCGGACTCGCCGTAGACGGTGCGCAGGGTCTCGTGCCGGGCCGCGAGGTCGGTGACGGCGAGCGCGAGGGCGTCGCGGTCGAGCGGGCCGGTGAGGGTGAGGGCGAGCGGGATGTTGTAGGTGGGGCTGGGGCCTTCGAGCCGGTAGTGGAACCAGAGGCCGCGCTGCGCCGGGGAGAGCGGCAGGTGCCCGGTGCGCTCGACGGGGACCAGGGCGGGGCGGGGCTCGGGGGCGGAGCGCTCGCGCAGCAGGGCGGCGAGGGCGGCCGGGGTGGGGTTGCGGAACACGTCGGCGAAGCCGACGGCCGCCCCGAGCGCCTCGCGCAGCAGGGCGGCGAGCCGTCCGGCCAGCAGGGAGTGACCGCCGAGGTCGAAGAAGTCGGCGTCACGGGAGAGCGGTTCGGGCCGTTCCAGGAGGGCGGCGAACAGCCCGCAGATGATCTCCTCCTGCGGGGTGGCGGGTGCGGCACCGCCAGAGGTCGCGGTGGTGGACTCGGGCTCGGGCAGGGCGCGGTGGTCGAGCTTGTCGTTGCCGGTGCGCGGCAGGGTGTCGAGGACGAGGACGGCGGCGGGCACCATGTGCTCGGGCAGCCGGGCGGCGAGGGCGGAGCGCAGCGCGGCGGCGTCGAGGACGGCGCCGGCGGCGGGGACGGCGTAGCCGAGCAGGCGCTTGCCGCTGGGGCCGGGGCGGGCGATCACCACGGCCCGGTCGACGCCGGGGAGTTCGCCGAGGACGGCGGCAATCTCGCCGGGCTCGATCCGGAAGCCGCGGATCTTCACCTGGTCGTCGGCGCGGCCGAGGAATTCGAGGGTGCGGTCGGGGCGGCGGCGGGCGAGGTCGCCGGTGCGGTACATCCGGGCGCCGGGCGGGCCGTAGGGGTCGGCGAGGAAGCGCTCGGCGGTGAGGTCGGGGCGGCCGAGGTAGCCGTGGGCCAGGCAGGCGCCCGCCACGTACAGCTCGCCGGTGGCGCCGTCGGGGGCGGGGCGCAGCGAGCCGTCGAGGACGTAGGCGCGCGAGCCGCGCACGACGCGGCCGACGGGGGTGCCGTCCGGTCCCGGGGTCCAGGAGTAGGCGTCGACGGTGGTCTCGGTGGGACCGTAGAGGTTGACGGGAGTGAGGCCGTCGACCGCGGCGAGGCGGCGCCAGAGCGGGTCGGGGGTGGCCTCGCCGCCGACCGCGATCACGGCGGGGCGGTGCCTCTCCTCGGCCAGCAGGCCTTCGGCGAGCAGGACTTCGAGGTAGGAGGGGGTGACGTCGAGGTAGTCGATCCGCTCACGGTGGACGTGGGCGGCGAGGGCGGCCGGGTCGCGGTAGGTGTCGTCGTCGAGCAGGTGGAGTTCGTGGCCGTGGAGCATCCACAGCACCGGGTCCCAGGAGGCGTCGAAGGCGAAGGAGGCGCTGTGGGCGATGCGCAGGCGTTCGCGGCCGGTGCGGGCGACGGCGGGGGCGATGTGGTCCTCGCCGTGGCCGGCGTGCAGGTTGGCGAGCGAGGCGTGGGTGACGACGACGCCCTTGGGGCGGCCGGTGGAGCCGGAGGTGTGCAGCAGGTAGGCGGTGTGCGCGGGGTCGGGGGCGGGCAGCGGCCCGGTGGGGAGCGCCGCTGCGGGCGGCGCGGCGAGTTCGGCGCGCACGGCCGGGTCGTCGAGGGCGACGGCGGGGCGTCCGGCGGCGCCGGGGAGGGCGGCGAGGGCCTCGGCGGTGCCGACGGCGCAGACCGGGCGGGTGTCGTCGAGGATATCGGCGATCCGCTGCCTGGGGTGGGCGAGGTCGAGCGAGAGGCAGGCGCCGCCGGCCCTGAGCACGGCGAACATGGCGACCAGGGTGTCGGCGCCGCGCGGCATGGCGAGGGCGACGGGGGTGCCCGGGCCGGTACCGAGGGCGGCGAGGCGGTGCGCCAGGCGGGTTGCGGCGGCGTCGAGTTGGGCGAAGGTGAGGGTGGTGGCGCCGCAACGCAGGGCGACCGCGTCCGGGGTGCGGGCGGCCTGCTCGGCGAGCAGTTCGGGCACGGTGCGGGTGACGGGGGGCTCGGTGCGCCCGGCGGTGGCGCGGCGCAGCGCGTCCTCGTCGAGCAGGTCGATCCGGGCGATCGGCGTGTGCGGGTCGTCGAGCAGCAGGGTGGCGAGGCCGTCGAGGTAGCGCAGCAGGCCGTCGCGGTGGGCGGCCAGGGTTTCGGCGGCGTAGCGGTCGGGGTGGGCTTCGAGGCCGATCCGCAGGGCGCCGCCGGGGCCGGGCGAGACGGCGAGGGCGAGGTCGTCGACGGGGCCGGCGGCGAGGTTGCGGACGGTGCCGGGCAGGCCGGCGAGGTCGAGGTCGCCCTCGAAGGCCTTGATGTTGACCATCGGTCCGAACAGGGCGCGGCGGGTGCCGGTGAGGGCGAGGTCGCGGCGCAGGTCCTCCAGCGGGTAGCGCTGGTGGCGGCGGACGTCGCGGACCTCCAGGACGACGCGGCGCAGCAGTTCGGCGGCGGTGTCGCCGGGGTGGACGGCGAGGCGCAGCGGCAGCACGTTGGCGGTGGCGATCGGCGTGCGCAGGGCGGCGGGGCCGCGGCGGTTGGCGAGCGGCAGGCCGAGCACGACGTCCTCGGTGCCGGCGAGGCGGTGCAGGTAGCCGGCGGTGGCGGCGATGACGAGTTCGGCCCAGGTGGCGCGGGCGGCCCTGGCGGCGGCCTCCAGGCGGGGCAGGGTTCCGGCGGGCAGTTCGGCGGCGAGGCGGGGCGGGGCGGCGGGGGTTCCGGCCGGGGCGCCGGTGGGGGTGCTGCCGCCGGGGAGGGTGGCGGGGGCTTCGGCGCCGGCCAGTCGGGTGCGCCAGAACTCGCGGTCGGCGGCGTGGTCCGGGCTCGTCCGGTAGGCGGCCTCCTCGGCGGCGGCCTCGGCGGGGGTGGCGAAGGTGCGGTCGCTGGGGCGGGTGCCGGTGGCGAGCGCGGTGTAGAGCTCGGCGACCCGTCCGGAGAGGAGGGTGAGCGCGTAGGCGTCGACGGCGAGGTGGTGGACGCGCTGGTACCACCAGTGGCGCCGGTCGTCGAGGCGGATGAGGGCCTGGGTGAACAGCGGGCCCTCGGTGAGGTCGACGGGGCGGGCGAGGTCGGCGCGCATCCAGGCCTCGGCGGTGGCCTCGGGGTCGGCATCGGCACGCAGGTCGAGGTGGTGCAGCGGCCAGGGGCGGCCGGGGGCCAGGCGCTGGTGCGGGGCTTCGCCAGCGGCGCCGTCGGTGACGACGACGGCGCCGAGTGCGCCGGCCTCGTCGACGGTCCGGCGCAGGGCTGTCTCGAAGAGTTCGGCGTCGAGCGGGCCGGTGATCTCGACGGCGTCGCCGGTGTTGTAGACCGGGCTGTCGGGGTCGAGCGCCTGGGCGTACCAGATCGCCGCCTGGGTGGCGAGCAGCGGCACGTCGGCTGCGGCGGGGACGGCGACGGGGTCGGACGCGGCCTGGTGGCGACGCATGGTTCTGAGAGCTCCTCGGGTCCGGCGCAACGGAACGCCTACTGCCTACTTAGGTTAGCCTAAGCTATCTACATATCGTCTGGTCAACAGCCCGCCGGGAGGCGGGCCCTGACGCCCCCGGAGGCGCCGATGTCCCCCCTGAACGCGAGCGAGCCCGCCGCGGCCGACCCGGGAGCGAAGGAGGCGGTGCGCGAGCGCGTCCTCGCCCACCGGGACGAACTGCTCGCGCTCAGCCGCCGCATCCACGCCCATCCGGAGACCGCGTTCGAGGAGCACCGGGCCGCCGGGTGGTGCGCCGAACTGCTGCGCGCCCACGGGTACACCGTCACGCCCGGCGCGTACGGCCTGCCCACGGCCTTCGACGCGCGCCTCGGCTCCGGCCCGGTCACCGTCGCCGTGGTCTGCGAGTACGACGCGCTGCCCGGGCTCGGCCACGCCTGCGGCCACAACCTCATCGCCGCTGCCGGCCTCGGCGCCGCACTCGGCCTCGCCCCGTACGCGGACCGGCTCGGGCTCACCGTGCGGGTGATCGGCGCCCCGGCCGAGGAGCGCGGGGCGGGCAAAGCACTGCTGCTGGACGCGGGCGCCTTCGACGGCGTGGACGCCGCGATGATGGTCCACCCCTGCCCGGTGGAGGTCGCCGACTTCCACTCCTTCGCGCTCGGCACCCTCTCCGTGCGCTACACCGGCCGCGCCGCCCACCCGAGCCTCAACCCGCACGAGGGGCGCAACGCCGCCGACGCGCTCACCGTCGCGCAGGTCGCCCTCGGGCTGCTGCGCCAGCAACTGCCGTCGCACTGGCGGGTGCACGGCATCACCACGGCCGCCGGGACGGCGCCCAACCTCATCCCCGACAGCGCCGCGGCCGAGTACGAGATCCGCGCCTCGGCGGCCGAGGACCTCACTGAGCTGCGCGCCCGGGTCGAGGACTGCTTCCGGGCGGGCGCGCTGGCCACCGGGTGCGAGGTCGAGCTGATCCGGCCCGAACCGGACTACCTGGACTTCCGCAGCGACGCCGGGCTGCTCGGCCTGTGGCGGGCCAACGCGGCGGCGGTCGGGCGTCCGGAGCCGGTCGAGAGCGGACCGTTCGCCTGCACCGACATGGGCAACGTCTCGCATGTGCTGCCGGCCATCCACCCGGTGCTGGACATCACCGGTGGCGCCTGCGGCCCGCACGAGGCGGCATTCGCCGAGGCCGCCGTCTCACCGGCGGCGGACCGGGCGATCGTGGACGGCGCCGTCGCCATGGCGTGGACGGCGGCGGACTTCGCGGCGGGGCGGCGGTGACGGCGGTGTGCTGACAACTGACGACTGACAGATAACAGCTGACAGATTTCAGAATCTGTCAGCTGTTATCTGTCATCTGAAATCTGTCAGTTGTCAGCTGTCAGCGGTCAGCCGCGCTCCGGGACGAGGTGCACCGGTCCCGGCTCTGGCAGTGGCTCGCCGAACACCGAGGGCGCGGCCCGCAGGGCCGTCACCCCGGCATCCCGGACCAGCTCCCCCACCTCGCCCGGCCGGTCCGGATCGGCCAGCACCAGCGCCGCCCCGGCCCGCAGCGGCCACAGGAACTCCCACAGCGGCAGCCCCAGTTGCAGCACCCGGTCATCCGGCCCGAGCCCGTACGCGGCCTGCAGCTCGCGCACCCGGCGGTCCACCTCGGCGTGCGTCGTCCACGCCCCCACTGGCCGGCCGCCCGGGCCGTACGCCCGGCAGAGCGGGTGCTGCGGGGCGAGCGCCCGCGGCGGGTCGGTGACCGCCCGGCCGGCCAGTTCGGCGGCGGCCGGCCGCTCCGCGTCCGGCACCCCCTCCCCCAGCACGCACACCGGCGACGCGTCCGCCAGCAGCCAGGCCAGCCGCCCCGGCGCGTCATCCGGGTCCAGCGCCAGATACGCCGCCCCCGACTTGGCCACCGCCAGCAGCGCCGGCACGAGATCGGCCGGGCGGGTGAGCGCGAGGCCGACGACCGTACCGGGGCGGGCGCCGCGCTCCGCCAGGAAGCGCGCCGTCCGATTCGCCGCGGCGTTCAACGCGCCGTAGCTCACCGGCGGCGCACCGGCCGGCAGCAGCGCCGGGGCGTCCGGGGTCCGCGCGGCCTGCGCCTCGAAGGGGCCGATCGCCGTGGTCGCCGGCCACCGCCGCACCCCGGCGGCCCGGGACGCCCCCGTGCCGGGCTCCATCAGGACGCGCCGAGCAGCTCGGCCCAGGCCGCGACGGCCGGGCGCTCGGCCAGCTGCAGAAAGGCCACCTCGACGCCCTCGGCCCGCCAGCGCTCGGCCAGCGCCATCAGCCGCACCGAGTCCAGGCCCCAGTCGGCCAGGTTCTCGTCCAGCGGGATGTCCGCCGGGTCCTCGCCGAGCAGGTCGGCGACCTCGGCCCGGATCCGCTCCACGGTGAAGGCCATGCCCGTCACTTCCCTTCCAGTACGGCATCGGTGGCGGTGACCACGCCGCAGCGCCCGGCCACCCAGGTGAGCGCTGCGCGGTGCTCGTCCGCGCCGAAGTCGGCGACCGCGTCGGCCACCACGAACGCCCGAACGTCGCGCATCCACGCGTCGCAGGCGGTGGCCTGCACCCCGATGTGGGCGTAGACGCCGGTGATCACCAGCTCGTCACGCCCCTGCTCGCGCAGCAGCTCGTCCAGGTCGGTGCGGACGAAGGCGCTGTACTTCCACTTGGTGAGCAGCTGGTCGCCCTCGGCCGGCGCGACGGCGTCGGCGATGGCCGCCGCCCGCGGGTCGTCCGGGATGCCCGGGCCCCAGAAGTCCTGCTGCAGGCCGCGCTGTTCGGGGGTCTGGCCGCCCGGCTGCGCCGAGTAGACGACCGGCACGCCGTGCTCGGCGGCCCAGGCGCGCAGCCGGTTGATGTTGGCGAACAGTTCGGTGACCGGCGCGGCCGTCGTGTCGAAGGCGCTCAGGAAGTGGTTCTGCAGGTCGTGCACCAGCAGCACGGCCCGGGACGGGTCGACCGTCCAGTCGACCCGGTTGACCGGCAGGTCGGTGGCGGCGGGCATCAGGTAGGAGGGGATGCGGGGCAGGCCCACGGCGGTGCTTCCTTAGCTGTGTCGGGGAGTTCAGGAACTTCGGGGACGTCGGGGACGTCGGGCGCGTTCAGGCGGTCGTGAGGCCGGCGGCGATGGCGGCGCGCAGGTCCTTCTTGCTGACCTTGCCGATGCCGGTGGCGGGAAAGGCGTCGACGAACTCGACGCGGTCCGGGACCTTGTAGTCGGCCAGCCCGCGCTCCCGCACGAAGCGCTTCAGCTCGACGGACTTCGGCGGGCGCGCGCGGTGCTCCTCGCGCAGCACGACGTAGGCGCAGGTGCGCTCACCGAGGTAGGGGTCGGGCATCGAGACCACGGCGGCGTCGTGCACGGCCGGGTGGGCCAGCAGGTGGTTCTCGATCTCCTCGGCGGCGACCTTCTCGCCGCCCCGGTTGATCTGGTCCTTGGCACGGCCCTCGACCACCAGGTGGCCGGTGGCGGTGCGGCGGACCAGGTCTCCGGTGCGGTAGAAGCCGTCCTCGGTGAAGGAGTTGGCGTTGTGCTCGGGCGCGTTCCAGTAGCCGCGGATGGTGTAGGGGCCGCGGGTGAGCAGGTGGCCGGTGGTGCCGTCGGGCAGCTCACGGTCCTGGTCGTCGACCACCCGCACCTCGTCGTCCGGGGAGATCGGGCGCCCCTGGGTGGTGACGATGACCTCCTCCGGATCGTCCAGCCGGGTGTAGTTGACCAGGCCCTCGGCCATCCCGAACACCTGCTGGAGGGTGCAGCCCAGCACCGGGCGCACCCGCCGGGCGGCCTCCTCGCTGAACTTGGCACCGCCGACCAGCAGCACCTCCAGGCTCTCCAGCCCGGTCGGCGCCCCGGCCGCCCGGCGCCGCTCGGCGGCCTCCAGCCAGAGCAGCGCCAGCGGCGGCACCAGGCCGGTGATGGTCACGCCCTCGCGCTCGATCAGCGGGAACGCCGTCTCGGGGCTCGGCTGCGGGCAGAGCACCACCCGGCCGCCCGCGTACAGGGTGCCGAGCGAACCCGGCGAGCTGAGCGGGAAGTTGTGCGCGGCGGGCAGCACCACCAGGTAGACGCTGTTCTCGTCCTGGCCGCAGAGATCGACCGAGCCGCGCAGCGAGTAGATGTAGTCGTCGTGGGTACGCGGGATGAGCTTGGGCACCCCCGTGCTGCCGCCGGACAGTTGGAGGAACGCGACGTCGCCCGGCCGCGGTTCGGGCTGCGGCTCCTCCCCCTCGCCGACCGGATCCGCCGGGACGGCGGCCAGCGGCGTGTGCTCGCCCGCATCGCCGCCCGCCACCAGGACGTGCCGCAGCGACGGCGTCTCCGCCCGTACCCGGGTGGCGAGTTCGCGGAAGTCGAAGCCGCCCTCGACGGCCGGGACGACGTAACCGACGGCGCCGGTGAAGGCGCAGAAGTAGGAGATCTCGGTGTACCGGTGCGCGGGCAGTGCGAAGACCGGCAGTGCGCCGATCCGGAACAGCCCGAAGACCACCTCGAAGAACTCGGCGGTGTTGGGGAGTTGGACCACCACGCGGTCGCCGCGGCCGATGCCCAGGGCGCGCAGCCCGGCGGCCGTCCGGTCGGCCCGCCGGTCGAGTTCGGCGTACGTCCAGCGGCGGGTCGGGTCCTCGCCCTCGCCGCCGGCCGGGTCGACGACGGCGATCCGGTCGGGGTGTGCGGCGGCTCGCTCGCGCAGCATCGAGCCGAAGGTCTCGCCGCGCCAGTGGCCGGCGGCCCGGTAGCGCTCGGCGAACTCCGCCGGAAAGGGGGTGAATCCGGCGAGCACCTGCCGCATCGGATCCACCTGGTCCAGCCGGTCCACCGGACCCCTCGGGTCCACCGGGTCCTTCTGGCCCGCCGGGTCGAGGTCGAGCGGTTCGGTCACGGAGTCCCCCGGGGTGGCCAGATCGCTCACCGCGGCACCCCCGCGGCGTCCAGGAAGGTACGGAACTTGGCGCTGGTCTCGGCGAGTTCGGCCTCGGGCCGGGACTCGGCGACGACGCCCGCGCCGGCGAACACCCGCAGCGTCCGCTCGTCGGCCTCGGCGCAGCGCAGGGTGACCACCCACTCGCCGTCGCCGTCCGCGTCGCCCCAGCCGACCATGCCCGCGTACAGGCCCCGGTCGAACGGCTCGATCTCGCGGATCGCCGCGCGGGCGAGCGGGGTCGGACTGCCGCAGACCGCCGGGGTCGGGTGCAGGGCGACGGCCAGCTCCAGGGCGGAGACCGCCGGGTCGGCCAGTTCGGCGGTGATGGTGGTGGCCAGGTGCCACATCGCGGCCGTACGCACCAGGGTGGGCCGCTCCGGCACGTCCAGGCTGCGGCAGTACGGGGCGAGCGCGGCGCGGATGGCGTCCACCACGAAGGCGTGCTCGTGCAGGTCCTTGGGCGATTCCAGCAGCGCGGCGGCGCGCCGGACGTCCTCGCCGAGGTCGGCGCTGCGCGGCACGGAGCCGGCCAGCGGGTTGGCGACGACGGCGGTGCCGTGGCGCGAGAGCAGCAGCTCGGGGCTGGCGCCGATGAGGGTGCGCCCGCCGCCGGCCGGAACACCGAAGGTGTAGCCGCCGGGGTCGCGGCGGGCGAGGCGCTGGAGGATCGCGGGCAGGTCGAGCGGGCGGTCGGCGTGCAGCTCCAGGGTGCGGGCGAGCACCACCTTGCTCAACTCGCCGTCCTGGAGCCGGCTCACGGCCTCGGCGACGCCGGCGCCGTACGCCTCGGGGGCGGGCACCGGGCGGACGTTCCAGTCGATCCGGTCGGCGGCCGGGGCGGGCAGGGCGATCAGCGGGTCGTCGCGCAGCGCGCCGCAGCCGCGCAGCCGGGCGGGGACGGCGAGTTCGGCCCGGCCGTCGTGGTCGAACGCCACCGCGCCCACCACCAGCGGGTGTTCGACGCCGTCCCGGCGGGCCCGGGCGAGGGTGTCGGCGACCCGCTCGGCCAGCGGACGCCCGTTCTGGGGCACCCGGGCGTGCACGCCCTCGGCGAGCAGCGTGCGGGTCGGGGAGGCGAAGAACGCCTCGTCGGGCGCGGCCCGATACTGGCCCAGCAGCCCGCTGGCCGCGCCGATGACGGTGTGATCCGTCCCGGCGGGGGCGTGGTGCACCGTGGTCACCTGGATTCTCCCAGTCTGCGAGTGGTCGCCGGGCGTCGCTGTTCGCGGCGATCGGCGGGTGGTGTGGTTCGGGGCGCGCCCCGGTAGGGGTGCGGTCCCCCGCGGGGGTGCGGTCCCCGGCAGGGGTGCGGGTCCGGGCGGGGCGGCGGGTCCGGGCGCCACTCCTCCCCGGTCGCGGCCCGCGCGACGGTCCGGATGCCCGGGCCGCCGGATGCCCGGACTGCCGGGCTGTCAGGACCGCAGGGTGTCAGGCGCGCAGAGTGGCGCCGCCGTCCACGTAGAGGTCGTGCATGGTGATGTGGCGGGCCCGGTCGGAGACCAGGAAGGCCACCGCCTCGGCGATGTCGGCGGGTTGGGCGATCCGGCCGAGCGGGATGCCGACCCGGTAGCCGGACAGGTCACCGTCGATGACGCGCCGTTCGGCGGCCGCGGCGTCATCGTGCCAGAGCGCGCGCTGCATCTCGGTGTCGGTGGAGCCGGGCGAGACGATGTTGCAGCGCACCCCGGAGCGGCCGAGTTCCAGGCCGAGACAGCGGGTGAACATGGTGGCCGCCGCTTTGGAGGCCGCGTAGGCGGCCATCCCGGTGCGCGGCACGCCGGCGGCGTTGGAGCCGACGGTGACGATGACGCCGCCGCCGCGCTCGGCCATCCGCCGCCCGACCGCGCGGGAGGCGTGGAAGACCCCGGTGGTGTTGACCGCGAAGGTGTCGGCCCAGTCCTGGTCGCTCAGCTCCGTCACCGGTGCAGCGCGCAGGATCCCCGCGACGTTCACCAGGACGCCGACCGGGCCGAGTTGATCCTCGACCAGGGCGACGGTGGACTCGACGGCGGCCGCGTCGGTGACGTCCAGCAGGTAGGGGTGGACGGGGCCGCCGGCGGCCGGGCCACTCGCGACCGGGTCGCCCGGCCGTTGCGCCAGTTCGTCCGCGAGGGCGGCGAGCGGGCCGGGGTTGCGGTCGGCCGCGGCGACGACGGCGCCGGAGGCGACGAGCGCGCGCGTCACGGCCGCGCCGATGCCCTGCCCGGCGCCGGTCACGATCGCGACGGCGCCGGCGAGTTCGGACTGCTGCACAGGAAATCCCCTCCGACCAGCAACATTAGGCAAGCCTAACCTAACACAGTTGTTCGGACCCGCCGAGAGGTCGGGCGAGGTCGGGCGACCCCTGCAGGGGCGTCAACTGCGGGCAGTGGCGCGGGTGGAGCGCCGAGCCCCGGCAGTCGATGTAGCTAGACGCAACGTTGCGTCCAGTGTTACGGTCGCGGCGTCGAATCGAGACGCAACGTTGCGTCCACTCTTGGCGCTCCACGCCACCGCAGTCTGAGCCTGCGCACCTCTGCGCCTTCACGCCTTCTAGCCCTCCCCGTCGCTTCACCCGAGGAGCACCCATGCCCTCCGCCCCGCCCCGACGCCCCGGCCGTCGCCTCGCCCCGGCCGCCGTCGCCCTCGCCTTCTGGGTCACCATGGCCGGCACCACCGTCCCGACCCCGCTCTACCCCCTCTACCAACAGGCCTTCGGCTTCTCGACGTTCACCGTCACGGTGGTCTTCGCCGTCTACGCGCTCGGCGTGGTCGCCGGACTGCTCGCCCTCGGCCGGCTCTCCGACCAGATCGGCCGCCGACCCGTCCTGCTGACGGCCCTGCTGCTCGCCGCCTCCGCCGCCGGGCTGTTCGAGGCCGCCGACTCGCTGCCCTGGCTGCTCGCCGCCCGGGTGCTGTCCGGCTTCGGAGCCGCCCTGGCCACCGGCGCCGCCACCGCCGCCCTGCTCGACCTCGCCCCGCCGGAGCGCCGACTGCGCGCCCAGACCCTGGCGCTCGCCGCCAACATGGGCGGCCTGGCCGGCGGCACCCTCCTCGCCGGCGTCCTCGCCGAATGGGCCGGCTCGCCGTTGCGCCTGCCCTGGACGGTCACGCTCGTCCTCACCGGTGCCGCCCTGCTCGGCCTGCTCGCCGTCCCCGAGACGGTGCCCGCCGAGCTGCGCGCTGCCTCCCGGTTCCGGCTGCGCCTCCAGCCGCTGCGCGTCCCACCCGCGATCCGCACCCAGTTCCTGCGCGCCGCGCTCGCCGGTGGCGCCGGATTCGCCGTCACCGGTGTGCTGACGGCGGTCAGCGGGCTCTTCCTGGCCACCGTGCTCCACCTGCACCACCACGCGCTGACCGGGCTCGTCGTCGCCCTGGCCTTCCTCTCCACCGCCGTCGGACAGCTCCTCGTCCGGGTCCTGCCGCCGGCCCGAGCGCTCCCGCTGGCCTGTGCCGGTCTGGTGCTGGCCGCCGGACTGGTCGCCGGAGCGCTGCTCGGCGGCACGCTGACACCGCTACTGCTCGGTGCCTGCGTCAACGGCCTCGCCACCGGCACGGCCATCGGCACCGGACTGGGCACCATCAACGGCGGGGTGGCGCCGCAGCAGCGCGGTGAGACGGTGTCCGCCTTCTTCGCGGTGCTGTTCACCATGCTCTCGCTACCGGTGATCGGCGTCGGCGTGCTGGTGCGGGTGACCGACCTGCGGACCGGCGGGGTCGCCTTCAGCACCGTGGTCGCCCTGCTGGCGCTGGCGATCGCGGCCGGGCTGGTGCGTCGGCCGCGCGGAGCCCGACAGGCGCCGACCACCCGCCCCGAGCGGGCGTGAGAGGATGGCCGTGCCCACCGCCACCGGCCCGCAGCGGCCCCCGGACAAGGACCGACCCGCCATCGCCGCCCAGCCCCGCCCCGCTACCGGAAGCCGCTCCGTCGACGGCCGGGCGAGCGCCGCCACCCCGGCGGGCAGCGGCAGCGGTTCCAGTACCGGTACCGGCAGCGGACGGCGCAGCGAGGCCGCGCGTCTGGCGGTGCTGAACGCCGCCGACGACCTCCTGGTGGAGGTGGGCTTCGAGGGCCTCACCATCGAGGGCATCGCCGCCGCCGCCGGGGTCGCCAAGCAGACGATCTACCGGTGGTGGAAGTCGAAGGTCGACATCCTCTTCGACAACCTCGTCCTGGACGCGGCCACCGCCCTGGCCTGGCCGTCCGAGACGCCTTCCGGCCCGGCCGACCTGCGCGCCTACGTCCACCGGTTCGCGGCCTTCCTCGGCACGGAACCGGCCGGCCAGGTCCTCCAGGCGCTCCTCGGCCACGCCCAACTGGACGTCCGGACCGCCGAGTTGCTGCACGGCGGGTTCCTGGACGAGCTTCGCGCCCGGGACATCGCGCACACCCGTGCCTGCCTCGGACCCGGCGCGGGCGCGGGATCGATCTCGGACACGGGCCCGGGTACCGACGAGAGCGGTACCGACGAGGCCGCCGTCCTGCTGGACGCCCTGCTAGCCCCGCTCTACCACCGCGCGCTGGTGCTGCGCCGCCCGCTGGACGCCGCGTTTGTCGACGCACTGCTCGACCAGCACCTCTCCAGCTGACCCACCCCTTTCCCAACTGCGCCGCGCCCGGCCCGTGTTCACCTCCGGGTCGACCGCCTGCGCGCACCGGATCCCCGCCAGGAGTCACCGTGTTCCGTCGCCACCGGCCGACCCACGACGTACGGGTCGTCGCCGTCGCCCCGCTCACGCCCGCCCTCGTCCGGCTCACCTTCACCGGACCCACCCTGGACACCCTCACCATCGAACACCCCACCCAGTGGGTCAAGTTGGACCTTCCCGAGGGCCACTCCCGGGCCTACACCATCCGCCACCACCGCCCCGCCGAGCGCGAGGCGGACATCGACGTCGTCCTGCACGGCAACGGCCCGCTGTCCCGCTGGGCCGAGGTCGCCCGCCCCGGCGATCCGGCCCGACTGGCCGGGCCGCGCGGCCGCCGCCCCTCCTTCGACGACGCCGGCCATGTGCTGCTCGCCGCCGACGAGAGCGCCCTGCCCGCCGCGCTCACCATCCTCGACGACCTCCCGGCAACTGTCCCGGTCTCCCTGTTCGTCGAGGTCGCCGACGCGACCGGGTCCGCCGTGCCACTGCCCGACCGGGTCGGCCTGACCGCCCACTGGCTGACCCGCGACCCCGGCCTGCCGAAGGGCCGCACGCTCTCGGACACCCTGCTCGCCGCCGACCTCCCGGCCGGCACCGCGGCCTGGCTGGCGGGCGAGGCGAACGCCGTGGCCACCGCGCGCCGCCACCTGCTGACCGACGGGGCGTTGCCGCGCGAACGCGTCCACAGCAAGGGCTACTGGAAGCACGGCGAGGCGGACCACAAGGATTGACGCTCCGTCATGCATGAGGCGGGCGCTGGCGGGCGGCCGCCACGGCGGCGGTGTACGACTCGACGGTCAGGTCGCTCTCCGGCACGCCGAGCCCGGCCAGCACCGCCCGGACGGCCACGAGCGCGGCGGGCAGCTCGCGTTCGTCCACCGCGGCCGTCTCGACCTCCAGGAAGACCCCGTCGAGCTCCGGCACCCGCACCAGGGTGGCGAGCATCCGGCGGCCCCGTGCTCGAACGCGTAGTTCCGGCACCGCTTCTCGAAGGCGAGGGCGGGCCGGTGGCCGAGGCCGCGCACGATCGCGTGCGCGGCCTCGGCGTCGGCCACCCGCGTCTCGTGTTCCGGCTTCGACCCGGACGCCTCGTCGACCCGGGCGTCCTTGTAGGTGAGCAGCACCGTCCGACCGCCGTCCGCGCCGGTCACCTCGCGGATCCGCAACTCGCGGTCGGCTGCGGAGAGCCGACCGTCAGCCGTGTCGTAGTAGGTGTCCCGGTACAGCTCGGCGCGCCCCGGCCCGTACGCCTCCTCCAACCGTCGCAGCACGGCGGCCGGTTCACGCACCACCGCCTTCAGCTCCGCCTCGATCACCGCTCGCCTCCGCGTTCCGTCGTCGGCCGGTCCGGCCCCAGGAAGGACACCGCGGGGATTATCGCCGTCCACCGCTCAGCGCGCAGCGGTGCGGGTGGGCGTAGGTGTCGGCGTGGGGGTGGGGGTGGGGGTGGGGGTCCGCGCGGTGCCCGAAGCGGTGCTGGTGCCGGACGCGGCGGCGGGGCCGGGAACGGGGGCCAGGCCGGTGCACCCGCGCAGGCCGTCGCGGCGCTTGAGGGCGGCGGTGGCGGCGGCGCCGGACTGCGGAACCGGCACGCCCTTGTCGTCGATGCTCGCCGGGGCGAACGCCTCGCCGAGCACCTTGCCGGCCGGGCTGACGGTCAGTGTGGTGACACCGGTCTCGTTGGAGTTGGCGTAGTTGGAGGTGCCGTACCAGAGGAAGTTGCCGAAACCGTACCCGATGTAGGTGTCCCCGATCATCCCGGCACCGAGCATGGTGTGCGCGTGCGTGCCGACCACGGCGGTCGCGCCCGCGGCGGCGAGCTTCTTGGCGATCGCGGTCTGCGCGGCGGTCGGGCAGGCCTTGCCCTCGTCGCCCCAGTGCAGGTAGACGAGCACCACCGGCGCCTGGCGTTTCGCCTCGCCGACCGCCTTGAGCAGCGCGGCGGTGTCCAGCGCCGAGGCGATGCCGGGCTTGTTCGCGCCGGCCCGCCACTTCTGGTTGGTGAGGTCCTCGACCTGGCTGGCCGCCACCACCGCGACCTTCACCCCGCGCACCGAGCTGACGTACGGGGCGTACGCCTCCTCGGAGTTGCGGCCGAAGCCGACGATCGGTACCGGCGAGGAGGCCTTCGCGGCGAGGGTGTCGGTGAGGCCGTCGGCACCGTAGTCGACGGCGTGGTTGTTGGCGAGCGAGACGACGTCGACGCCGGAGTCCTTGAGCGCGGTGAGCGCCTTGGGCGAGGTACGGAAGGTGTACGTCTTGGGCTCGGGGGCGCCGCGCTCGGTGATCGCGGTCTCCAGGTTGAGTACGGCCAGGTCGGCGGCGGAGAGGGTCTTGGCCATCGGGCCGAGCGCCGTCTCGGGCGGCTGCACGGAGAGCCGGGCCTCGGTGCGGCCCTCGAAGTGGACGTCCCCGGCGAACGCCACCGTGATGCTGCCGTCGGGACGGGGCGCCGCGGTGTCGCCGGACCCCTGGTCGCCGGGGACTGCGGAACCGTCGGACGCGCCGGGCGAGGCCTGGGCGGCGGCGGCCGCGTCGGCCGCGGCTTTGGCGGACTTCGAGGCCTTCACGGCGGCCGGGTCGGGGTCGTCCGGTCCGCAGGCGGCCACGGGTATCAGCCCGATCAGCAGGGCGACGGCGGCCGCGGCACGGCGCATGAGTAGCTCCCCCAAGGTCGATCCGGAAGCGGTCAGCCTACGCCACTCCCCCGCGCCGCCTTCGCCCCGCCTCCACAATCGAAACCCGCCCGTCGCCCGGCGTTCGGGGCCGCCCGCCCCGGGCCCGCGCGTCCCAACCCGCCGCCGCGCCTTGGCCATTCCGTCCCTGGCGCGGCACCCGGGGAGGCGCGCAGCGTGGAAGCGTGGAGGCCCCGCGAGGGTGCCGGGGCCGTGACGACAGGCGGGCGGTGTGCATCATGGCCGGCAACGGAACCACGGGCACCGGAACCACGGGCACCGGGACCATGAGCAGCGAGAGCACGGGCGGCGGGGCCACGGGCAGCGGGCGGCGGATCGTCGTGGGGATCGACGGCTCGGCGCCCTCGAAGGCGGCGCTGCGCTGGGCGGTCGCGCAGGCGGTGCTGACCGGGGCGACGGTGCACGCGGTGGCCGCGTGGGAGTACCCGTCGCTGTACGGCTGGTTCGCGCCGATGGTGGACGACGGCTTCGAGCAGTCGGCGCGCCGGACGCTGACCGCCGAGGTGGACGAGGTGATCGGTGCGCGGCGGCCGGTGCCGGTCACGGAGAGCCTGGTACTGGGGCACGCGGCCGAGGCGCTGCTGGCGGCGGCCGAGGACGCCGATCTGCTGGTGCTCGGCAGCCGGGGTCGCGGGACGTTCGCCCGGACGCTGCTGGGGTCGGTGAGCACACGCTGCGCCGTGCACGGGTCGTGCCCGGTGGTGATCGTCCGGGCGGACGGGACCGCCGCCGCGCCCGCGCCGCTCGCGGCGGCCGCCACGGCTTCGGAGGCGGCGGGCGGTGGCGAGACGGCCGTCCGCACCAAGGACTGGCAGTTGAGCCTGCATGTGGTCGAGGACCGCGACACCACCCGGGTGCACGCGGTGCTCGACGCCGACGGCACCGTGCTGCACAGCGACGCGCTGGCCCACCGCAATCCGCTGGACGCCCCGGCGCCGACGGTGGGCGACGACTTCGCGGTCGGCCGGGCGCTGGTCGACCTCGGCCACCAGCTGCTCCGCGCAGGCACCCACGGCGCCACGGGGTCCGCCGAGGAGTGACATGCTGACTACCGAAGGACAAGATGACCATCGACGGCCGACGCCTGACAGCTGACAGCTGACAGCTGACAGATTTCAGATGACGGATAACAGATGACAGATTCTGTCAGCCCAACTCCGGGCGGCGACCACCCCGCCCCCGCGCCCGACTTCACCCCCGCCCAGCGCGCCCGCGGCCGCGCGCTGCGCAGGAGCCAGCTCCCGTGGGCGCTCGGCGGGCGGCTCACCGGCCTGGCGCTGACCCTGGTTCTCGGCCTGACGCCCGCCGGCGCCGGGTTGGTCTCGGCGGTCGGCGGGTGGTTCGGCGGCTCGCGGACGGCGGAGGTGCTCGCCGGGGCCGCCGCGCTGGTGCTGCTCGGGCAGCTGGCGCAGCTGCCGTTCGGGGCGGGCGCCCGGTCGGTGCGGTCCCGGTTCGGCCTGGTCACCCAGGGCTGGGCCGGCTGGGCGGTGGACGTCCTGCGCGGGCTGGCGCTGACCCTCGCCCTCGCCCTCCCCGTGGCCTTCGGCCTCTACGCGCTCACCGACCGCTCGCCGGACCGCTGGTGGATCCCGGCGGCGGGCGCGGCCGCGCTGCTGACCGCCGCCCTCTCCTTCCTCTACCCCCTGCTCGTCGAGCCGGTGTTCAACCGCTTCACCCCGATGGAACCGGGCCCGCAACGCGAGGCGCTGCTGGGCCTGGCCGAGCGGGACGGCGTCCGGGTACGGGACGTCCTGGTGGCCGACGCCTCGCGCCGCACCACGGCGCTGAACGCCTACGTGTCGGGCCTGGGCGCGACCCGGCGGATCGTCGCGTACGACACGCTGCTGTCGACGGCCGACCCGCGCGAGGTGGAGCTGGTGGTCGCGCACGAGCTGGGGCACGTCAAGCACCGGGACGTGCTGACCGGCACGGTGCTGGGTGCGGTGGGCGCGGCCGTCGTGGTCGTGCTGCTGGGCCTGGCCTCCGGCTGGGACGCGCTGCTGTCGGCGGCGGGCGCGACGGACGCGGCCGATCCGCGGTCGCTGCCGCTGCTCGCGGCCATCGCCGCACTGCTGGGCGCGCTGTCCGGGCCGGTGCAGTGCGCGGTGAGCCGCCGGGTGGAGACCCGGGCGGACCGGCACGCCCTCGAACTGACCGGGGACGTCGAGCAGTTCATCGCGATGCAGCGCAGGCTGGCGGTCACCAACGTCTCCGACGTCGACCCGCCACGGGTGCTTGAGCTACTGTTCGCCACTCACCCGAGCGCCACCCGGCGGATCGCGGCCGCGCGCGCCTGGCGGTCCCGCCGCCCCTCCACCCCCAAACTCGTTGTATAGTGCAACAAAGTCCGAGACTCCGAGGAGGTAGGTCACCGTGCCCGACCGCGAGACGTCGATCGCCACCATCCAGCGCGAGCTGACCGCCTTCGCCCGCCGCGCCCGCCACAAGGCGTCCCAGCTTCACCCGGACCTCTCGCTGGTCACCTACAGCATCCTGGACCTCATCACCGAGCGCGGCGGCTGCCGGGCCGCCGACGTCGCCGCGCACTTCATGCTCGACAAGTCCACGGTGAGCCGCCAGGTCACCGCCCTGGAGAAGCTCGGGCTGCTGCGCCGCGAGACCGACCCGGAGGACCAGCGCGGGCAGATCCTGCTCGCCACCGACGCCGGGCTGACCCTGCTGCGCGAGGCCAACGAGCAGCGGCGGCTCTCCTTCGCCGCCCGCTTCACCGACTGGTCGGACGAGGACGTGTCCCGCTTCGCCGACTACCTGGCCCGCTACGGCTCGGAAGGCTGAGCGAAGGCCGAGCGAAGGCCGAACGAAGGCCGACCCGGCCGCCGACCGACCCAACCCCCGGCGGACCGGAGCGGATCGGACCGTCGCGGACCGCCGGCCGGCCCGGGGTGCGGCGGACCACCCGGACGGTGTACAGAGGAGAGGTGCCACCTCGGCAGCCTCCCCGCGAGCGACACCCCGGCGCGGGGCACCCCGACGACCGGCGTTCCCGCGACCGGCGCCGTTCCCTGCGGCCCGGCCGCCGGGCGATGACGGCGGTCCCGCTCGCACTGATCGTGCTGATCACGATGGTCGACGTGCTCACCCCGCCGAACATCCACCTGGGCCCGCTGCTGATCGTCGCCCCCGCGCTCACCGCCTCCGTCGCCGGTGCCCGGGCCACCGCCGTCGTGGCCGTGCTGGCGATCGCCGGGCTCACCGTCATCGGCACCCTGCGCGACGGCCTCACCACCGCCAACCACGAGACCCAGCTCGGCGCCCTGATCGCCGTCTCGGCCCTCATCGTGGGCCTGCGCGCGCTGCGCGACCGCCACGAGCGCCAACTCGCCCAGGTCCGTTCCGTCTCCGAGGCGGCGCAGCGTGTCCTGCTGCGCCCGCTGCCCGAGCGGATCGGCCCGCTGCGCCTGGCCTCGGTCTACCTGGCCGCCGAGGCGGAGGCCCAGGTCGGCGGCGACCTCTACGCGGCGGCCCGCACCACCGTCGGCACCCGCCTGCTGGTCGGCGACGTGCGCGGCAAGGGCCTGTCCTCGCTCGGCGACGCCGCGCTGCTGCTCGGGGCGTTCCGGGCCGCCGCGCACCTGCACGCCGACCTGCCGGGCCTGGTCGGCTACCTCGACGGCAGCATCGCCTGGGACCTCGCCCAGCTCGCGGAGCAGCAGCGCGCCCAGGACGGGGGCGCCGAGGAGCAGCCGCGGCTCCCGCCCCGGCT
This sequence comes from Kitasatospora sp. NPDC004723, assembly GCF_040609255.1. Classification (NCBI taxonomy): domain Bacteria; kingdom Bacillati; phylum Actinomycetota; class Actinomycetes; order Kitasatosporales; family Streptomycetaceae; genus Kitasatospora; species Kitasatospora sp. NPDC004723. The sequence goes on along the minus strand of NZ_JBEXJT010000007.1, from coordinate 29,358 downwards.
CCGGCCGGGCGCCCGTCCGCCGCCGCCCGGCGAGACGCCGGCAGCAACAACCCCCGCGGCCCCCGCAACCACGACGTCCACCGACTCCGAGTCCGCCGCCGCGGACGACGGCGGCGAGTCCTTCATCACCGCCCTCGTCCTGGACATCCCGGACGACGAGGCGGTGATCCGGCTGGTCGACTGCGGCCACCCGCCGCCGCTCCTGCTGCACGACGGCGTGGTCACCACCCTGGAGCCCGGCCGTACCGCGCCCCCGCTCGGCCTCGGCGAACTGGCCCCGGAGCCCTACTCGGTGGAGGAGTTCGCGTTCCTGCCCGGCGACCGGCTGCTGATCTACACCGACGGCGTGATCGAGGCCCGCGACGACGCGCGGCGCTTCTACCCCCTGTCCGAACGGACCGCCGAACGGACCGCCGCCCACGCCGCCGAGCGCCCGGCCGCCCTGTTGCACCACCTGCGCCGCGACCTGCTCGCGTACGTCGGCGGGCGGCTGGACGACGACGCGGCGATGGTCCTGGTGGAGCGCCTCGGCTGATCCATCACCGGGGGGGCCGGGCGGTTCACGGCTGATACGGCAGCTGCGGCACGTCGAAGCAGGTGGTGGTCATCGAGGCCACCTGGGTGACCCAGCCGCCGCGCCCGCCCTCGGCGGAGTCCTGCCAGCGGGCCGCGTTCAGGCAGGCCCGGGTGAGCCCGGTCGGCGGGGGCTGGGGGACGAACGAGGCGGGCAGGATCAGTCCGTGCGCGTCGTAGGGCTCGGGGCGGTTCATGAACCGTTCGACGCAGGCCCGGGTGAGGTCCGCGCCGCAGGAGTCCATCGCGTCGGTGAGCCACTGGGCGCCCGCCCAGCCCTCCAGTTCCCAGGCGGAGAGCAGCGGCTCGCGGTCCGGGTAGTAGCGCGCCATCGCCGCGCGGAACGCGCCCACCGCCGGGTGGCCGACGTCCTCGTAGTTGAGCGAGGAGGAGGTGGCCCAGAGCGCGTTGCGGCAGGTGGGCGAGGCCTGGTAGTCGGTGCGCACCGACTCCGACCAGTTCTGCACATTGGTCACCTTGGCGGTGACGCGGACCCCGGACTCGTCCAGGGAGCGGCAGAGCGCGGCGTTGCCCCGGGTGTCCATGGCGTCGAACAGCAGCTGCGAGCCGTCCGCCCGCACGGCCGCGGCCACCGCCTGGAAGTTCGGCAGCGCGAAGTCCACCGTCTGCACGAGCACCCGGTAGCCCTCGGCTTCCAGGCCGGCGCGCAGCTGGGCGGCGTAGCGGGCGGAGTCGGCCTGGTTGTAGGCGACCACGGCGGCGCTGGTCGCGCCCAGCCGCTGCTTGAAGAAACGGAACACCTCGGTGGACTGGTAGAGGGTGCCGTTCCAGCCGACGGCGTGCCCGTCGCGCGGCGCGCTGCTGCCGTAGATGCCGTACAGGTGCGGCCAGCGGTCGTACGCGGTGCCGATCGGCTGGCCGCCGACGTCCGGCACCGCCTTGCCGCTCACGTAGGGGGCGCCGGCGTAGTCGAGGACGCTGCCGGAGACGAAGGCGAGGACGTGCGACTGGTCGATCAGCCGGTGCACGCAGTCCTGGTTGCCGATGCCGCTGCCGCCGTCGTCGCAGGTGACGACCTTGACGGTGCGGCCGTGCAGGCCGCCGTGGTCGTTGAGGGCCTGGAAGAAGGCCTGGGCGCCGTAGCGCGGTCCGCTGAACACCTCGCTGCCGACGGGGCTGGTCAGCGAGGTGACGATGCCGACCCGGATCTCGGTCGGGGTGACGCCGGTGTCGGAGGCCGGGTTGCCGGCGGCGCTCCCGCCGGGCCCGGTCCCGGTGGCGCCCGCCGTGGTGGAGCGGGCGCCGAAGGCATCGGGCGGCAGGCGGGTCCCGCAGCCGGTCGCCCCGGCCGACAGCACGAGGCCGAGGACGAAGGTGAGGGCCAGGGCCGGGGCGGCGGGGCGCGGGCGCCGACGCGGGGCAGGGGTCAGCTGCATCCGGGGATCGGGGTGCCGGTGGCACCGGCGGCCTGGGTCAGCAGTCCGCAGAGGGTCGCGCGGGAGACCTTCCAGGTGCCGTTGTCCAGCACCGCCTGGCCGGTCGCGGCCGGTTCGACCACGTTGCCCTGGAGGGACAGCTCGTAGGTGACGGTGGCCTCGGTCGCGGAGGTGAACGCCACGTTCGTCACCTTGGCCTGCACCTGGCCGACCCGGGGGTCCTGGGCGAAGCCCTCCAGGACGGGCAGCAGCGTGTCACCGTTCTGGAGCAGCGCGGCCTTCTCGGGAATCGGGGTGGTCGGGTCGAAGAACTTCTGCCAGCTGGCGGTGATCTCGGTGGTGGCGGCCGCCGGGTCGGCGGGCGCGGTCGCCCCGGGGCTGGGGCTCGCGGTCCCGGTGGTCGTCGCCGTGGCCGTCGCGGTCATGGTCCCGGTCGCGGTCTCGGTGCCGGTCGCGGTGGCGGTGGCGGTCGCAGTGGCGGTCGCGGCGGGCGGCGACGGGCTCGCCGTCGAGGACTGCGACTTGCCGCTGCTGCAGGCGGCCACCGTGCCCGCCAGCAGCAGCGCGAGCAGGGCGCCCGCCGACCGCAGGACCGGGCCGGCGGCCCGCCGGGTACCGCGCTGCCTCACGTGCATGGTGTTCCTCTCGACGGCCGGGGCGGGCGGAACCGGCGGGCGCGCCTCGCGGGCGCCGCTCGGGCCGGTTCGCGCCGTTCCGGATGCTGTTCCAGGCCGATCCTGGAAACGTCGCAAGTGACACCATCAAGGCGGATCCATGGACGAATCGCAATCCGGGGCACAGGGGCGACCGAGCGGCACGAACCGCGCGAAAGGCGCGGCGGCGAGCGCGGTGCGCTCGGCCCGGGAGAACGGCGGGTGGGCCGGATGGGCGCTGGTCGCCGTGGGCGCGGTGCTCTGCGTACTGGGCTGGTACGGGGTGTCCGGCGAGCGTTTTGTCGAGGAGCAGGTCCCCTACCTGGCCTCGGCGACCGTCCCCGGGGCGGCGCTGATCGTGGCGGGCGCCGTCCTGGTCGCCCTGCGCCCGCCCGGGCGCGACCGCCCCGGACCACCACCGCCGTCCTCAGGGGCGCCCACGGCCACGGACCGCCGGATCGAGCACCTGTACGCCCTGCTCGTCGATCCGGCGGAGCCTGCCGACGAAGCGCCGGCCGCCGCCACCGGCGCCCCGCTGACCGTCCCCGGTGGCACGCTCTACCACCGCCCGGACTGCCCGCTGGTGGTCGGCAAGGCCGCCGCCGCGCCCGTCGACGCCTCCGCCGTCCGGGAGCGCGGGCTCACGCCCTGCCCGCTCTGCGACCCGGGTCCGGCCGGTGAGCCGTCCGACGGCCCCACCACCCGTCCGGGCGATCCGCGCCCGCCGACCGGCTGAGGCGGCGGGCCGATGACCGGGCTCGGTTCGGCAACTCTCGGCGCGGGCGCCCTCCACACGACCGGCCTCCACACGACCGGCCTCCACGCGATCCCGCGCGACGCGGCCGTGCTCCACGCGGCCGGTCTCGACTCGACCGGTCTCACCGTCGACCTCGCGCTCGCCGGTCTGACCGTCGGCAGCGCCGCCGCGCTCAGCGGCATCGGCCTGGTCGTCTGCCACCGCGCGACCGGTGTGCTCAACCTCGCCCAGGGCGCGCAGGCCATGTTCGTCGCCTATCTGCTGCGCGACCTGGTCGTCGTGCGGGGCTGGCCGGTCTGGCCGGCCGTGGGGTGCTGTCTGCTGCTGGTGGCGCCCGCCCTCGGCGTGCTGCTGGACGTCCTGGTGTACCGGCCGCTGCAACGGCGCGGCGCCGGACCGGCCGAGACGATGGTGGCCGGCCTCGGTGTGTTCGTGCTGCTCATCGGGGTGGTGGTGCTGGTGTGGGGGGCCGCGCCGGTGGGCGGCGCGCCTTCCCCGCTCGGCGGGGCGCCGATCGCGCTGCCGGGCGGGCACATGCTGCGCCCGGACACGGTGGCGCAGTTGGCCGCGATCCTGGTGCTCGCCCTGGCGGTCGGGGCGACGACCCGGTTCACGCCGTTCGGACTGGCGCTGCGGGCGGTGGTGGACGACCGGCGGCTCGCCGAACTGGCCGGGGTGGACGCCGACCGGGTGTCGGCGGCCGGGTGGGCGTTCGGCTCGTTCACCGCGGGGCTGGTCGGGATCGCGCTCGCGCCGTACCTGCTGCTCGACCCGTACGGGCTGCCGCTGCTGGTCATGGAGACGATGGCCGTCGCGGTGGCGGCCCGGCTACGGAGCATCCCGGTCGCGGTGGTGACCGGGCTGGGGCTGGGCGTGCTGCAGGCCGAGCTGACCCGGTTCCGGCCGGAGGGGCAGCTGCTGCCGCTGGTGCAGGCGGTGCAGGCGAACCTGTTCGTGGTGGCGCTGCTGGTCGCCGCACTGCTGGCCGGCCCCGGGCTCGCCGACGGGCGGGGGCGGCCGGACGGGTCGCCCGTCCCCCCGTGGGTGCGGGCGCGGGGCGGCGGGGGTGCCTGGGCGGCGCGGGCGGTCTGCCTGGTACTGCTCCTGCTGCCGCTCGGTTTCCGCGGCAACGACCTGCGCAGCGCACTGCTGGTGCCGGCGCTGGCTCTGGTGCTGCTGTCGATCGTGGTGGTGACCGGCTACGGCGGGCAGATCTCGCTGGGCCAGGCCGGGTACGCGGGGCTGGGGGCGCTCGGGACGGCGCTGCTGATGTCCGGGCGGATCCCCGGGCTGCCCGCCCTGCCGGCCGTGCCCGCTCTGCTGTTCGCCGTGCTCGCCACCGCGCCGCTCGGCCTGCTCACCGGCTGGCCGGCGATCCGGCGGCGCGGCCTGGCGCTGGCGCTGGTGACCTTCGCGGTCGGCACGACGCTCAGCCGCTTCGTCTTCCAGCAGCCGTACGCCACCACCGGGCTGGTCCTGGACCGGCCCGCGTTCCTGGCGGGCGACCGCGCGTTCTACGTCGCCGAACTGCTGCTGCTCGGGCTCGGCGCGGCCGTCGTGCGGGCCCTGCACGGCGGGCGCACCGGGCGGGCGCTGAGCGCGATGCGCGACCACGAACCGGGGGCCGCCGCGGCGGGGGTGAACGTGCCGGGGCTCAAGCTGTTCGCCTTCGTGGTGGGTGCGGCGCTGGCGGCGCTCGGCGGCGGTCTGATGGGCATGGCCGGGCGCGCGTTCGACCCGGCGGCGTTCGACCCCGTGCAGGGGCTGCTCTGGTTCGCGGCCGTGGTCGTCGCGGGCGCGGACAGCGCGTTGGCGGCGGTCCTGGCGGCGGCGCTGCTCACCGGTCTGGACGCGGGCACGGTGGCGGGGGTGTCGGCGGTCGCGGTCGGCGTGCTGGCGGCGGCGATCGGCCGTCTGCCGGGCGGCCTGGCCGGCCTCGCCGCGGCCCGGGCAGCGGTGCGGCCCGGCGCCCCGTCGGCGTTGTCGGCAGCGGCGCCGCCCGGGCCCGCCGGCCGACTGTCCCCGGCGGGGCGGTCGGTGCGGGCGCTGATCGCGGCCCGCCGGACGGCCGGGGGCGAGGCGCCCGGGGAGGCTTCCGGAGAGGCCGGGCCGTGACCGGGCCGCGTCGCGCCGTCGCGCCGTCGGCCGGGGTGCCCGCCGCCCGGCTGACGGCCCGCGGGGTGGTGCGGCGGTACGGGGGGATCGAGGCGGTGGCGGGGGTCGACCTGGTCGCGGAGCCGGGGCGGGTGACGGCGCTGATCGGGCCCAACGGGGCGGGGAAGAGCACGCTGTTCGACTGTCTGGCCGGGACCGCCCGCCCGGATGCCGGCCGGGTGCTGCTGGGTGGCCGGGACGTCACCCGGCTCCCGGTGCACCGGCGGGTGCGGCTCGGGCTGGCCCGCACCTTCCAGCAGATCGCCGTGTTCCCGACGCTGTCGGTGGCGGACAACGTCCGTGTCGGCGCGGAGCAGCAGCGCGCCGGTGCCGAGCGGCGCTCCGGCGCGGCGGACGGCCGGACGGCGCGGGCGCTCGCCGTGTTCGGGCTGGGCCCGGTGGCGGCGGAGCCGGCGGGCGGGCAGCCGACGGGCGTGCTGCGGCTGGTCGAACTGGCGCGGGCGCTGGCCGGTGAGCCGCGCGTCCTGCTGCTGGACGAGCCGGCGGCAGGCCTGGACTCCGCGCAGACCGCCCGACTGCTCACCGTCCTGCGCGGTCTCGCCGACGACGGCATGGCCCTGCTGCTGGTCGAGCACGACCCTGACCTCGTCGCCGAACTCGCCGACACCGTCTACGCGATGGCCGACGGCCGGATGGTGGCGGCCGGCCCGACGGCGGCGGTGCTGGCCGACCCCCGGGTGGTCCGCGCCTGGGGCCGGTGACGGGACGGATGACAGGTGACAGCTGACAGATTTCAGATAACAGATGACAGCTGACGGATGACAGATATCAGATGACAGATTTCCAATTCCCAACCCTCAACCCGTACTCGACCCCCGGGAGCGCCGCATGCCCGTCGAAGTCGCCCTGCTGGGCGTGAGGGTGCGGTACGGGCCACTGGAGGCCCTGCACGGCGTGGACCTGGCCGTGCCCGCCGGACGGGTGACCGTACTGCTCGGCCGCAACGGGTCCGGCCGCACGACCGTGCTGCACACGCTGGCCGGGCTGGTGCGGCCGGCCGCCGGGCGGGTGGTGTGGCGGGGGCGGGACGTCACCGCGCTCGGCGTGCACCAGCGGGTACGGCTCGGGCTGGCGCTGGTGCCGGCGGAGCGGGCCGTGTTCGCCTCGCTGACCGTCGCCGAGCACCTCGCCCTCGGTGCCCGCACCCGGGGCGGTCCCGCGGAGGAGGCACTGGAGCTGTTCCCCGAGCTCTCCGCCCTGCTCCCCCGGCGGGCCGGGACGCTTTCCGGAGGCCAGCAGCAACTCGTCGCCGTGGCACGGTCGTTGACCGCTTCACCGTCGCTGCTCCTGCTCGACGAACCGGACCGGGGGCTGGCCCCGGCCGCTGCCGCCCGACTGCACGCACACCTGCTGGCCTCGGCCGCCGCCACCGGCCGGACGGTGGTGCTGACCGCACAGATGCTCCCCACAACGCTGGCCGAGGCGGCGGCCGTGCACGTCCTGCACCGGGGCGAGGTCACCTTCTCCGGGGAGCCCGGCGAGCCCTGGGAGCCCGGCGAGCCGAGAACGGCTCCGGACGCGGCCCGGTGATCACCTCGCCCGGCGCGGCGGCGGCCACGATCTCGTCCAACAGCCACCGCACCTCGGCGAGTTCACGGATCACCCCGGTGATTGCGGGCGCGCTCGCGGGCCAGGCCGTCGAGGAGTTCGGGGCAGGTCGGACCGGGCGGGCGCCGACCGGCGCGCTGCTCGACCTGTTCTGGACGACCGCGCACCGCTATCCGCACCGAGGGCCTCTCGGCCGCCGAATTCGCCCCGCATGCCCAGGGGTTGCCGCGCATGCTGCCAGCGCTACTGGCCGACTGGGCGCGCCGGGCCGGCGAGGGCCGCCACCCAGGCGACCGGGTCACCGTCGCCTCGACCACCACCGGGCCGGCGGTCGCGGACAGTCGCGGGCGGAGGGTGTCACCGCGCTCGCTGAAGCGGCCCACGGGACCGCCCGCGGCACCGGGCCGCTGAGCGTCACTGGGCGAGGTAGCCGCCGTCCACCGGGAGGACGGCACCGGTGATGAACGACGCCTCGTCGGACGCAAGGAAGAGGACGGCGGCGGCCACCTCCCCGGGGGAACCGAGGCGGCCCATCGGGTGGAACCGCTCGATGGCGGCGAGGTACTCGGGCCCGCCGGGTTCGTCCCGCAGGCGGGCCACCCTCTCGGTGGTGATGGTGCCGGGAGCGACGGCGTTGACCCGGATGCCCCGGTCGGCCCACTCCACCGCGAGGTGCTTGGTCAGGCCGGAGGCGACGAACTTGGCGGGACCGTACACGGCCTGGGCCCGCTGCCCCGCGACGCCGGAGACGGACGAGACGCAGACGATCGCACCCCCGCCCCCGGCCCCGCCCCCACCCCCCTCCCCGCCCCGGTCGCGACCGGCGGCCGGGGCCATCGCCTCGATGGCGTACTTGCAGGTGAGGAACATGCCCCGCCCGTCGACGGCCATCACCCGGTCCCAGTCGTCGGCGCCCGCCTCGGTGATCTCCAGCAGCGGGCTCACCCCCGCGTTCGCCACCAGGACGTCCAGCCGGCCGTGGCGTTCGACGGCGGCGGCGATCATCCGGCGGGCGTCCTCGTCCCGGGAGACGTCCCCGACCACCGTGGTGACGGCCTGCGGCAGCTGTTCCGCCAGCCGCCGCAGGCCGTCACCGTCGAGGTCGGTCCCCACCACCGACGCCCCCTCGCGGGCGAAGAGTTCGGCGACGGCGCGGCCGATCCCGTTCGCGGCGCCGGTGACCACGCAGGACTTCCCCGCCAGTCGCCCGCCGCGCCCCCGGGCCGCCGCGATCCCCACGTCATCCATGACACCGGACTGTAGCTGCCCGGTCTCGAACAGTGAAGTCGGCGCCGTCCCTGGCGCCGACTCCACCGATTCGCCGGCTCCGCCGACTCCGTCGACTACGCCGCCGCCCGGGCGTCCGTGGCGAGCGCCTCGGCGACGGGAAGGTTCGGCTGCGGGTGGGTGAGCAGGTGCACACCGGCCGCCAGGGCGCCGCCGACCAGCGGCGCGAGGAGGAACAGCCACAGCTGCGAGAGTGCCGGGCCGCCCGCGAACAGGGCCGGGCCGAGGCTGCGGGCCGGGTTCACCGAGGTGCCGGTGAGCGGGATGCCGACCAGGTGCACGACCACCAGGGCCATGCCGATCGGCAGCCCGTCGAAGCCGGTGGCGGCAAGGCGGTGGGTGACCGCGAGCACCACGTAGACCAGCAGGAAGGTCAGCACGACCTCGGTCAGGAAGGCGCCGCCGGCGTTGATGTGGACCTGCGAGCGGTCACCCCAGCCGTTGCTGCCGAGCTTGCCGTGGGTCTCCAGACCGGGGACCTGCTTGGCGAGCAGCAGCACCAGCGCCGCACCCGCGATGCCGCCGAGCACCTGCGCGACCCAGTACGAGACCGCCGTGCGGCCGTCGATCCGGCGGGCCAGCAGGAAACCGAGCGTCACCGCCGGGTTCACGTGGCAGCCGGAGATCGGCCCGATCGCGTACGCGAGCGCGAGCAGTACCAGGCCGAAGGCGAGCGCGATGCCCACCGAGCCGATGGCCTCCCCGGCCAGCACCGCCGCGCCCACCGCCAGCAGCACCAACAACAGCGTTCCGAGGAATTCGCCGACCACCGCTCGCCTGTCCATCCGGGTCCTCCTGACCTCGTCCGCGCGGACGGCCTGGTGCCGCCCGTCGCTCCGGTCGACCCTCTGCACTCGAATGGGCGAGCGCATGTCGGCCGACCGGCTGATCCCCGTGATCGCGGGGATTCCGAGCGTCGGATTATTCCAAAGGAGTGAAAATCAGACCAATCCGGACTTAGCTCACCATCAGGACGATCTTCCCTCGCAGGTGGCCGCGCGCGCTCTCGGCCTGCGCCTCGGCCGCCTCCGCCAGCGGCCGCACCCGGTGCAGCGGCAGAGTCAGGTCGCCCGCCTCGAACAGCTCGATCGCGCCGTTAAGCGCCGGGCGGTCGTAGGTGGCGGTCGCCTCTCCACCGGTGAAGCGCACCCCGTGCTGCTCGGCGCCCTGCCAGTCGGCGATGGTCAGCACCCGCTCCGCTCCGCCCGCCAGCTCGACCGACAGCGGCAGCACGCCCGACCCGACCGCGTCCAGCACCCGGTCCACACCCCCGGGTGCGGCGGCGCGGACCCGCTCGGCCAGCCCCTCGCCGTACACCACCGGCACCGCGCCCAGCTCGCGCAGGTACGCGTGGTTGGCCTCGCTCGCGGTGCCGATCACCCGGATCCCCCGGGCCCTGGCGAACTGCAGCAGCACCGTGCCGACGCCGCCGGCCGCGCCGTGCACCAGCAGCGTGTGGCCGGACTCGACGCCCAGCAGGTCGAGCGAGCGCCAGGAGGTCTCGGCGGCCACCGGGACCGCCGCCGCCTGCGCCCAGCCGAGAGCGGCCGGCTTGCGGACCAGCCGGTCCGCCTCCGCCAGCACGTGCTCCGCGTACCCGCCGCCGTGCACCGCGCCGAGCACCTCGTCCCCGGCCCGCCACTCGGAAACGCCCGCGCCGACAGACTCCACCACGCCCGCGACCTCGTAGCCGAGGACGGCGGGGAAGGTGACCGGGAACAGCGCGGTCAGCGCGCCGGAACGCACCTTGTGGTCGAGCGGGTTGACGCCGACGGCGCGCACCGCGATCCGCACCTGGCCGGGGCCGGGCGGGGGCAGCTCGACCGAGATCGGCCGCAGGACGTCCACACCGCCGTACTCGGTGAAGCCGATGGCCTTGGTCGAGAGGGTGCCCGTACCCGCAGCCGTGCCGGAAGGGTTGCTCATGGGAATGCCCACCGTTCCTTCGTTCCTGGGGACTTGGCTCGTCCCGGTGACGACTCCAGCCTGGTGCGGGCGACGCCCCCGGCCGCCCCGCCGTTCGGACGGTTCCACCCGTCCGTTCGGCCAGGCCGGGGGCGGACCGGAGCGAACTACGCTGGTCGGCATGGTGGAGAAGGTGCACGGCGACGACGGACACGGCGACGACGAGGCGGCGGGGGCCGACGGGTGGTCATGGGACGACCCCGAGGGCGCGTTGGCCCTCACCGCCGAGGTGCTGCGCACGCCCCGGTCACGGCTGATGCCGCGGATCTCCGAGGTGCTCGCCGGCCTCGTCCCGCACATCGCGCTGGCCCAGCTGAGCGGGATCTGCACGCACTCCCCCGCGAGCGCGTCGGGACCCGAGGAGCTCTCCGCGCGGATCACCGGCGCGGAACTGGCCCGGCTCGGTGAGCAGGTGACGCCCGGCCGGCCCTGGCAGGGCGAGGCGGTGCTCGCGGGGCGCCCGCGCCCCGCGGTGGCCGTGGCGGCGGCGCCGACCGGCAGCAACGGGGCGCTGCTGGTCCTGGTCCGCGCCGACTCCGGACCGGGGGCCGACCGTTCTCCGGCGCCGCTGCCCGAACAGCCGCTGCGCGTGCTGCAGCAACTGTGGGAACTGCTGACCACGCACTCCCATCACCGGGCCGTCGACGCCGCCCCCGTGCACGCCTCCGCCTCACGCGCCTCGGCGAGCGCCCGGGCGCGCACCATCGCCGAACTCGGCAGCGCGCACGCCTCCGCGCTCGCCGCGATCCTCGCGCCGTTGCGCTCCGCCGCCCTGGACGACGCCACCGCCCGGCGCAGCGCCACCGACCTGGCCGTGACCGCGCTGCTCGACCTGCGCGGAGCCTCCGACCGCGACCGCGAGCTGAGCGAGGAGCCGGCCGCCGTCGCGTTCGCCCGACTCGCCGACGCGGTCCGGCCGCTGCTGCGGCACAGCCCGGTGCGGCTGGACCTGCTGGCCCCGGCCGAGAGCGACCGGTCGGTGCCCGTCGACACCGCGCACGCCGCCCGCGCCGCCGTGCGCTCCACCGTGCTCGCCATGCTGGAGCAGGAAGGGCTCGGCCGCCTGCACGTGCGGTGGCAGTTCGTCGGCGACGGCCTGCGCGTGGTCGTCCGGGACGACGGCCCGGGCCTGCTGACCGCCGACGCGCTGGCCGTGCACCGCACCGCCGACCGGATCGCCGCCCTGGCCGGCCGCCTGACGATCGACGCCGTCCCGGGCTGGGGCACCACGGTGACCGCCGACCTGCCCCTGCACGCCCCGGAGGCTTGCACGTCCACTGCCGCCGACGACCCGCTGGAGGGCCTGCACCCGCGGGAGTTGGAGGTCCTGGACCAGCTCGCCCGGGGCCGGCGCAACCGCGAGATCGCCCACGCCCTGCACATCAGCGAGTCCACGGTGAAGTTCCACGTCGCCAACATCCTGGCCAAGCTCGACGTCGCCTCCCGCGGCGAAGCCGCCGCCCTCGCCCACCGCGCCGGCCTCCCGACCCCGTCCCCCACCCCCCTCCACGCCGCCTCCTGACCCCCAACGCCGGCAGCACAGGAAGTCGGACCCGCCGACGTCCCACTCCCCCGGTCCCGGTCTGGGCCGGCGGGACGCCGACGGGGCGGCGTGGGCGTTGTCGGCTCGGGTGCCGGGGTGTCCGTCCCCGCTCAGGGTTCCTTCGTCCCCTTCGGGCGGGTGCGGGCACGCAGGTGGAGGCGTTCGCCCTGCTTGCCGAAGAGGCTGAGGACTTCGACGTCGCCGTCGCCGGTGGAGCCGAACCAGTGCGGGTTCTGGCAGTCGAACTCGGCCGCCTCGCCCGGGGCCAGGACGACGTCGTGTTCGCCGAGCAGCAGCCGCAGGCGGCCGGAGAGCACGTAGAGCCATTCGTGACCGGTGTGGGTGGCGAGTGAGGGGGTCTGGTGGGCCGCCGGAATGGTGATCTTGAACGCCCGGGGTTCGGTGCGGTGGCGGGAGAGCGGGACGAAGGTCCGTCCGTCGGCCCGGGCCGGGTGCTGGTGGACGCGCGGGTCCTCGATGCGCGGGGCGGCGACGATCTCGTCGAGCGGGACGGCGAGGGCGGCGGCGATGGGCAGGAGGAGTTCCAGGCTGGGCTTGCGCTGCTCGGACTCCAGCCGGGAGAGCGTGCTCTTGGAAATGCCGGTGGCCTGGCCCAGTTCGGTCAGGGACATGTTCTTGCGCTCGCGCAGGCGGCGCAGCCGGGGGCCGATCTGGCGCAGGGTGGCGGCGATCTCGGGGTTGGCGTCCTGGTCCATACGGACGATCGAAGCAGGCCGTCCCGGTTCCGGCAACGCGGCTTCCCGGGAACGGGAGGGGAAAGGAAGGGATCGAGGAAGAGGGAGGGAGGAAGAGCAAGGTCAGAGCGGGCGGCGCGGCAGTGGCAGCAGGTGGTGCAGCGGCCGACCGACCGCCGCCCAGCTCTCCAGCCGGGCGCGGTCGACCCAGTGCACCCCGTACTGGTCGCCCCAGGCCATCGCGTCGCGGGTGAGGCCGCCGTTGGTGACCACCACGGCGACGTCGGCGCCGTGCACGGGGCCGGCGGTCCCCTTGACCTGGTACATCACCTGCACGCCGACCTTGGCGCCGACGGTGGTGTGCTTGGCCTGGAGGACGATCCGGCCGTGCCGGGGGTGGTGGCCGATCACGTCGGCGGCCTGGTCGCCCTGCCGGCCGACCTGGTCCGCCGTCCAGCCGTCCCGGACCAGCAGGTCGCGCAGCGCGCACTCGAAGTCCTGGTCGCCCATCGCGTCCACCTCGGCGAGGCTGAGACGCAGGCCGGCCAGCCGTTCGGTGCGGGTGCGCTCCAGCATCGGGCCGCAGACGGCGCCGGCGAGCGCGAGCGCGGCGACCGCCGCGAGGAACACCCAGGAGCGCAGCAGCGCCTGGGTGATGCCGAGCACCGCGACCGCGACCGCCGCGGCGACGAGCGCCGCCGCCAGCCGCTCCACCGGGCCGCGCGGTTTGCGGAAGGGCGGGGCCATCAGGGCGCCCCCGCGATGGAGGACGCCGACGCCTCGGCGGACGCGGCGGGCGCGGCGGGCACCGGCCCTGCGGCGTCGTCGCGGTAGCCGACGAAGTGCCCGTAGAGGTAGCACACCGCGACCGCCCCGGCGAGCACCCACCCGCTGGTCCGCCGCCCCGCGCCGCCACCGTTCCGGCCGCCTCCGCTGCCTCCGCCGCCTCCGCCCGATCCGGGTTTGCGCCGGAGATGGGCGCGCACCCTGACCCACTCACCGCCACCTGCCATTCCTGCTGCCTCCTTCGCCACAACGGCCCGCACCGCACCGGCCTTCGGTGTCGCAGCCTTCGGTGTAGCAGCGGCGGCCGACAGCGGCGGGCCGTTGTTCGCTACGCGCACCGCCGGAGCGCCGGGAACCGGCCACCCCCACCACTCCCGACCCTCGCCGTCCATGCCGCCCCCACCGCCCCGCACCCCGCTCGACCTGTGAGAACGTCGCCGCACCGACTTGACGGGAACCCGCCCGGCGCCCGCTCCCGAACACGCGCCGCCCCGCACGCCCCACGCACGCCGGGCGCCACCGGTCCCGCCCCCGCTCTCCGCCCCACCGCCCGCTGCGCGACGGGCTGTCACATCCGGGGACGCCGCGCCGTCCCTCTCCCGACAGTGGCCGCGCCCGGTACCGATCCGGAGCGGCCGGACACGGACGACCGACGGAGGACGGGCCCATGGCGCGGCGGCGGATGACCATCATCGGCGGGGGTTTCGGCGGCCTGACGGCGGCCATCGCGGCGGCCGAGGCCGGCGCCGAGGTGACGCTCCACGAGGCGCACCGGCGGCTCGGCGGCCGGGCCCGCACCGCGCGGGCGCCGTACCGGCTTCACCAGTGCCCTCGAAGCGGTCTCGCTCGCGCTCACCCTCCACCCGGCGCACCGTCACCGACTCAACTCGCGGGCCCGGTCGGCCGCTTGAACGACGAGCGTCCGTCAACGGCACCCGGCCCCCGCCGCGCACAGGAAGTCGACCGGGCCGACTTCCTAGGCGGGGGCGGTGCCGGTGCGCAGCACGGCCTGGTCGCCGTGGGGGCCGTAGAGGTGGAGGATCTCCACGGCCTCGGAGCCGGCCGGGCCGAACCAGTGGGGTTCGGCGGTGTCGAACTCGGCGGCCTCGCCCGGGTGGAGAGTGAACGCGCGGTCGCCGACGAGCAGCCGCAGCTCGCCGGCGAGCACGTAGAGCCATGCGTGGCCGGCGTGGCTGACGAGTCCGGGTTCGCGCGGGGCGAGGACCTGTTTGAAGGCCTGCACCCGGCCCGGGTACTGGGTGAGCGGGACGAGGACGCTGCCGGAGTCGCGCCGGCGGGGCCGGAGGTGGAGGCGGGGGTCGCCGGTGGCGGGGGCGGAGATCAGGTGGTCCAGGGCGACGCGGTGGGCGCGGGCGAGCGGGATGAGCAGGTCGAGGGTGGGGCGGCGGTGGCCGGACTCCACGCGGGACAGGGTGCTCACGGAGATGCCGGTGGCGGCGGCGAGGGCGTCCAGGGTGAGACCGCGACCGAGGCGCAGCGCGCGCAGCCGGGGTCCGATGGCGGCGATGGTCCGCGTGACGTCGTCAGCCGTGACGTCGCCGGCCGCACCGTCGCCAGCGCTCGCAGCGACATCGCCCGGCGTCACGGCATCGCCCGTCGCGGCGGCGTCGCCCGCCTCGGCAACGTCGTCGGTCGTGGTGGAGTCGGCGTCCATGGAGGCGATTGTGCCCCGGGGCCGCCTCTTTGCGGTTTCCGCAAGAACACTGCGCCCCCGCCCTCCCCCGACCGCAGCATGGGCGCGCCGATACGACCGTCCGACCGGAAGGCGCGCCCACCCCATGACCACCACGGCCACCGCACCACCACCGCCGCCCCCTCCCCTGCTCAGCGCCCGCCGTCGCTGGACCGTGCTCGCCGTCTGCGCGCTGAGCCTGTTCCTGGTCGGCCTGGACACCACGATCGTCAACGTCGGCCTGCCCGCGATCGGGCACGGCCTGCGGGTGGGCACCCGCGACCTGGAGTGGATCGTCGACTCCTACACCGTCGTCCTCGCGAGCCTGCTGATCACGGCCGGCGCGCTCGCGGACCGCGTCGGGCGCCGCCGGGTGTTCCAGTGCGGCCTGCTGGTCTTCGGCCTCGCCTCCCTCGGCTGCGCGCTCGCGCCATCGGCGGGCGCGCTGGTCGCGGCGCGCGCCCTGCAGGGCGTGGGCGCCTCGATGCTCAGCCCGGTGGCGCTGGCGATCGTGGTGAACGCCATGCCCGATCCCCGGGAGCGGGCCCGGGCGATCGGGGTGTGGGCCTCGGTGTTCGGGCTGAGCATGGCGGCCGGGCCGGTGACCGGCGGGGCGCTGGTCGCCGCGTTCGGCTGGCGGTCGGTGTTCTGGGTGAACGTGCCGGTGGTGGTGGCGGCCGTGGTGCTGAGCGTGCTGTTCGTGCCCGAGTCCCGGGCGCCGCGGGCCCGCCGGCTCGACCTGCCGGGCCAGGCCTTGCTCATCGCGGCCGTGTCCGCGACGGTGGCGGTGCTGATCGAGGGGCCGCGGCTCGGCTGGACCTCGCCGTGGGCGCTCGCCGGGTGCGCGGTGGCGGTGGCGGCCACGGCGGGGTTCGTGCGCGCCGAGCGTCACCGGGCCGAGCCGCTGATGGACCTCGGGCTGTTCCGGCGGCCGGTGTTCGGCACGGCCGTGCTGGGCGCGGTGGCGGTGTTCGTCGCGCTGACGGTGAGTCTGCTGCTCACCACGTTCCAGTTGCAGCACGCGCGCGGGTGGACGCCGGCGGCCGCCGGGCTGGCCGTGCTGCCGATGGCGCTGGGCGCGACGGTGTGCGCGCCGCTGTCCGGCGTGCTGGTGGGCGGGGCCGGGCCGCGCCGGCCGCTGCTGTTCGCGGCCTGGTCCACGGCGGCCGGGGGCGTGCTGCTCCTCGTACGGGCGTCGCTGTCCGACGGCGGCGGGGCGGACGTGCCGCTGCTGCTGGTCGCCAACCTCCTGCTGGGCACCGGCTTCGGCTTCGCCAACGCGCCGATCACCAGCACCGCCGTGGGCGGCCTGCCGGCGGACCGCGCGGGCGTGGCCGGGGCGATCACCTCGACGGCCCGCCAGCTCGGCTCGGCCGTCGGCATCGCGGTGGCCGGCGGCCTGGTGGCGGGATCGAGCCCGGCCGGTCTGGCCGCCGCCTCCCGGCCGGGCTGGCTGCTGGTCACGGCCTGCGGCCTGTTCCTCCTCGTGGTCGCCCGCGCCGCCCGCCGCGGGTGGATCGGGTGCGACGGCTCGGGGGCGCGTGCTGCGGCCGCCGCCCCGGGCCCGCGGAGGGCGCGTCGGGGGTGAGCGCGACGCCGTGGGACCGGGGCGGCCCGGCAGCGGGCCGCCCCGGGCCGCCGCTCCCCGGCGGGCCCGGCCTGCGGGCGCTACCCCTGCTGGGGCGCCGCCACCGCCGACGGCGTGCCGCCGGTCAGCTTCAGCAGTTCCCCGTACGTCATCGGCACGACGGTGTGCGGGTGCCCGGCGGCGGCCCACAGCAGGTCGTAGCCGGCGAGGGCGGTGTCGACGACGGTGCGCAGCGGCGCCGGGTGGCCGACGGGGGCGACGCCGCCGATGGCCTGGCCGGTGGCCTCGCGGACCTGGTCGGCACCGGCCCGGGTGATCGGGCCGGTGCCCAGTTCGCCGGCCAGGTAGGCGGTGTCGACGCGGTGGGCGCCGCTGGTCATGACGAGCAGGGGCGCGCCGTCGCAGACGAAGACCAGGCTGTTGGCGATGGCGCCGACCTCGCAGCCGAGGGCGGCGGCCGCCTCGGCGGCGGTGCGGGCGGAGTCGGGCAGGACGCGGATCTCCCCGGGCAGACCGGCCGCGGCGAGGGCGTCGGCCACCGCCCGGCTGCGGGCGGGCAGGGACGTGTCGTCGGTCATCGCCCCATCCTGCCGCGTCGCGGGAAGGGCGCCCGCCCGCGCCACGGCGCCGAGCACCGCCCGCACGCCGGCCGTCAGGACCGAGGAGTCGCGCCCGGCGCCCCAGACGACCTCCCCGTCGACCCGCGCCTCGACGTAGGCGACGGCGTCGCTGTCGGGGCCGGTGCGCACGGCGTGCTCGGTGAAGTGCAGGATGTCCACGGCGACCCCGGCCGCGCCGAGCGCCGCCGCCACGGCGGCCAGCGGCCCGTTGCCCTCGCCGTGGTGCACGGCGCCGGCGAGGGTGACCGTCGCCCGGTGCCGCCCGTCGTCCTCCCCGGTGCACCATTCCACCGACTGCGGAGCGGCGTCCAGGTAGGTGGCGCGGAACAGCGCGTACAGCCCGTCGGCGGTGACCTCCCGTCCGCTGTCGTCGGTCGACTCCTGGACCACCCGGGAGAACTCGATCTGCAGCCGGCGCGGCAGCTCCAGCCCGTGTCCGGTCTGCAGCAGGTAGGCGATGCCGCCCTTGCCGGACTGGCTGTTGACCCGGATCACCGCCTCGTAGTCGCGCCCGAGGTCGGCCGGGTCGATCGGCAGGTAGGGGACGTCCCACGGCGCCTGCCCCGCAGGGACGCCGAGGCGGGCGGCGGTGGCGGCGTGGTGGGCCAGGCCCTTCTTGATGGCGTCCTGGTGGGTGCCGGAGAAGGCGGTGTGGACGAGGTCGCCGACGTAGGGGTGACGCTCGGGGACGGGCAGCCGGTTGCAGTGCTCGACCGTGCGGCGGATCTCGTCGATGTCGGAGAAGTCGACCATCGGGTCGACGCCCTGGGTGTACAGGTTCAGCGCGAGGGTGGCCAGGTCGACGTTGCCGGTCCGCTCGCCGTTGCCGAACAGGCAGCCCTCGACCCGCTGGGCGCCGGCCAGCAGGGCGAGCTCGGCGCAGGCGATGCCGGTGCCGCGGTCGTTGTGCGGGTGGACGGAGAGGATCACCGCCTCGCGCCGGGCCAGGTGCCGGTGCAGGTACTCGATCTGGTCGGCGTAGACGTTGGGGGTGGCGATCTCGACGGTGGCGGGCAGGTTGTGGATCACCGGGCGGTCGGGGCTCGCGTCCCACAGCTCGGTGAGGCCGTCGCACAGTTCCAGCACGTAGTCCGGCTCGGTCAGGTTGAAGACCTCGGGCGAGAACTGGAAGCGGATCCCGGGGTGGTCGCCGGCCCGGCGGGCCATCCGCTCGGCGGCGGCGGTGACCAGTTCCCGCACCTGGGCCCGGTCGCGGCCGAGGACGAGCTCGCGCCAGACGGGGGCGGTGGCGGTGTAGAGGTGGACGACGACCCGGGGCAGGCCCTCGACGGCCTCGAAGGTGCGGTCGATCAGGTCGGCGCGGGCGGCGGTGAAGACGACCACGGTGACGTCCTCGGGCACCGCGCCGGGGGTGGTGGCGAGGTGGCGCACGAAGTCGAAGTCGGTGCGGCTGGCGGAGGGGTAGCCGACCTCGATCTCCTTGAAGCCCATGGCGAGGAAGAGGTCGAACATCCGGCGCTTGCGGCCCGGGTCCATCGGTTCGGCGAGCGCCTGGTTGCCGTCCCGCAGGTCGACCGGGACCCACAGCGGGGCCCGTTCGATCCGCCGGGCGGGCCAGCTGCGCCCGCCGGGCAGGGCGTCGACGGGCGGCAGCGGGACGCGGGCGTGGGCGGGGCGGTAGCGGTGGAACGGCATGGCGCCGGCGCGCTGGCGGTTCCAGGCGGGGGCGTCGGCCGGGACCGGTCCGGCCGGTGTGCGCAGGGTGGGGAAAGGCTTGGCGTTCGGTGCGGATTCGGTGGAGCGCACGGGAGTGCGGGTCCTTCCCTGGTTCGGTGTCGGGGGAACGACGACCGGCAGCACGGCGACCCGCAGCGGGGTGCCGGTCTGTCAGACCCCGCTGCGGCCACCGAGAAGAAGGCTCCACGTCTGCATGATGCCGGGTACCGTAGCCGTGAACCGCCCGCCGGAACAACCCCGTTCCACCCACCGGGACTTGCGGGGCGGCGAGGAGGGGTGGCGAGGAGGAGCCGGGACGGGGCCGCGGAGGGCCCCGCCGGGGGCTCGGCGCGGACTCGGCGCGGGCTCGGCGGAGCCGTGAACCCCGCACTTCGGCGACGTTAAGGACTTGTGTGCGCGCCCGCCGAAGATCGAACGGGCTTTCACTCCTAACACACCGTATGACTAGTATCGCCTCGTCATAAAGCCCGTGCCCCCGGTCGGTGCGGCCCTCCCGGGCCGGCCGCCAGCCCCAAGGAGTCAGCTCTGCGCGCGCGTGCGAATCGGCGGCCCCCGACGCCGAAGGCCCCCCGCAGGCGTCGGCCGCGCCTGTCACTGCGGACGGCTCTGCTCGTCCTCGCCCTCGTCCCCAGCATCGCGCTGGCCGTCCTGTGGGCGGTCACCAGCGGTGTGACCTTCCTCGACTTCCGGCGCCTGGCGGACCAGGGCCTGCTGGCGCAGAAGGCGGGACAGCCGTCCAACATCGTCTACTACAACCTCCAGGAGGAGCGCCGGCTCAGCGCCGAGGTGCTCGCCCGGCCCGGCACCGCCGCCGTCGTGGAGCAGCTGAAGAACCAGCGGCGGCTCACCGACGAGGCCGTGCAGAAGTTCCAGGCCCTCTCCCGGGAGACCGGCGGCAACGCGCCCGCCGAGGTGCTCACGGCCGTCGACGAGGCCCGGCGCGCCATGGAGAAGCTGGCCGACCAGCGGGCCGCCGTCGACAAGGGCACCGCCGACCAGCAGGGCGTCTACACGTACTACACCGACCTGATCGCGGTGGACCTGCGGCTGTTCACCGCGCTCAGCCACGTCGACGTCGGCGAGGTCACCTGGATCTCCAAGACCCTGGTCAACGCCTTCTGGGCGAAGGAGATGCTGGCCCGCGAGGACGCGATCCTGGCCCGCGGCTGGCCGTCCGGCAAGCTCAGCGCCTCCGACTACCAGCTCGTCCAGCAGTCGATCGGCGCCCAGGAGCACCTCTTCACCGTCCAGGTCGTCCCCTACCTCCCGCAGGACGAGCGGGGCGCCTGGTCGGACGTGCTGAGCGGCACCGCGTGGCAGGCCAAGGCCTCCGTGGAGCAGGCGCTCACCCGCCCGGCCGTCGCCGACGCCACCGGCACCGTCCGGCTCCCGCAGCTGCAGGACCAGTGGCGCCAGGCGGTCGACCAGGTCAACCCGCAGCTGGTGAAGGCCCTCGAAACCCGCACCGAAGGCGTCGTCCAGGTCGGCAAGGACTCGTTCCTCTCGCTGCTCACCCGGGTCGTGCTGACCGCGGTGATCGGCCTGCTCGCGCTGATCGTGGTGGTCGTCGTCAGCTGGCGGCTGACCCGCTCGCTGCGCCTGCGGATCAAGGACCTGCACCACCAGGCGCAGGACCTCGAGCGCACCCTGCCCGAGGTCGTCGAGCGCCTCGCCCGCGGCGAGCAGGTCGACGTCGAGGCTGAGAGCCGGGCGATCACCGCCGGGGCACGGGCCCGCGGCGACGAGCTGGCCGAGCTGGGCAAGGCGATGAACCTCGCCCGCACCTCCGCGCTGGAGACCGCCGTCCGCCAGGCCGAGCAGCACCGCGGCTTCGAGCGGCTGCTCCAGCGGATCGCGCGCCGCACCCAGCTGCTGATCGGCCAGCAGCTGCGCAAGCTGGACGCCCTGGAGCGGCGGCACGAGGACCCGGAGGTGCTGGAAGGTCTGTTCGACCTCGACCACCTGACCGCCCGGCTGCGCCGCTACGAGGAGAACCTGGTCATCATGGCCGGCGGCCAGCCGCAGCGGAAGTGGCGCAAGCCGGTGCCGCTGCTGGACGTGCTGCGCTCGGCGCAGGGCGAGGTGCAGGAGTACCGCCGGATCGTCCTGGACGTCGAGGGCCACCCGTGGCTGTCCGAGCGGGCGGTCGGACCGGTCGCCCACGTGGTCGCCGAACTGATGGAGAACGCGGCCAGCTTCTCGAAGCCGCCCACGCCGGTCGACGTGCGGGCAGCCGTCGTCGGGCGCGGGCTCGCCATCGAGATCGAGGACCGCGGCCTCGGCATGGACCTGGAGCAGTACGACGCGGCCAACGCGCTGATGGCGGCCGCGCTCGCCGACGACCCGCCGCGCACCGACATGCTGGCGCGCGGCGACGACATCCGCCTCGGCTTCCACGTGGTGGGCCGGCTGGCGGCCGCGATCGGCCTGCAGATCGAGTTCCGCCCGTCGGCCTTCGGCGGGACCAGGGTCGTCGTGCTGGTCCCCGGCGAGTACGTGCTGGACGGGGACGCCGGGCTGCCGGACGGCGCGGCGGTCACCCCGATCCCGCTCGCCCGGCGCCAGCGGCCCGAGCAGCGCGAGGAGCGGGCGCCGCTCGCCTCGGTGACCGAGATGCCCTCGGCCGCGACCGCCCCGGCGTCCTCGCCGGTCGTCGCGGTGGACGAGGCCGAGGAGCGGGCGGCCCTCGAAGGGCCCGGGGCGGACCCGGACCCGGCGGGCGCCGACTGGTTCACCCCGGGCACCCACCCGGCACCGGCCCAGGCCTTCGCCCACGTCGAGTACGTGCCGCCGTCCGACGACGAGGTGCTCGGGGCCCCGGCCCGCACCGGCTTCGACGACGGTTTCGGCGACGGCTTCGGCGGCCACGTCGACACCCGGTACGACGACGGTCCCGCTGACGGGCTCGGCGACGGCTTCGCGCACGGCGACGGCTTCGCGCACGGCGACGCGGACGGCTACCTGTACCCGCTCACCGAGCCGGGCCGGCCGGTCGAGCACGGCTCGCCCGACGACCCGTACGGCTACGTCGCCGGAGCCGGCCACGGAGCCACCGGTGCCGGCACCGGGGCACCGTACGACGACCCCGCCTACCCGGACATCGCCTACGCGACGGTGACGCCTGCCGAGGCCCCGTACGCCGACGAGCAGTACCGGCCCGCCGACCACTACCGGCTGGCCGAGCGGCGCCGCGAGGACGGCCCGGGCCCGGCGGAGCAGCCCGCCCCCGTCCCCGACCCCGACCCGGCCCCGGCGGCCCGGCCGTCGGGCTCCCAGCCCCCGCTGCCGCAGCGGGTCCGGCAGGCCAGCCTGGCCGCCGAGCTGCGCGTGCCCCCGCCGCCCCCGGCCCCCTACGCCGGCCACCCCGGCGCCGGAGGCACCGGCGACCCGGGCAACCGCGGCGCCGCAGGCACCACGGGCGCCGCCGGGAGCGCCGGCAGCGCCGCGGGCACCGCCCCGGCCGCCGCGGGCTCGTTCCAGCGGCCGGCCCGCCGCTCCGGCGCCACGGTCGGCGCCTTCCAGCGCCAGTCCCGGGCCGCCCGCGGCCTCGCCGACCCCGCACCCGGCGCCGCCCCCGGTCACCCCGACCCCGCCGGCCCCGACCGCACCGCCGCGGACCACATCGCGGACCACATCGCGGACCACGCCGCGGCGCACCGCGGCCTGCCGCCCGGCCCGGCCGCCCCCACGGCCGTCACCGGCCCCCCGACTCCCGCGCCGGGTTCCTCCCCCTGGGCCCTCCCGGCCGCGGACCCCCGAACCACGAGGACGGAAGAGCAGTCATGAACCGCACCATCGCCACCCACCAGGACCTCGACTGGCTGCTGGACGGACTCGTCGACGCGGTGCCCGGCACGAGAAGCGCCGTTCTGCTCTCCGACGACGGCCTCGTGGTCAGCCACTCGCGCTCCATCGACCGCGCCGACGCCGATCGCCTGGCGGCCGTCGCCACCGGCCAGCAGAGCCTGGCCCGGGGCATCGGCCAGCTCTTCGACGGCGGCCCGGTGCACCAGGTGATCATCGAGCTGGCCGAGGTCTGGCTGTTCGTCATCGCCGCCGCCCAGGGCACCCACCTGGCGGTGGTCGCCGACCAGGAGGTGGACGCCGAGGTGATGTCGGTGGCCATGCACCAGCTGGTCCAGCAGGTCGGCCAGAAGCTCAGCACCCCGGTCCGCAGCGAGTTCGACGCCTTCGCCGCCAGGAACCGGGGGTGACGCCCCGGTGAGGCCGCACTGGAGCGAGCTGCCCGACGAGGACGAGGACGACGACTACGGCGCGGGCACGATGGTGCGCCCGTACACCATCACCCGCGGCCGGACGGCGCCGGAGCACGACCACCTCACCCTGATCACGCTGCTGACCACGGTGGAGGAGCTCGCGGACCCGGTGCTGGCCGCCCGGTCGTCCGGCACCCGCGGGCTGCAGCCGGAGCACCGCCGGATCCTCGAGCGGTGCCGCCGGCCGGCCGCCGTCGCCGAGGTGGCGGCCGGGCTCGACCTGCCGGTCTCGGTGACCAAGATCCTCCTGGGCGACCTCATCGCCCAGGGGTTGCTGCGGGCCCGGGCGCCGATCTCGGTGGCCCGGGCCTCGGGGGACGGCGGCCTGGACCTCGGGCTGCTCACGGCCGTACGCGAAGGACTCCGGAGGCTCTGAACCATGGCACCATCCGCACCTCTCCCTTCCTCCCACTCGTCCCCCCTCACATCCGCCGCCCCCTCCGCGCTGAAGATCCTCATCGCCGGCGGCTTCGGGGTGGGCAAGACCACCCTGGTCGGCACGGTCAGCGAGGTCGCCCCGCTGCGCACCGAGGAGTACCTGACCCGTGCCAGCGAGGGCGTGGACGACCTGTCCGGGGTGGACAACAAGGAGACCACCACGGTCGCGCTGGACTTCGGGCGGATCACGGTCAGCCCGGAGCTGGTGATCTACCTGTTCGGCACGCCCGGCCAGGAGCGCTTCTGGTTCATGTGGAACGACCTGGTGAACGGCGCGCTCGGCGGCATCGTGATCGCGGACACCCGCCGGCTGGAGACCAGCTTCGCCTCGATCGACTTCTTCGAGAGCCGGGGCATCCCGTTCGTGGTGGCGATCAACTGCTTCCACGGCGAGAACACCCGCACCGTCGCGGAGGTCCGGGCCGCGCTGGACCTCGACCCGCAGGTGCCGATGCTGGTCGGCGACGTGCGGGTGCGGATGTTCGGGCGGGACCTGCTGCTCGCGCTGGTCGACCACCTGATGGAGCTGTCGGCCGACGCCCAGGCCCGCTGAAACGTTTCCCTTCTTCTCCCCGCCCCCGTCCCCGCCTGCCCTTCCCCGCTTCCTCCCGCTTGGAGTACCACCACCATGACCCCACCCCTGCGCGTCCTCGTCCACGGCGCCGGCATCGGCGGCCTGACCGCCGCCACCGCCCTCGCCGGCCGCGGCCACCGGGTCGACGTCGTCGAGCTGCGCGACGCCCTGGAGGCGCTCGGCGTCGGCATCATCCAGCCCTCCAACGCGCTGCACGTGATGCGCGAGATCGGCGTGCTGGAGCAGTGCCTGGCGGTCGGCTTCGAGTGGGAGGTGCTGACCATCTGCGACCCGGCCGGCGGCGTCCTCGCGAAGATCCCGCAGCCCCGGATGGACGGCGCGCCCTCCAACAACGGCATCCCCCGCCCGGCGCTGGCCGAGGTGCTCGCCGCGTCCGCCACCGCCGCCGGGGCGTCCCTGCGCTTCGGCACCACCGTCACCGAACTCGCCGACGAGGGCGAGGAGGTGGCGGTCACCCTGTCGGACGGCAGCAGCGCCCGCTACGACCTGGTGGTCGGCTTCGACGGCATCGGCTCGCCGCTGCGCAAGCGGCTGTACGGCGAGAAGTACGCGCCCGAGTACACCGGATTCGCCAACTGGCGGGTCACCCTTCCGCGTTCGCCCGAGCTGCAGGGCGTGCTGATGTCCACCGGCAACCTCGCGGCGAAGGCGCTGCTGACCCCGATCAGCGACGAACTCATGTACCTGGGCTCGGTGTTCGCCGAGGGCGCGGACTTCCGCCCGGACCCGGAGCGCGCCCACGAGCAGCTGCGCGAGCGCCTGGCCGGCTTCGGCGGGCCGATCGCCGAGGCGCTGGCCCAGGTCACCGACCCGGCGGCGGTGGTGTACTCGCGGATCTCGCAGGTCACCGTCGAGGAGCCGTGGCACGTCGGCCGGGTGGTGCTGGCCGGCGACGCCGCGCACGCCTCCACCCCGCACCTGGCGCAGGGCGCCGCGATGGCCGTCGAGGACGCCCTGGTACTGGCGCAGAGCCTGGACGCCGCCGAGACGGTGCCGGCGGCGCTGGCCGCCTGGGAGGAGCGCCGCCGGCCGCGCGCCATGTGGGTGCAGGCGCTGTCCCGGGCGGTCCTCAAGCAGGAGACCGGCACACCGACCACCCCGGAGGAGGACGAGCTGCTCAAGGTCGGCGTCCCGGGCGCGGCGCACGTGCTCGTCCAGCCGTACTGATCCCGCCACGGCGATCCGGCGGTACCGATCCGGCCGCACCGGATCCGGCCGCAGCGAAATCCAGCCGCCACGGCCCGCCGATCCGGCCGTTACGGCCCGGTAGCCCGCACGCGAACCACCCGGGCCCGGCGCGGACTTGTGTCCGCGCCGGGCCCCGGACAGACTTGACGCCCGTCCGACAAAGTGGCCAGCGCCCGAGGGGGACGGATGACGCCGTCGTTGTTCCGCATGCTCGACCTGCACGAAGCCGTGGAGAGGGCCCGGCAGCGACCGGACGGACGGCTGTTCGTCTCCGACTACAACGGCGGCCACCCCTTCGTGGCCGACTACCTCGGCGACCTCGCCCACACCCCGCCGTACCGGCTCGGCGACGTCGGCCGCTACGCGGCGCTCGACGAGGACCTCGCACTGCGCGCCAAGATCGCCCGCCTGCACGAGAGTTACGACGCCGAGCCGTGCTCGCCGGACCAGGTCGTCCCGGCCGGCGGCGCCAGCGCACTGCTCGGCACCTTCTGCACCTGGCTGCGCACCACCGGCCGCACCCGGATCCACTACCTGCCGCCGGTGTACTACAAGTTCGCCTACTTCTTCCGGCAGTTCGGCATCGAGCCGGTCCCGGTCGCCGAGACGCACGCCCACCAGCCCGGATTCGACCTGCGACTGCCGGACGAGCGGACCGTCCTGCTGCTCACCGACCCGGTCTGGTACACCGGCCGACGGGTGCCCAAGCTGGTGCTGAAGCAGCTCGCCGAGTGGCAACTCGCCACCGGATCCCTGGTGTTCGTCGACGGCACTTTCCAGTACATGCGCTGGGACGGCGGGCGCCGCGAGGACTCCGCCGCGCTGCCCGCCGACCTCACGCTGCGGATGGTCTGCCCCACCAAGTTCCTGTCCATCCACGGCTACCGCTGCGCCCACCTGCTGGTGCCCGAGCCGCTGCGAGAACCACTCGCCGAGCTGCACCTCAACCTGCACGGCGATGTCACCCTCGCCGACCGGCTGTTCGCCCACCGGGCCGCCGACCTGATGCTGCTCGAGGGCAACCACCGCCTGCTCGACCACGTCCGCGCCGGCCACCAGCGCCTCACCGCCTCCGGAGCGCTGGCCGCCCAGGCGCCGATCGACACCGGCTACTTCCTGTTCGCCCGTCCCGCCGCCCCGCCCGAGCGCCTGCTCGCCCTGGACGGCCGCTACTTCGAACTCCCCGGCCACCCCGGCTATGTGCGGATCAACCTGCTCAACGAACCGGCTCTGGCGGGACTGGTGGAGCTGTGCGACCAGCGGCCCGGGTGATCGCGTGCCGCCGGGCCCAGACCGCCGCCGAGACCCGGGCCACCAGGCGGGCCGCCGGATCGGCCTCGGCCCCGTCGGCGCCCGAGGCCAGCGGGCCGGAGTAGCAGACGGCCAGCAGGTACGGCGGACAGTCCTGCGGACTGACCAGGCCGACGCAGTGCCGCACGCCGGGGAACCAGCCGTTCTTGAACGCGACCCTGGTCCCCGGCGGCAGCCCGGCCGCGAGGTCGACCCGGAAGGCGTTGCGCTCCAGCAGCGCGAGCACCTCCGGTTCACCGTCCAGGGACTGCAGCAACCGGACGAGGTCGCGCGCGGTGACCAGGTTGTGCAGGCCCGCCGCGCGGGCCGGGTGGTCCTCGATGCCGCGCGGGCTGGCGCTGCGGGTGGCCCCGGCGCGCCGCCACACCTCGTCGACGGCCTCGTGGCCGGCCCGGGCCAGGCAGAGGTTGGTGGCGAGGTTGGACGAGTGGGTGATCATCCGCTCGGTGAGCAGCCCCAGCGGCACGGTGGCGCCGAGCAGCGTCCACGGCACCGGATCACTGTCCCGGTCCGGGTCGTTGGCGAACTCACCTCCCGCCCGCGACACGAAGCCGTTGACCACGGGCACCGGTTCGCGGGGGTCGGCCCCGGCCCGGTGCAGTGCGGTCAGGACGGCGACCTTCATCGTGCTGGCGGCGTCGTGCGGCTCGTCCCCGTTCCGCTCGAACACCGGCTCTGCGCCCCATGGGGCGACCACTACGGAAAGCATGTCGGCCACCGTCCCCGCCCGGAGCCCGCCCCAAACCGACGCACGCCTCGACGATGCCGCCGGACGGCCGCCGGCCGCACCACACGTCCGGTTGAGACCGCACGCGCGGGTCATGGATACTCTTGGCGGATCCCGAATCCATCCGCCCGCACACGCTTTCTGTCGGTACGTCAGCCCCGTGACGCCGATTCCGCGCCTGCTGCCCCAGGAGGATCCCGCCCGTGCCAGCATCCCGTCAGGTCGGCCTCGCGCTCGCGGCCGCCGGCTCCGCGATCGCCGGGACCGTGCTCCCGTTCACCGCGCACGCCGAGACCACCGTGCTCCACGTCGACAACGGCCCCCGCTCGAACTGCTCGGACGCCGGGACCGGCACCCGGGAGCGGCCTTTCTGCACGGTCCAGGCCGCCGCCGACGTGGCCGGACCCGGGCAGACCGTCCAGCTCGCACCCGACCGGCGGTTCACCGGCCAGGTCACCGTCAGGCGCTCCGGCGAGCCCGGTCGTCCGATCGTCTTCCAGGGCGCCGAGCAGGCCGACCGCGTGCCGAACACGTCCGTGGGCACCCGCCGCTGGGCCCCGGGGGCACCCCCCGCTCCGCACGCCTTCGTGTTCGAGGGCGTGCACGACATCACCGTGTCCGGCCTGCGCCTCGACGCCCCGCAGGAGGGCGTGCTCGTCAAGGACTCCACCCGGATCCTCGTCGACCACAACGACGTGGAGGCGGGCGATCCGGCCCGCGGCGGCGTCCAGGCCTTCCCGGCGGCGACCCCGAGCGTCCGGATCACCGGTACGGGCGCCAACGTCACGGTGAGCCGCAACCGGATCTCCGCCGCGCCCGTCACCGGCGTCGCGGTCGACAGCGGGACCTCCGGCGTCGTCGTCACCACCAACCTGATCACCGGGGGCGCCGGCCGCGGCGTGGTGGCCACCGACGCGCCCCGCACGATCGTGGTGGGCAACACCTTCGGACGCAACTGCGGGACCGACCTGGAGTTCGCCGGGAACTCCACCGGGTCGGTGGCCGAGAACAACATCCTGGCCAAGCGTCCCGCCCCGCGCTGCGGCGGCGCACCGCCCACCGCGATACCCCTGGTGGTGTCGGCCGGATCCGTCCGGAGCACCAAGGTCGACTACAACACCGTCGTCCCGTCGGGCCCGTACGCCTATTCCTGGGGCGGCACCCCGTTCGCGACCCCCGAGGCCTTCCGGGCGGTCGGACAGGGCGCGAGCGACAACGCCGTCGACCCGGGATTCGCCGCCGACGGCGAGGACTACACCCCGTCCGCCGTGGCGGGTCTGACCGACGCGGCCGACCCGACCGCCCTCGGCACGCCGGCCACCGACCTCCACGGCGCCGAGCCGGCCGATCACCCCGGCTTCCCCAACCCCACCGCGTGGGGCTACCGGGACCGCGGTGCCATCGAGCTCCAGGACCCGCTGCGCGTCCGCGTGAGCGCCCGCCACCGCCCCCGGCCGGGCCACCCGCTCAACGTGCGGTTGGCGGTCGGGTACGCCGCCGGCTGGACACCGGGCACCGCGAGCCTGGACTTCGGGGACGGCAGCGTGCCCCGTGCGGTCGAGCTCGGTTACGGGTTCCTCGACCACGACTACCCCGCCCCCGGCACCTACACCGTGACGCTCACCGCGACCGGCCCGGCCGGTCCGGTCCGCACGTCCACCTCCGAGGTCACCCTGCCCGGCCCCGGCCGCACCGGCGGCTCCTGACCGCGGACGGCCGCGCGGGCCGCTGTTCGGCGGACGGCCCCTCAGAAAGTGTTGGGTAATTGATCAACTGCGTGCCGTGATGCGTTGGCGGTGTTATTCGCGGGCGTGGCGGGCGCGGATATAACCGCCCGGGGTGTG
>NZ_JBEXJT010000006.1:0-319806 GCF_040609255.1 Kitasatospora sp. NPDC004723 | reverse complement strand
TCCCCCCCCCGCGCAGACTCCCCGGCGGGGGGCGTTTTTTTTCACGTGAAACACACCGGCCCCGGCCGTTGTGCGGAACGGGGACGGGCTCAGTCGCGCCGGTGCCGACCGCCGCCGGCCTGGACGGCCTCGCCGCCCTCGGCGGCCTGCGCGCCACCGGCCTTCTTCTTCTTGCGCTCGCGCAGCACCTCGAAGATCATCGGCGAGATCGAGAGCAGCACGATCAGCAGCACCGCCGGGATCAGGTACTTGTCGATCACCGGGGCGAGCGCGTCACCGAAGAAGTAGCCGATCAGCAGCATCGACTCGGTCCACAGCACGCCGCCGACCACGTTCCAGAGGAAGAAGGTCTTGGCCGGCATGTCCAGGGTGCCCGCGACCGGGTTCAGGAAGGTCCGCACGATCGGCATGAAGCGGGCGAGCACGACGGCCTTGCCGGGGCCGAAGCGGTTGAAGTACTCCTCGGCCTTCAGCACGTACTCGCGCTTGAAGATCTTCGATTCCGGCTTGTCGAACATCCTCGGTCCGACCTTCACGCCGATCTGGTGCCCGAGCTGGGCGCCGGCGATGGCCGCGATCGGGGCTCCGATCAACAGGGTCGCGAGCGGAAGCCGCGCACCGTCGCCGAGCACCGACGAGGCGGCGCTGGAGGAGGCCACGCCGGCGATGATGAGCAGCGAGTCACCCGGGAAGAAGAACCCGACCAGGAGGCCGGTCTCCGCGAAGATGATCGCGATCAGCCCGATGGCACCGAGGGACGAGATCAGTGATTTGGCGTCGAGCAGATTGACGGCCAGCTGGTTGTAGTCCACACGGCGCAGGATAGCGGTCCCGTCTTTTCCGGGGCTTCGCCCCCGGGGTCGAGCGCGCGCTCATCCTTTCGTCGCACCTCCTCTCCGACCCCCCGGGGAGCGCGGCGGGCCCGCCGTCCCGACAGGCGGGCCGCATGGTGGAGCCGGTAGGCATTCTGGGAAGATGGCACCGGCGTCCGGCCCGCAGTGGCGAACACCCTCATCGCCGCACCGCGGCCGCTGCCTCGAACCTTGGTACCGGTCCGCCGCACCGCAGAGCCGCGCACCGGCCCCGGTACCCCGGAGTCGTCACCAGGCGTACACAGCGTCGGACAGCACCGTCCGTGCGCCGCACACCCGACAGGAGCGGATTCGCATGCCCATCGCAACTCCCGAGGTCTACAACGAGATGCTGGACCGGGCCAAGGCGGGCAAGTTCGCCTACCCGGCGATCAACGTGACCTCGTCGCAGACCCTGCACGCCGCGCTCCGCGGCTTCGCCGAGGCCGAGAGTGACGGCATCATCCAGATCTCGACCGGCGGCGCGGAGTTCCTGGGCGGCCAGCACAACAAGGACATGGTGACCGGCGCCGTCGCGCTCGCCGAGTTCGCGCACATCGTCGCCGCCAAGTACGACGTCACCGTCGCGCTGCACACCGACCACTGCCCGAAGGACAAGCTGGACGGCTACGTCCGCCCGCTGCTGGCGGTCTCCGCCGAGCGCGTGGCCAAGGGCCAGAACCCGCTGTTCCAGTCGCACATGTGGGACGGCTCCGCCGAGACCCTGAGTGACAACCTGGCGATCGCCCAGGAGCTGCTCGCCCAGGCCGCCGCCGCCAAGATCATCCTTGAGGTCGAGATCACCCCGACCGGCGGCGAGGAGGACGGTGTCACGCACGAGATCAACGACGAGCTGTACACCACCGTCAACGACGCCGTCCGCACCGCCGAGGCGCTGGGCCTGGGCGAGAAGGGCCGCTACCTGCTGGCCGCCTCCTTCGGCAACGTGCACGGTGTCTACAAGCCGGGCAACGTCGTGCTGAAGCCGGAGCTGCTGCGCGAGCTGCAGGACGCGATCGGCAAGCAGTACGGCAAGACCGACCCGTTCGACTTCGTCTTCCACGGCGGCTCCGGCTCCAGCGCCGAGGAGATCGCCACCGCGCTGGAGAACGGCGTCGTGAAGATGAACCTGGACACCGACACCCAGTACGCCTTCACCCGCCCGGTGGCCGGCCACATGTTCGCCAACTACGACGGCGTGCTGAAGGTCGACGGCGAGGTCGGCAAGAAGAACACCTACGACCCGCGCACCTGGGGCAAGCTGGCCGAGGCCGGCATGGCCGCCCGCGTGCTCGAGGCCGCCCAGCAGCTGCGCTCGGCCGGCAACCGCCTGAAGTGAGGCCCGCACCTCGAACGAGGTGAACGAGGTCCTGCGTCCGTGCCCCCCGGTGGTTCACTGGGGGGCATGACCATTCACGAGAACCTCCTCGGGGGTCCGCCCCCGACGCACCTGCCCGCCGAGCCCGCTCCGCTGGAGCTGCTGGCCGGCGGCGCCTCCCCGGCCGAGGTCGCGGCGAAGTTCCCGACCTCCTCGTTGGCCTGGGCACAGCTCGCCGACGACGCCTACACGGCCGGCCGGGTCGTGGAGTCCTACGCCTACGCCCGCACCGGCTACCACCGCGGGCTGGACGCGCTGCGGCGCAGCGGCTGGAAGGGCCACGGCCCGGTGCCTTGGGAGCACGAGCCGAACCGCGGCTTCCTGCGGGCACTGCACGCGCTCGGCCGGGCCGCCGCCGCGATCGAGGAGAAGGAGGAGGCGGAGCGCTGCCAGCAGTTCCTGCGGGACAGCTCGCCGACCGCCGCCGCCACGCTGGGCTGACCCCCGGCCCCGGTGGCCGGACCGCCGCCGACGCCGTCCCCGGTGCCCCCGACGGGCAGCCGGGGGCGGCGTCGGCCGTTCCGCGCGGCCCGGGGTCCGTGGACATCCACCGCTCCGCCGTGCCAGGGTGAACCCGCGAGGGGGCGCGCACATCGGTTCGAGGGTTGGCGACCCCACCGGTCGACAGAGAGCCCCCAGCGTGCCCGCACCCAGACCCGCCCGCCGGCCCCGTACCGCGGCCTCCCCGCGCCGTCGGCGCCCGTCGCGCCGCCGGCTCGGGCCCGGCATGTTCACCGCCCTGGTCACCGCGGTGGCGATCCTCGGCGGCACCCTCTTCGTGCTGAACCACCCGGACGTGCTGCCCGACGCCGACCGGACCGCCCGGGCCCGGATCGCCCCGCCCGAGGGCGCCCCGGCACCGACCAGCGCCGCCCCGCCGCCGTCCTCGGCCCCGCCCGCGGCCCCGACGACCCCGGCCGCCACGACCCCCGCGCCGACGTCCCCCGGCCCCTCCCCCACCCCGCAGCCGAGCGGCTCGCAGAGCGCCCCCGCCCAGGGCACCGGTGCCTTCACCCTCGCCCGGGGCTCCGCCGACCCGGTCGGCCAGGGCCGGATCCGCCGCTACCGGGTCGAGGTCGAGAACGGCATCGGCATCGACGCCGCCGCCTCCGCCACCCAGATCCAGGGCATCCTGGCCGACCGGCGCGGCTGGACCAACGACCGGAGGAACGGCTTCCAGCTGGTCGCCGACGGCGACTACGACTTCACCGTGAAGATCGCCTCCCCCGCCACCGTCGACCGGATCTGCGGCGCCGCCGGGCTCGACACCCGCAGTGAGGTGAACTGCAACGTCGGCAACCAGGTGCTGGTCAACGTCAAGCGCTGGACCACCGGCTCACCCCAGTTCGACGGCCCGATCGACGAGTACCGGGCCCTGGTGGTCAACCACGAGGTCGGCCACCGGATCGGCCACGGCCACGAGTCCTGCCCCGGCCCCGGCAAGCCGGCGCCCGCGATGATGCAGCAGATCTACGGTCTCAAGGGCTGCAAGCCCAACGCCTGGCCGTACGGCCCCGACGGCCGCTACCTGGGCGGACCGTCGGTGCCCTGAACCGGCCCGGCGGGCGTCCGGGCTCAGCCGAGCAGGGGCAGGTGGGCCCGCAGGTCGCTGCGCTCGCCGCTCGCGGACAGCGCGGCGGCCTCGGCGGCGTCCGCCCAGCCGGTGCGGCCGGTGGCCAGCCGGATCCAGGTCAGCGGGTCGGTCTCGACCACGTTCGGCGGGGTGCCCCGGGTGTGCCGCGGCCCCTCGACGGCCTGCACCACCGCGTACGGCGGCACCCGCAGCTCGACCGCGCCGCCGGGCACCCGCTCGGCGAAGGCGTCGGCGAGCATCCGGGTGACGGCGGCCACCGCCTGCCGGTCGTGCGGGAAGGGTTCGGGGCCGAGCGCCTCGGCCAGGTCGTCGGCGTGCACCACCGTCTCGACCAGCCGGGTCACCAGGAACTCGGTGAGCAGCATCGAGCCGAGCCGGATCTCGAACCGCCGGGCCGGATCGGCCGTCCCGGGCCGCGCCAGGGCGGCCAGCAGCGCCTCCACGGCCCGGTCGAAGGCCGCCGCCACCGAGGCCGGGTCACCGGCGAACTCCTCCGCCGTCCGCGCCCTGGCCTGCTCGTCGAGCAGCGGGGCGATCGCGCCGACCCGGGCGGTCCACTGCGGCAGGTCCAGCGGCGGCCGGCCCTCCAGCGGGTCGTCGAGGTGCGCGGGCAGCCAGGCGATCTGGACGGCGAGGTGCGCCAGCAGCTCGCGCACCCGCCACTCCCCCAGCCGGGTCGGGCGGTCCAGTTCGGCGGCCGTCAGCCGGTGGACGGCGGCGCGCAGGGCCTCGCTCTGCGCCGACAGCGCGGCCCGCACCTTGGCGGGCTGGTAGGTACGGGACTTGGCAGGCATGGCCCCCAACATACGCCCGGGGGCGGACGGTTCCGCTCGGAACCGTCCGCCCCCGGGGGACGTGCTCGGGCACTCAGCCCAGCAGGGCCTCGATGACGCCGGTGTGGGCGTCCTTCAGCTCCGCCAGCGAGACGCTGAACTGGTCCTGGACGTCCAGGGCGTCACCGTCGACCACACCGATCCGGGTGGCCGGCAGGCCCCGCGCGGTGCACATGTCGTTGAACCGGAGCTCCTCGCTGCGCGGCACCGCCACGACGGCGCGGCCGGCCGACTCGGAGAACAGGAACACGAACGGGTCGATGCCCTCGGGCACGACGATCCGCGCGCCGCGGCCGCCCTTGAGGCAGCTCTCCACCAGGGCCTGGCCCAGGCCGCCGTCGGACAGGTCGTGCGCGGCGTCGATCATGCCGTCGCGCGAGCCGGAGATCAGGATCTCGCCGAGCAGCCGCTCGCGCTCCAGGTCGACCTTGGGCGGCAGGCCGCCCAGGTGCTCGTGGACCGCCTGCGACCAGGCCGAGCCGCCCAGCTCGTCCGCGGTGTCGCCGAGCAGGTAGAGCAACTGCCCCTCCTCGGCGAAGGCCACCGGGGTGCGGCGGGTGACGTCGTCGATGACGCCGAGCACCGCGACCACCGGGGTCGGGTGGATGGCGACCTCGCCGGTCTGGTTGTACAGCGAGACGTTGCCACCGGTCACCGGGGTGCCGAGGGTCAGGCAGGCGTCGGCCAGACCGCGGGTGGCCTCGGCGAACTGCCACATCACGTCCGGGTCCTCGGGGGAGCCGAAGTTGAGGCAGTCGGAGACCGCGAGCGGCTTGGCACCGCCGGCCGCGACGTTGCGGTACGCCTCGGCGAGGGCCAGCTGGGCACCGGTGTACGGGTCCAGCTTGGTGAAGCGGCCGTTGCCGTCGGTGGCGACCGAGACGCCGAGGTTGGTCTCGTCGTCGATCCGGATCATGCCCGAGTCCTCGCCGTGCGAGAGCACGGTGTTGCCGAGCACGTAGCGGTCGTACTGGTCGGTGATCCAGGACTTGGAGGCCTGGTTCGGGTGCGAGGCGACCTTCAGCAGGTCGGCCTTGAGGCCCTCACCGGTGGTCGGGCGGGCCAGCCGCTCGGCGGTCGGGGCGTCGGCCTGCAGCGCGTCCTGCCAGCTCGGGCGGGCGTACGGACGCTGGTAGGTCGGGCCCTCGTGGGCGACGGTGCGCGGCGGCACGTCCACCACGAGCTCGCCCTGCCAGAAGATCTCCAGCCGCTCGCCGTCGGTGACCTCACCGATGACGTTGGCGATGACGTCCCACTTCTCGCAGATCTCCAGGAAGCGGGCGACCTTCTCGGGCTCGACGATGGCGCACATGCGCTCCTGCGACTCGCTCATGAGGATCTCCTCCGGCGAGAGCGTGTGGTCGCGCAGGTGCACGGTGTCGAGGTCGATCCGCATGCCGCCGGAGCCGGCCGAGGCCAGCTCGGAGGTGGCGCAGGACAGACCGGCGCCGCCGAGGTCCTGGATGCCCTTGACGAGCTTCTCGCGGAAGATCTCCAGGGTGCACTCGATGAGGAGCTTCTCCTGGAACGGGTCGCCGACCTGGACCGCCGGGCGCTTGGCCGGCTTGCTGTCGTCGAAGGTCTCGGAGGCGAGCACCGAGACGCCGCCGATGCCGTCGCCGCCGGTGCGGGCTCCGTACAGGATGACCTTGTTGCCGGCGCCGGAGGCCTGCGCGAGGTGGATGTCCTCGTGCTTCATGACGCCCACGCACAGCGCGTTGACCAGCGGGTTGCCCTGGTAGCAGGAGTCGAAGACGACCTCGCCGCCGATGTTCGGCAGGCCCAGGCAGTTGCCGTAGCCGCCGATGCCCGCGACGATCCCGGGCAGCACGCGCCGGGTGTCCGGGTGGTCGGCCGCGCCGAACCGCAGCGGGTCCATCACGGCGACCGGGCGGGCGCCCATCGCCAGGATGTCGCGGACGATGCCGCCGATGCCGGTGGCCGCGCCCTGGTAGGGCTCGATGTACGACGGGTGGTTGTGCGACTCGACCTTGAAGGTGACCGCGTAACCCTGGCCGACGTCGACCACACCGGCGTTCTCGCCGATGCCGACGAGCATCGCGTCCGTCTCGGGCTTCTTCTCGCCGAACTGCTTCAGGTGGACCTTGGAGCTCTTGTACGAACAGTGCTCGGACCACATGACCGAGTACATCGCGAGTTCCGCGCCGGTCGGGCGGCGGCCGAGAATCTCCCGGATGCGCGCGTACTCGTCCTGCTTGAGGCCGAGCTCGGCCCACGGCTGGGCGGCGTCCGGGGTCTGCTCGGCGTTCTTGACGGTGTCGAGGCTCATCAGGCGTTCACCAGCTGCTTCAGGACGGAAGTGAAGAAGCCCAGGCCCTCGGTGGTGGGACCGGTGAGCGGCTCCACGGCGTGCTCGGGGTGCGGCATCAGGCCCACGACATTGCCGGCCGCGTTGGTGATGCCGGCGATGTCGCGGTACGAACCGTTGGGGTTGACGTCGAGGTAACGGGCGACCACCCGGCCCTCGGCCTCCAGCTCGTCCAGGACGTGCTCGTCGGCGACGAAGCGGCCCTCGCCGTTCTTCAGCGGCACGACGATTTCCTGGCCGACCGCGTAATCGCGGGTCCAGGCGGTGCCGTTGTTCTCGATCCGCAGCTTCTGGTCGCGGCAGATGAAGTGCAGCGAGTCGTTGCGGGTGAGCGCGCCGGGCAGCAGGTGCGATTCGCACAGCACCTGGAAGCCGTTGCAGATACCGAGAACCGGCATTCCCGCCCTGGCCTGCTCGATGATGGTGTCCATCACCGGCGAGAAGCGGGAGATCGCGCCGCAGCGCAGATAGTCGCCGTAACTGAATCCGCCCGGCAGGACGACGGCGTCGACCTGGTGGAGATCCTTGTCACGGTGCCAGAGGGCGACCGGCTCGGCGCCGGCGAGGCGGACCGCGCGCTGGGCGTCGCGGTCGTCGAGGGAGCCGGGGAAAGTGACGACGCCGACGCGGGTGGTCACTTGCCCTCCTCCTCGACGCGGACCGTGAAGTCCTCGATCACGGTGTTGGCGAGAAAGGTCTCGGCGGCTTCGCGGATGCGGGCGAGCGCGGCGTCGTCGACCGGGCCCTCCAGCTCCAGCTCGAAACGCTTGCCCTGGCGGACGTCGGCGATCCCGGTGAATCCGAGACGGGGCAGTGCGCGCTGCACCGCCTGTCCCTGGGGGTCGAGGATCTCCGGCTTGAGCATGACGTCGACTACGACGCGTGCCACTGGCACTCCCGGTGGTGTCTTCGTGAGGCGGGGGAACTCCAGACTACAAGGGGTTTCGGGCGGGATTGCTGGCCGGGCGTAGTGACGCGCGTAGACTCACGACCCTTACGCCGCAAGGCCTCCATCGGCCCGGAACCCCCCGCCGCGCGCCCCTTTTCGACGGATTCCACGGCCGCCGCGGGAGCGGCCGAAGAGCACCCGAATACCGGCACTCCGGACAGATCGGCCAGCCGAGTGCACCCGGTATCCGGCACCCCGGCGAAGACACGTGAATATCCGGAAAAGAAAGCCGGACTCTTCGATTTCTCCCCGCTTCGGGTGCAGAATAGGGCCACCTGCCGCGGTGAGTGCTGCGTATCCGGCACGGCCATCCGGCCTGCCCGTATGCACTTGCGCGAGTGGTGCACATCAGGCCCGGGAGCGCACCCGCGCCCTTGTCGGCCGAATTGCCCGAGAGGATTGACACCCATGGCTCAGCGTGTAGTTGTCACGCTCTCCGACGACCTGGACGGCGGCGCCGCCGCGGAAACCGTCCACTTCGGCGTGGACGGGAAGTCGTACGAGATCGA
The DNA here is from genome assembly GCF_040609255.1 of Kitasatospora sp. NPDC004723. NCBI lineage: Bacteria > Bacillati > Actinomycetota > Actinomycetes > Kitasatosporales > Streptomycetaceae > Kitasatospora > Kitasatospora sp. NPDC004723. The sequence goes on along the minus strand of NZ_JBEXJT010000006.1, from coordinate 311,363 downwards.
TTTGTCCGTGGACAACGCGGAAAAGCTGCGGAAGGCCCTCGCCCCGTTCGTCGCCGCCGGCCGCCGCCAGAGCCGTACCGGGAAGTCCTTCCGCCGTACCGCCCTCACCCCTGACCCGGCCGCCGTGCGCGCCTGGGCCCAGTCCCGCGGCATGGAGCTGCCGGCCCGCGGCCGCATCCCGAAGCACGTGTACGAGGCGTTCGCCGAGGAGAACTGAACTCCCGCGGTCACCGGTCGTCCCGTCCGCCCGCGGAGGGCGGGACGACCACCCCTTCGGATGCTGTAGAGTATTCCTCGTCGCCGCAACGGAGAGATCCGAAGAGGCGGCCGGTGCCCCACAAGGCACCGTGCGGACGTGGCTCAGTTGGTAGAGCATCACCTTGCCAAGGTGAGGGTCGCGAGTTCGAATCTCGTCGTCCGCTCGCAGTGCGCGAGCACAGCACAATTACATAGTTCAACCCCTGCGGACGTGGCTCAGTTGGTAGAGCATCACCTTGCCAAGGTGAGGGTCGCGAGTTCGAATCTCGTCGTCCGCTCCAGTACGAAGGGCCCTCTCGATCGAGAGGGCCCTTCGGCGTTCCGGGCCGGAGCTCAGATTCCGGACGGGACCAGGCCCATACCGCCCTCGTCGATGAGCGAGGTGAGGGCGTCACCGTAGTGCTCCAGCTCTGCGTCCCATCTCACATACGTCGCGAAGTCATGGGCATGTGTGAGCATCCTCAGGACCGCCGCCTGCCCCACGGCCTCCCCCTCCCCCGTCAGCTTCCCGTACCCCTCCAGCAGAGCCGCGGAAAGCCGGTCCTCGGCCGCCGACCGGGGAGTCCCCCCCGTGACCGCGCGCGACCTGAAGATCCTGAGCTCGGCGAGTTCGCCGAGCAGCCAGCCGACGTCGAAACCCCGGGGCCCGCGGGCGTGGTCCTCCCCCGTCAGCAGTGCGGAGCACCGGCCGCCGCCACCCAGTACGGTCGTCCCCGAACCCGGAGCACCGTGCAGGAAGACGTCCGACGCCTCCCCGCCGGCCAGTCGGTCGCACCAGGCGCGCACCCGCTGCCACCGCGCGGCCCCCAGCCGCCGCCGCATGAACACGTGGAGCTCCCGGGCAGCGCCCGGGCCGTTCCCCCGGTCCATCCAAGCCGCCAGTCGCGCCGGGCCGGGCGGCCCGGGAGCGGCGAGCAGCGGGTCGACCTCGGCATGGAGCCGACGCAGCGCCCCACCCACTCCGCGGAGCACCGGGACGAGGCCACGATGGTCCGCCTCCGTCCGCGCGGTCAGCACCATCCGCACCAGCGGGACCTCACCGGTGACCTCGTACCCGAGCGCTCCCGACGTGGTGGCCCGTGGCAGCACGAGAGCGACCTCCCCGGCCGCCATCGCGGTGATCGCCGTTCGGACCTCGTCAGAGGGTCCGACCAGCGCCGACCCCCGAAGCGGCCCGGCACGTCGGATCCATAGATAGCCCTGATCCGTCCGGTGGATCGTGGTCCGCAGGAACCCCGTTCCGAACTCCTGAACCATGTCGCCGGTCACTGCCGTCTCCCGCACGCGTTCCTCCCATACTGCGCCGGTTGCCGACCGCACATCCTGCCGCAGCGTCGCGAACGGCAGCGGTCCCACATCGCCCCGGAGACCGGGTAAGTAGTGCGGCCACGGCAAAGGCGCAGCTCAGAGCGGGTTCAGCAACAAACAACCCCCAGCTTTGGCTGCCCGCTCTCCGCTAATAATCGAAGCGCGGGCACCGGACGGCCTGCAGAGGGCCGACCCCGCCTTCCCTTCAGGAGGACGCATGGAGATCAACACCACCGAGGAACTGATCGCCGGCTACGCCGCTTACACCGACGCCGAGGAGTTCGGCGCCAGCGCGGCCGACGAGGCCCCCGCCACCACGCCGATCTGCACGGTGACGCCGACCGTGGTGGAGACCTACTACTTCGGTTGCTGACCAACCGCTCACCATGCCGGGTGCCTGCCGACCAGCGGCAGGCACCCGGACCTGTGCTCCCGCCTGGCGCCCCCTTGGCGAGCTGATGAAAGGACCTTCATGTCTGCGGCGGATCAGGACCGCGTACCGGGCAGCGTCGGCACCTCCGGAGCACCGGCCTTCGGCGCTCGGCGGCTGCTACTGGTCGGCAGCGGCGCCCTCGGGGCGGCTTCGCTCCCGTTCTGGATCAACTGGCTGCGCCTGTCCTACCCTGATCTGGACCTGCGGGTGGTGCTGACCCGGGCAGCCGAGCGCTTCGTCACGCGGAACGCGCTGACGCCGATCCTGGGCCGCGAGGTGCTGCAGGACGTCTGGTCGGAGGAGCCGGAAGCGTCTCCCCTCCACGTCGACCTGGCGCAGTGGCCCGACGCGATCGCCGTGTACCCGGCGAGCCTGCACTACATCGCCCGGCTGTCGATCGGCCTGCCCGACACGCCTTCCCAGATGGCGCTGCAGACCACCCGGGCTCCCCTCGTGATCGCCCCGGCGCTTCCCCCGGACGCGGTGACCTCACCGGTCTACCTGAAGCACCTGGCAGAGCTGCAGAGCCGCGCCAACATCGTCGTGGTGCCTCCGCACAAGGGCCTGAGCGTGAGCAGCCGGCAGCCGGACGGCTCGCCCGCGGCCCCGCTCACCGGGGTGATCGAGTCGCTGGAACGGCTGCGGACGAATGGGCAGGCGCAGGGCTGACAGGAAGCCCCGGCCGCTCGGGCCGGGACTTCCTGTCAGGCCAGGACCATGTCAAGGTGCTCGCCGAGTGGCCCCGCGAGCAACCGGGCGTCACCCAGCACGACACCGGTGAAGGCAGCCGATGCGAACATCTGCTCGGCCGACTCCCGCACCTGCCGTCCGGTCACGGCTCGGACCTCGTCCGCGAACGACGCGAGCCACTGCGGGGACAGGCCGGCACCGACCGTGGTGGACACCGCCGCGGCCAGCCTGACCTGCGAGGACATCGCGAGCGCACTCGCTCCGAGCAGGTAGTCCCTGGCCCGCCGCAGTTCGTCGTCGGTGACCGGCTCGGTGGCCATCCTCCGCAGTTCGGCCCGGATCTCCGCGACCGCCGAGGCCGTGGTGTCCGTGGAGGTGTCGGCGCTCACCGCGATCACCATCGTGTCCAGGATGTCGTCGAAGCGGGAACCCGCCCAGTAGGCGTACCCCCCACGCTCACGGATGTTGGACAGCAGACGTGAGGAGAAGGAACCGCCGAACACCACGTTCGCCAGGCTGAGTGCGGCGAAACCCGGATCCGTCCGGGGAAGGGCCGGTGCCACGAGCCTGATCAGCGACTGGACGGCCCCGGGCCGGTCCACCAGCCGCACCGGCCGTTGCCAGAGTTCCGGTGCCCTCGGCACCACGGCCTCGACCGGCTCGCGCGACCGCCACTGGCCCAGCCGTGCGGCCAGCAGCGCCACGGTCCGCTCGGGATCGAGGTCCCCCACCAGGACCAGCTGCGCCCCCGCCGAAACCACACCGGCCCGGTGCAGGGACCGCACGCCGTCGGCGGTCACCGACGCCACCGCAGCCTCGGCCGGGATGAGCCGCGAGCCGGGTGAGTCCCCCCGGCAGTGCACGCGCAGCGCCTCCGCGACCACGGTGCTCGGGCGGGCCCGCAGCAGCGGCAGCCGTTCGGCCAGCCGTCTCCGGGCCCGGTCGACCTCCGCTTCGGCGTGCGACGCGCCGGTGAGGGCGTCCGCCAGAACTCCGACCAGGGTCTCCAGCGCCGCCGAGGGCCCGGACCCGGAGATCTCGAACCGGTCGGACCTGCGCACCGCGCGCAGTGAGCAGCCGGCCCGAGCCAGCTCGGTGTCCACGTCGTCGTGCCCACGCCCGGGGCTCCCCCGGAGCAGTGTGGTGGCCAGGACCTCGGCCGTGGCCGCGTCGTTCTGCGTGGCGCAGAGGAAGGGGATGCGGAGGACGAGCTCGATCATGGGCACGGACGGGCTGCGCAGGCAGATCACCCGCAGGCCGTCGGGCAGGACGGCGTCAGCCGTCTCCGGCAGCCGGAAGGCTCGGTGGACTCCCAGCGGAGGGAGCTGACGGGGGACCTTCGTGGTGGGGCGCACGGGCGGTGCTCCTCAGGTGTGGACGGTACGGGGACCGGTCAGGAGGGTCAGCACGGCCCGGGAGTCGGGCCTCAGTCCGGCAGCGGCCTCGGCAACCTGCACGGGGGTGACCGCACGGAGCCGGTCCGGCAGTTCGTCCACCAGCTCGGCCCGTCCGTGCAACAGCTCGAACGCACCGACGGCTCGCGTCCGGGCGAGCAGGTCGTCGTTGCGGCGCAGGGAGGTCGCGGCCAGCCAGCCGGTCGCCCGGGCCAGTTCGTCCTCGCTCGGACCACGGGCGCCGAGGTCCGCCAGCGTGCCGTCCAGCACCTCGAGGATCCGGTCCGTCGGCGTGGTGGTCGGGTGCGTCACCGCGGTGACGAACGTGTCCGGGGCACGTGCCTCCAGCGGCCCGAAGAAGCCGCAGCTGGCGCTCACGGCCACCGCCAGCCGCCCCTGGTGGATCAGTTGCCGCTTCAGGCGTGAGGACTCCCATCTGGTGAGCGTCGTGGCGAGCACCATGTGCGCGAGGTAGGCGTCCAGTTCGGTGCGTGGATCCGGCAGCCGGTACCCCACGGCGACCGCCGGCAGTGCCGCATGCGGATCCCGGCAGGTTCCCTCCCTCGTGGCGACCGGCCGGGGCTCGTCGAGCCGCACGGCGACCGGCCGCACGCCGCCGGGCACATCGTCGAAGTGCCGCCGGACCAGTTCTTCGGCAGCCGGGACGTCGATGTCACCGACGACGGTCAGGAGGGCGTTGGCCGGAACGTAGTACTGGCCGAAGAACTGCTCGCACTCTTCGACCGTGGTCTGCTCCAGATCGGAGAACTCCCCGTAGCCGTTGTGCGCGTTCGGGTGGGTCCGGTAGAGGATCCCGGGCAGTACCGTCCACGGGAAACCCCCGTACGGCCGGTTCAGCACGTTGCTCCTGATCTCCTCCTTGACGATCTCGGTCTGCGTCCGCAGGCTCTCGGCCGTCAGCCGTGGACCGCGCATGCGGTCGGCCTCCAGGAACAGCACCTGCTCCAGTGCGGCCGAGGGCACGGCCTGGTAGTAGTCCGTGTAGTCGTGGTGGGTCGAACCACCGGCCGAACCGCCGGCCGCCTCGATCAGGGTCCCGTGCTCCATCCCCTGAACGTTTCCGCTGCCCTGGCTCATCAGGTGCTCGAAGAGGTGGGCGAACCCGGTCCGCCCCTCGGGCTCGGACCTGAATCCGACGTCGTAGTGGACGCTCACGCCAACGGCGGGGACCCCTCGAACCGGCCGGAGGACCACGCGGAGACCGTTGTCGAGTGAGAATCGGTGCAGTGGCAGCAAGGACATTCGTCAGCCGTTCTGAATCAACGTTCCCGGCCTGCGCCGGGCAACTCCGCGCCGGATCCGCAGTTCGAAGTACGCCTCCCCCAGCGCAGCTTTCAGTTCCATGATCTCCTGGCGCAGCTGCCGCTCCCGCTGGACGGATCGCGAACTGTACCCCTCCAAGCCGGTACGACCGCCGTCGATAAACTGCCTGCGCCAGTTCGCGATCGATTGCTCGGAGACCTTGGCACGACGAGCTGCCTGCGCCATCGACTCTGCACCCGAGAGCACTCTGAGAACGATCGCGACCTTCTGTTCGACCGGAATCACTGGCGGCCGCGCCATTATCCATCCCCTCTCGGACGACTTATCAACCCGCCAGGAAATTTTCATCAAGAACAGGGGAGTCAATATTTCTCGCCGGATCTGCCGGGTCGATATTGGCCTCCACGAAACGCGTGGCGACGAGCTCTTCGCGACTGCCCCCGCCCCCGGTCAGCGCGTGGCTGACCAGGGCCCCGGCCAGCACCCGCATGCGGTGCTCGCCGAAGCTCAGCCCGCGCATCGCGGGCCTGCCGTCCTGCGGCTCCCAGGCGAACCCCACCCCGGGCGCCAGCCGCCGAGTGATCGGAGAGGAACCCGCTCCGACCCCGGCCAGCCCCTCCACCGCCGCGGCCACCACCGGCACCACGCGCCAGGCCCGGGGACCGAGGTAGACGACCAGGGCGTCGCGCCGGGGCAACAGCCTCCGGGTCGAGAGCACCTTGGCCCGGTAGGGCACCTCCGCCCCTTCCAGGGACGACAGGATCCGGCCCCAGGCCTCGACGGCGGCGTCCACGTCCTCCAGATGCACGTACACCCGGATCACCGGCCGGCTGTCCACGGCTCCACGGGATCCGTCGGCCAGGAAGAATCCGGTCGACAGGGCGGGCCGAGCAGCCGGCAGCATCACGTCGACCTGCGATCCCTCCGCGCCCTCCGGCTCGCCCATGAGCGCTGCCGCCGGAACCTTCAGCCGGAGGCCCCCGTGATTCATCACGTACGAACCGTCCGCCGGGGCGTGCAGCAGGGTCGCCCGCACCCTGGTACGCCGGTGCGGCATGGCGCGGCCGAACCGCGCTTCCAGCTCCGTGTCCCTGAGGGTCCGCGGGCGCTCGCCCTGCTCCGGGTCGCGGCCCGTGTGCAGCACCTCGTACAGGGTGGTGCTCAGCTGCCGCTGCAGCGCACGGGGGTTCTCGGCGGTCAGTTCGTGGGTGCCCACGACGGCCCGCAGGCCGTCCCCGGCCACCTCGACCCGGTGCAGGGCATCCGTCAGGGCCGACGAGATCACGTGCCCGGTTTCGGTCATACCAGACCCCCCAGTCCCAGGATGCTGATGAAGGCCGCGGGTTTCAGCAGGATGCTGCGGCCGATGCCCGCCGCACCGAGGTCCAGCGCGGAGGTCCGGCTCCGCTGAGTGGCCGATGCGATCATCCGTTCGATCAGGTGCCAACCCGCGTAGCGTGCCGCCCGCTCGGCCAGCCCCGCCTCCGGTTCACCCCGTACCTCGCGGTATCCGCGGCAGAACGCCGTGATCCGCGGCCGCAGTCGCTCCAACTCCCGTACCCCCTGGGCCACGACGGCTTCATGGGTGTAGACGTCGTCGCCCGGCTCTCCCTGCTCGGCGTCGAGGGCTTCGGGGATCGCCATCACCGCCCGGTACAGCCATTCGCCGGCGAAGCTCCCGATGTCCCGGGCCGGGTCGGCCAGCCGGAACTCCTCCCAGTCCGTGAGGTGCAGCACCTCGTCCACGACGAGGAACTGGTCCAGCCGGAGGTCGCAGTGACCCGGTCGCAGACCGGCGGACGCCTCGGCGGCTCGCAGTTCACGCAAGGCGGCGATCAGGGCCGCGTCCGACTGGAGCAGCGCCAAGGCCTTCAACTGCGCACCGCTGCTCTCGACCCACTGGCTCAGCGGGAGGGCGTCGAGGATGCTCTCCGGGGGCATGGGAGGCACGGAGTCGTCGATCTCGATCCCACCGACGTCGAGGCCGTGTACGCGTGCGATGCAGCGCCCGGCCTGCTCCGAGAGGTCCTCACCGAAGCCGCCGTCGAAGGCCAGGTCCGCCCCCGACCGGGCATTCTCCAGCCATTCGAAGGCGACCAGGAGCGAATCCCTGTCATAACCGAGAACGGCCGGGTACCGGAGTTCCGTCGAAATCGACTGGCCGGCGACCGCTTCCTCGAAGCTCAGCGCCCGGTCAAAACCCCTCGAGCTCGCCCCGCCGAATTCACCGTGCCGTTTGACGAATACCCGGGCCCCGGAGGACGTCAAGCCGGCCCAATTATCGTTGCGCCCGCTTCGCGAGACGACCGCCCCGTCAAATTCCCCTAAACCTAAGTTCCCGAAAAGCTCCCCCACTTCCGGCACCCTGGACAACTCGACAGGCTCAAATCGACCGCGTACGTCCACCATCGCAGTGTAAGCATGGATTTAACACAGGGGCAAGGATGTTTGTATCCGGAGCGGCCGGAACCCGACGCCCGGAATAGGGGTTTTGTCCACGAATGCCAAAGAGAACCGCCTGCCGCAGCAGGGCTGCGACAGGCGGTGTCATTCCGCGGGTGTCAGGACCAGCTGAGGCCGGTCAGCCGCTCATAGGCCTCGACGTACTTGCCGCGGACCTTCTCGACCACCTCGGCGGGCAGCTGCGGCGGCGGCTGCTCGCTGCGGCGGTCCCAGCCGGAGGCCGGGGAGGTCAGCCAGTCGCGGACGATCTGCTTGTCGAAGGAGGGCTGCGAGCGGCCCGGCTCCCACGCGTCGGCCGGCCAGAACCGCGAGGAGTCCGGGGTCAGCACCTCGTCGCCGATCACCAGCTCGCCGTCCAGCAGACCGAACTCGAACTTGGTGTCGGCCAGGATGATGCCCCGCTCGCGGGCGATGTCCCGGGCCTGGGAGTAGACGGCCAGGGTGGTCTGGCGCAGCTGGGCCGCCAGCTCGGCGCCGATCCGGCGGGCCGTCTCCTCGTAGGGGACGTTCTCGTCGTGCTCGCCGACCTCGGCCTTGAGCGCCGGGGTGTAGATCGGGGCGGGCAGCTCGGAGCCGTCGTCCAGGCCCTCGGGCAGGGCGATGCCGCAGACGGTGCGGGAGGCGCGGTACTCCTCCAGGCCGGAGCCGGCCAGGTAGCCACGGGCCACGCACTCGACCGGGACCATGTCCAGGCTGCGGCAGACCAGGGTGCGGCCCTTCCAGTCGGCCGGGGCGCCGGCCGGGACCTCGGTGGAGATCACGTGGTTGGGCACGATGTCCGCGATCCGCTCGAACCACCACAGCGAGAGCTGGGTGAGGATGCGGCCCTTGTCCGGGATCTCGTTGGGCAGCACCCAGTCGTAGGCGGAGGTGCGGTCGCTGGCGACCATCACGAGGTCACCCGACTCGGTGCGGTACAGGTCGCGCACCTTGCCGGTGTGCAGGTGGACCAGGCCGGGCACCTGGACCGGCTCGGGCTTGGTGACAAATCCGCTCAAGGTCGTCTCAGTCCTCAGGGGTCGTTCGCGGGCGGTGCGGCGCGAAAGGGGAGGTCACTGGGGTCGAGTCTGTCACGACCGCCCGGGCGGACCGGCCCGAGGGCCGCTCAGTCGTTCTTGCAGAGGCGGTCCAGCAGGTTCGCGGTGGCGCGCTGGATCCGCTCGTCGGTGAGCCCCGGCCGGTCCAGCGCCGGCGACCAGGCGAAGGTGCCGGAGGCGAACACGTAGGCGCCGCTGGGTGCCCGGTAGAGCGAGGTCTCCTGGTAGCGGGTGCGCCCGGCCGGGTCCTGGTACGGGGAGTGGGCGAGCAGCACCCGTTCGGTGTGACCGGGCAGGGCGACCTTGGGGTAGTAGCGGTCCGCCTCGCCGGCCACCAGTCCGGGCAGCCCGTCGCCCTCGTGCAGGCCGGTGCCGGCCCAGAACCAGTGCGCGGTGTGCCGGGCGACCAGCGGGACGGCGGTGGCGACCCGGCCGGAGTACTGCAGGCCGAGCAGCCGCTGCTCCGGCTCGCCGGCGTCGCGCCACAGCGCGCTGGCGGCGCCGGGGGCCCCGGCGGCCGGGTCGTCGGGGCGGACCTTCTGGCGCTTGCGGCAGTTGAGCATCCGGTTGGGCTCGCCGGACGGGCCGGGGCTCAGCTCGACCCGCCAGTACATGGTGTTGGCGGAGAGGAAGACCAGCGAGGTGCCGCCGTCCCTGGCCCCTTCGGCGGCCCGGCGCATCGGTTCGGACCAGTACTCGTCGTGGCCGGGGAAGACCAGCACCCGGTGCCGGGAGGCGTCGACCAGTCCGGCGTGCAGGTCGGTGGCGGTGGCGTAGGAGAGGTCGTAGCCGTAGCGCTCGGCCCAGCGGATGAAGTCGTAGGCGTGGCCGACGTGCAGCGGGAGCCCGGCGGTGGCGTGCGGGCGGTCGAAGGAGACGGTGACGGCCGCCTCGGTCTCGCCGACCAGCCGGCCGCCGTCCCAGGCGTGGTAGAGGCTGGCGCCGCTGCGGCCGTCCTCGGGGAAGAGGTTGTACGCCTGCCAGGTGACGTCCGGGACCACCAGCAGCAGTTCGGCGGCACGGGTCTGGTCCTCGAAGTCCCGGACCGTGAAGGGGATGTGGCTGCGGTGCAGCATGTCGGCGGTGGTGAGCACGGCGACGTACGCGCCGGGCCGCCAGTGGTTCGGGATCTGCAGCCGCCAGGTGTGCCACCAGTGGTGGCAGGAGACGGTCCGGCCGGCCACCATCGGGGCCGGCTGGACCATGCCGGCGATCAGCGGGCTGGAGGTCATGTGGTGGGCGCCGTCGCCCGCGTAGTGGCCGATCCGGAAGACGTCGACGGTGAACTCGCGGGGCGGGTTGACGGTGACCCGCAGGTCCACCGAGCCGCCGGGGCGGACCACGCCGGCCGAGGCGAAGCCCTTGATCTGCTGTTCCTCGTCGTTGGCGCTCAGCGGGGTGCCGACCGCGGGCTTGCCGCGCACCCCGGCGGCCAGCGGACGCTGCCCGGGGGCGTCCACCGAGACGTACCAGGGGACATCGCCCTCGGCGCCGGCGAGGTACTGGTCCGGGCTGCGCAGCCAGGGCAGCGGGCCCTGGCCGAAGGGGTCGGAGACGCTGTGCGCGTGCGTCCCGGACTCCCAGCGGCGGTTGGCTTCGGTCCCCACGCGCGCCCCTCCCAGGTGCACCTCCGCCGGGCTGGCATGTGCCTCCCGGATGTGCGTGCGGACTAATACACCACACCGTGCTGGCGCTGCGTCACCCTACGGTAGCAACTAGTGGCGGGAATCTTCCGGGCCGGCGGGCGGAGGGCCTCCGGCCTGCGAAGACCCGGGGCGGCCGGGTCGACCGGGGGCGCTCGCGCAGGGGCTGCGCGCCCCTCCCGGCGGTGCCGGTCAGAGCCGGACGGGCTTCTCCAGCCGGACGTCGGCGGCGTCCAGCCAGGCCCGCAGCGGTCCGTCCTGGCCCTGCTCGACGGCCTGGGCGACCGGTTCGGCGAGGTCGGTGCGGCGCACCCCGCCGAGCAGCAGCACCGGGCCGTCCAGCCAGTCGAGGCCGGGGACGGCGCCCGCGGTGTCCACGGCGGCGCAGCAGACCATCGCGGTGACGTGGTCCACCAGCACGTCCCGCGCGGTGCGGACCGGTTCGAGCAGGGGTGCGGGGGCGGCGGTGCGGGCCGGCTGGGCGACCAGCGCGGCGGCCAGCCGCTCGCCGTCGCCGTCGGCGAGCCGGTTCAGCAGCCGGGTCAGCGTCGGGGCACCGGGGCGGGCCTGCGGGGCGAGCAGGTCCAGGGCGGACTGCAGGGCGGCGGCGCGGGCCCGCCAGCCGGCGTCCACGACGTCGGCCGGGTAGTCGGCCCACTCCAGCTCGCGCCGGCCGCCGGAGGCGGGCGCGCCGAAGAACAGTTCGGCGGCGAGCCGGGAGACGGCGGCGTCCACCGTGCCGGGCTCCTCCAGCAGGTCGCAGGCCGGGCGGTCGCCGAGCCGGCTGCCGTAGCCGTCGGCCAGCCGGTCGCGCCGGGAGAGTTCGGTGAGTGCGGCGACCACGCCGGCGTTGAGGTGCGCGGGGTGCCGGCCGAGCCGCCAGGCGGGCAGCGCGACCCGGGTGAGCAGCCGGTCCCAGCCCGCGTAGGCGAGGCCGACCTGCTCCTGGGCGGCGATCCGCAGGCCGTAGTCCACCCCGCGGGCCTGTTCGGAGGCCCAGCCGGCGACCGACCGCTCCAGCTCGGCGGCGTGGCCGCGGCAGGCGCCGAGCAGCCGGCGGGTGATCCGGTCGGTGAGCGCGGCCGGGCCGCGCCGGGGCGGGCGGGGGGTGCCGGGGCCGGGGGCACCGGCCGGGCCGGCCGCGGAACCGGTGTCCAGGCTGGCGTCGAGGGCGCGCAGGAAGCGGCGGGCGGCGGCGATCTCGGGGTCGGCGGCGGCCGCGGTGCCGGCCACCACCGGGGCGAGCAGGGCGCGCAGCTCGCCGGCCCGCATCCACCAGAGGAAGGGCGAGCCGATCACCAGGACCGGCGCGGGCGGTTCGACGCGGGCGGCGCGGGCGCGGCGGCGGGGCCGGGCCGCGGGGACGTCCTCCAGCCAGCTGTCGCAGTCCGGGGTGAGCGCGACGGCGGAGGGCGCGGGGACCTCCAGCCGGTCGGCCAGGTCGTCGATCAGCCGGTACAGCTCGGGGGCCTGGGCGCGGCCGAGCGGGACGGCCGGGGTCTGCGGCGGGACGGCCCGGCGGTATCCGCGGGCGGCCGCGGCGGCCACCAGCAGGGTGAGCGCGGCCACCGCGCAGACCGCCCAGCGGGCGATGTCCCAGCCAGCGGCGTCGGGTGAGCCGGGGGCGCCGATCCGGCCGGTGAGCCGGCCGGCGAGCAGGACCACCGCGGCAGCGGCGGGCAGCGCGGCGGCGGCCAGGGCGAGTCCTCGGATGCGCAGGACCGCGTGGGCGTGAGCGCGCGCGGTGTCGACAGCGGCCATACGGTGCGGCACCCCCTTCGGAGCCCTCGGGTGCCCGGTGAGGGCCCCTGAGCCGTTCGAAACGATCGGTTCCGACCGGGAAACGGTGGCGTCCGAGCCCCGGTAGTACATGCTGCGTGGCGCTTCTGACATTTTCGACGCCCGTGTCCGGGTGGTGTTCCGGATCGCCCCGGTTCCACTCGTCCCGGTGACGCCGCCCGGATTCCGGACGGCCGCCCGGGGCGGCATCGGACGGGCCGGGCGTGTCCGGTCCGGCCGGACGCCGTCCAGCATCCCCCCGCACGACCGCCGCTACCCGGCGGCGGGCGGAAGCGGCCCGACCTGTGGTGCCGTGGTCCAGCGCACCATAAGGCCGGGCACCCGGTTACGTCAGCCGGATGCGGCCGCTGTCACTCGATGGGCTGGATTCCGGCCGCCGAACGGTGTGCCGCGCCCGAAGAGCGCTCCGGCCCCGCTCGGCCCCGAAACGCCCGGCGGCGCTGCGTCCATGGGGGTTGTCCACGGGGCCCGCGGGGCTCGCGGACCGCGCCGGGGGTCGCCCGCGGGCCGGCGAACGCCCGGGCCCCCGGCGCGCGGATCGCTCGCCGGGGGCCCGGAGGGGGAGGAGGGGGTGCGCGGCCGCTACTGCGCGGCCTTCAGCGCGATGTCGCCGCGGTGCTGGCCGCCCGCCAGCGAGATCCGCTCCACCGACCGGTAGGCCCGCTCGCGCGCCTCGGCGAGCCCGGCGCCGGTCGCGGTGACCGACAGGACGCGGCCTCCGGCGCTCAGCACCCGGCCGTCCTCGGCCGCCTTCGTCCCGGCGTGCAGCACGTACGCGGTGCCGTCGGCGGCCTCCGCCTCGGCCAGGCCCTCGATCGGGTCGCCGGTGCGCGGCGCCGCCGGGTAGCCCTTGGAGGCGATCACCACGGTGACCGCGGCGCCCTCGTCCCAGCGCAGTGGCTCCAGCTGGTCCAGCGTGCCGGTCGCCGAGGCGTGCAGGACGCCGGCCAGCGGGGTGCGCAGCCGGGCCAGCACGACCTGGGTCTCCGGGTCGCCGAAGCGGGCGTTGAACTCGATCACCCGGGTGCCGCGCGAGGTCAGCGCCAGGCCCGCGTAGAGCAGGCCGGAGAACGGGGTGCCGCGTCGGCGCAGCTCGTCCACGGTGGGCTGCAGGACGGTCGCCAGGACCTCCTCGACCAGGCCCTCGGGCGCCCAGGGCAGCGGCGAGTAGGCACCCATGCCGCCGGTGTTGGGACCCTGGTCGCCGTCCAGGGCCCGCTTGAAGTCCTGGGCCGGCTGGAGCGGCAGGACGGTGCTGCCGTCGGTGATCGCGAACAGCGAGACCTCGGGGCCGTCCAGGTACTCCTCGATCACCACCTGCCCGCAGGCGGCGGCGTGGGCCAGCGCCTCGTCGCGGTCGGAGGTGACCACGACGCCCTTGCCGGCGGCCAGGCCGTCGTCCTTGACCACGTACGGGGCGCCGAAGGCGTCCAGCGCCTTGGCGGCCTCGGCGGCCGTGGTGCAGACGTAGGAGCGGGCGGTCGGGACCCCGGCGGCGGCCATCACGTCCTTGGCGAACGCCTTGGAGCCCTCCAGCCGGGCGGCTTCGGCGGACGGGCCGAACACCGCGACGCCGGCCGCGCGCACGGCGTCGGCGACACCCGCGACCAGCGGGGCCTCCGGGCCGACCACGACCAGTTGGGCACCGAGCGCGGTGGCGAGCGCGGTGACCTGAGCGCCGTCGAGCTGGTCGACCGGGTGGACCGTCGCCACCTGCGCGATCCCGGCGTTGCCCGGGGCACAGTGCAGCTCGGTCACGGCGGGATCTTGGGACAGAGAGCGGCACAGGGCGTGTTCGCGGGCGCCGCCGCCGATGACGAGGACCTTCACGCTGGGCAAGGGTAGTCGGTGGCCGGTTCCGGCCGCTCTCCGGTCCCGTAGGAAGAGACAGCGGGGCGGATCCGGCACCCGCAGAGCCTGGGAGGATCCTCCAGTTCGGACCCCCCGGGATCGGCGCGCGGTGTCCGGGTCAGGACAGCGGGTCACCGGACCCTCGCTCGGACGGGTGAAATCCCGCCGACCGCCGCAACCCTCTCACCTCGGGATCCGGTGGCCGAATCCGGTAACGATCATTGGCGAAGCGCCCACACGGTAAGCCATTTGGCGGTAAGAAGTGCTGTTGGACCACCGCCGGCGGCCGCCGGCGACGCCGCCCCGGGCATCCGCAGCACGCCCCGGAGCGGCGGTGTGGCCGGCGCGTTGTCCGTCGTTCCACGGGTCGTCAGGCCGAGGACACGTCGGTCCGCGCAGAGTCGGAACCAGCGAGACCAGCAGTCCGCCCGCCACAGGGAGCCCCACAGGTGAGCCAGCCGGAAATGCAGCCCGAGGAGAGTGCCTGGGGCAAGGAGATCGGTGAGGAGGACCAGCCCGCCACGACCGTGGCGCGCCGGCCCTCGACCCGCCGCCGGTCCGATCTGAGCACCCGCCAGTTCCCCCTGGGCGACTGGGGCGAGCCCGCGGAACGGCTGGAGGAGCTGTACCGCTGGTCCGAGGAGCGGGCGGTCGAGGCCGTCGAGTGGTACCGCAGGGACCGGGTCTGGAAGCGCCGCTGGGCCCGGCTGCTGAGGTTCGCCTCGGCCGGCTTCGCGGTCGGCGGGATCACCGCCCCGCTGGTCGACCTCACCGGGACCGTCGACAACGCCACCGGCTGGGGCTACGTCGGGCTGGCGCTGGCCGCCGCCTGCTACGGCGCGGACCGGGTGTTCGGGCTGACCTCCGGCTGGATGCGCGACGTCTCCACCGCGCAGGCGCTGCAGCGGCGCCTGGAGGCCTTCCAGTTCGACTGGGCCTCGGAGTGCGTCCGGGAGGTGCTCGGTCCCACCGAGGGCACCGCGGGCGAGGCCGCCGAGCGGTGCCTCGGGGTGCTGCGGCGGTTCTGCGAGGACGTCTCGGACATGGTCCGCACCGAGACCTCGGAGTGGATGCTGGAGTTCCGGGCCGGGATGACCCAGCTGCCCACCCAGGTCGCCGGCAGCTGGGGCGGGCGCACCGAGCCGGGCGTCGGCGCCCAGGTGCGGGTGCTGCCGCCGCCGGGGACCAGGCCCACCATGCCGCGCCAGCGGCCGCCGGAGGGTCCGCTGCGGTAGCGCGGGCCGGGGGCGGGCCAGGCCTTGGGCCCGCGCCCGGGTTCGGGTTCGGGTTCGGATCGGCCCGGGTTCGGGCTCAGGCTCAGGCTCAGGCTCAGGCTCAGGCGAAGACGACCATCGAGCCCTGGTGCAGGCTCCGGGTCGCCGCCGCGTACAGGCCCGCCCAGGCGTGCCGCTCCCGGGCGAACGGGTGCAGGTCGTCCAGCGGCGGGCCGAACGGCTGCTCCAGGCCGGTCGGGCCGAGCGGCCGGGTCGGCGCCGGCGGGTCGAGCGGGTCGATGCCCAGCGCCGGGGCGACGGCCTGCAGCTCGCGCAGCAGCCCGTGGCTGGAGCCGAGCGGACCGCCCGCGGCGAGCAGCGACTCCTCCACCAGCGGGGCGGCGAACTCGATCGGCACGTACGCGCCGGCGTGGTCGAAGTGCCAGACCAGGTGCGACTGCTCGGCGCTGCTCTCGAACATCTCCAGCAGTTGCTCGTAGTCGCCGCCGAGCGCGTCCACCGGCGTGATGTCCAGGCCGGTCAGACCCAGCAGATAGGCCCGGCGCAGGAAGTGCAGCGAGTCGTAGTCGAAGGCGGCTATCGGCTCGACCGCCCCGCTGAGCCCCGGCACGAACCGGTAGACCGGCATCTCGGGCAGGCCGCGGGAGGCCAGCACCTGGTTGTACAGCGCGAGGTCGTCCCGGAAGGGGTTGTCGGGGCTGTGGCTCAGCACGTCCACCAGCGGGACGAGCCAGAGGTCGCAGGCCATGGCCGGCTCTTCCTCTCCGGACGCGGGGAACCGGCCGCGCGGCGGCGGACGGCGGATGGGCGGGTCGGTGCCCGGACCACCGCCACGAGGCGCGGCCGGGACGGACGACCGCCCACCCTACCGGCCCGGCGAGCGATGCGGATCGGGCTGTCCCCCGGGCAGTTGGTCCGGCGGCGGATCGGACGGCCGGCGACCGAACCGCCCGTACGGCACCGAGCGCGGCTGCGGCACCAGGCCGAGTCCCAGGCCCAGTTCGCGGCCCAGCTCCCGGCCCAGCTCGCGCTCCCGTCCCCGGGCGCCGCCGGTCGCGCGGCCCGGATCCGCCGGTCGGGCGGGCTCCCCCGGACGCGGCTCCTCGGTGGCGGCGGTCCCGGTGCCCGCCCCGGCCTTCCCCGGCGCGGCGTCCTCCGGGGTGTCGGGCGGCGCGGCCGGAGCGTCCTGGCCGCCCGGGACGGCGAGCAGGCGCCCGGTCAGCAGCGGCAACACCTTCACCGTCTCCACCGACTCGCCGGCCAGCTCGGCCAGCAGCCCGACGGTGAAGAGGTTGTACTCGCAGATGACGCGGTGCGAGCGCGGCACGTCGCGCGCCTCGATCGCCTCCACCAGGTCGAGGTGGCCGTCCCAGCAGACCCCGGCGAGCTGGGGCGTCGACCGCAGGAACCGCGCGGCGAACATCCACGACTGCACCCGCAGCCAGTCCAGGTAGTCGGCGATCCGGCGGTTGCCCATCAGCCCGCCGACCTCCTGCCAGAACCGGCGGTCGCAGCCCACCATCACGTCGAGGTTGCCCGCCCGGGCCGCCCGGGCCGCCGCGTCCGCCCGGCGGCGCAGCGAGGTGAGCCGGCTCCCGTCCTGCCGGCCGGGGTCGGTGGCCAGTCGGCGGTAGTAGCTGTCGGTGATCAGCACCCGGGTCTCGAAGATCTCCCGGAAGTCGTCCCAGCCGAACTCGGGAACGGTGAAGCCGCGGTGGTGCTCGGCGCGGAGCAGTCCCTGGGCGGAGAGGTCGACCAGCGCCTCCCGGGCCGGGGTCGCCGAGACCCCGTACAGCTCGGCGATCTCCTTGACGGTGAAGTTCCGCCCGGCCGCCAGCCGGCCGGCCATCATCTCCTCGCGCAGCGCGCCGGCTATCTGCTCGCGCAGGCTGTTGCGCTGGATCACCGGACGGGGGTCGCCCGCGTCGGTCCCGAACATGCGCGCGACCTCCTCGGGCGGGCGGGACGGCCTGACGGAACAGACCGGCGGTGTACGGACTGGTAACACGACGAGGGCTCATCTTCTCAAATTGGACACCGACGTGTACAAGCCCCCCATACTCTGCGCGCGCCCCCGTACGCCCCCGTACGCTCCCGGCCGCCGAACGTGCGCCGGTCGAGCGCCGGACGACCGTGGGACCGGTGCCCCCGGACGGCCTTCCGCCCGCCGCCTCCGGGCCGGCCGCCTCAGCGCTGGACCGGCGCCGGGATGCCGAGCAGCCGGTCCCGGTGCACCGGGAACTCGGCGCGTGCCTTCGCCACCTCCGCCGGATCGAACTCCACGGTCAGCACCTCCTCCCCCGCCCCCGCCTCGGCCAGCACCCGGCCCCACGGGTCCACCGCGATGCTGTGCCCCGCCTGCTCGACCCCGCCGTGCGTCCCCGCCGTGTTGCAGGCCAGCACGTACGCCTGCTCCTCGACCGCGCGCGCCCGGTTCAGCAGCGTCCAGTGCTCCCGCCGCCGCTCCGGCCAGGCCGCCGGCACCACCAGCACCTGCGCGCCGGCGTCCAGCAGCGCCCGGAACAGCTCCGGGAACCGCAGGTCGTAGCAGGTCGCCAGGCCCAGCGTGCCGACGTCGGTCGCCGCGGTGACGATCTCCTGCCCGGCCCCCATCACCACCGCCTCGCCGCTGTCGAAGCCGAAGCGGTGGATCTTGCGGTAGGTGTGCACCAGCTCGCCGTCCGGGGCGAACAGCAGCGAGGTGTTGTAGATCGGCCCGTCCGGGTCGCGCTCGACGATGGAACCGGCGTGCAGCCACACCCCCGCCGCCCTGGCGGCCGCCGCCATCGCGTCCGAGGTCGGCCCGTCCAGCGACTCCGCGCCGTCCGACCAGAGGTCGTACGCGAAGCCGCCGAGCGGCCACAGCTCGGGCAGGACCACCAGGTCCGATCCCCGCTGCGCCCGCACCAGCGCGGCCGCGCGGGCCCTCCGCTCGGCCGGGGGCTCGGCGTCGGAGACCGCGAGTTGGATCAATGAAGCGCGCACAGTACCACCGTCCACGGCAAGAGTCCTACGATCGTCACCCGAAAGCGCTGCCCTGCTCTCACCCGGCAGCGTAACGTGCGGTTAGCGTGTGCGCCCGGAAGCCGGAATTCCCGGCCGACCCAGGAAACCGCGGGCACGCGTGGCAAGGCAGCTGACGGAGGGCCGGAGATTCCCGTGACGGACAACCAGACCGTGCAGGCTTACACCGAGGCGTGGACCCAGTCCATCGAGGCGATATCCGAACTGGTGGCCCCCCTGCCCGAGGGCTCCTGGAACCGGGCCACCGAGTGCCCGGGCTGGTCGGTCCGCGACATCGTCTCGCACGTGATCGCCGTCGAGTCCGAACTCCTCGGCGACCCCCGTCCGATCCACTCCCTCCCGCGCGACCTGCGCCACGTCACCACCGAAGCCGCCCGCTACCTCGAACTGCCCGTCGACAAGCGCCGCTGCCACACCGTGCTGGAGATGACCGGCGAGCTGGAGTACACGATCATCCGCCGCTCCCGCGCGCTGCGGAACGCCAAGCAGATGCCCAACGAGCCGGTCCGTCGACCGGGCGGCCCGCAGAGCGGCGAGATCAAGTACCACGAGCTGCTGCGGCAGCGCGCCTTCGACGTC
The DNA here is from genome assembly GCF_040609255.1 of Kitasatospora sp. NPDC004723. Lineage (NCBI taxonomy): Bacteria > Bacillati > Actinomycetota > Actinomycetes > Kitasatosporales > Streptomycetaceae > Kitasatospora > Kitasatospora sp. NPDC004723. Next base: position 292,364 of record NZ_JBEXJT010000006.1, on the reverse strand, counting down.
TGGGTGCACGAGCAGGACCTCCGCCGCGCCCTCGGCGTCCCCGGCAACCTCGACTCCCCCGGGGCCCTGGTCGCCCGTGATGTCCTGCTGCAGGGCCTGCCGGAGGCGGTCGCCCACCAGGCCGGCGCCCCGGCCGGGACCGCGCTGGTCGTCGACGTCACCGGACCCGTCGAGTTCCTGCGCACCGTGCGGGTCGACTCCGCCGGGCGCGGCACCGTCGACGAGTCGATCAGCCTCGCCCCCGACGTCCAGCTCACCCTCGACTGGGAGACCTACGTCCGCCTCGCCTGCGGCCGCGGCCGCCCGGGCCACGTGGCCGTCGACGGCGACAAGGAGCTCGCGGACCGCGTCCTGGCCAACTTCTCCGTCACCCGATAGTGGCCCTCTTCACCCGCCCGGCTTACACAGACGAGTGCACGCCGGGCGAGTGCGCCTCGTGCTCCCGTGCGTCACGTTGGGACCAGTAGCCCCGTCCGTTAGGCCTCGTTGATCCGGGCAGTGTCACCCGGAAGAAGGAGGGGCGTCCCGATGGACGACGAACAGACGATGGTGCTGGTCCGGTCGAGCTTCCCGGTCACGGGCCAGCCGATCAGGGTCGTGATGATCGACGGCGAACCGTGGTTCGTCACGGCGGACGTGTGCACGGTGCTGGGTCGGGTCAACCCGAGCCGCGTCCGCCACATCGTCGGAATCGAACACACCCGTGTCATCAACTCGCGCACGATTAACCTTCCCAAAGGGAAGGCTAATCCCGTTTCCGCAGGTGGGAAACCCTACGCCGGCGCCGCCGCGAGCTTCTTCCGCAGCCGCAGGATCATCAGCGTCCCCACCGCCAGCGGCACGTACTGCCAGCAGAACGCCCAGCGGAAGGCGCTCGCCGCGTAGGTGTCGGCGCCGGACGGGCTGAGCGTGTCCAGGAGGACGCCGATGCCGAAGAGGGTGATCATCGTGCCGATGAAGCCGCCCATGTTGACGATGCCGGAGGCGGTGCCGAGGCGTTCGACGGGGTTGCGGGCGCGGGCGTAGTCGAGGCCGACGAGCGAGGCGGGGCCGTTGCTGCCCATCACCAGGACGACCGTGACCAGCAGCCAGAGCGGCGGGTGGCCGCCGGGCCAGGCGAGCGTCACCGCCCACAGCAGCGCGGTGGCGCCGATGACGGTCAGCACGATGGGCATCCGGGCCCGGGCGGTGCGGGACAGGACGCGGCCGAAGAGGAAGCCGAAGCTCATGTTGGAGAGCACCAGCAGGGTGAGCAGCCCGCCGGCCGCGGCGCGGGTCATGCCCTGGGCCTCGACGAGGTAGGGCAGGCCCCAGAGCAGGCCGAAGGCGTTGCCCGGGAACTGGGTGGTGAAGTGGATCCAGAGCCCCAGCCGGGTGCCCGGCTCCCGCCAGGTCTCCCGGATCTGCCGCCCGACGCCGGGCCGGGGTGCCGCGGCGGGCGCCGTCACGGTGGCGGGCCCGTCCGGGGCCTCGCGCAGGAAGAGCGCCACGAGGGCGAAGACGGCGACGCCGAGCAGCGCGATGGCGGTGAAGGTGGGCGTCCAGCCCTCGCTGTGCAGGGCCTGGGCGAGGACGACGGTGGTGACCAGGTTGCCGCTCATCCCGGCGAGGCCGGTGAGCTGGGCGACCAGCGGGTTCTTGGCGGCGGGGAACCACCGGGCGGCGATCCGCAGCACGCTGATGAAGGTCATCGCGTCGCCGCAGCCCAGCACGGCCCGGGAGGCGAGGGCGGGGCCGAAGGAGCCGGAGAAGGCGAAGGCGAGCTGGCCGGCGCTGAGCAGCACGACACCGACCAGCAGCACCCGGCGCGGTCCGAACCGGTCGACCAGCAGGCCGACGGGTATCTGCATGGCCGCGTAGACGAGGACCTGGAGGATCGAGAAGGTGGAGAGCGCGGAGGCGCCGATGCCGAAGCGGTCGGCGGCGTCCAGTCCGGCGACGCCGAGGCTGGTGCGGTGGATGACGGCCAGGACGTAGACGCTGACGCCGATGGACCAGGCGAGCCAGGCGGCCCGCCCACCGGGCGGGTGGTGGGCGGTGGTGGGCCCGGTGGTGGGGCCGGCGCCGGCACGGGGAGCGGGGGCGGACAGGGGGCGGGCTGAACTGGCGGGCTCCACGGTCATAGTGGCCCCAGATTAGTCATCCCATCATTGAACGGACAGAGCGGGGTCCCGGGGACGGATACGAACGATCCGCTCCGTCCCCGGTCCCCGGGAGCGCCCGAACGGGGTCTCAGCCCACCACCGTCCAGGAGACCGAGCGCGTCATGTAGCGGTCCCGGAAGGCCTCGTCGCGGACCCAGTCGGTGGTGTCCCGGACGGTCGCCGTGACGGTCGCGCTGTGCCCGGGGGCCAGCGGCAGCCGCGCGGTGTCCAGCCAGCTGCGGTCCGGCGCCTGCGGCTCGACCGGGACGCCGTTCACCGTCCAGTCCACCCGCAGCTGCCGGGCGCCGGCCAGCGGGAGCGGCCGGACCTCCAGCCGGGGCCGGCCGGTGACGTCGCCGGGCGGCGGGACGGGGTCGTCGGTGGGCCGGACCCGCCGGTAGACCTCCTCGATGATCGCCTCCCGGGAGGGCAGGTTGTACGCCCCGCCGAGGGTGCGCATCACCGAGTCCCGGGTGGGCCGGTAGACGCCGTTGGCGCTGCGGTAGGCGCCGATCGTCCCGGCGCCGTCCGGGGACTCCGCGCCCAGCCAGCGCCACCACTTGGTCTGCTTGCGGCGCATCTCCTCGGCGCTGTCGGTGGAGAGGTTGGGGTAGTCGGCGTCGTCCGGCGCGGTGTCGTACTCGTCGCCGAGGTCCCCGACGGTGTGCCCTATCTCGTGCTGGATGATCCGCCCGGCGTCCGGGCTGCCGCCGGCCAGGGTGGTCACCCCGGTGCCGCCGGCGCCGCCGTACTCGGTGGAGTTGGCGAGCGCGATGAGGTACTGCGGGCCCTGGCCGCGGCCGGCGTAGCGGGCGGTCGCCTCCTCGTCCGCGCAGAGCAGCCGGGCGGTGCCCTCGCACCAGAAGTGCATGCCGAGCGGGGTGGCCGGGCGTCGGCCGCGGTTCTCGGTCTCGGCGATGCCGGAGACCGGGGAGACCACCTCGACCCGCCTTATGTTGAAGAACCCCTGGTAGCTGCGGAACGGCTCGATGTCCATCAGCGCGCGCCAGGCCCGGTCCGCCTGCGCGCGGAACAGGTCCTGTTCCCCGGCGCCGTAGCCGTCGCCGAGCAGGACCAGGGTGATCCGGTTGGCCGGGTCCCCGGTCCGCCGTATGTCGACGGTCGGGGCCCCGCCGTCGGCGGGCAGGTCGGCGCGCTGCACCGCGGTGTGCGGCGGCACCGCGCGGTCGGCGGGGGCGCCGGGGCCGATCACCCCGAACGGCGGGGGTCCGGCCAGTTCGAGCGCGGCAGGGAGCACGGCGGTGGACACCAGCACGAGCGCGGCCAGACTCCGGACGATCCGGCCAGGGTTGCCAGACGGCATACGGGTGTGTCCTCGACGTTCCGGTCACCCGGCGTCGCCCGGGTGGTGGACGCGAAGACGTACCCCGGACGGCGTGTCGTCCTCACCGAACGGCGGAAATGTCACTGACCTGGCCGAATGACAGGAATCACACCAGTCGTCCCAATGAGTCGGATCATGTGGATGGTCGCCACCATGAGGGCCTCGACGCCGCCCGAAAAAACTCCTGAAAGAAACCTCGGATCGACCGCAACCCTTTGGTCGCGATCGCTGTCTGTACGGACGAAGGAAGCGCGAAGCGAGACCGGCCGGGCCGGGGGGCGCAACTGCTCAACAGCAGCAGGCCGGTACACCTTCGTCATCCACTCACCCAGCACCAGCAACAGACCTCGGGGGTCCTGTCATGCGCATGCCCATTCTGGGCGCTTCCACCGAGAACTCCTCCTCCGCCACCCGTCGCCGCCGGATCTCCACCGTCGTCGCCACCCTCCTGATCGCCGGCTCGGTCCAGCTGCTGGCCGCCGAGTCCTCCTCGGCCTGCGCCGGCCCGTACCGGGCGAACAACCCCGAGGTTCCGGCAGCGGCGCGCGCCGTGCGGCACAACGGCCCGATCGACAGCGTGTTCCTCTCGACCCCGGGCACGCTCACCCGCGGGTCGAAGATCGAGGTCGGCACCCAGATCGGCAACTTCACCGGCGGCGACTTCTCCCTCGCCGCACCGGCCCTCACCCTCACCGGCAAGGGTGCGCCGCTGCGCGCCCAGGACGTGACGGTCGAGGTGTTCGTGCACGGCGCCTGGAAGAAGCTCGGCGTCGACGGCGGCTGCGGCGGCGAGGCCGTCCGGGTCGACACCTCCCCGCTGCTCCAGTCGCTCAAGGACGGGCGCGCGAGCCGCCTGCTCTTCCGGATCGGCCTGTCGGCGAAGGCCCCGGCCGCCCAGTCCGCCGTGTCGGTCACCCTGTCGGCCTGGTCGGAGTCCGGCAGCGGCGCGAAGAGCACCCGGACGGTCAAGGTCGTCCGCGCCGCCGGCACGCCGGGCAGGACCGCGGCCGGCAGCCCGCGCACCCACGGCTGACACCGGAGCCGCGGGGCAGCGGCAACCCGGACCGGGCTCGAACGTCTTCTTTCACAGACAGCAGAACCTTGGAGCCGCACCATGCCGGAGAACGCCACCGCCCGCACCGACGACGACACCGCCTGGGCCTGAGGTCCGCCAGGATCCCGGGCCTCCGCACCACCGATCCACCCCCACCGCCGCCGGCCGCGGCGAGCGGCCGACGGCGGTGGGGTCACGCACGAGGGACCGGCCGAGCCGGGGGAGCACGAAGGGGCCCCGCCGACGCACTGCGGTGCGCGGGCAGGGCCCCTTCGACGTGGCCGGGGGCGGGTCAGCCCCAGGTGATCAGGCGCTTCGGGTACTCCAGGACGCCCGCGATGTCGGCCAGCACCTTGGAGCCCAGCTCGCCGTCGACCAGCCGGTGGTCGAAGGACAGGGCCAGCGTGGTGACCTGGCGCGGGACGACCTTGCCCTTGTGCACCCAGGGCATCTCCCGGACCGCCCCGAAGGCGAGGATGGCCGCCTCGCCCGGGTTGAGGATCGGGGTGCCGCTGTCGACGCCGAAGACGCCGACGTTGGTGATCGTGACCGTGCCGCCCTGCATGTCGCCGGGCGCCGTCTTCCCCTGGCGGGCGGTGTCGACCAGCTCGCCGAGCGAGACCGCCAGCGCCGAGAGGGTCTTCGCGCCCGCGTCCTTGATGTTGGGGACGATCAGGCCGCGCGGGGTGGCCGCGGCGATGCCGAGGTTCACCTGGCCCTTGATGACGATCTCCTGGGCCGCCTCGTCCCACTGGGCGTTGATCCCGGGGTTGCGCTTGATCGCGGTGAGCAGCGCCTTGGCGACCAGCAGCAGCGGGCTGACCCGGACGTCCCGGCCCAGCTCGCCGCTCTCCTTGAGGCGGCGGACGAACTTCATCGTCCGGGTGACGTCGACCTGGACGAACTCGGTCACGTGCGGGGCGGTGAAGGCCGAGGCCACCATCGCCTGCGCGGTCGCCTTGCGGACGCCCTTGATCGGCACCCGGACGTCGCCCGCGCCGGGAACGGCCACGGGGGCGGCCACCGGCTCGACGGCCTGCTCGGCGGCCTGCTCGACGACCGGCGTCACGGCCGGGGCGGGGGCCGCGGCGGCCGCCGCGTGGGCGTGCAGGTCCTCGCGGGTGATCACGCCGTCCGGACCGGTCGGGGTGACGGCCCGCAGGTCGATCCCGAGGTCCTTGGCGAGCTTGCGCACCGGCGGCTTGGCCAGCGGCCGGTCACCGGTCACCGCGACGGCCGGCACGGACGCCGCGGCCGGAGCCGGGGCCACGACGGGAGCCGGAGCCGGGGCCACGACCGGCGCCGGAGCGGCCATGGGCGCCGGAGCGGCGGCCGTGGTGCGCCGGGCCCGGCGCTGGCTGCCGCCGGTCCGCGGACCGTAGCCGACCAGCACCTCGCGCCGCTCGGGCTCGGCGGCCTCCGCCGGGGCGGCGGCGGTGGCCGGCGCGGCGGCCGGAGCCGCGGGCGCCCCCGCCCCGCCGGCCACCGCGACCGAGATGATCACGGTGCCGACGTCGACCGTCGCGCCCTCCGGGAAGAACAGCTGCTCGACGACCCCGGTGAACGGGATCGGCAGCTCCACGGCGGCCTTGGCGGTCTCGACCTCGCAGACGACCTGCCCGTCGGTGACGGTGTCACCGGGCTTGACGTACCAGCTGAGGATCTCGGCCTCGGTGAGGCCCTCGCCCACATCGGGCATCTTGAACTCGCGGAGCGAGCGAACTTCGGTGGTCATCGGCGCTCCCCGGGATCAGTACGCGAAGGCGCGGTCGACGGCGTCGAGCACGCGGTCCAGATCGGGGAGGAAGGCCTCCTCGACCCGGGACGGCGGGTACGGGGCGTGGTAGCCGCCGACCCGCAGGATCGGCGCCTCCAGGTGGTAGAAGCAGCGCTCGGTGAGCCGGGCGGCCAGCTCGGCGCCCATGCCCAGGAACACCGGCGCCTCGTGCACGACGATGCCGCGCCCGGTGCGCTTGACCGACTCCTCCAGGGCGGCGAAGTCGACCGGGCTGAGCGAGCGCAGGTCGACGACCTCCAGCCGGCGGCCGTCCTCCTCGGCGGCCGCGGCGGCCTCCAGGCAGACCTTGACCATCGGCCCGTAGGCGATCAGCGTGGCGTCGGTGCCGGGGCGCACGATCCGCGCGTCGTGCAGTCCCAGGTCGGCGGCCTCGCCGACCTCGCCCTTGTCCCAGTAGCGGCGCTTGGGCTCCAGGAAGATCACCGGGTCGTCCGAGGCGATGGCCTGGCGCAGCATCCAGTGCGCGTCGTGCGCGTTGGACGGGCTGACCACCCGCAGACCCGCGGTGTGCGCGAAGTACGCCTCGTGCGACTCGCTGTGGTGCTCGACCGCACCGATGCCGCCCGCGAAGGGGATCCGGACGGTGACCGGGAGCTTGACGTGGCCGAGCGCGCGGGCGTGCATCTTGGCCAGCTGGGAGACGATCTGGTCGAAGGCCGGGTAGACGAAGCCGTCGAACTGGATCTCCACGACCGGGCGGTAGCCGCGCAGCGCGAGGCCGATCGCGGTGCCGACGATGCCGGACTCGGCGAGCGGGGTGTCGATCACCCGGTCCTCGCCGAAGTCCTTCTGCAGGCCGTCGGTGATCCGGAAGACGCCGCCGAGCTTGCCGATGTCCTCGCCCATCAGGACGGTCTTGGGGTCGCTCTCCAGCGACTTGCGCAGCGCCTCGTTGAGCGCCTTGGCGATGCTGAGCTGACCGGCCATCAGAGGTTCTCCCCCGCCTCGAAGGAGGCCGCGTACTCGACGTACTCGGCCCGTTCCTCATCGACCAGCGCGTGCGGCTCGGCGTAGACGTGGTCGAAGATCAGGGTGGGGTCCGGGTCCGGCATGCCGCGCACGCCCTCGCGCACCCGCAGCCCGAGCTGCTCGCTCTCGGCCTCGACCGAGGCGAAGAACGCCTCGTCGGCCAGGCCCTCCTTCTCCAGGTGGGCGCGGAGCCGGGTGATCGGGTCCTTGGCCTTCCAGGCCTCGGTCTCCTCGGCGAGCCGGTAGCGGGTCGGGTCGTCCGAGGTGGTGTGCGCGCCCATCCGGTAGGTGAACGCCTCGACCAGCACCGGGCCGTTGCCGCTGCGGGCGTGCTCCAGGGCCCAGCGGGTCACCGCGAGGCAGGCCAGCACGTCGTTGCCGTCGACCCGCACGCCCGGGAAGCCGAAGCCGGAGGCGCGGCGGTACAGCGGGATCCGGGTCTGGGTGGTGGTGGGCTCGGAGATCGCCCACTGGTTGTTCTGGCAGAAGAACACCACCGGGGCGTTGTAGACCGAGGCGAAGGTGAAGGCCTCGCTGACGTCGCCCTGGCTGGAGGCGCCGTCGCCGAAGTACGCGATCACCGCGTCGTCGGCGCCGTCCTTGGTGATGCCCATCGCGTAGCCGGCGGCGTGCAGGGCCTGCGCGCCGATCACGATGGTGTAGAGGTGGAAGTTCTTCTCGTTCGGGTCCCAGCCGCCGTGGTTCACGCCGCGGAACATGCCGAGCAGGTTCAGCGGGTCGACGTCCCGGCACCAGGCGACGCCGTGCTCGCGGTAGGTAGGGAAGGCGTAGTCGCCGGGCCGCAGCGCGCGGCCGGAGCCGACCTGCGCGGCCTCCTGGCCGAGCAGCGAGGCCCACAGGCCCAGCTCGCCCTGGCGCTGCAGGGAGGTCGCCTCGGCGTCGAACCGGCGCACCAGCACCAGGTCACGGTAGAGGGCGCGAAGCTCGTCCGGCTCCACGGAGAGCGGGAACTCCGGGTGCTCGACGCGCTCGCCTTCCGGCGTGAGCAGCTGCACGAGCTCCGGCTGGGCGTCCTGACCCGTGGTGCGGAGGGTGCCAGGAACGCCGGGGGCCGCCTTCTTGCGCGCCCTCGCCGTGCTTTTGGCCGTGCTTTTGACGGTCACGTTCACTCCTCGGTCTGTCCGGCCGCCCGGGGTCGCCGGTGACCGGTCCGGTCACCGCCTCGCGGGGCGCGCGTGGGTGTGCGCTCCCATCTGCGGGGCAGGTGGTGATCCTGTTCCGACGGCATCCCTCACGAGAACGTTACCCAGCGTCCGCCCCCGGCGCGTCTGCGCTAGGACGTCCTACTTGTTCGGGGTCTACAAACGCGCGTGTGGCGCAGCTCTCAATTCGGTCGCCTTCAGGACACCTGCGCACGTTATCCGGGCAAAGGCTCTCGCGTAAGGGGGTTACCGGCATCGGTTTCCACCGCTCTGGCCGGAACGCGACCCCGGTCCGGTGCGGGCGGAAGGTCTCTCGTAGGGTGATATGGGAGGCTTTGCGCGTGACTGACAAGGGACAAATCAGGGTATTCCTCCTCGACGACCACGAGGTGGTCCGCAGGGGCGTTCACGAACTCCTCTCGGTCGAGGACGACATCGAGGTGGTCGGCGAGGCCGGCACCGCCGCCGAGGCGCTGACCAGGATCCCCGCCGTCCACCCCGACGTCGCGGTCCTGGACGTCCGGCTGCCGGACGGCAACGGGGTCGAGGTCTGCCGGGAGATCCGCTCCCGGCTTCCGGAGATCAAGTGCCTGATGCTGACCTCGTTCTCGGACGACGAGGCGCTGTTCGACTCGATCATGGCGGGCGCCTCCGGCTACGTGCTGAAGGCGATCCGCGGCACCGACCTGATCACCGCCGTCCGGGACGTCGCGGCCGGCCGCTCGCTGCTCGACCCGGTCGCCACCAGCCGGGTGCTGGCCCGGCTGCGGGACGGCGGCGAGAAGGAGGACGAGCGGCTCGCCCAGCTCACCAAGCAGGAGCGCCGCATCCTGGACCTGATCGGCGAAGGGATGACCAATCGTCAGATCGGCAACGAGCTGCACCTCGCCGAAAAGACGGTGAAGAACTACGTCTCCAGTCTGCTCGCGAAGATGGGGATGGAGCGCCGGACCCAGGCGGCCGCTTTCGTGGCCCGGCACCAGGCGGACCACCAGCACGGATAGGGCCGATGCACAGAACTGACGATCTGTCAATGACCCCCGCCGAGAGGTCCTAACCTCTGGCTGTGACTTTCAGCCAGACCCTTGCCCTTGCACCGGCCCGTCCCGACCTCACCGCTCCCCCGATAGGAACCCTCAGCCCGCCCGTCCCCCGCACGGCGCTCGCCGAGGTCCTGCGCCGCTACCGGGTGGGCCGCCTGCTCACCGCCGAACCCGTCGCCGAAGGCCTGCTGAACCGCGGCTACCGGGTCACCACCGAGGCCGGCGGCTACTTCCTGAAGTGCTACGTGGACGCCGCGACCGCCGGTCGCGAGGCCGTTGCCGCCCACCACCGCACGATGGACGCGCTCGCCGCCCTGGGCCTGCCCGTCGCTCCCCCGCTGGCCCTCGCCGGGCGCACCACCACCATCGCCGCGTTCGGCGGCCGGCTCTTCGCGCTCTTCCCCTGGGTGGCCGGCCGGCACCGGCACGGCACCGAGCTGTCCCTGCCGCAGTGCGCCTCGCTGGGCGCGCTGCTCGGCCGGCTGCACGGCGCGCTCGACGAGGTCTGCGCGCCGGCCGCACAACCCTCCGGCTACCGCAGCGCCGACCCGCTCGACAGCTCCGTGCTCGCCCGCGAGCTGCGCCGCCGGGCCCGTGATCACCAGCCGCACGGCGAGCTGGACGTCCTGGTCGAACGCCGGCTGACCGAACGGCTGGAGCTGCTCACCGAGCACGCCCACCGCCGTCCGCTCCCGCAGGCCGCCCCGCCCACCGGCTGGACCCACGGCGACTTCCACGGGCTCAACCTGCTGCACCACGACGAGCGGATCACCGCCGTCCTGGACTGGGACAAGCTCGGGCCGCAGCCGCGCGCCGAGGAGGCCGTCCGGGCGGCCACCCTGCTCTTCAACGACCGCGTCACCGGGGTGCTCGACCTCGTCCGGGTCCGGCACTGGTCGCAGTCCTACCGGGCCACCGGCGCCGCCACCGCCGAGCACCTGGCCGCCGCGGCGCACCGGGTCTGGTGGGAGCGGCTGAACGACTTCTGGATGCTCCAGTGGCGCTACCAGCGGGCCGACCACCGGGCCGACCCGCTCTACCCCGCCTCGGCGGGCCAGTTGGCGTGGTGGTGCCAGGAGTACGAGCAGGTCCTGGACGCCTTCGCCAACTGACCCGTCGGGTCAGTTGGCGGCGGCCGGGGGCTGGGTGGTGGGCTGCACCGGCGGCTTCGGCGTGCTGCCACCGCCCGCCGGCGGCGTCGTGCCCCCGCCCCCGCCGCTGCCCCCGGTCTGCGGCGGGTTGGTCGCCGGAGACGTGGCCGGGGCCGTCGTCCCGCCGCCGCCCGTCCCCGTGGTCGGGGCGGTGGTCGGCGGGGCGGTGGCCGCCCCGGTCGGCGTCGTGGGCTCGGTCGTCGGCTTGCCGCCGGTCATGGTCGGCGTCGGCGTCGGGCTCGGCGTGTTGTGCTTGCCGCCCGACTGGGTCGGCTGCTGGTTCTGGTTGCCGCCGCCGTTGTTGTTGCCGTTGTTGTTGTTCGTATCCGCCGGCTGCTGCGGACGCTTGCTGTTCTGGCCGCCCTGGGCGGGGGGCGTGGTCGAACCGGAGCTGGGCGTGGTGGCCTCCGGCGCCGTCGAGACCACCCCGGCGGACGGGCTGGTCCCGCCCGGCGTCCCCTTCGGGGTGTCGTCGCCGCCGCTGAGCGCCAGCGCGATGCCGGCACCGGCCGCGACCACCACCGCCACGATCCCGGCCACCCAGCGCCACGGCCCGCGCCTGCCGGAGCCGTGCCCATGCCCGTGGCCGCCGCCCTCGTGCCCGTCGCCGGAATCGCCGCCGTACGGCCCGCCGGCCGCCGGGTAGGGCGAGGCCGGCGTGTGCGGGCCGCCCGGCACCTGGTAGGGCAGCACCGTCGTCGAATCACCCGGGACGCCGGCTCCGAGCACCGCCGTCTCGTCCGTGCCGACCGGCGGCAGCCCACCGCCGTGGACCGGCCCGCCGAGCGGCCCGGCACCGACGGCCCAGCCGCCGGTGCCGCCGGTCAGCTCGCGCAGCGCGTGCTCGATGTGCGCGCGGAACTCGTCGGCGTCCTGGAAGCGGTCGTCCGGGTTCTTGGCCAGCGAGCGCAGCACCAGCGGGTCCAGCCCGGCCGGCACCCGCGGGTTGGCCTGCGAGGGCGGCACCGGCTGGTCCTGCACGTGCTGGTAGACCACCGACAGCGGGGTGTCACCGGTGAACGGCGGGCGCAGCGCCAGCAGTTCGTAGAGCATGCAGCCGGCCGCGTACAGGTCGGAGCGGTGGTCGACCGGCTTGCCCAGCGCCTGCTCCGGCGAGAGGTACTGCGGGGTGCCCATGACCATGCCGGTCTGGGTCATCGTCGAGGCCGTGCCGGTGAGCGCCCGGGCGATGCCGAAGTCCATCACCTTGACCGCGCCGTTGGTCGTGATGATGACGTTGGCCGGCTTGATGTCGCGGTGCACGATGCCGTGCCGGTGGCTGTAGGACAGCGCCTCCAGCACCCCGGCGATGATGATCAGCGCCTGGTCGACCGGCGGCGCCGTCTCGTCCACCAGCAGCTCGCGGACGGTCCGGCCCTCGACCAGCTCCATCACGATGTACGGCGTCGACTCCTCGCCGACGTACTCCTCGCCGGTGTCGTACACCGAGACGATCGCGTGGTGGTTGAGCGCCGCGACGGCGTGCGCCTCCCTGGTGAAGCGCAGCCGGGCGATCTCGTCCTGCGCCAGTTCGCCGCGGAGCAGCTTCACCGCGACGGTCCGGCCGAGCCGGACGTCCTGGGCGGCCAGCACCTCGGCCATGCCGCCCCGGCCGAGCCGGTGGGTCAGCCGGTAGCGGCCGTCCCCGACCGTGCCCAGCGGGGCCGCGGTGCCCCGGCCGGGCGTCTGCGGGCCGCCGTACGGCGGAAGTGCGGTGGTGGCGGCGTCGCTACCGGGCTCGGGCCTCGCGGCCCCGCCGGCCGGACCGGTCGCCCAGGCCCCGTCGTCGTCGCCCGGATGCTGCGTCTGTGCCATCGCTCCTCGCCCCGGGCCTTCGCTCGGATCGCGGTGCCCTGTCGCTCGTATCCCCGAACGCTACCGTCTCCGACCGGCCCCTGTGGCACGCGCGATCCGGACGGAACGCGTCAGAGCAGGCCATTCCGGTCGGCCGGACCGTCGAGGCGCAGCACCGTGGCGCTCTGGCCCGAGACCCGCGAGTTGGGACCGGTCGTGGTGTCCCGCTCGGCCCGGTTGACCACGATCGCGATGATGATCACCGCCAGCACGATCACGCCGACGATGATGCCGATGATGACCAGCGCGGTCGAGCAGCCGCCGCTGCTGGACGCCGGGGCCGGCTGGAACGGCGGCGCCGGCATCGGGTGCGGCGGCGGGGTGTGCGCCTGCTGCGGGAACGGCTGCGGGGTGTGCGGGGTCTGGAAGGCCGGCGGCGGGGTCTGGAACGGCTGCGGCTGCTGCGCCGCGAACGGCTGCGGGGTCTGCGGGGTCTGGAAGGCCGGCGGCGGCGTCTGGAACGGCTGCGGCTGCGGCTGCGGGAACGGCGTCGGCGTCTGCGGGGCCTGCGGCGCCGCGTGCACCGACCGCGGACCGTCGGTGATCACCAGCGGGTTGCTGGCCGCCAGCGGGCTGCCGCCGCCCTTGGCCGCGCCGATCAGCCGCTCCGCGTCGTCGCGCATCGCCGCCGCGCTCGGGAAGCGGTGCGCCGGGTCCTTGCGCAGCGCCCTGGCCACGAACTCGTCGACCGCCGGGGTGATCCGCGGGTTGAGCGTGGACGGCGCCGGCGGCGCCTCCTGCACGTGCTTGTAGGCGATCGAGAACGCCGAGTCGCCGTCGAAGACCAGCTGGCCGGTGAGCATCTCGAAGAGCATCACGCCGACCGAGTAGAGGTCGGAGCGGGCGTCCACCGGCTTGCCGAGCGCCTGCTCGGGCGAGAGGTACTGCGGGGTGCCGACCACCATGCCGGTCTGGGTCATCGAGGTGACCCCGCTCTCCAGCGCGCGGGCGATGCCGAAGTCCATGACCTTGACGTTGCCCTTGCGGTCGAACATGACGTTGCCGGGCTTGATGTCGCGGTGCACCAGGCCCATGTCGTGCGAGGCCTCCAGCGCGTTCAGCACGCCGACGGTGACCCGCAGCGCCTCCTCGGCCGGGATCGCGCCCTGCTGGGCGACCGCCTCGTTGATGGCGTCCCGCAGGCCCTTGCCGTCGATCAGCTGCATGACGATGTACGGGGTGCTGGACCCGTCCGGGGCGATGTCCTCGCCGCTGTCGTACACCGTGACGATGTTGGGGTGCTCCAGCCGGGCCACCGCCTGCGCCTCGCGGCGGAACCGCTCCTTGAACGAGTCGTCCCGGCCCAGCTCGGCGTGCATGCTCTTGAGCGCGACCTGACGGTCCAGCACGCTGTCGTACGCGAGGTGCACCGAGGCCATGCCGCCCTCACCCAGCACCCGCTGCAGCACGTACCGCCCGTTGCCCAGGGAGTAGCCCTCGACCGCCGCGTTGCCGTGCTCGCCCATGGTCCTCTGCTCCCCCTCGGTGCGGCACTGCCGCCGCGACCGTGACGTTCGGTCTCGTCCGTGCGTGTGCGGGTCCGGCCCGCTGGCCCGCCCGACCCCTGTCGCGGCGCTCGCCCGGCCTGCGACAGGGGCCCAGGGTATCGGCTCACGACGAGGCCGACCGGCCCAGGGCCGACACTGTGTCCAGGTCGCGACCGGGTACCGGCCGGTGGTGCGTCCGGCACCGGGACGCCGTGCGGCCCCCGGTGCCCCACGGCCCCCGACTCGGGGGCCGTGGCGGTACGGGTACGGCCTACAGGTACGGACCGGAGCGGATGCCGCGGCCCTCGCCCGGCTCGTCGCCCTCCGGCTCCCCGCCGTGCAGGCCCGGCGGCAGCGCCCGGCGCATCTGCTCCAGCTGCGCCCGGGCCGCCATCTGCTGGGCGAACAGCGCGGTCTGGATGCCGTGGAACAGCCCCTCCAGCCAGCCCACCAGCTGCGCCTGCGCGATCCGCAGCTCGGCCTCGGTCGGGATCGAGTCCTCGGTGAACGGCAGCGACAGCCGCTCCAGCTCGGCGACCAGCTCGGGGGCCAGGCCGAGCTCCAGCTCCTTGATCGAGCTGGCGTGGATGTCCTTCAGCCGGGCCCGGCTGGCCTCGTCGAGAGGAGCCGCCCGGACCTCCTCCAGCAGCTGCTTGATCATGCTGCCGATCCGCATGACCTTGGCGGGCTGCTCGACCATCTCGGTCACCGGCAGCTCACGCGGGCCGTCCCCCTCGTCACCGCCCGCCATGCCGATCGCCCCCTGGCCCACCGGCAGCCCGTCCGGTCCGACGATCAGCACCTTCTGGCCGTCCTGCGACTGCCCGCCCATGGCCTGGTGGAACTCGTGGGACGAGCGCTCGTTCATCGGATTCGTCATGAACCACATTCTCCCTCACTGGGATTGCCCGGGTGGAGGGCCCCGGCCACCCGGGAACGACGCTACGCCCCGGACGCGGGGGCCGGTATCCGTACGGATACTCAGTCCGCCCGGGTACCGGGGCGGGGCGCGCGGCGGGATGCGCGGCGGGATGCGCGGCGGCGCGCGGGTCAGCCGCGCCGCAGCCGCAGGCCGATCAGGCCCAGTCCGCAGCCGATCAGGCCGAGGCCGGCGCCGAGCGGGAACTGCCGGGTGGAGGCGTCGTCCCAGCGGGTGGGCAGCACGACCGGTCCGGCCGCGACCGTCTGCGGCCCGGGCAGGCCGAGTGCCAGCGCCTCGCTCCCGGAGCCGTCGGCGGGCCCGGCCGGGGCCGGGGCATCCGCGGCGGGGTCGGCCGCGGTGGGGTCGGCCGCGGTGGCCGCGGGCTGCTCCGGCACCTGCTCGACGGGCTGGTCCGGACTCTGCTCGACGGCCTGCTCGGGCACCTGCTCGGGCACCTGCCCGGCCCGCTCGGGCGCCGATCCGGGGTGGGGCCGCTGCCGGCGCTGCTGCCATCCGGCCTGGGAGGTGCCGGAGCGCGGATGCCCGGTCCGCTGCCACCCGGGCGCACCGGCCGGCACGATCGCGGACGAGGACGCGGATGCGGCGGCCGTGCCGGCGGTGGCGGTGGCGGTCACCGACGCGTCGGCGGCCTCGGGCACCGGGGCGACGGCGGGGGAGGGCTCGGCGGAGGGCTCCTCGGCGGGCTCCGCCTCGGACCCCGCTCCGGGCTCCGTTTCGGGCTCCGCGGCGACGGCGGACGCCTCGGGCGTCACGGACGCCGCCGGGGACGGCCGGTCGCCCGGCAGGGCCACCGCCGCCGGGCCGACCGCCAGCGGCACGGCCAGACCGAGCACCGCCACCAGCAGCAGCCGCCGGGCCCGCCGCCCGGCACGGCGGGCACCCGGACGGACCCGGCCCCGGAGATACCCGGGCGACCGGCGGGAGGGGGACGACGGTGATGCTGCGGGCAGCGGCCCGAGGAACGCGGACGAAGGTGCGGGCACGGTCGAGGTCCTTCCGCGACGGCCGACCGCGCGGGGCGGGATCGGCGGCGGGACAGCTCCCGTCCAGACTCACACAGACCCGCATTCCGGGCATGTCGGACGGCCCGGACCGGCGGAGCACGGATCCCCCGGACCCGCCACCCCGCCGGCCGGGCCCGGGCTCAGACCCGCAGCACCACCTTGCCGACCTGCGCACCGGCCTCCAGCACCCGGTGCGCCTCGGCGGCCTCCGTCAGCGGCAGCACCCGGTCGACCACCGGCTTCACCACCCCGGAGGCGACCAGCGGCCAGACGTGCTCGCGCACCGCCGCCACGATCGCCGACTTCTCGGCCAGCGGCCGCCCGCGCAGATTGGTCGCGATCACCGCGCCGCGCTTGCGCAGCAGGGTGTTGAGGTTCAGCTCGCCGTTCACCCCGCCCTGCAGCCCGATGATCACCAGCCGCCCGTTGACGGCCAGCGCGTCCACGTTCCGCTGCAGGTACTTGGCGCCCATGATGTCGAGGATCACGTCCGCCCCGGCGCCGCCGGTGGCCTCCCGGAGCACCTCGACGAAGTCCTGCGTGCGGTAGTCGATCAGCACGTCGGCGCCCAGCTCCGCGCAGCGGGCCAGCTTCTCCGGGCCGCCCGCCGTCACCGCCACCCGGGCGCCGACCGCCTTGGCCAGCTGGATCGCCATCGTCCCGATGCCGCTGGCGCCGCCGTGCACCAGCAGCGTCTCGCCCGGCCGCAGGTGCGCGGTGAGGAAGACGTTGGACCACACCGTGCAGACCACCTCCGGCAGCGCGGCGGCCTGCTCCGGGGTCAGCCCGGGCGGCACCGGCAGCAGTTGGCCGACCGGTACCGCGACCCGCTCCGCGTAGCCGCCGCCGACCAGCAGCGCGCAGACCTCGTCGCCGACCGCCCAGCCGGACACCCCGGGGCCCAGCGCGGTGATCCGGCCCGCGCACTCCAGGCCGGGGTGGCGCGGGCTGCCGGGCGGCGGGTCGTAGAAGCCCTGCCGCTGGAGCAGGTCGGCGCGGTTGACGGCGGTGGCGGCCACCTCGACCAGGACCTCGCCCTCCCCGGGCACCGGGTCCGGCACCTCCGCCCAGACCAGCGCCTCGGGCCCGCCGGGTTCAGGAATCGTCATCGCATGCATGGCCCGACGCTACTGCGCGCCGGCCGCCCCGCGGGCGGGCGACCCGCGCCGTCAGCCGGCCAGGTCGGGCAGCAGCACGGCGCCGGGCAGCGCGGCCAGCGCCGGTCCGGGCAGGATCAGCTTGCCGCGCCGCCGCCCGCTGCCGACCAGGACGAAGGGGCTGGCCGCCACCGCGGCGTCGACCAGCAGCGGCCAGCCGGCCGGCAGGCCGACCGCGGTGATGCCGCCGTACTCCATGCCGGTCGCCTCGACGGCGGTGTCCATCGGCGCGAACGAGGCCTTGCGCGCCTCCAGGTGCTTGCGGACCGTGCGGTTGACGTCGACCCGGGTGGTGGCCAGCGCCAGGCAGGCCGCCAGGGTGGTCTCCCCGCCGCGCTTGGCGGCGACCACCACGCAGTTGGCCGAGGCGTCGAGCGGCACGCCGTAGGTCTCGCAGAAGACCGCGGTGTCGGCCTTCTCCGGATCGGTCTCGACGTACAGCACCGACCGGGCGGCCTCCCGGTCGTCCCAGTCCGCCAGCGCCCCGGCCACCGGGGCGACCAGCCGGTCGGCCACCTCCAGCGCGGGGGCGAAGAAGTCGAAACTGCCGAACGGGAGCTGCGGTTGACCGGTCATGGCGGCAACCCTACGCGCCGTCCGCCGACTTGATGACGATCACCCGGTCGGTGATCTGCAGCGTCCGCGCCTCCGGCTCGGTGTAGTTGATCACCCGCCGGCCGCGCACCACCGCCACCACCAGGTCGTCGAGTTCGCGCGGGCTGTGCCCGGCCTCGGCCCGGGTGACCGGGCGCTCGACCACGTCCAGGCCGTTGCCGTAGGTGAGCAGGTCCTCCATCACCGCGCCCGCGTGCGGGCTGAGCATCGACATGCCGAGCAGCCGGCCCGCCGAACTGGAGCTGGTGACCACCACGTCGGCACCGCTCTGCCGCAGCAGCGGGGCGTTCTCGTCCTCCCGCACCGCCGCGACGATGGTCGCCGAGCGGGTCAGCTGGCGGGCGGTCAGGGTGATCAGCGCGGCGGTGTCGTCCCGTTCGGGGGCGACCACCACCCGGGCGGCGGTGGGCAGTCCGGCGCGCAGCAAGGTGTCGGTCCGGGTGGCGTCGCCGACCACGCCCACCAGGCCCTGCTGGGCGGCCTGGTCGACCACCCGGCGCTGCGGGTCGACCACCACGATCTCGTCCTTGCGCGCGCCCTGCCCGAGCAGGGTGTCGATGGCGCTGCGGCCCTTGGTGCCGAAGCCGATCACGACGGTGTGCTCGCGCACGGTGGACCTCCAGCGGTTCAACCGCCACTGCTGACGGGTACGTTCGGTGAGCACTTCGAGGGTGGTGCCGACCAGGATGATCAGGAAGAGCACCCGCAGCGGAGTGATCACGAAGATGTTGGTGAGCCGGGCGCTGTCGCTGAACGGGGTGATGTCGCCGTACCCGGTCGTGGAGAGCGTCACCGTGGCGTAGTACGCCGAGTCCAGGAAGCTCAGCCCGCCGCCGGCGTTGTCGTTGTAGCCCTCGCGGTCCAGCCAGACGATCAACGTGGTGGCCACCAGGACGCCCAGCGCCAGCAGCAGCCGGGAGCCGACCTGCCGCACCGCCGGGGCGGAGCGCCGGGCGGGCAGCACGATCCCGGAGTCGGCCCAGGGCTCGGTACCGGGAGTGGTCGGTCCGGCCAGTCGCTCGCGGACGCGTCGGACACTCATGGCACCTCCAGCAGTTCGATCTCGTCACCGGCCGCCGCGCCGCCCGGCGGCACCACCGCCAGCGCCTCGGCCCGGGCCAGGCCGCGGAGCATCGCCGGGCCGTCGTGGCGGAGTTGGACCACCCCGCGGGCGGTCCGGCGGACCGGCAGCAGCCGGGTGTCCACCGGGTGGCCGGGCAGCGGGTCGACGGCGGCGGCCAGGACCGGCTCGCCGACGCTCCGCCCGGCCAGCGCGCGCAGCAGCGGCAGGGCGAGCGTCACCGTGCCCGCGACGGCGGCCAGCGGATTGCCGGGCAGGCCCACCAGGTGCCGGCCGCCGGGGAGTTCGGCCAGCACCATCGGGTGGCCGGGGCGGACGGCGACCCCGTCCACCAGCAGCCGGGCGCCGCACTCGGCGAGCGCCCGGTGCAGGAAGTCCACCGGGCCGGCCGCCGTCCCGCCGGTGGTGACCACCACATCGGCGACGGAGTGCCGCAGGGCGTCCCGGAGCAGGCCGAAGTCGTCGCGGACGGCGCGCGGTTCACCGGTCTCGGCGCCGGCCGCGCGCAGCCACGGCGGCAGCAGCGGGCCGAGCGCGTCCCGGACCAGGCCGGGCCGGGGCAGGCCGGAACCGAGCAGTTCGTCGCCGAGCACCAGCAGTTCCACCACCGGGCGGCGGTGGACGGCCAGCCGGTCGTGGCCGCAGGCGGCGGCCAGGCCGAGCACCGCCGGGCCGGCCTCGGTCCCGGCCGGCAGCAGCACCTCGCCGCGCCGGCACTCCTGGCCGCGCGGCCGCACGTCCTGGCCTGTGGTCAGCGCACCGGGGGTCCGCTCGGACAGCAGCATCCCGTCCGGCTCACCGTGCTCACGGCGGAGCACGGCGGTGGCACCGGGCGGCAGTTGGGCGCCGGTGGCGATCTCCACGGCGGCGCCGTCGGCCAGCGGACCGTCGGCGGGACGCCCGGCGAGCAGCCGGCCGGACACCTTCCAGGGGCCGGGGCCGGCGACCGCCCAGCCGTCCATCGCCGAGGTGTCGAAGGCCGGCAGGTCGCTGAGCGCGATCAGCGGCTCGGCCAGGGTGCGGCCGAGCACGCCGTCCAGCGGCAGGCTCAGCGACGGCAGCACGGGGCGGCCGGCCCGGCGGGCGGTCTCCCGGGCCGCCGCCCAGCCGGCCGGGCGGGCCGGGGCGAAGGCGGTGCGCTCCTCCATCACGCTCACGGCTGTCCCGGGTCGTCCGTCCGGGCCGCCGCCCAGCGCTCGGCGAGCACCTCGGTGCGCCGGGACGCCTCGGCGACCGCCTCCGGGCCGCCACCGCGACGCGCGGCCGCGTAGCCGATCAGAAAGGCGGTCAGCGGGGCCGCGGGCCGGTCCACCCCGTGCGCGACCACCCGGGCCAGGTCGAGCAGGCCGCGGACGTCGACCTCCAGGTCGACGTCCAGCTCGGCACGGACCTCGGCGATCCAGTCATCCAGCGTGCGCTCCATGCGAACATGCTGCCCGATCGGTGGTGCACCCGGGATGTTTGTCCGGTGAGCGGCGCGCGTCGTTTCGCTCACGTCCGGGCCCCGGCCCCGTGAGCCGGCCGGTCCGGACCGGGATCAGCCCGGGCCGCCGCCGCGTTCGCGGGCCTGCTCCAGGTCCTCCCAGGTGTCGCAGTCGTAGGTGACGTCGTCGGTGTCGGCCAGCCGCAGGGTGGGCAGGGCGCCGGTCAGCCGGCGCAGCGGGAGCCCGGCGGGGTCGCCGGCGGCGGCCAGCGCGGCGCGCAGGGCGGCGGTGCGGTAGGCGGCGGCGAGCGGCTGGTCACGGCCGCCGGCGTCGACCAGCACGGCCGCCGCGGTGTCCGGCCCGGCCCCGTCGAGAGCGGCGACCAGCCGGTGGACGGTGCGCCGGTCGAGGAACGGCAGGTCGGCGGCGAACAGCAGCACCAGATCCGCGCTCACCTCGGCGAGACCGGCCGCGACGGCGGCCACCGGCCCGCCGCCGGGCGGGCGCTCGCGGGTCCAGCGGACCCCGGGCCGGGCGGTGGGCCGGACCGGGCCGACCACCACGGTGGTCCGGGCCTCCGCGCAGGCGGCGAGCACCCGGTCCAGCAGGGTGGTCCCACCGACGGTCAGACCGGGCTTGTCCGCCCCGCCCAGCCGCCGGGCGGCGCCACCGGCCGGGACGATCACGTCGTACGGCGTCATGCCGCCAGTATCCGCCGGACGCTCAGGCGGTGGACCCGCCGTCCTCGGGCTCCCGCTCGGCGGGCGCTCCGGTGTCCGGTCCGGCCCCGGCCCCGGCCCCGGCCCCGGCGTCCGGTCCGGCCTCCGCCTCGGGCTCGCCCTCGACCTCGGGCTCGGCCTCGACCTCGGGCTCGGCCGCGGCGCCGGTCCCGGCGGCAGCCGTGTTGGCGGCGGCGCTCAGCTCCAGCACGACCGGCAGGGTCAGCTCCCCGTACCGCCGGTTCACCGCCGCGACCAGCGCCTCCGGGTCGTCCGGGTGCTCGGCCAGCAGCCGGTCGAAGTCCTGCAGGTACTCCCCGGTGAAGGCCAGCACCCGGGCCGCGTCGTCGCCCTGTTCCGGCGCCCGGTGCCCGGCGATCACCCGGTCCACGCCCAGCTCGGCGATCCGGCCCAGGTTGCGGACCCAGTCGGCGCGCTGCTCCGGCGTGGTGTCGGCGGTCCAGACGTGGGTGCCGTTGTACACGAAGTCGCCGGCCACCACGGTGCGGACGCTCGGCACGTGCACCACCGTGGAACCGTCGCAGTCGGCCTGTCCGAGCAGCAGCACCGGGATCACCTGCCGGTCGATCATCAGCGGCTGGGGCAGCAGCGGGGCCGGGACCAGCGGATGGTCCGGGATGTCGTCGCCGAACACCGGCTTCCACTGGGCGACCTTCGCCGCGGCGGTGCGCAGGATGCCGTCGACCACCGGCGGCGCGGCCAGCAGCTGCGCCTCGGGGAAGAGCCGCAGCACCTCCTCGGCGCCGAAGTAGTGGTCGGGGTGCTGGTGGGTGATCACGATGGCGAGCAGCCGCCGGCCCTTGCCCGCCACCCACTCGGCCAGCTCGCGACCGGCGCTGCGGGTGAGCTGGGCGTCGACCAGGATCGCCGTGTGCTCGCCGAGGATCAGGGTGGAGGTGGCGAAGAAGGCCGACTCGGGGCCGGTGAAGACCTCGACCTCCAGCGGCCGGACCGGCGCCCCGGCGGCGGGCGCCCCGTCGACCGGGTCCGCGCCGGCGTTCTCCTCGGACGGGGACGACGTCACTGGCTGCTCCCTCTGCTTCGGCGGTCCCGGTCCCGTTCCGGCTCGGTGTCGGTGGTGCGCACGGCCGTGACGGCGGGAGCCGCCCGGCCGGGGACCGTACCGGGCGGCCGGACCTCGCGCCCTACAGCATGGGAGCACGGCGCACGGAAAACGCGGAAGGCGCGCCCGGCGGGGGCGCGCCTTCCCGGTCGCGTGTCGGGGCGGTGACTCTTCGCCGCGGTGGTCAGCGCTGGCGGCCGGTGAGCTTGGCGACGCGGTCGGCGACGCCCCAGGAGGTGACCCGCCAGAGCGCCTCGACCACGATCTGCCGGCTCATCTTGGACGCGCCCAGCTCCCGCTCGACGAAGGTGATCGGCACCTCGGCGACCTTGAAGCCGGCCTTCACCGTGCGCCAGGCCAGGTCGACCTGGAAGCAGTAGCCGGCCGAGGCGACCTGGTCCATGCCCAGGCCGAGCAGGGTCTCCTTGCGGAACGCCCGGTAGCCGCCGGTGACGTCCCGGATCGGCACGCCCAGCATCAGCCGCGAGTAGGTCGAGCCGCCGCGCGAGAGCAGCAGCCGGGACTTCGGCCAGTTCACCACCCGGCCGCCGGGGACCCAGCGCGAACCCAGCACCAGGTCGGCGCCGCGCAGCGCGGTGAGCAGCCGGTCCAGTTCCTCGGGCCGGTGGGAGCCGTCGGCGTCCATCTCGACGAGCACGTCGTAGCCCTCGTCGATGCCCCAGCGGAACCCGGCCAGGTAGGCGGCGCCCAGCCCCTCCTTGCCCCGGCGGTGCAGGACGTGCACCTGGGGGTCCTCGGCGGCCAGCTTGTCGGCCAGCTCACCGGTGCCGTCGGGGCTGTTGTCGTCGGCGACGAGGACGTGCACCTCGGGCACCGCGGCACGCACCCGGCCGACGATGAGCTCGACGTTCTCCGCCTCGTTGTAGGTGGGGATGATCACCAGCACCCGGCCGAGATCGGCGAAGCCCTGCTGGTTGACGGTCACGTACTAACCTCTCGGCCGGTGGCGGGACGTGCCGGTCACCATTGCCCGCACTCATCGGAAGACACAGTCCCGGCCGACACCCCGCCGGCCCGGACGACACCGTGGAAAACACTGGGTCCTGGCATCCTACTACCGCGTCCTCGGGCCGACCTTCCTCCTGAGGCACTCCCGACCGGCGCCCGCCGTTTCACCGGCGGAGGTGCAGGTCGGCTAGGGTCGATGCCCGGCCTTTGCCCGGATGCCCGAACCCGTCCGCCCCCGCCCGCAGCCGCCTGACGGCGGCGAGGCCCACCAGCCACTGCAGCAAGGAGCAGGACCGCGCCCATGGACAAGCTCGTCAACACCGTCCGCCCGTACGCCTGGGGTTCGGTCACCGCGCTCCCCGAGCTGCTCGGGCAGGAGCCGACCGGCGAACCGCAGGCCGAGCTGTGGATGGGCGCCCACCCCGGGGACCCGTCGCGGGCGGACCGGGGCGAGGGGCCGCGCCGACTCGACGAGTTGATCGCCGCCGATCCTCGGGGCGAGCTGGGCGCCGCCTCGGTCGCCCGGTTCGGGCCCACCCTGCCGTTCCTGCTCAAGATCCTCGCCCCGGGCATCCCGATCTCCATCCAGGCCCACCCCTCGCTCGACCAGGCCCGCGCCGGGTACGCCGCCGAGAACGCCCTGGGGATCCCGCTGGACGCCCCGCACCGCAACTACCGGGACGCCAACCACAAGCCCGAACTCATCTGCGCGCTCGGCGACTTCGAAGGTCTCTGCGGCTTCCGCCGGCCCGCCGACGCGGCCGCGCTGCTGGCCGGCCTCGGGGTGCCCGCGCTGGCTCCGGTGATCGCCCTGCTGGGCGCCGAGGACGAGTCCGAGGCGCTCAGCACCGCGCTGGCCGCCGTGCTCACCCTGTCCGGGCCCGAGGCCGCGGAGGCGGTCCGGGACACCGCCGAGGCGCTCGGCAAGGCCGCCGCCGAGGACCCGCAGGGCCCGTACGCGCCGTACACCCGGATCGCCCGGGACTTCCCCGGGGACGTCGGGCTGATCGCCGGACTGCTGCTCAACCACGTCCTGCTGCGCGCCGGTCAGGCGCTCTACCTGGGCGCCGGCGTCCCGCACGCGTACCTGCACGGCCTGTGCGTGGAGCTCCAGGCCAACTCCGACAACGTGCTGCGGGCCGGGCTCACCCCCAAGCACATCGACGTTCCGGAGCTGCTCCGGGTGGTCGAGTTCGCCGCCTGCTCGCCGGAGCCGCTGCTGCCGGTCACCGTCGACGGGACGCCCGGCGAGGAGCTGTACCCCGTGCCGATCGACGAGTTCCGGCTCTCCCGCTTCGTGCTGGACGGCCGGGAGCGGACGGTCGGCGGCGACGCCCCGCAGATCCTGCTCTGCACCGCCGGCGCCGCCCGGCTGACCGCGGCGGACGGCGCCGTCCTGGAGCTGGCCCGGGGCGAGTCCGCCTTCCTCCCGGCCGACGGCACCGCCACCCGGCTCGACGGCGCCGGCGCCACCGTCTTCCGCGCGACCGTCACCCTCTGACCCCGGCCGCACGCGGCGGCGCCGGTCAGTCCGTCTTCGCCGGGCCCCCGGCGCCGGCGGTGCCCGCGCCCACCAGGGCCGGCTCCGCCGTTCCTACGGCCGGCACCGGGACCGCGGCCACCGCCGCGGGGGCCTCCAGGGACTGCGGGGGCCACCGCCGGTTCATCGCCTTCGTCAGCTTGCGGCCGAGGTTCTGGAAGGGCATCTCCACCAGCCGGTACACCACCCAGCAGACCACCAGCAGCACCGCCAGGTACATGGCCACCCACGCCCACCGCTCGGCGAACGGCAGCTCCTGCAGCTTGGCCCAGTAGTACTTGGGGTCCCAGCCGAACCGCCACAGCAGGAACCTCTTCACCGGCCAGTGCAGCAGGTAGAGCGAGAAGCTCACCGCGCCCAGCCAGACCATCGCGCGCGGCATCCGCCGCTTGCGCAGCAGGAAGAAGAGGCCGAACGACGCCCACGCCCCCAGGTAGGCGTAGGTCCACGCCTGCCAGGTGAAGGTCGAGGTCGCGTCGGCCATCGGGCCCCGGTTGAACATCCACCCCACCAGGGCGCCCGCCGCCGCCACGAAGCCGATGGCCAGCCAGGCCTCGATGCGCTCGATCTGCCCGTGCTGCGCCCGGTAGATCACCGTGCCCGCGAACATCGTCGCGAGGATGGTGAAGGTCTCGAACGCGGGCACCCGGCCGTTGGTGCACACCAGGTACAGGCTGAGCCCGCCCAGCAGCAGACCGCCGGTCCGGGCCAGGGACGCGTTGCCGCTGAGCATGCAGAGCACGCCCATGACCACGACGGCCAGGGCGGCGGTCACGAGGTTGTAGATCTCCTGGTTGCTGTTCTGCAGGCTGTGCGACGGGATCCAGACGCCCATCACCAGCGCGACCGCCCCCGCCCCGACCGCGATCGGCGTGCTGCGCCGGTGCCAGCCGAACGCGAAGAGGCTGCTGACGAGGAAGTAGAAGATCATCTCGTACGTGAGCGTCCAGCTCACGCCGAAACCGTTCCACACGCCCAGCATGTCCGTCAGCATCAGGCCGTTGCCCACCAGCCAGAGCTTGTCGTGGTGGTAGCTGTCGAAGGTCAGGACCTGGTAGGCGGGCGGCAGGATGAACTCGGACAGCAGCATCGCCACGATCAGCGCCGGGTAGATCCGGAAGATCCGGCCGATCCAGAACGCCCGGACGTCACCACGGCGCTCCAGCGAGGCCGGGATGATGTAGCCGCTGACGATGAAGAACACGATGACCCCGTAGAAGCCGAGGTCGAAGTGGCTGGCGATCTCGCCGCCGAACGGGACGATCCTCAGGATCTCGAAGTGATGGGCCGCGACGGCCAGCGCCGCGATGCCGCGCAGCGCGTCCAGCCAGCCGAGCCGGTTCGACGAGGGGCGTGCGGATCCGGCGCCGGTTGCTCCGGTGGCCTCTCGCCGAGAGCGGGATTTGAGTGTCATCACGCGCCGGAGGCTAGTCCATGTCCGGGTCGGGCTCCGCACCACCCCTTCGTGAACGGCCTTTGCGGGAGTTCCGCACCCCCTCCGGACCGGGCGCCGTCCCCTGCACCGGAGGTCAGTCGCGGGTCATGTCGACGAAGCGGGAGTAGTGGCCCTGGAAGGCCACGGTGATGGTGGCGGTCGGGCCGTTTCGGTGCTTGGCGACGATGAGGTCGGCCTCGCCCGCGCGCGGGGACTCCTTCTCGTAGGCGTCCTCGCGGTGCAGCAGGATGACCATGTCGGCGTCCTGCTCGATGGAGCCGGACTCACGCAGGTCGGAGACCATCGGACGCTTGTCGGTGCGCTGTTCGGGACCACGGTTCAGCTGGGAGAGCGCGATCACCGGCACCTCCAGCTCCTTGGCCAGCAGCTTCAGGTTTCGCGACATGTCGGAGACCTCCTGCTGGCGGTTCTCGGCCCGGCGGGAGCCGCCGGACTGCATCAGCTGGAGGTAGTCGATGACGATCAGCTTGATGTCGTTGCGCTGCTTGAGCCGGCGGCACTTGGCGCGGATCTCCATCATCGACAGGTTCGGGGAGTCGTCGATGAACAGCGGGGCCTCGCTGACGTCCGGCATCCGCCGGGCCACCCTGGTCCAGTCGTCGTCCGTCATGGAGCCGGAGCGCATGTGGTGCAGCGCCACCCGGGCCTCGGCGGAGAGCAGGCGCATGGCGATCTCGTTGCGGCCCATTTCGAGCGAGAAGATCACGCTCGGCAGCTTGTTGTGGATCGAGCAGGCCCGGGCGAAGTCCAGCGCCAGGGTGGACTTGCCCATCGCGGGGCGGGCCGCGATGACGATCATCTGGCCGGGGTGCAGCCCGTTGGTGAGCGCGTCGAAGTCGGCGAAGCCGGTCGGGACGCCGGACATCTGGCCGTTGCGGGAGCCGATCGACTCGATCTCGTCGAGGGCGCCCTCCATGATGTCGGCGAGCGGGGCGTAGTCCTCGTTGGTGCGCTGCTCGGTGACGGCGTAGATCTCGGCCTGCGCCGCGTTGACGATCTCGTCGACGTCGCCCTCGGCCGCGTAGCCCATGCCGGCGATCCGGGTGCCGGCCTCGACCAGCCGGCGCAGCACCGCGCGCTCGTGCACGATCTGCGCGTAGTACTCGGCGTTGGCGGCGGTCGGGACGGAGTTGACCAGGGTGTGCAGGTAGCCCGGTCCGCCGACCCGCTGGAGCTCGCCGCGCTTGGTCAGCTCGCCGGCCACGGTGATCGGGTCGGCCGGCTCGCCGCGCGCGTACAGGTCGAGGATCGCGCCGTGGATCAGCTCGTGCGCGGGCCGGTAGTAGTCGGCCGGCTTGAGCACCTCGACCACGTCGGCGATGGCGTCCTTGGAGAGCAGCATGCCGCCGAGGACGGACTGCTCGGCCGCGAGGTCCTGCGGGGGGACGCGCTCGAAGCCGTCCAGGCCGCCCTCGCCGCGCTCGTCCTCGCCGCCCTGGCGCCGCTTGCCGCCGTCCCGCTGGAAACCGCCGGACCCGCCCTTGCCGCCCTTCTGGAAGCCGCCGCCCTGGCCCTGGCCGCGGCCGCGCGAGACCGGCAGGCGGTCGCCGGGGCCGTCCGGGAAGGGGGCGTCGGCGAAGGCGCCGACCGGGAAGGGGTCGTCGGCGCCCTGCCAGTCGTCCTCCGGCGGCGGGGCGTCGTGGTCGTCGTACTGGGGGCCGGTCACGCGTGTTCCCCGTTCAGCGAGTGGTGCGAGTTGGAGCGGGCCTTGCCGGTGGCTGGGATGGTGCGGAACCCGACTCCGCGCCACCGCATTTTCTACGCCACCGCACCGACAAATCGGACGCCGGGGCGGGTGGGAGTGTCGGGCGGACGGCCCACGCTAAGGCGCCGGACGGCCTTCAGCCAAGGCGGTTATCCACAGGGGGTGTGGACGAGTGGCCGATGACTGTGGAGAAGTGCCGCAAACCTGTGGACGCCCCTGTGGAAAGCCCTGTGGATAACCAGACGATCGATCCACCGTCAACCCGCTGACCTGCGATTCCCCCGTCCCGGGCCTGTGCATGAGAAATTCTTCACACACAGCCGGGTGGCGGTGGACACACATCCGGACGACCCGGTCGCTCGCTCGTGCGAGTAAGTGTCCGGATGGCGTTTTGTCACTTACCTGTGGATGAGTAGCCTGGTTCCCATGACCCTCACCACCGACCGCCGCCGGCACGACCGCGAGATCCTCGCCCTCGCCGTCCCCGCCTTCGGCGCCCTGGTCGCCGAGCCGCTGTTCCTGATGGCCGACTCGGCGATCGTCGGCCACCTCGGCACCGCGCAGCTGGCCGGCGTCGGCGTCGCCTCGGCCGCGCTCACCACGGCCACCGGGGTGTTCGTCTTCCTCGCCTACGCCACCACCGCGGCGGTCGCCCGCCGGATCGGCGCCGGGGACCGCCGGGCCGCCGTCCAGCAGGGCATCGACGGCATCTGGCTGGCGCTGGCCCTCTCCGTGGGAGTGGTCGCGCTGACCCTGCTGCTGGCCCCGCAGCTGGCGGACGCGCTCGGCGCCTCGCCGACGGCCGCCCCGTACGCCGTGACGTACCTGCGGATCAGCGCGCTCGGCATCCCGGCGGTCCTGATGGTGATGGCCGCCACCGGCGTGCTGCGCGGCCTCCAGGACACCCGGACGCCGCTGTACGTGGCCGTCGCCGGCTTCGCCGCCAACCTCGGGCTGAACGCCGCCCTGGTGTACGGCGCCGGACTCGGGGTGGCCGGTTCGGCCTGGGGCACGGTCGTCGCCCAGACCGGCATGGCCGCCGTCTACGTCTTCGTGGTGGTCCGCGGCGCCCGCCGGGAGCGGGCCTCGCTGCGGCCGGACCCGGCCGGGATACGGGCGAGCGCCCGGGCCGGCGGCCCGCTGATGGTCCGCACCCTGAGCCTGCGCGCCGTCCTGATGATCGCCACCGCGGTGGCCGCCGGCCTCGGCGACGACGAGATCGCCGCGCACCAGATCGCCATGACGGTCTTCCTGTTCATCGCCTTCGCGCTGGACGCCATCGCGATCGCCGGCCAGGCGATCATCGGCCGCCACCTGGGCGCCGGGGACGTCCCGGGCACCAGGGCCGCCACCCGGCGGATGATCGAGTGGGGCATCGGCTCCGGCGTGCTGCTGGGCCTGCTGGTGGTGCTCGCCCGGCCGCTGTACGTCCCGCTGTTCACCCCCGACCCGGCGGTGCAGCACCAGCTGAACACCGTCCTGCTGCTGCTCGCGCTCTGCCAGCCGGTCTCCGGCCTGGTCTACGTCCTGGACGGCGTCCTGATGGGCGCCGGGGACGGCCCGTTCCTGGCCCGGGCGATGCTCGCCACGCTGGCGGTCTTCGCGCCCGCCGCGCTCGCGGTACCGGCCAGCGGCACCGGGCTCGCCGGGCTCTGGTGGGCGATGAACCTCTTCATGCTGGTCCGCGGCGGCTTCCTGGCCTGGCGGGCCCGCGGCGGCCGGTGGCTGGTCACCGGCGCGGTGCGGAGCTGAGCGGCCCCGCCCGGCGAACGACCGAGGGCCGGTCCCCCGCGAAGGGGGACCGGCCCTCGGGCCACTGCTGCGGAGCTGACGCTACCGAGGCGTGGTCGTGGCTCAGGCGGCGACGACGGCGATGTCCAGGTTGGCCTGGACGTCCGAGTGCAGCTTGACCGAGACCTTGTGGGTGCCCACGGTCTTGATCGGCGAGGCGATCGCGACGGCGCGCTTGTCGACCGACGGGCCGCCGGCGGCCTTGATGGCCTCGACGACGTCGGCCTGGGTCACCGAGCCGAACAGACGGCCGGCCTCGCCGGAACGAACGGCCAGCTTGACCTGGACGCCCTCCAGCTTGCCCTTGACCTCGTTGGCGGCCTCGAGGGTCTGGATCTCGTGGATCTTGCGGGCGCGACGGATGGCGTCGACGTCCTTCTGACCGCCCTTGGTCCAGCGGATGGCGTAGCCACGCGGAACCAGGTAGTTGCGGGCGTAGCCGTCCTTGACCTCGACGACCTCGCCGGCCGAGCCCAGGCCCGGCACCTCGTGGGTGAGGATGATCTTCATTGTTCGGTCACCCTCTCTTAGCGCGCGGTGCTGGTGTAGGGCAGCAGCGCCATCTCACGGCTGTTCTTCACGGCCGTGGCGACGTCACGCTGGTGCTGGGTGCAGTTGCCGGTGACCCGGCGGGCACGGATCTTGCCGCGGTCGGAGATGAACTTCCGCAGCAGGTTCGTGTCCTTGTAGTCAACGTAGTTGACCTTGTCCTTGCAGAAGACGCAAACCTTCTTCTTCGGCTTGCGAGCAGGCGGCTTCGCCATTGTGTGCTCCATTGGGGTTCACGGCCGCGCGGGCGTCTCGCGACGCCCGCGGCCAGGCCGCACGAAATCTGTCAGCTCTTAGAACGGGGGCTCTTCCGAGAAGCCGCCACCGGACGGGGCGCCCCAGCTGCCGCCACCCTGGTTGCCACCAGAGGGAGCGCTGGACGCCCAGGGGTCGTCGGAGGGGCCGGACTGGCCGCCGGAGTTGCCACCCCAGCCGCCGCCCTGCTGGCCGCCACCGCCGCCGCCCCAGCCGCCGCCCTGGCCGCCGCCCTGCTGGCCGCCGCCGAAGCCGCCGCCCTGCGGGCCGCCGGACCGGTTGGCCCGGGTGACCTTCGCGGTCGCCGAGCGCAGGCTCGGACCGACCTCGTCGACCTCGACCTCGAAGACCGTCCGCTTCTCGCCTTCCTTGGTCTCGTAAGACCGCTGGCGCAGCCGGCCCTGCACGATGACGCGCATGCCGCGCTGGAGCGACTCGGCCACGTTCTCCGCCGGCTGCCGCCAGACGTTGCACGTGAGGAAGAGGCTCTCGCCGTCCTTCCACTCGTTCGTCTGACGGTCGAAGGTGCGGGGGGTGGACGCGATGCGGAACTTCGCGACCGCCGCACCCGACGGGGTGAAGCGCAGCTCGGGGTCGTCGACGAGATTGCCGACGAGGGTGATGACGGTCTCGCCTGCCATGGTGGTGATGACCTCTCGGGAAGATGTCCGTTCACCGCTGTTTCACGTGAAACAGCGGTCGCGAGCTACCCGAGACCCGAAGGCCTCAGAGGTGGCTCAGTGGGTGTCCGGGCGCAGGACCTTGGTCCGCAGAACCGACTCGCTCAGGCCCAGCTGGCGGTCGAGCTCCTTGACGACCTCAGGCGTGGCCTGCAGGTCGATGACCGAGTAGATGCCCTCGGACTGCTTGTTGATCTCGTAGGCCAGACGGCGGCGACCCCAGGTGTCGATCTTCTCGACCTTGCCACCCGCGTTGCGGACGACAGCCATGAAGCTCTCGATCAGGGGGGAAACGGCGCGCTCCTCGACCGAGGGGTCGAGGATCACCATCACCTCGTAGTGACGCATGAGTAACCCACCTCCTTTGGACTCAGCGGCCACGGTCTCTCCGTGGCAGGAGGGTTGTGCAGCGTCGGCACCGGAGCAGTGACGACACGGCCACCGTAGCGGCCGGGTCGGACAGCCCGTCCCCGTTCACTCGGAAGAGGGCAGAGGAGGGCACAACTACACCAGTGCAGACGACACACCCTACCCGCACCCGGACGGACGAACAAAACGCATAGGGGTTGTGAGACCCGTCCAACCGCCGCAATCTGGACGGAACGGGTTTCCCGCCCGTTCGTCTCCACGCCAGGAGGTGGGACTCATGGCCCAGACCGTCCACCGCATGCCCGCCCTCACCCTGAACACCGACGGACACCCGCACCCGCGGGAGAACACCCTGGTCGGCCTCACCGCCGTCCTGGGCGCGATCGCCTTCATCACGTCGTTCTTCCACAACCTGCACCTGCTGACCTCGTGGACCGGCCTGTTCGGGATCGTCACCGGCCTGCTGGGGATGTACGTCTCCGTCACCACGGCCGAGCGCTTCGTCCTGATGATCACGCTCGGCGCCTCGGCGATCGGCTTCTACCTCGGCATCGCACGCGGCGGTCTGTGGGGTTAGCCCCACCACCCCGAGGAACCCCGGGCGCCCCCGCGGCGTACTTGTCTTCAGGCGGACGGGTACGCGGCGGGGGCGCCGCCGTGCCCGAAGCCGACGGGACCCCGGACGATAGGGTCACCCCGAGAAGACGGGGCCCACCGCAGCCCGACCGACGAGGAGCACCGAGCATGAGCCTGCGCCTGAGGACGATCACCCGCGAGGAGCACCTCGCCTTCATCAGGAGCCGCGCCTCGGCGAGCCACATGCAGGTGCCGTCCTGGGGCGACGTGAAGGCCGAGTGGCGCTCCGAGTCGATCGGCTGGTTCGACGGGACCAACCAGCTCGTCGGCGCCGGCCTGGTGCTCTACCGGCAGCTGCCCAAGCTCAAGCGCTACCTCGCCTACCTGCCCGAGGGCCCGGTGATCGACTGGTTCGACCGCGACCTCGACCGCTGGCTGCAGCCGATGCTGGCGCACCTGAAGTCCCAGGGCGCCTTCTCGGTGAAGATGGGCCCGCCGGTGGTCATCCGCCGCTGGAACGCCCCGACCATCAAGGAGGCCATCGCCGCCAAGCAGGCCAAGCGCCTGCGCGACGTCGAGGCCGACTGGTACGAGCCGCGCGCCTTCGAGGTCGCCGACCGGCTGCGCAAGGCCGGCTGGCTGCAGGGCGAGGACGGCGGCGCCGGCTTCGGCGACGTCCAGCCGCGCTACGTCTTCCAGGTGCCGCTGGCCAACCGCTCGCTGGACGACATCCAGAAGGGCTTCAACCAGCTCTGGCGCCGCAACATCAAGAAGGCCGAGAAGAGCGGCGTCGAGGTGGTCCAGGGAGGCTACGACGAGCTGCCGATCTTCCACCAGCTCTACCTGGTGACCGCCGAGCGCGACAAGTTCACCCCGCGCCCGCTGGCCTACTTCCAGCGCATGTGGAAGGCCCTCGTCACCGAGGACCCCAACCGGATGCGGCTGTACATCGCCTACCACGAGGGCGAGCCGCTGGCCGCGACCACGATGCTGGTCGTCGGCGAGCACGTCTGGTACTCCTACGGCGCCTCGGCCAACCACAAGCGCGAGGTCAAGCCGTCGAACGCGATCCAGTGGCGGATGATGCGCGACTCCTACGCCCTCGGCGGCGGGGTGTACGACCTGCGCGGCATCTCCGACACCCTGGACGAGAACGACCACCTGTTCGGCCTGATCCAGTTCAAGGTCGGCACCGGCGGCCAGGCCGCCGAGTACCTCGGCGAGTGGGACTTCCCGCTCAACAAGCTGCTGCACAAGGCCCTCGACCTCTACATGTCGCGCCGCTGAGCAGCGCTCGCCGAGCCACCGAGCAGCCGTGCCCAACACCCTCTGGGAGATGACCCGATGACGCTGTCGCTCTACCTCGACACCGAACGCTGGCGTACCCACCAGCGCTCCGTGCTGGCCGAGTTCCCCGGTCTGGTGCCGGTGGCGAAGGGCAACGGCTACGGCTTGGGCAACCACCGGCTGGCCGAGGAGGCGACCCTCCTCGGCACCGGCGTGCTGGCGGTCGGCACCGCCTACGAGGCCGCCGACGCGGCCGACTGGTACGGCGGCGAGCTGCTGGTGCTCACCCCCTACCGGGTGGGCGAGGAGGCGCTGCCGCTGCCGCACGCCCGGGTGATCCGGACGGTGGCGAGCGTGGACGGGCTGCGGGCGCTGCACGGCGCCCGGGTGGTGGTGGAGTGCATGACCACCATGCGCCGGCACGGCGTCTCGGCGGCCGACCTCACCACGGTCGCCGCCGAGCTGGAGGGCGTCCACTTCGAGGGCCTGGCGCTGCACCTGCCGATGGACCGGCCGGACGGCTCCAGCCCGGTCGACGAGGTCGCGTACTGGGTGGAGACCGCCCGGGCCGCCGGCGTCCCGGTGCACACCGTGTTCGTCAGCCACCTCGGCGCGGCGGGCATGGAGCAGCTGGCCCAGCGCTTCCCGGACACCGTCTTCCGGGCCCGGATCGGCACCCGGCTCTGGCTGGGCGACCACGGCGCGCTGGAGGTCCGGGCGACGGTGCTGGACGTCACCCCGGTCCAGAAGGGCGACCGCTACGGCTACCGCCAGCACCCGGCGCCCTCCGACGGCCACCTGCTGGTGGTCGCCGGCGGCACCGCGCACGGCATCGGCCTGGAGGCGCCCAAGTACGTGCAGGGCATGTCCTCCCGGGCCAAGGGCATCGCCCGGGCCGGCCTGGCGACGGTCAACAAGACGAAGTCGCCGTACCACTGGGCCGGCAAGCAGCTCTGGTTCGCCGAGCCGCCGCACATGCAGGTCTCGCTGCTCTTCCTGGACAACGAGGCCAAGCCGCCGGCGGTCGGCGACGAGCTCGGCCTGCAGGTGCGGCACACCACCACGCACTTCGACCGCGTGGTGGACCGCTGAGTCCGGCCGGTCAGTCCTTCGCGGCCGGTTCCGCGGCGGGCGGCTCCGTCGCCGCGGCCGGTTCCGCGCCGACCGCTTCCGTGCCGGGCCGCTCCACAGCGGCCGGTTCCGCGGCGGCCGGCTCGTCGAGCCACGCCTCGGGGCCGGCCGGCGCGAACCCGGCGTAGCTCTCCTCCTCGCGCAGCCGGCGGGCGGTGCCGAGCACGAAGACGTCCGGCGCCCCGTCGAGCACCCCGCCGGACGGGTCGTCACTGCCGTCCCAGCGCACCGGGTCGCGGTCCGGCAGCAGGATGTCCCGGACCACCATGCCGACCAGGTAGAGCGTGCCGAGCAGGTGCAGCACGATCGCGAAGTGGTACCAGGACTCGCCGATGCCGTGCTGCTTGGACCCGGTGACGAAGCCCAGGTGGGACCAGATGCCCAGGGTGTAGAGCACCTCGCAGGCCTGCCAGATCAGGATGTCCCGCCAGCGCGGCCGGGCCAGCACCGCGAGCGGCAGCAGCCAGAGCACGTACTGCGGCGAGTAGACCTTGTTGAACACCACGAAGGCGGCCACCACCAGGAAGGCCAGCTGGACCACCCGCGGCCGGCGGGGCGCCGCGAGGCCGAGCCACGCTATCCCCGCGCAGCTCAGCAGCATCAGGATGGCGATGAAGGTGTCGAGGTTCGCCAGCCCCACGCCCCGGTTCTGCATGAGGATCAGCCACAGCGAGCCGTAGTCCTCGGTGCGGTGCTTGCTGAAGACGTAGAAGGTCGACCAGCCCTGCCAGTTGGCCATCATGATCGGCAGGTTGACCAGCAGCCAGGTCCCGACGGCGCCGCCGAGCAGTGCCCGCAGGTCGCGGGTGCGGCCGGCCCGCCAGCAGAGCACCACCAGCGGGCCGAGCAGCAGCACCGGGTAGAGCTTGGCCGCGGTGGCCAGTCCGATGAACACCCCGGCCCAGACCGGCCGCGAGCCGGACCACCAGGCCAGCGCGACGGCGGCCAGCGCGACGGCCAGCAGGTCCCAGTTGACGGTGGCGTTGAGCAGCAGGGTCGGCGCCAGGGCGAACATCAGCGCGTCCCAGGGGCGGCGCCGGTGGGTGCGGGAGAGCGCGACCACGGCGACCACCGCGCAGGCCATCAGCAGACCGGCGTTGATCGTCCAGAACCACCGCTCCTGGTCGTGCAGGGACCCGCCGCCGGGCGTCAGCCAGGCCGCGATCTGCATGAACAGGCCGGTCAGCACCGGGTACTCCAGGAACTGGAGGTCACCGCTGGTGCCCGGGATCCGGTCCACGTACGGGTGCAGGCCGGCCGCGAAGCCGCGCCCGGAGAACAGGTGCGGGATGTCGCTGTAGCAGGCGTGCACGTACTGCGGCGAGCCGGGCTGGAACCAGGCGGCGTCGTAGCAGGGCAGCTTCTGCGCCATGCCCAGCACCGAGACCACGATCACCACCAGCGCCAGGAAGCGCGCCGGGACCCACCAGGAGACGCCGAGCAGCGCGCGCCGTCCGGGCGGGCCGCCGATCACCTCGCTGCCGGCCGCCGCGACCGGATCCTCGTCCGCCGGCACCACCACGGTGTTGGCCTGCGGACCGACCGGCGGCGCGGCCGGGGCCTCTTCGTCACGAACGCTGGACGTCATGGCGGACATCCTGCCGCACCCCGCCCGCCCGTACGAGGATGCCCCTGCCCCTTTTCCGCGGGCGGGCGGCGGTGACCGGGCCACCGGCCGCCGGGGTACCGGCACGAATCGCTCCCAATGCGGCGAAACGGCGGTGGGAGGCTCCGGAGAGCCTCCCACCGCCGTTTCCGGTCACCGTCCGACGGCGTCCTACTGTGCCGCCGCGTTGCCGTTGGGGGGTGCCGTGGCCGATCCGCTGGGCCTGGGCGGCCTGGTGGTCGGACCGCCGGTCGCCCCGCCGGCGCCGCCCGGGTCGGTGGTCGGCGGCGTGGTCGGCGAGGAGCAGCCGATGACGGGCAGGCAGCTCGGCGACGGGTTGGTGCCGCCCGTGCCACCGGTACCGCCGGTGCCCGCACCACCGGTGCCACCGTTGGTTCCGCCGGTACCTCCGGTGCCGCCACCGGTGCCGCCACCGGTCCCGGTGCCGCCGCCGGTGCCCCCGGCTCCGCCGGTGGTGCCGCTACCGTTGGTACCGCCGTTGTTGCCACCGCCGCCCGGGTTCGGGTTGGTCTTGGTCGGCACCGGCTGGGTGGGCACGGTGCCGGGGCAGTCCACACCGGGGACGCAGACCGGCTCCTGGGTGGCCGGCGGCTGGACCGGCTGGCCGGCGTTCGGGTCCGTCGGGGCGGTGGGCCCGGTCTCGGTCGTGGTCGGCGTCGGCATGGCGCTGGCGGTGCTGGGCGCACCGGAGGAGTCGACCTGCGAGCCGACCGGCTGCGGGGTCGGGAAGTCCAGCTTCTTCTCGTTGGCCAGCGCGGCCTTCATGTACCGGGTGAAGACGTCCGCCGGGACGTCACCACCGTGCACCGAGTCCTTGCCGCCGGTGCCGTTCAGCGAGAGCCGCCCGGGGTGGGCCGCGTCCTCGCGCCACATCGCCACGCTGGTGGTCAGCTGCGGGGTGTAGCCGACCCACCAGGCCGACTTGTTCTCGTCGGTGGTACCGGTCTTGCCGGCCACCGGTCGGCCCAGGGTGTTGGTCTTCTTACCGGTACCGTTCTTCGCCACGTTCACCAGCACGTCGGTGACGTTGTCGGCGACGGCCGGCTCCAGTGCCTGCTTGGTCTCGTGCTTGCCGAAGCCGGGCCGCTCCTTGCCGTCCATCAGCACCTTGGTGACCGAGTACGGGTCGGCCTGCTTTCCGCTGGCGGCGAAGGTCGCGTAGGCGTCGGCCATCCGGATCGGGCTGATGGTGGAGACACCGAGTGGGAAGGTCGTGGTCTTCGACTCCTTCTCGATGTTCTCCTTGCGGATGCCCATCGCCTCGGCGATCTGCATGACGTTCTGGCCGCCGACGTCCTGGTTCAGCTGGACGAAGGGAACGTTGTAGGAGTACTGCATGGCCATCCGCAGCGAGACGTAGCCGCGCCGGCCCTTCTCCTCGTTCTTCTGGTGGTAGGGCTTGCCGTCGTCCCCCATCACCAGCGAGCCGTCCGGCTTGCGGATCTCCGACATGTCGTCGGAGAGGTAGCGGCTGTCGGCGTTGATCCGCTTCGGCTTCCCCTTGTCGTCGGTCGCGGTCATCACGCCGGTCTGCATGGCGGTGGCCAGCACGAACGGCTTGAAGGTCGAGCCGACCTGGACGCCCTGGGCGTCGGCGTTGTTGTCGTGGTGGCCGTTCTCCACGCCGTCACCGCCGTAGAGGGCGACGATCGCACCGTCGTTGGGGACGATGCTGGCCGCGCCGAACTGGACGAAGTTGTCGTTGTCCGGGCGCTTCTGCGGGTTGAGGGTCTCACCCTTGACCTCGTCGACGGCCTTCTTCAGGGCGTCGACCTTGTCCTTCTGGAAGGTCGTGTAGATCTTGAAGCCGCCCTTGTCGATCGCCCGCTGGTCGATCGACGTGTCCTTGGCCATGACGTACTTGTTGGCGGTCTCGACCAGGTAGCTGATCTGGCCGTTCATGTTGGCCGGCGGGACCTGCTTGATCGGCTCGGGGAAGGTGGTGCACTTCGCCCGTTCCTCGGCGGTGGCGTTCTTGGTCTCCACCATCCGGTCGAGGATCCACGCCCAGCGCTCCTGCGCGCGGTCGTGGTTGCCCTTGATGGTCGGGTCGTAGAACGACGCGCCCTTGAGCAGGCCGGCCAGCATGGCGCTCTGGCACAGGTCCAGGTCCTTGGCGTTGACGCCGTAGTACGCCTGGGCGGCGGCCTGGGCGCCGGTCGCGCCGCGGCCGAACCAGCTGGTGTTCAGGTAGCCCTTGAGGATCTCGTTCTTCTCGAACTCCTGATTGACCTTCAGGGTGATGAAGAACTCCTTCAGCTTGCGGGAGAGCGTCTGCTCCTGCGTCAGGTAGGCGTTCTTCACGTACTGCTGGGTGATCGTCGAGGCGCCCTGGGTCTGTCCGCCCTTGGCCATGTTGATCACGGCGCGCATCATGCCCTTGGGGTCGATGCCGCTGTCGGTGCGGAAGGTCGCGTTCTCCGCCGAGATGACCGCGTTCTGCAGGTTGGGCGAGATGTCGGCGAGTTCGACGATCTGCCGGTTGGTCTCGCCCTTGCGGACCATCTCGGTGCCGTCGGCCCAGAAGTAGATGTTGTTCTGGTCGTCCACCAGGGCGTTGAGCTTGGGGATCTCGGTCGTCTGGTAGACGTAGAAGACCCCGCCCACGCAGGCCCCGACGAAGAGCAGGACGCCGCTCAGCCACTGCCGCCAGGACGGCAGCCAGCGGCGGAAGCCCTGCTTGCCGAAGCGCGGGTAGTCGATGAACCGCTTCTTGCCGGGATCTCCGCCCCGTCCGGCCGCGGCCGCGGCAGCGCCGCCGGCCTCCGCGCCGCCGCGCCGGCCGCCCTTCTGAGCCGCCTTGCGCATCTCGGCGCGGGTCATCCGGGGCTGCTGGGCGGTGTCCCGCCCGCCCTGGGGTCTGCGCCGGCCGAGGCCCTCCGAACCGAGCTCGTCGGGCCCGGCGCCCGCCGCTCGCCCGTTGTCTCCGCCCGGGGGACGACCGTCGCCACCTGGCGACCTGCGCCGTCGTTCGCTCATGTTCCAGCTACTCCTCGCCAGGCCGGTCGAGCCTGAAGGCAGGGTCCACGTCCGATGCCCGCAACCGACCTAACCCCGGAGGTGGTCCTCGTGCACACGCGACAGCGTACGCAGCCTGGAATCCGAACCAATCGGGCATCAATCGCCAATAGCCGCAAAACGGCAGCAGATCATTACACGCCCGTTGCCAAGCACACCCGCGCGTCGCCTTGTGATCACATTCACGCGCGTCCCCCTTGCCGGTTCGGAGGGCCAGGTTTACTGTTCTCGATATATCGAGCCGATACATCGGAGCGACATACCGCCGAGCCAGGCGGGTCGCGGACCGGCCGGGGAAGGGAGGACGACAGCAGTGGGCAGGCGCTCAGGAGTGCTGGAGTTCGCCGTTCTCGGACTGCTCCACGACGCTCCGATGCACGGGTACGAGCTGCGCAAGCGGCTCAACGTCCTGCTCGGCTCGTTCCGCGCGTTCTCCTACGGGACGCTCTATCCCTGTCTGAAGAGCCTGGTGGCCCAGGGTTTCCTGGCCGAGGACAACCCGGACGTCGAGTACGTTCCGGCCACCGCGCTCAACGGCAAGCGGTCCAAGATCGTCTACCGGCTCTCCGCCGAGGGCAAGCAGCGGTTCGAGGAACTGCTCGCCGACTCCGGCCCCGACGCCTGGGAGGACGAGCACTTCGGCGTGCACTTCGCCTTCTTCGGCCAGACCGACCGGGCCGTACGGATGCGCGTGCTGGAGGGCCGCCGCAGCCGGCTGGAGGAGCGCCTGGAGCGGATGCGCAACTCGCTCGCCCGCGCCCGCGAGCGGTTCGACGACTACACCGTCGAACTGCAGCGGCACGGACTGGAGTCGGTGGAACGCGAGGTCCGCTGGCTCAACGAGCTGATCGAGACCGAGCGGGCCAACCGCACCGGCCGCACCGGCCCGTCGGCCGGCACGACCGGCCCCTCAGTACCCAGGACTTCGGACGGCCGAGGCGAGGAGGACGGGTCCGTGGACCCGCCCGGGCCACCGTACGACCGCCCGGGGCGCTCCGACCAGGAGCGCTGACACCGCGCCAGCCCTGTGCCGCGCGGCAGGAGCGGGCGCGTCACGCGCCCGTCAGCAGTCATCGAAGAAGCAGGACGAGTCCCGCCGACCCCCGGCGGCGCTCATGAGATCACAGGGAGCAACCGGAATGGGTTCGGTTCGCGTAGCCATCGTGGGTGTGGGCAACTGCGCCACGTCGCTGGTGCAGGGTGTCGAGTACTACAAGGACGCCGACCCGGCCGGCAAGGTCCCCGGGCTGATGCACGTCCAGTTCGGTGACTACCACGTCCGTGACGTGGAGTTCGTCGCCGCCTTCGACGTCGACGCCAAGAAGGTCGGCCAGGACCTCGCGCACGCCATCACGGCGTCCGAGAACAACACCATCAAGATCTGCGACGTGCCGCCGACCGGCATCACCGTCCAGCGCGGCCACACCCTCGACGGCCTGGGTAAGTACTACCGGGAGACCATCGAGGAGTCGGACGAGGCCCCGGTCGACGTCGTCCAGGCCCTGAAGGACGCCCAGGTCGACGTCCTGGTCTGCTACCTGCCGGTCGGTTCCGAGCAGGCCGCCAAGTTCTACGCCCAGTGCGCCATCGACGCCAAGGTCGCCTTCGTGAACGCCCTCCCGGTGTTCATCGCCGGCACCAAGGAGTGGGCGGACAAGTTCACCGAGGCCGGCGTGCCGATCGTCGGTGACGACATCAAGTCCCAGGTCGGCGCCACCATCACGCACCGCGTGATGGCCAAGCTGTT
Source organism: Kitasatospora sp. NPDC004723 (assembly GCF_040609255.1). NCBI lineage: Bacteria > Bacillati > Actinomycetota > Actinomycetes > Kitasatosporales > Streptomycetaceae > Kitasatospora > Kitasatospora sp. NPDC004723. The sequence goes on along the minus strand of NZ_JBEXJT010000006.1, from coordinate 251,629 downwards.
CGAGGACCGCGGTGTCATCCTCGAGCGCACCATGCAGCTGAACGTCGGCGGCAACATGGACTTCAAGAACATGCTCGAGCGCGAGCGCCTGGAGTCCAAGAAGATCTCCAAGACCCAGGCCGTCACCTCGCAGATCCGCGACCGCGAGCTGGGCGCCAACAACGTCCACATCGGCCCCTCGGACTACGTGGCCTGGCTGGACGACCGCAAGTGGGCCTACGTCCGCCTGGAGGGCCGCGCGTTCGGCGACGTCCCGCTGAACCTGGAGTACAAGCTCGAGGTCTGGGACTCCCCGAACTCCGCCGGTGTCATCATCGACGCCGTGCGCGCCGCGAAGATCGCCAAGGACCGCGGCATCGGCGGCCCGATCCTCTCCGCCTCCTCGTACTTCATGAAGTCCCCGCCGGTCCAGTACTTCGACGACGAGGCCCGCGAGAACGTGGAGAAGTTCATCCGCGGCGAGGTCGAGCGCTGAATCTGAGCCCCTCCGGGCACTGAGCCCGGTCCGCTCGGACACCGAACGGGCCCACGGTCGACAGCCGTGGGCCCGTTCATCTTTTCCCGGCGAATGTTTCACGTGAAACACCGGCCCCTTCCATGGCACTCTGGGCACGTGGCGATCACCGAGAACGGCAGTACCCACCGGGCCGCGCACCGCGCCACGCTCCTCGACCTGCTGCGCGGCCGTGACTTCCGCCGGCTGCTGACGGCCCGGGTGCTGTCCCAGCTCTCCGACGGCGTCTTCCAGGTCTCCCTCGCCGCCTATGTGGTCTTCTCCCCGGAGAAGCAGTCCTCGCCGGCCGACATCGCCTCGGTGCTGGCCGTGATGCTGCTGCCGTTCTCCGTGATCGGCCCCTTCGCCGGTGTGCTGCTGGACCGCTGGCGCCGCCGCCAGGTGCTCTACCTGGGCAACCTGGCCCGCTTCGGGCTCGGCCTGGTCACCGGCGGACTGCTCCTGGTCCAGGCCCCGACCTGGCTCTTCTTCGCCTCCGCGCTGCTGGTCACCGCGCTCAACCGGTTCATCCTGGCCGGCCTGTCGGCGGCGCTGCCCCGGGTGGTGCGCGGCGAGCAGCTGGTCACCGCCAACGCCCTCTCCCCCACCCTGGGCACCGTCGCGGCGGCCTGCGGCGGCGGGCTGGGTTTCCTGCTGCACCAGGTGATGCCCCCCGGGCCGAAGGCCGACGCCGCCCTGGTCTGCCTCGCCGCCGTCCTCTACCTGACCGCCGCGCTGGCGGCGCTGCGGATGGACCGCGACCTGCTCGGTCCCGCCCACCACCCGGACCGCCCCGCGCTCGGCCAGGCGCTGGCCCAGGCCGCCCGGGAGCTGCAGGCCGCCGTCACCCACCTGGTGCGCGACCGCCGTCCGGCGGCGCACGCGCTGGCCGCCGTCACCGCGGCGCGGTTCTGCTACGGCGTGCTGATCGTGGTGGTGGTGATGCTCGCCCGCTACACCTTCAACGACCCCACCGACAGCGCGGCCGGCCTGGCCACCCTGGGCCAGGCGGTCGGGCTCTCCGCGGCCGGCTTCTTCGTCGCCGCGGTGATCAGCCCCTGGTGCAGCCGGCGGCTCGGGCTGGCCGGCTGGATGACGCTCTGCCTGGCCGCGCCGGTGCTCTTCGTGCCCGTGCTCGGGCTGGGCTTCCGCCTGGTGCCCTGCCTGATCGCGGCGCTGCTGCTCGGCGTGGTCACCCAGGGCACCAAGATCTGTGCCGACACCGTGGTGCAGGAGTCGGTCGAGGACGACTACCGGGGCCGGGTCTTCGCCATCTATGACGTGCTCTTCAACGTCGCCTTCGTGGCCGCCGCCCTGGTGACCGCCCTGGTGCTGCCGCTCTCCGGCCGTTCGGTGCCGGTCGTGCTGGGCGTGGCCCTGGTCTACGCGGTCGCGGCCGTGCTCTACCTGCGCGCCGCCCGTCGCACCGGCCCGCTCCCCGGGGACGTCGGCGCGAGTCGCTAAGGTACGTCAGATCTGTCGGAGCGACAGCAGTCTGTCTCGGGGGACAATCTGATGAGCACACCGCCACATCCGTACGGGCCACCACAGCCGTACGGCCCCGCGCCGGTCCCGCAGCCCTACGGCGCACCCGTGCCCCAGCCGTACGGACCGCCCCAGGCGGCTCCCCCGTACCCGGCCCAGCCCCAGTCGTACCCGCCCCAGCCGTACCCGGCCCCGTACCCGGCCCAGCCGTACCCCCAGGCCCCCGCCCCCTACGGCCACCCCTCCCCGCACGGCTACCCGCCGGCCGCCCCGCTCCCGGCCGGCGCACCGGCCGCGAAGGGCCACGGCAAGGCCCGGCTGAAGGCGGCCGGCCTGGTCCTGGGCGTGATCACCCTGATCGTCGGCTACTTCGTCAGCGGTCCGAGCGTCAGCGGTGCCAAGGCCGGCGACTGCGTCCGGGCCGCCGGCTCGCGCGACGTCTCGGTGGTCAAGTGCACCGACAGCAAGGCGAACTACAGGGTGCTGGCCGCGTTCGAGTCCACCACCGACACCACCAAGTGCCGGAGCACCGCCGGCACCACCAGCACCGTCTCGGGCAAGAGCGGCCGCCGGTGGAACAAGAAGCGGTACGTGCTCTGCCTCGGCCCGCTCACCGGCGTCCCGCCGCTCAAGAAGTCCTGACCGCCCGCCACCCGACCTTCCTTCCGGGGGATCCCCTTGTCCGTTCCGCCGCCGCCCCAGATGCCGTACGGCTCGACGCCGCCCGCCGACGGCGCCAACCCGTACGCCACCGGGAACCCGTACGCCGGCGCCCCGGCCCCGCAGCCGCCGCCCGCCCCCGCGCCGGCCGGCTACGGCTACCCCGCCGCCCCGCCGCCGGCCGCGCCGCCCGGGTACGGCGTGCCCCACCAGGCCCCGCCCGGCGGCTACGCCTATCCGCCGCAGGCCGCGGGCTACCCCCCTCAGGCCGGGGGCTATCCGGCACCGGCCGGCTACGCCCACCCGGGCGGACCGGTCTGCCGGTTCTGCGGCGGCTTCCCGGCCGTCGACACCACCGTCCGGGGGCACCAGGGCATCATCATCATCATGCGGTTCCTGAAGCAGCCGGGACCGTACTGCCGCACCTGCGGCACCGCGATGGTCCGCGACATGTCGGCCCGCACCCTGGTCCAGGGCTGGTGGGGCTACCTCTCCGGGATCTTCACCGTGGTCACCCTGCTGCGGAACCTCGCCGCCCACAACCGGATCAAGGAGCTGCCGCCGCCCGCGCCCGGCACCCACGGACCGCAGCTCGACCCGGGCGTGCCGCTCACCCGGCGCCCGCACATCTTCATGCTGCTGCTGCCGGTGCTCGGAATCGGCTCGATGATCATCCTGATCGCGACCGGCGCGCTCCTCGGCGCCCGGCACGACGACGACCCGTACCGCCCGCTGGTGCTGCCCACGCCGACCACGGTGACCATCCCGGCGCCGACCTTCTCGCCGACCCACTCGCCGAGCCTCTCGCTGCCGCCGGTACCGGTGCCGACGATCACCCTGCCGACCCCGTCGGTCGGCTCCAAGGTGCCCAGCGACATCGACGTCGCCAAGGCCGGCGACTGCCTGCGCAACGAGAACGGCACCGCGGCCACCCACGACGCCAACCCGCGGATCACCATGCTGCCGTGCTCCGACAGCCGGGCCCAGTACAAGGTGCTCAAGAAGGTCTACGCGACCAGCGACAACGAGAAGGCCTGCGACGACGTCACCGGCACCGAGAGCACCTACACCCGTGAGTCCAGCACCGAGGCACTCAGCTTCGTCCTCTGCCTGAAGAAGCTCTGAGCCCCTCGCAAGCGGCGGGGGCGGCCCCGGGAGGAACCCGGAACCGCCCCCGTCGACCGCTCCGCGGCCCGGGACAGGGCCTACTGCTGGGCGTCCCACCAGGAGCGCAGCGCGGCCACCGCGGCGTCGTGCTCCAGCGGGCCGTGCTCCAGCCGCAGCTCCAGCATGTGCTTGTACGCCTTGCCGACCATCGGGCCGGGCTTGAGGCCGAGCAGCTCCATGATCTGGTTGCCGTCCAGCGCCGGGCGGACGGCGTCCAGCTCCTCCTGCGCCTTGAGCTCGCCGATCCGCACCTCCAGTCCGTCGTAGGTGCGGGAGAGCGCGGCGGCCTTCTTCTTGTTCCGGGTGGTGCAGTCCGAGCGGGTCAGCTTGTGCAGCCGCTCCAGCAGCGGTCCGGCGTCGGTGACGTAGCGGCGCACCGCCGAGTCGGTCCACTCGCCGCCGCCGTAGCCGTGGAAGCGCAGGTGCAGCTCCACCAGGCGCGAGACGTCCTCGGTGAGCTCCTTCGAGTACTTCAGCTCACGCATCCGCTTGCGGGTCATCTTGGCGCCGACCACCTCGTGGTGGTGGAAGGAGACCCGGCCGTCCGACTCGAAGCGGCGGGTGCGCGGCTTGCCGATGTCGTGCAGCAGCGCGGCCAGCCGCAGGGTGAGGTCCGGGCCGTCCTGCTCCAGGTCGACGGCCTGCTCCAGGACGGTCAGCGAGTGCTCGTAGACGTCCTTGTGCCGGTGGTGCTCGTCGCGCTCCAGCTGCAGCGCGGGCAGCTCGGGCAGCACGTGGCCGGCCAGGCCGGTGTCGACCAGCAGCCGCAGGCCCTTGACCGGGTGCTTGGCCAGCAGCAGCTTGTTGAGCTCGGCCTGGACCCGCTCGGCGGAGACGATGGCGATCCGGTCGGCCATCGCGGTCATCGCCGCGACCACGTCGGGGGCCGGATCGAAGTCCAGCTGGGCGGCGAACCGGGCGGCCCGCATCATCCGCAGCGGGTCGTCGGAGAAGGACTCCTCGGGCGTGGCGGGGGTGCGCAGCACCCGGGCCTCCAGGTCGTCCAGGCCGTGGTGCGGGTCGACGAAGCCGCGGCCGGGCAGGTCGACGGCCATCGCGTTGACCGTGAAGTCGCGGCGGACCAGGTCCTCCCCGATGGTGTCGCCGTAGGTCACCTCGGGCTTGCGGGAGGTGCGGTCGTACGCCTCGGAGCGGTAGGTGGTGATCTCGATCAGGAAGGAGCCCTGCGGGGTGTCCTTGCGCGCGCCGACCGTGCCGAAGGCGATGCCGACGTCCCAGACCGCGTCGGCCCAGCCACGGACGAGCTTGAGCACCTGCTCCGGGCGGGCGTCGGTGGTGAAGTCCAGGTCGTTGCCGAGCCGGCCCAGCAGGGCGTCCCGGACCGAGCCGCCGACCAGCGCGAGCCGGTGACCGGCCGCCTGGAACCGGCGGGCGATCTCGTCGGCGACCGGGGACACCCGCAGCAGTTCCTGCAGGCCCAGGGTCTGGGCCTCGCTCAGGCCGGGGACGACCTGGACGGCGGAACTGGAATGATGGGCGTCGGTCGGGTGGGCGGTGGGCTCATTGGCAGTGGACACGGCTCACAAGGGTACGTGGCCCGGCGGCCCGGCCGCCCGCGCGTTTCCACCCGCTCACTCCCCGGCCCGCAACACCGCCCCCCTCACCACATCGTTACCATGCCGGTGGAACGAGTCCGGGGCACCGACGGCGGGCCGCGGTGCCGTGCGCCGTCATGGCCGCCCGGGCGACGGGCGACCACATGTTCTTCACGGCTGATCCTCACGGCATCCACCACCGCCGGCGGAACATCCGCAGCAGCACGGCACCAGCAGCAGCGATCGAGAACGGCGAGGGCGAACCCGTGAGCGAGGGCGGACCGCGTGAGTGAGCCGGCACGGCACCCGGGACAGCGGGTGGACGACCGCCCCCGGCGGATCCTGCGACGGGCCGCCCGGCGGCTGGCCGGTGCGTTCGGCGCCGCGCTGGTGCTCGGCACGGCGCTGCCCGGCCTCCCGGCCGCCACGGCGGCCCCGGTCGCCGCGGCCGGCGGATCGGCCCAGGTGTCCGAGTCGACGGTCAGCGCCGAGTACCCGGTGACGATGACCATCGAGTCGGTGAACAAGCCGGTGGCCGTCCCGAACGGCATCGTGACCATCTCCGGGCACGTCACCAACGGCGGGAAGTCCGTCCTCAAGTCCGCGCACGCGACGGTCCGCAAGCCCTGGGCGGGCAAGCCGCTCACCACCCGCAGCGAGCTCGCCGGGGTGGTGAGCCGGACCACCCCGCAGGGATCGGACGGCATCTCACTGGACAGCCCGCAGTACGCGCTGAACGAGCTCGGCCCCGGCCAAAGCCAGCCGTACACGCTGAGCGTGGCCGTCGCCGACCTGCAGCTCACCACCGAGGGCGTGTACGAGCTGGCGGTGGACGTCTGGGGCTCGACCACCGACAACCCGCGCGACCGCCCGCTGGGCATCAGCCGCACCTTCCTGCCCTACAACCCGACCCCGGGCGAGGCGCAGCCGTCCAAGGTCACCACCATCTGGCCGCTGGTGCACGCCCCCGTGCTGGCCGCGCAGACCCTCTCCGACAACGACCAGACCGTCCCGGTCCTGCGGGACGACAGCCTGGCCGCCGAGTTCGCGCCCGGCGGCCGGCTGAACGCGCTGGTCGAGACGGGCTCCACGATGACCGGGCTGACCTGGGTGGTCGACCCGGACCTGCTGGACACCGCGTTCGCGATGACCAGGGACTACCGGGTGCAGAAGCCCGGTACCGAGGGCAACGCGGCCAAGGACGACAACACCGTCCGCGGCACCGGCACCGCCGCCGCCACGGCCTGGCTGGAGAAGCTGCGGGCCGCCGTCGCCAAGCCCGGCAGCCAGGTGGTGGCGCTGCCCTACGCCGATCCGGACCTCGCCTCGATCGCGCACAACGCCGCCGAGCTGGAGGGCATCGACGCCGCGCTCGGCAAGGCCGCCACCGCCGGTCGGCTGACCGTCGAGGGCCGGCTCTCGGTGGACACCCGGGCCGACGTCGCCTGGCCCTACCGGGGCTACCTGGACCAGCGGATCGCCTCGGTCGCCCAGCGCGCCGGCGCCGGCCTGGTGCTGGTGAACGGTGCGAGCATGCCCGAGTCGGACGCGCTGAAGTACACCCCCTCGGCCACCCGGCCGATCGGCAACGGGCAGACCGCGGTGGTCGCCGACCAGCTGGTCTCCTCGCTGTTCGAGGAGGACCTGGCGACCCCGCAGAACCAGACCCTGGCGACGCAGCGGTTCCTCGCCGAGACCTTCGTGATCTCCCGGCAGGAGCCGCAGAACCCGCGCGGCCTGCTCGTCATGCCGCCGCGCGAGCTCACCGCCGGCACCGCCAAGGTGCTGGCCAACGCCCTCCAGGCGGCCCAGGACGGCAAGTGGCTGGAGCCGACGAAGCTGGACGCGCTCGCCCAGGCGACGCCCGACTCCAAGGCCAACACCAACGTCCCGACGCCCGCCGACTACCCGGCCCGGGTCCGCGACTCCGAGCTGTCCGCCGCCGACCTGACCACCACCACCGGGATCCAGTCGGACCTGGACACGCTGATGCGGGTGCTGACCCTGCCGCAGCGGGTGCGCGGGCCGTTCAGCGCGGCCATGGTCCGCTCGCTGTCGACCGAGTGGCGCGCCGACGCCCCGGCCGGCACCGTCTACCGCGCCGGCGTGAAGCACTACCTCAAGGAACTCACCGAAGCGGTGAAGGTGCCGCCGAAGCGGGTCATCACCTTCGCCGGGGACACCGGTGTGCTCCAGGTCAGCGTCCGCAACGACCTCACCCAGACGGTCACCAACCTCAAGCTGGTGCTGACCCCGGGCCAGCCCAACCGGCTCCGGGTCGAGATGCCGGCGGAGGAACTGGTGCTGCCCGCCTCGCAGAGCGTCACCCTGCGGTTCCCGGCCGAGGCGAAGAACAACGGGCCGGTGAGCATGACCGCCCAGCTGTACACCACCGGGCCCGACCCGAAGCCGTACGGCGAGCCGGTGGTCTTCCGGGTCGACGTCACCTCGGTCACCAACGGCGTGCTGTACGTCTTCGGCGGCGGCGCGGTGCTGCTCCTGCTCGCGGCCGTGCGGTTCCTGCGCCAGCGCAAGCGCCGGGTGGCGCACGACGACGAGGGCGACGCGCCGCTCGCCCCGGCGGACGGACCGGACGGCGGATCGGGCGAAGGACCGGCCGAAGCACCGGGCGACGGCCCCGGGAACGGACCGGACGAGGACCCGGCGGACGGGCCGGAGGGCGGACCGGAGCGCGACGACGGCACCGGCGCCGCCACGGGCCGGGCCGGCCCGGCCGCCCGGACACCGCACCACGGCAGCGCGGATGGCCGGGATCGGGCCACCAGTGATGAGAAGGTTGGTCCTTGACACCGCCGATACCGCCCGACCCCGGGGCGGCCTCCCCCACGACAGCGAAGAGGTGACATGACCGGGCGCAGCGAGGAGCGGCCTCCGGGCCGCGGAGAGGTCCGTCCGGGCGCCGAGTCGCCGTCCGGCGACTGGTACGTGGCCGACACCTACGCCCAGGACCCGTACGCGGCCGACGCGTACCAGGGCGGTCCTGGCGAGCAGGACCCGTACGGCCTGCGGGCCGCCCGGCCCGCGGCGCCGCAGCAGCCGGCGGCGGCGTACGACGTGCCGCCGCAGCTGCCGCCGCACGGCGGTGACTACCCGGCGCCGGTGCCGCCAACGCCGTTCTCCCCGCCGGTGCCGCCGGTGCAGCCCGGCTGGGACACCCCGGCGCCGGTCGGCCGGCACGACGGGCGTCCGCAGGACGCCGCCCCGGCGGCTCCGGCCGCTCCCCCGGATCCGGGTGCTCCGGCCGCCGGCTGGGGCGGTCAGCCGCAGTGGCAGCCCGGACCGGCGCACTCCGCCTGGGACTCCGAGTCGACCGAGTACGTCGGCGTGGACGCGCTGTTCGGCGGGAACCAGGTGACCGCCGAGGTGCCCCGCCCGCCGGCCCAGCAGTCCCCCGCCCAGCAGCCGGCGGCCCCCCGGCCGCCCGCCGCGCCGGTCCCGCCCGCCCCGCCCGCGCCGTTCCCCCCGACCGGCGCGTACCCGGGGCAGCACGGACCGCAGGCCCCGTACGGGCCCGGCCCCGGCGGCCACCCCGGCGGCCACGGTCCGGACGGGCACCGCCCCTTCGTCCCGCCGATCGAGTTCGACCCGCCGCTCGCCGAGGACGAGGCCACCATGCAGGTGGCCGCGGTGCAGCTGCCGCCCGCGGTGGAGCCGCTCGCCGACCTCGCGGCCGAGCAGCAGTCCGCCCCCGCAGCCCCCCTGGACGACGCCGGGCAGACCTCCGGCGGCGGCAAGGTCGCCTCGCTGCTGAACTCCAGTGCGATCATGGCGGCCGGCACCCTGGTCTCCCGGGGCACCGGCTTCCTGCGCACCATGGTGATCGCCGGCGCGATCGGCATCGCCGTGATGGGTGACTCCTACAACGCGGCCAACACCCTGCCGACCCTGCTCTACATCCTGATCGGCGGCGGCGCGCTGAACGCCGTCTTCGTGCCGCAGCTGGTCCGCAGCATGAAGAACGACGCGGACGGCGGCACCGCCTACGCCAACCGGCTGCTCACCCTGGTGATGGTCGGCCTGGCCGGCGTGGTCTTCCTGGCCGTGCTCGGGGCACCGGTGCTCGTCCAGCTGATCGCCCACTCGATGATGGAGGACCCGGCCCGCGCGGACACCACCGTGGCCCTGGCCCGGTACTGCCTGCCGACCATCTTCTTCATGGGCATCCATGTGGTGATGGGCCAGATCCTCAACGCCCGCGGCCGGTTCGGCGCGATGATGTGGACGCCGGTCCTCAACAACATCGTGGTGATCTTCACCTTCAGTGCCTACATCTGGGTCTACGGCGGCTTCGACGGCACCCACGTCACCCCGGAGACCATCACCCCCGAGGGGGTCCGGCTGCTCGGCATCGGCACCCTGGTGGGCCTCGCGGTGCAGTCGCTGGCGATGATCCCCTACCTGCGGGCGGCCGGCTTCTCCTTCCGGCCGCGCTTCGACTGGCGCGGCCACGGCCTGGGCAAGGCGGCCCGGCTGGCCAAGTGGACGTTCTTCTTCGTGCTCGCCAACCAGGCCGGCTTCCTGGTCATCACCCAGCTGGCCACCGCCGCCGGCAGTGACGCCGAGGCGGGCGGCCACGGCGGCGTCGGCCTCGCGGCCTTCTCCAACGCCCTGCTGATCTGGCAGCTCCCGCAGGCCGTCATCACCGTCTCGATCATGAGCGCGGTGCTGCCCCGGCTGTCCCGCGCGGCCGCCGACGAGGACGCCGGCGCCGTGCGCGACGACCTCTCCTACGGGCTGCGCACCACGGCCGTCGCGGTCGTCCCGGCGGCGTTCCTCTTCCTCTCGCTCGGCCCGGCCATCGGCCAGGCCATCTACGCGGTGGGCGGCGGCGACACCGCCCTGGACAACGCCCGCAACGTGGGCCTGATGCTCTCCGCCTTCGCCCTGGGCCTGATCCCCTACTCGGCGCAGTACGTGATGCTCCGCGGCTTCTACGCCTACGAGGACACCCGCACGCCGTTCTCCAACACCGTCTGGGTGGCGGCCTGCCAGGCCGGCTTCTCGCTGCTCTGCTGGGTGCTGCTGCCCGCCGAGTGGACGGTCACCGGAATGGCGCTCGGCTACGGCCTCGCCTACGCCGTCGGGGTGACGGTCGCGGTGCCCAAGCTGAAGAAGAAGATCGGCGGCCTGGACACCAAGCGGATCGGCAAGACCTACTCCCGGCTCGCCACGGCCTCCGTCCCGGCGGCCCTGGTGGGCCTGGGCGCCGGCCTCGCGATCACCCGGGTGGTCGGTGGCTGGGCCGGGGCCGTGCTGACCGTCGTGCTGGCCGGCGGCCTCCAGCTCGCCGTCTTCGTACTCATCGCCAAGCGGCTGCGGATCGAGGAGCTGAACGCCATGCTGGGTATGGTGCGCGGCCGACTGGGCCGCTGACCCGGCATCGGGCCGCCGCGCTCCCCGGACCGTTCCCGGGCCGGGGCCGGCGGCCCGATGCCGATCTGCATCACATCTCTCCACCAACAGGCAACCGCGCAGACCTTTCGGCGGTCGTACCCGGTGGAGAACAGTGGGCACAATTGTCCTGGAGCACCGGGGCCACCGGCCGAAGCGCTCCGCACGACTCTCTCTCAGGCCCGGGGCGACACAAGGGGAGGCTGGACCACGGTGGCTGATGGCACCAAGGCGGTCGTCGACACGTCAGCAGCTGACGGCGCGGCGGACGAGGCCGCGCTGGCCGCGGCGATCGACGAACTCGCCGACGGCACGGCCCGGGCCACCGCGGCCGGCTCCTCGACCGACGAGCGCTCCGCCAAGGGCGCCGGGAAGGCCTCCACGGGCGCCGGGAAGGCAGCGTCCACCGGGAAGGCACCGGCCTCCGGGAAGGGCGTGTCCGAGGACGAACCCACCGGCGAGGACGACACGGGCGCCGACACCGGTACCGCCACCGACGAGGAGCCCGACGAGGACGGCGGACCGTCCTCCGACGCCCCGGCCGTCGCCGAGGAGACCTCGGAGATCACCGCCCCGCTCTCGGCCACCGAGATCGCCGCCGAACTGGCCGCCGGCGACGCCGCCCGCCGGGCCGCCGCCGCGTCCGCCGACCGCCCCGCCGCCAAGCGCCCGCCCCGGGACCCGCAGCCCACCCACGACCCCCGGGACACCGCCACCCTCCCGCAGACCCTGCCCGCCCCGCTGCGGCACAGCGGCGACCTCATCGGCCACCGCTACCGGCTGGAGGAGTGCATCTCCTCCACCGAGACCTTCAGCAGCTGGCGCGCGGTCGACGAGAAGCTGCGCCGCGCCGTCGGCGTCCACCTGATGGCCGCCGGCCACCAGCGCGCCCGCAAGGTGCTGGCCGCCGCCAAGTCCGCCGCCCTGCTCGGCGACCCGCGCTTCGTCCAGGTCCTGGACGCCGTCCAGGAGGGCGAGCTGGTCTACGTCGTGCGCGAGTGGCTGCCGCACGCCTCCGACCTCGCCAAGCTGCTCGCCGACGGCCCGATGGAGCCGCACGAGGCCTACCAGATGGTCCGCCAGGTCACCGACGCGGTGGCCGCCGCCCACCGGCGCGGCCAGGCCCACCTGCGGCTCACCCCGCGCTGCGTGCTGCGCACCGACAGCGGCCAGTACCGGATCAACGGCATCGCGGTGGACGCCGCCCTGCGCGGCCTGCCCGCCGAGGACGCCGAGCGCTCCGACACCCGGGCCATCGGCGCCCTGCTGTTCGCCGCGCTCACCCACCGCTGGCCCTACCCCGAGGACCGCCACGACCTCCAGGGCCTGCCCAGGAACATCGGCGAGGTCGCGCCCGACCAGGTCCGGGCCGGGGTCCACAAGGGCCTGTCCGAGCTGTCCGCCCGGGCCCTGTTCGACCACCCGCCGCACCACGCCGAGCCGATCACCACCCCCGAGGCCCTCGCCCGGGCGATCGCGCTGATGCCGCGCATCCGGCAGCCCGAGCCCGAGCTGCCGGTCTTCACCAACCCGCCGCGGCACAACACCCACGCCCTGCCGACCGCGCCCAACCCGACCCGGGTGGTCGCCGCCCCCGGCACCGCGCCCGCCCCGGTGGCGGCCCCGGTGCGGCGCGCCGGACGGCGGCTGCGCCGGGTGGTCAAGGTGACCGCCTGGACGGTCGCCCTCGGTGCCATCGGCGTGGCCTCCTGGCAGCTGGTGGACAGCCTGCGCCCGGGGAGCACCGCCGCCGCGGTCCCCCAGCCCAGCAGCACCACGACCACCCCCAGCGCCCACGCGGCGACCCACGACCCGGTGCCGATCGCGGTCAAGGAGGCGATCTCCTTCAACCCGCTGGGCGACGGCCCGGAAGGCTCCTCCAGCCTGCCCAAGGCGATCGACGGGGACCCCAGCACCGAGTGGATCACCAACTGGTACAACGACCCCTTCCCGAGGACGAAGGAAGGCACCGGGCTGCTGCTCGACCTCGGCTCGGCGCAGCCGGTCTCCAAGGTGGCCCTCAAGTTCGGCACCCCCACCACGGCCGAGCTCCGGATCCCGGGCAAGGGCGTCGCCAACCCGCCGACGGCCCGGCCGGGCGACTTCACGGTCCTCGGCAAGCAGGCCGGCACCACCGTCGAGTACGAGCTGGACGAGCCGGTCACCACCCGCTACGTCCTGATCTGGCTGACCAGCCTGTCCCAGAACCCGTCCGGCACCAAGGACGCGGGCAAGTACCAGGCCCACGTCCTGGACGCGAAGGTCTTCGGCTGACCCGCGGACCGGAACGGCGGCGCGGCACGAACGGCGAGGGGTGGACGTGGCGGAGGACGGACCGGATCGCGACGACGACACGACGCTCCTCTCCCGGCACGTCGCGGGCGACCAGGAGGCCTTCGGCCTCCTGGTGAACCGCCACCGCGACCGGCTCTGGGCCATCGCGCTGCGCACCCTCGGCGACCGCGAGGAGGCCGCCGACGCCCTGCAGGACGCCCTGGTCTCGGCCTTCCGCTCCGCCCACACCTTCCAGGGCCGCTCGGCCGTCACCACCTGGCTGCACCGGATCGTGGTCAACGCCTGCCTCGACCGCGCCCGGCGCACCGCCACCCGCCGGACCAAGCCGCTCGACGACGACCCGCGGCGGCTGGACGCCCTGATCGGCTCCGCCGAGCCGGCCGACTCCCCGGTGGTCCGCGCCGAGGTGCACCGCGAGGTGTCCGCCGCGCTCGCCGAGCTGCCCGCCGAGCAGCGGGCCGCGCTCGTCCTGGTCGACATGCAGGGCTACCCCGTCGCCGAGGCCGCCGCACTGCTGGGAGTACCGGTCGGCACGGTGAAGAGCCGCTGCGCCCGGGGCCGCGCCCGGCTGCTGCCACTCGTCCGGCACCTGCGCGAGGAGCACCCCGAGGAGCGCTTCGAGGACCGCGCCGAGTCGGGCGCCGCGGCCCGAGCCGCCGGTGTTTCACGTGAAACGACGTCCGCCCCCGGCGCCGGCCGCCCACCCGGGAACCCACCCGGGCCCCGTACCGTCACAGGGAAAATCCCGGATCCAGCCCGGCCGATTCTGGAAGGAGACGCGAGCACGCGATGACGGCGCCACCCTCCTCCCCCGACCCCGCCGCGGACGCGCACCCCTCCGTCGACGAGCTGGCCGACCTCGCCGAGGACCTGCTCCCGCCCGCCGACACCGACGCGCTGCGCGGGCACCTGACCGGCTGCGCCGACTGCCGGGAGACCGTCGACGCGCTCGCCGAGGTGCGGCTGCTGCTCGCCGAGGACGAACCCCCGGCCATGCCGGCCGACGTCGTCTCCCGGATCGACGCCGCCCTCGTGGCCGCGGCGGCCCAGGACGCCGCTGTGCCCTCCCCGTCCTCCTCCGTGCCGCCCGCGCCGCCGGCCCCGCCGACCGCCCCGCCGGCGCGGCCCGCCGCCGCCACCGGACCGGGCCGGACCGCCCGCCCCCGGCGCCGCCGGACCCTGCTGCTCGGCTCGGCCGCCGCACTGCTCGTCCTCGGCCTCGGCGGCGCCTTCCTGTCGCTCTCCACCCCCTCCCCGAAGCAGGACTCCACCGTCGCCGCCAACGCCGCCGCCCCGAGCGGCTCGGCCGCCGCCAAGGCCGACCCGGCCCCCGACGGCACCGTCTACCGGGAGGAGCAGCTCACCGCACAGGTCCGGGAGCTGCTCGCCGAGACCGCCGGCCGGCCCGTCCTGCCCACCAAGCCCTCCGGCGGCGCCGGCGCCGATACCGGTTCCGCCCCCGCGGACGGCTCCGACGTGAGCGCCGCACCGCCCGCCGAGGGCGGCCAGGGCCTGTCCGGCGGCGGTCGCTCCGCCCCGGCCTGCCCACCGCCCAGCACCGCCGCCCTGCTGGCCACCGGCCGCGGCAGCTACGCCGGCACCCCCGCCGAGCTCCTCGTCTACGCCCTGCCCGGCCGCTCCGACCAGCTCGACGTCTACCTCCGCTCCGCCGACTGCGGGCTCCTGCTGCACCGCACCGTCCCGGCCGGCTGACCGATGGTTCCCGTGCGATCCATGCCGTCGGCCGCACGACACTCCCAGAGTGCGGGCACCTGGTACTGATCCTCCTGGGAATGCGAGACACTGGTCAGTCGTTGTCCCGGGCGGCGGAGCAGGACCGCCCTCCCCGCAGCAAACGCGGGTGGCGATGCGAACCAGGAGATGCAGTGAGCGACGTCCGTAACGTGATCATCATCGGTTCCGGCCCGGCCGGCTACACGGCTGCGCTCTACACGGCCCGTGCCTCCCTCAATCCGCTGGTCTTCGAGGGCGCCGTCACCGCCGGTGGTGCGCTGATGAACACCACCGAGGTCGAGAACTTCCCGGGCTTCCGGGACGGCATCATGGGCCCGGAGCTGATGGACAACATGCGGGCGCAGGCCGAGCGCTTCGGTGCCGAGCTGATCCCCGACGACATCGTCGCCGTGGACCTCACCGGTGACGTCAAGACCGTCACCGACTCCGAGGGCAACGTCCACAAGGCCCGCGCCGTGATCGTCACCACCGGCTCCCAGCACCGCAAGCTGGGCCTGCCCAACGAGGACACGCTCTCCGGCCGCGGCGTCTCCTGGTGCGCCACCTGCGACGGCTTCTTCTTCCGCGACCAGGACATCGCGGTGGTCGGCGGCGGCGACACCGCCCTGGAGGAGGCGACCTTCCTCTCCCGCTTCGCCCGCAGCGTCAAGGTCATCCACCGCCGGGACACCCTGCGCGCCTCCAAGGCGATGCAGGAGCGCGCCTTCGCCGACGAGAAGATCAGCTTCGAGTGGGACAGCGCGGTCGAGGCCATCCACGGCGACCCCAAGCTGTCCGGTGTCACCCTGCGCGACACCACCACCGGCGAGACCCGCGAGCTCCCGGTCACCGGCCTGTTCATCGCCATCGGCCACGACCCGCGCACCGAGCTCTTCAAGGGCCAGCTGGACCTCGACGCCGAGGGCTACCTCAAGGTCGAGTCCCCCTCCACCCGTACCAACATCCCGGGTGTCTTCGCCGCCGGCGACGTCGTCGACCACACCTACCGCCAGGCCATCACCGCCTCCGGCACCGGCTGCTCCGCCGCCCTGGACGCCGAGCGCTACCTGGCCTCGCTGGCCGACCTGGAGGCCCAGGCCGCCACCGTCGCGGTCTGACCCCACCGACCCCACCGTCCGGGTGGGTGTGTTCCACGTGAAACACGCCCACCCCGCCGGGCCGAAACAGAACCGCCCCGCGCGGTGTTGTAGACCTGGCAGAGCCCCCCTCCCGTTTGACCCTTAGGAGTGACCGTGGCCGGCGCCACCACCACCGTGACCGACGCGACGTTCGATGCCGACGTCCTCAAGAGCGACAAGCCCGTCCTCGTCGACTTCTGGGCCGAATGGTGCGGCCCGTGCCGCCAGGTGGCCCCGGTCCTGGAGGAGATCGCGGCCGACGAGCAGGACAAGCTGACGATCGCCAAGCTGGACGTCGACGCCAACCAGCAGACCGCCGCGGCGTACAACGTCATCTCCATCCCGACCCTGATCCTCTTCAAGAACGGCGAGCCGGTGAAGCAGATCACCGGTGCCCGTCCGAAGGCCGCGCTGCTGCGCGAGCTGGACGGCCTGATCTGAGGCCGCTCCCCCAGGACGCCGCGAGGGCGGGACTCCCCACCGGGAGTCCCGCCCTCGTCCGTTTGCCGGCCCTCGTCCGTTTGCCGGCCCTCGTCCGTTTGCCGGCCCTCGCCCGGAGAACGGTGCTCAGAACGGCCGCAGCGCCGGTTCCTTCCGCCCGCCGCCCAGCAGCCGCTCCAGCGCCCCCTCGACGTCCCCCCGCCAGGAGAGCGTGGTCCGCGCCTCCAGCCGAAGCCGTGGGTAGCGGTGGTGCGGGCGGACCGTCTTGAAACCCACCGCCAGCAGGTGCTCGGCCGGCAGCACACAGCTGACCGGCTGCCTCCCCACCGCGCCGAAGGCCTCGATCGCCCGGAACCCCCGGCCCAGCAGGTCCTTGGCCACCGTCTGCACCAGCACCCGCCCGATCCCCTGCCGCTGGAAGCCCGGCAGCACCCGGCTGACCATCAGCTGAACGGCGTCCGAGGAGACCGGGCTGGTCGGGAAGGACTGCGCCCGCGGCACGTACGCCGGCGGGGCGTAGAGCACGAAGCCGGCCGGCTGGTCGTCCACGTAGACCACCCGGCCACAGGAGCCCCACTCCAGCAGGACGGCGGAGATCCACCCCTCCTTCTCCAGCTCGGGCTTGCCGGACTCGACCGCCGCCCGGCCACTGACCGGGTCCAGCTCCCAGAACACACAGGAGCGGCAGGTCGACGGCAGATCCGCGAGGTTGTCCAGCGTCAGCGGAACGATCCGGCGTCCCATGCCCCGCACCTCCTCGTCCACTCCACAGTCGAGCATTCCCCCGAACGGCGATGGGTGCATGTTCCACGTGAAACAGCGCTCACGCGGAACATGCACCCATCATCGCCACCGCGATGCCGACCCGGCTCAGCCCTGCGACAACCGCAGCCCGTCGTCGCCGGGCGCCATGCTGTCCAGGATCCGGTTGAGGTCCTCCACCGAGCCGAACTCCAGGACGACCTTGCCCTTGCCGAGCTTGCCGCCCCGCTGCGAGACCTCGACCTTCACCCGGGTGTCGAAGCGGTCGGAGAGCCGGCTCGCCAGGTCGTTGAAGGCCGGCGAGAGGATCCTGCCCGCCTTGGGTGCGGCCGAGCGCCTGGGCGTCGGCTCCTCACTCTTCATCAGCAGGACCAGTTCCTCGGTCATCCGGACGGTGAGCCCCTCCGCGATCACCCGGGTGGCGAGTTCCTCCTGCTGCTCGGGGACCGCGAGCCCGACGATCGCCCGGGCGTGCCCGGCCGTGATCGTCCCGGCGACCAGCCGGCGCTGCACCTTCGGCGAGAGCTTCAGCATCCGCAGGGTGTTGGACACGTGCGAACGCGAGCGGCCGATCCGGTCGGCCAGCTCCTCATGGGTGCAGGAGAAGTCCCGCAGCAGCTGATCGTAGGCGGCCGCCTCCTCCAGCGCGTTCAGCTCGGCCCGGTGCAGGTTCTCCAGCAGGGCGTCCAGCAGCAGCTTGTCGTCCTCAGTGGCCCGGACGATCGCCGGGATCAGCTCCAGCCCGGCCTCCCGGGAGGCCCGCCAGCGCCGCTCGCCCATGATGAGCTCGAAGCGCCCGGGCGCCACCTGGCGCACCACCACCGGCTGGAGCAGACCCACCTCCTTGATCGAGGTGACCAGCTCGCTCAGCTTGTCCTCGTCGAACACCTCGCGCGGCTGGCGCGGGTTCGGGGTGATCGCGTCCAGCGGCAGCTCGGCGAAGTAGGCGCCGGCCGGCGCCGCCGGTTCCGCCCCGGCGGCCTGCTCCCGCAGGCTCTCCGCGGCCGCCTTGGCCGCCAGCGTTCCCCGGCCGGACGGCAGCACCGGCACCGCGGCCGGCGAGACCGCCCCGGGCGAGGCCGCCGGGGCCGCCGCCGGCTGCGCCGCGGTGCCGGTCCCGGCTCCACCGCCCGCCGGGGCGGCGGGGCCGATCAGCGCCCCCAGCCCTCGTCCCAGACCCCTGCGACCACCACTCACCGATTGCCCTCCGTCGTACCGTGCTGTGCCCCCGGGGCACCCTGCCCCGAACCGTCCCGCTGCTGCCCCACCAACGAGCCGCCGGCCCCTGCGGACACCGCCCGCAGCGCCAGCTCCCGGGCGGCCTCCAGGTAGGAGAGCGCGCCGGTGGAGCCCGGGTCGTAGGTGAGCACCGTCTGACCGTAGCTGGGCGCCTCCGAGATGCGGACCGAGCGCGGGATCGCGGTGTGCAGGACCTCCTGCTGGAAGTGCGTCCGGACCTCCTCCGCCACCTGGGCGGCCAGCCTGGTCCTGGCGTCGTACATGGTGAGCAGGATGGTGGAGACGTGCAGCGCCTGGTTGAGGTGTGCCCGGACC
This sequence comes from Kitasatospora sp. NPDC004723, assembly GCF_040609255.1. NCBI lineage: Bacteria > Bacillati > Actinomycetota > Actinomycetes > Kitasatosporales > Streptomycetaceae > Kitasatospora > Kitasatospora sp. NPDC004723. Next base: position 232,931 of record NZ_JBEXJT010000006.1, on the reverse strand, counting down.
AGCTCCACGTTGCGCAGCAGCTGGCCGAGACCCTCCAGCGCGTAGTACTCGCACTGGATCGGGATCAGCACCTCCTGGCCGGCGACCAGGGCGTTGACCGTCAACAGGCCCAGCGAGGGCGGACAGTCGATCAGGATGTAGTCCAGCGGCTGCTCGTAGGCGGCGATGGCGCGCTGCAGCCGGCTCTCCCGGGCGACCAGCGACACCAGCTCGATCTCGGCGCCGGCCAGGTCGATGGTGGCGGGGACGCAGAACAGTCCCTCGACCTCGACCACCGGCTGCACCACGTCGGCCAGCGGCTTGCCCTCCACCAGGACGTCGTAGATCGAGGGCACCTCGGCGTGGTGGTCGATGCCGAGCGCGGTCGAGGCGTTGCCCTGCGGGTCGAGGTCGATCACCAGGACGCGCAGGCCGTGCATGGCCAGCGAGGCGGCGAGGTTGACGGTGGTGGTGGTCTTGCCCACCCCGCCCTTCTGGTTGGCCACCACCATCACCCGGGTGGCCGCGGGGCGGGGCAGTCCCTCACCCGCTCGGCCGATGGCGCGGACCGCAGCCTGGGCAGCACGCGCGATGGGCGTGTCATCGATCTGGTCGATGGTCTCCGAGTCCTGCATGGGGCTCAGTGTTTCACGTGAAACCGGAGCGGCAACAGTCGCCGCCCGGCTGCGCGCGAGGATTCCCGAGAGGAGAGAGCGACGTTTCACGTGAAACACCATGCCCGCAATGTCGGAATTCTGACGATGCGACACTCCGGTGGTCCGATGTCGTCCTGCCGTCCGCCCGCCCGTCACCCGGATGCCGTCGATCCCCGGGAACGCCACGGGCGGGGAGGTCGGAGGACCTCCCCGCCCGTGTCAGGCCTCACGTCCGGCTCAGCGGCCGCGCCGCCGGGGCATCCGGCCGCGGTCCGCGCCGCGCACCGGGCTGCCGGAGCGGCCGGCCCTGGCCGCCGCCTTGGCCCGGCGGGTCGCCGCCTTCACGCCGCCCGGGCTCTCCCCCACCTTGACCTGGACCACCCGGGTCGAGGTCTCCAGGGTGCCCTCGCCGACCGCGATCACCGCCCACTCGACCGCACCGAGCTTCGCCAGGCCGGCCCGGGAGTCGGCCAGCTCCTGCTCGGCGCTGTCGCCCTTGAGCGCCAGCATCTGGCCGTACGGCCGCAGCAGCGGAAGCCCCCAGCCGGCCAGCCGCTCCATCGGCGCCACCGCGCGCGCGGTCACCACGTCCACCGCCAGCTTGCCGACCATCTCCTCGGCCCGGCCGCGCAGCACGGTGACGTTCTCCAGCCCCAGCTCGCGGACCACCTCCTCCAGGAAGGTGGTGCGCCGCAGCAGCGGCTCCAGCAGGGTCACCGAGACGTCCGGCCGCGCCAGCGCCACCGGGATGCCGGGCAGACCGGCGCCGGAGCCGACGTCGCAGAGCGTGGTTCCGGCCGGCAGCAGCTCGGCGAGGACGGCGCAGTTCAGCACATGGCGGTCCCAGAGCCGGGGCACCTCGCGCGGCCCGATCAGCCCCCGGGTCACCCCCGCGGTGGCCAGCAGCTCGGTGTAACGGACCGCGGCGTCGTACCGCTCGCCGAAGACCTCCCGTGCGACGGCCGGCGGCGCGGGCGGCGGCTCGACCGCCGGACGCCCGCCGACGGCCGCGCCCTCGGCACCCGGACCGCCGTCGCCCGTCCCCGGCCCGCCGGCAGGCGCGCTCTCCGTATCCATCTCGCACTCTCCGCTCCCCGGATCCACCGACCCGCTCCTGCACCGTTTCACGTGAAACATCTCTCGCCGGGCCACGGCCCGCGAGGGGACGACGCGAAGGGACGACGACCCCGCCCGCGCGTGGCGGACGGGGTCGGGTCCTCGTGTCGCATGCCGGCCGCCGAAGCCGCCGACGGTCACCCTGCCGTCAGGCCGGCAGCACGACCACGCACCGCTGGGGCTCCTCGCCCTCCGACTCGCTGCGCAGACCGGCCGCGGCCACCGCGTCGTGGACGACCTTGCGCTCGAACGGGGTCATCGGACGCAGCTTGACCTGCTCCCCCGAGCTCTTCACCTGGTCGGCCGTCTGCGACCCGAGGGTCGCCAGCTCCGAGCGCTTGCGGGCCCGGAAGCCGGCGATGTCCAGCATGAGGCGGCTGCGCTCGCCGGTCTCCCGGTGGACGGCCAACCGGGTCAGCTCCTGCAGCGCCTCCAGCACCTCGCCGTCCTGGCCGACCAGCCGCTGCAGGGACTGGTCGTTGCCGTCGCTGACGATGGAGACCAGGGCGCGGTCGCCCTCGACGTCCATGTCGATGTCACCGTCGAGATCGGCGATGTCGAGCAGACCCTCCAGGTAGTCCGCCGCGATGTCGCCCTCCTGCTCCAGGCGGGTGATGAGGCTCTCGTCGGCGCTGGCGGCGGCCTCGGCCTCGACGGCGGAGGTGATGCCTTCCGTCACTGATGGACTCCTTCGGAGATGGGCCCGGGTGGTGGGCCGGTAACGAGGTTCAGGGGGCCGCGGGGCCGGTCCGGAGCGGACCGGTCACTTCTTCTTCGGCCGCTGACCGCCGCGCTTGGGCTGCTGCCGGCCGCCCTGCGGACGAGCCGGACCCGACTTGGCGCCCGCCGGACGCGCCGCGGTCTGCTTGGCCGCAGCGCTGCCGCCGGACGCACCGCTGCCACCGGACGTGCCGGTGCTCGCGGAGTCGGCCGGGGCGGCGTCGGCGGGCTGCTCGGCCGGGGCGTCCTTGGTCAGGCTCGCCGGCTGGCCGCCGGTGTGCTGGCGCTGCGACTTGCTCTGCTTCCGCGGCTGCTGCCGGCGCACCTGCACCGACTCCTCGACCACGGCCTCGGCGCTGACAGCCGACTTCTTCGCGGGGAGCAGGCCGAACAGCGGGCCCTTGATGACCGAGCCGTCCGGGTTCAGCCGGCCGGCCTTCTTCAGACGGACCTGACGCTCGTCCCAGGCCTTGCTGCCCGGCGTCGGGTTGTTGCGGATGACGATCAGCTGCTGGCCCATCGACCAGACGTTGGTGGTCAGCCAGTAGACCAGGACACCGACCGGGAAGTTGATGCCCATCACGGCGAACATGATCGGGAAGACGTACATCAGCATCTTCTGCTGCTGCATGAACGGCGTCTTCACGGTGAGGTCGACGTTCTTCGTCATCAGCTGGCGCTGGGTGATGAACTGCGACGCCGACATCATGATGATCATCACGGCAACGACGATCTTGACGCTGACCTCGCTGCTGCTCACGAAGGTGGCCGACAGCGGAGCACCGAAGATGTGCGCCTTGCCGGCGCTCACCAGCAGGTCGCCGTTGATCACGCCGATCTCGTGGCCCTTGGCGACCGAGGCCAGCACGCCGTAGAGCGCGGTGAAGAACGGCGCCTGCACGAGGATGGGAAGGCAGCTGGAGAACGGGTTGGTACCCGCCTCCTTGTACAGCTTCATCATCTCTTCGGACTGGCGCTGGCGGTCGTTCTTGTACCGCTCCTGGATGGCCTTCATCTTCGGCTGGATCGCCTGCATGGCCCGGGTCGCCTTGATCTGCTTCACGAAGAGCGGGATCAGGCAGATCCGGATGACGACCACCATCGAGGCGATGGCCAGACCCCAGGCCCAGCCACCATCCGGATTGAAGACGTGGCTGTACAGCGAGTGGAACTGGACGATGATCCAGGACACCGCTGTGTACAGGGGGTTGAGGAAGGAGAAGGTCACCGGTCAGGCTCCTTGGACATTGGGATTGGCCCCATGGGGCCAATGGTCGCCGGGCCCTCTGGGTCCGGACCGGCGGGGGGCATGATCACCGGCTGGTCGGCGGCGGACCGGCCCTTCAGCCGGTCCGCCAGCCGGCGGTGCCACACCGGATGCTTGCGCGGCGGGACATGATCGACCCCGCCGGGAGTCCACGGATTGCAGCGCAGGATGCGCCACGCGGTCAGGGCGCCGCCCTTCACCGCCCCGTGCGTCTTCACGGCCTCGAAGCCGTAGTGCGAACAGGACGGGTAGTAACGGCACACCGGACCGAGCAGTGGGCTGATGGTCCACTGGTAGACCCTGATCAGACCCATTAGCAGGTACTTCATCGCCCTGCTCCCGTCGGCGCCGAGGCGGCGTGCTCGGCCTTGAGCAACCGCTTGAGCGCCGCGTCCAGGTCGCGTTCGAGTTCCTGGTACGAGGCGGACGCGGCCGGGGGCAGCGCACGCACCACTATCAGGCTACCGGCGGGCAGCCGGGACAGACGATCACGTACGAGATGGCGCAACCGGCGCTTGACCAGGTTGCGTGTGACCGCCGGGCCGACGGCCTTGCTCACGACGAAACCCGCACGCGCCGAAGGAGTCCCCTCGGCGACGTGCGGGCGGGTGTCGCTGGTCCGGTCGGTGCGGTCCCCGGGGGCGTCCTCTCTGGCGAGATGGACGACCAGCAGGGGCCTGCCGGCCCGGCGACCGCGTTTCACCGCGGTCGCGAAGTCCTGGCGCCGCCGCAGCCGATTCTCGGAGGGCAGCACAACAGACTCTGGTGCGGATCAGGCGGACAGGCTGGCGCGGCCCTTGCCACGGCGGGCAGCCAGGATGGCGCGGCCGGCGCGGGTACGCATCCGCAGCCGGAAGCCGTGGGTCTTCGCGCGGCGACGGTTGTTCGGCTGGAAGGTGCGCTTGCTCACTCGGGGGCTCCTGAGGTGAATCGTAGGATGACGGGGAGTCGCTTGGCCGTCACCGTGCGTCCGCGTGATCTCCCCTGTATCGGAAATCCGGCCCATCGCCCCAGTTCGGCTGGGGTTTGAGGCAATCCACGGCGCCCGTGCTGCGCGCCTTATGGAGCGGGTGGACCCGCGGACATGCGGCAGCGGCCATCGACAACTCGACCTGGTTACGGTACGCGGGACGGGGCACGAGGGTCAAACCAGCTGCCCGGGAGCCGCTTACCCACAGCCTGTGGACAACGACTTGATCCGGCCCTGTTCGCTGACTACCGTTGCAGGACTTGTCTGGTTTGTTCATCGGAAAGCGTGTACCAGTGGCTGATGTCAACAGCGACCTCGTCCCGGTCTGGGCGAGGGTCGTCGAGCGGCTGGTCGCCGACCCGGATGTCGGGGAGATGGACAAGCAGTGGGTGCAGCGCACCCAGCCCATGTGGATGATGCACGACACCGCCCTGCTGGCGGCCCCCAACGAGCGGGCCAAGCAGGTGCTGGAGGGCCGGCTGCTGCCGCAGCTGACCGAGGCGCTCTCCCGCGAGCTGGCCCGCCCGGTGCGGATCGCCGTGATGGTCGACGCCAACGCCGTGCCGACCACCCCCGCCCCGCAGGCCCCCGCCGAGCCGTACCCGAACCCGTCCGAGCCGGACGCCGGCGGCTACGGCGACCAGGGCTACCCGCAGACCTACGAAGCGGACTACGAGCAGGGTTACGAGCAGAGCTACGAGCGGCCGCACTACGAGAGCGGCGGCTACGAGCAGCACCCCGCGCCGTACGGCGGCCCGGCGGGCGGCAACCAGGCCTGGCCCGGCTACCAGGAGCAGCCGCCGGCCTACCGCGAGCCCGAGGAGCCGGCGCCCCGGCCCGTGCCGCGGCACGTGCCCGCACCGCCCTCCACCACCCAGGGCGACCTCTTCGGCGGCGCCTACGGCCCCGGTCCGGGCGAGCACCCGCGGACCGCCTCCGGCCGCCGCCCCGCGGCCCGCCCGGCCGCCGGCCGCGGCGCGGACAAGGCCCCCGCCGAGCGCGCCACCGACCGCCCGGCGGTCCCCGGTGTGCCCGCCCCGCCCGGCGCGCCCCCGGCCGGCGGCTCCCGCAAGGACGAGCCGGCCGCCCGGCTGAACCCCAAGTACCTGTTCGACACCTTCGTCATCGGCGCCAGCAACCGCTTCGCGCACGCCGCGGCGGTGGCGGTCGCCGAGGCCCCGGCCAAGGCGTACAACCCGCTCTTCATCTACGGCGAGTCCGGGCTGGGCAAGACCCACCTGCTGCACGCCATCGGGCACTACTCGCGCAGCCTCTTCCCGGGCACCCGGGTGCGCTACGTGTCCTCCGAGGAGTTCACCAACGAGTTCATCAACTCCATCCGGGACGGCAAGGCGGACACCTTCCGCAAGCGCTACCGGGACATGGACATCCTGCTCGTGGACGACGTGCAGTTCCTGGCGAGCAAGGAGTCCACGCAGGAGGAGTTCTTCCACACCTTCAACACCCTGCACAACGCCAACAAGCAGATCGTGCTCTCCTCCGACCGGCCGCCCAAGCTGCTGACCACGCTGGAGGACCGGCTGCGCAACCGCTTCGAGTGGGGACTCATCACCGACGTCACCCCGCCGGAGCTGGAGACCCGGATCGCGATCCTGCGCAAGAAGGCGATCCAGGAGCAACTCAACGCTCCCGCCGACGTGTTGGAGTTCATCGCGTCCCGGATCACCCGGAACATCCGGGAGTTGGAGGGGGCCCTCATCCGGGTCACCGCCTTCGCCAACCTCAACCGGGCGCCGGTCGACCTGGAGCTGGCCGGGATCGTCCTCAAGGACCTCATCCCGGGCGGCGACGAGGACGCCGGACCGGAGATCACCGCCCAGGTGATCATGCAGCAGACCGCCGCCTACTTCGGGCTCGGGGTGGACGACCTCTGCGGATCCTCGCGCAGTCGCGTGCTGGTGACCGCGCGTCAGATCGCCATGTACCTCTGCCGGGAGCTCACCGACCTCTCGCTGCCGAAGATCGGCGCGCAGTTCGGCGGCCGCGACCACACCACGGTGATGCACGCCGACCGCAAGATCCGGTCACTCATGGCCGAGCGGCGCTCGATCTACAACCAGGTCACCGAGCTGACCAACCGCATCAAGAGCTAGCCGGCGGGCCTGCGGACGGGGCGGGCCCCGGGTGGCCGGAAAAGGGCGTCAGGAGCGATCCTGGCGCCCTTTCGGCATATCCACAGGTGTGCACCGCGCATCGGCGGGGCAGGCATGCCGGTAACGGACGCTCCGCCAGTCCACAGCCCGCGCCGAACATCTGACCGGGGATTCGAACGCCACCGGTGCGCGAGGCGGAAATCCACAGGCCGGGCGGGTTCTCCGCCGTCCACAGGCCGGGGCGCCGTGAGTTATCCAGAATTCCTCCACAGGGCGGCCGCCGCTACGCTCTTCCGCGCAGGTCAGGTGCCTGTGGACTTGTGCACAACCGTTATCCACAGGGTGTGGACAAGTGGCGGCCCGTCAGTGGGCCATCCGCGTTGTCCACCGGTTGTCCCCAGGCCGGGCGAGGTTATCCCCAGGTTGTCCACAGCCGTGTCCACAGTTCGACAAGCTTCTGCCCTCGTTCATGCCCAGGTGTGAAAGCCGTCACGAAAAGTTGACCGGCGCCCGTGGATAACCGGGCCCGGATCTGGGGACAGCGCTGGGGATAACCTGTGGATACTCAGCGTGCCCTGTGGGTAACGCTCCGCCGTCCACAGCGGGCCGTGTTCGTCCACAGGCCGCATCCACATGTCCTGTGGACAAAAAACCGGGCCTGACCTGCGCAAACAGGGTTATCCACGGTTTCCACAGGCCCTACTACTACCACTACACCTATAGACCGTTCGACTGGTTCAAAAGCGGGTGGGGCCGAAATCTGTGGACAACCGCAGCCCGACATCCGTTCGAGTTGCTTCCGCCCGTCTGCCCCGTCTGTCGGTGGAGTACGTCAGACTGTCCTCGGCGACTGGAAGCGGAGCGGCGGAGCTCGGCGGACAGCCGCACCGAAGACCAAGATCAGAAGAACCAGACGTGCGAGCGGGAGCGCTCGATCCAGGAGGCGGTTACCGGTGAAGTTCCGGGTGGAGCGTGACGTCCTCGCGGAGGCGGTGGCCTGGGCTGCCCGCAGCCTCCCGGCACGGCCGCCGGTGCCGGTGCTGGCCGGCCTGCTGCTGACGGCGCAGGACGGCAGCCTGGCGCTGTCCGGCTTCGACTACGAGGTCTCGGCCCGGGTCGAGCTGGAGGCCGACATCGAGGAGGCCGGCACCGTGCTGGTCTCCGGCCGGCTGCTCAACGACATCTCGCGCAACCTTCCCAACAGGCCTGTGGAGATCTCCACCGACGGCCAGCGGGTCAGCGTGGTCTGCGGCAGCTCCCGGTTCACCCTGCCCACCCTTCCGGTGGACGAGTACCCGGCGCTGCCCCAGATGCCGACCGCGACCGGCACCGTCCCGGGTGACGTCTTCGCCTCCGCGGTCAGCCAGGCCGCCGTGGCCGCGGGCCGCGACGACACCCTGCCGGTGCTCACCGGTGTCCGGGTCGAGATCGAGGGCGACCGGATCACCCTGGCCGCCACCGACCGCTACCGCTTCGCGGTGCGCGAGCTGCTGTGGAAGCCCGAGCAGGCCGACATCTCGGCCGTCGCGCTGGTCCCGGCCAAGACCCTGCAGGACATCGCGAAGTCCCTGGGCAGCGGCGACAGCGTCTCCATCGCGCTCTCCTCGGGCGGCGCGGGCGAGGGCCTGATCGGCTTCGAGGGCGCCGGCCGGCGGACCACCACCCGGCTGCTGGAGGGCGAGTTCCCGAAGTACCGCAGCCTGTTCCCGACCGAGTTCAACGCGATCGCGGCGATCCAGACCCAGCCCTTCCTGGAGGCGCTCAAGCGCGTCTCGCTGGTCGCCGAGCGCAACACCCCGGTCCGGCTGAACTTCGAGGAGGGCGTGCTCACCCTGGAGGCCGGCTCCGGCGACGACGCCCAGGCCACCGAGCGGATCGACGCCTCCCTGGAGGGGGACGCCATCTCGATCGCGTTCAACCCGGGCTACCTGGAGGAGGGCCTCAAGGCCATCGACTCCGCCTACGCCCAGCTGAGCTTCACCACCCCGACCAAGCCCGCGCTGCTCAGCGGCAAGGCCTCGGTGGACGCGGAGGCCGACGAGGCCTACCAGTACCTGATCATGCCGGTCCGCCTCTCCGGCTGAGCCGGCTCCGCTCCCGGGCCGGACCGGCCGCCACCGGTCCGGCCCGGGAGCCTTTGTCCACGGCTCCTTCCACAGCCCTGTGAACAAACCTGTGGAACCCTCCCCCGGTCGGCCCGACCACGAGGAGGCCCTTCCGCTCCAGCACGTAGGCTCAAGGAGGCGCGGCAACGGCGCCGCCCGCAGGGACGTCACCACAGGTAAGGATTTGGCTATGGAGCTCGGCCTCATCGGTCTCGGCAAGATGGGCGGCAACATGCGCGAGCGGATCCGCCGCGCCGGCCACACCGTCATCGGCTACGACCGCAACCCCGACATCTCCGACGTCGAGAGCCTCCAGGAGCTGGTCACCAAGCTGCAGGGCCCGCGCGTCGTCTGGGTCATGGTTCCGGCCGGCGCCGCCACCCAGGCCACCGTGGACGAGCTGGCCGAGCTGCTCTCCCCCGGTGACGTGGTCGTCGACGGCGGCAACTCCCGCTGGACCGACGACGTCAAGCACGCCGAGGCGCTGGCCGCCAAGGGCATCGGCTTCGTCGACTGCGGCGTCTCCGGCGGCGTCTGGGGCCTGGAGAACGGCTACGCGCTGATGTACGGCGGCGACGCCGAGCACGTGGCCGAGGTCCAGCCGGTCTTCGACGCCCTGAAGCCCGAGGGCGACTTCGGCTCGGTGCACGCGGGCGCGGTCGGCGCCGGCCACTTCGCCAAGATGGTCCACAACGGCATCGAGTACGCGATGATGCAGGCCTTCGCCGAGGGCTGGGAGCTGCTGGAGGCCGCCCCCGAGGTCACCGACGTCCGCGAGGTCTTCCGCAGCTGGCAGGAGGGCACCGTGATCCGCTCCTGGCTGCTCGACCTGGCCGTGCGCGCCCTGGACGAGGACGAGCACCTGGGCAAGCTCAAGGGCTGGGCCGCCGACTCCGGCGAGGGCCGCTGGACCGTCGAGGCCGCGATCGACCACGCCGTCCCGCTGCCGGCGATCACCGCTTCGCTGTTCGCCCGCTTCGCGTCCCGCCAGGACGACTCCCCTCAGATGAAGATGATCGCCGCGCTGCGCAACCAGTTCGGCGGTCACGCGGTCGAGTCGAAGTAGTCCCCGCAGTCCCACCCCCAGAAGGCGAGCGCAGTCCACCGTCATGCACGTCGCGCACCTGTCGCTCGCCGACTTCCGTTCCTACGCCCGGGCCGAGGTCTCCCTCGACCCGGGCGTGACGGCCTTCGTCGGGCCCAACGGCCAGGGCAAGACCAATCTGGTCGAGGCGGTCGGCTACGTCGCCACCCTGGGCAGCCACCGGGTCGCCACCGACGCCCCGCTGATCCGGCTGGGCGCCGAGCGCGCGGTGATCCGCACCTCGGTGGTGGACCGCGGCCGCTCCACCCTGGTCGAGCTGGAGATCACCCCGGGCAAGGCCAACCGGGCCCGGATCAACCGCTCCGACAACGTCCGCCCGCGCGACGTGCTGGGCCTGCTGCGCACCGTGCTGTTCGCCCCCGAGGACCTCGCCCTGGTCAAGGGCGACCCGGGGGAGCGGCGGCGCTTCCTGGACGAGCTGCTGACCGCCCGCGCGCCCCGGCTGGCCGGGGTCCGGCAGGACTACGAACGGGTGCTCAAGCAGCGCAACGCCCTGCTGAAGACCGCCGCGATGGCCCGCCGGGCCGGCGGCGGCAAGGGCGCCGACCTCTCCACCCTGGAGGTCTGGGACGGCCACCTGGCCCGGGCCGGCGCCGAACTCACCGCCTTCCGCCTGCAGCTGGTGGCCTCCCTCCAGCCGCTGGTCTCGGCCGCCTACGGACAGCTCGCCCCGGGCGGCGGGGAGACCGCGCTGGAGTACCGCAGCTCCTTCGAGGGCGAGCTGCCGAGCAGCCGCGAGCAGGCCGAGGAGCAGCTGCTGCAGGCGCTGCGGACGGCTCGCAAGCAGGAGGTCGACCGCGGCGTCACCCTGGTCGGCCCGCACCGCGACGAGCTGGTGCTCAAGCTCGGCCCGCTGCCCGCCAAGGGCTACGCCAGCCACGGCGAGTCCTGGTCGTTCGCGCTGGCGCTGCGGCTGGCGTCCTACGAGTTGCTGCGCGCCGACGGGGGAGAGCCGGTGCTGATCCTGGACGACGTCTTCGCCGAGCTGGACGCCGCCCGCCGCGACCGGCTGGCCGAGCTGGTGGCCGGCGGCGAGCAGGTGCTGGTGACCGCGGCGGTGGCCGAGGACGTGCCGAAGGCGCTGGCCGGCGCCCGGTACGCGGTCGCCGACGGTGCCGTCCAGCGCGTCACCGGCTGAACCGCGACCGCCCGGCGGCGCCCCTCCGCCCGGTCCCCGCCCGGCCGGCCCCTGCCCGCAGGGCTGTCGCCGGGGCGGCTCGTACACCCCGTGTCCGTACCCCCGGCGTGGCCCACCCGCGCCGCCGCGCGCCCGCCCGGCTCCCGTACGCTGGACGGCTCACCGTTGTCCACAGGGTGGGGATAAGGAGATCGCCGTGAGCGAGTCGGCGGAGCACCCCGAGCCGACCGGTGCCGACCTGGCGCGCTCGGCGCTGCGGGCGGCCCGGGCGCAGGCCCGCCAGCGCGGTGAGCAGGTGCGCGAGAAGCGCGAGGCGAAGCGGCACGGACTGCGCAGCGGGGCCCGCTCGGACGGCCGCGACCCGGTGCCGCTGGGGGCGGCGCTGACCCGGCTGCTGACCGAGCGGGGCTGGGAGTCCTCGGCCGCGGTCGGCGGGGTGATGGGCCGTTGGCCGCAGATCGTCGGGCCGGACATCGCCGCGCACTGCACGCCGACCGCCTACGACGACGAGGCCGCGGTGCTCACGGTGCAGTGCGACTCCACCGCGTGGGCCACTCAACTCCGTTGGCTGGCTCGGCAGTTGGTGGCCCGTCTGAACCACGAGCTGGGCCACGGCACGGTTCGCACCATCAAGGTGCTCGGCCCCGCCGCCCCGGTGCGCGGCTACGGCCGGCTGCGCGCCCCCGGCAGCAAGGGCCCCGGGGACACCTGGGGATAGGCCCGAGGGCTGCGGGGCGGAGCGGACCGTGATCCTCCGGAACCCCTGACGGCCCTGCCAGGCGGTCTGAGCCCCCCGGTCGAGTATCGGGACATGTCCCGAGGGGATTCAGGGCGGCATTTCTGCCCTCAGAGGCTGCCAAACGCCCATCGATGTCAGTCGTACCGGTAGACTGAAGGGCAAACACTGTTGCTAGTGGCAACCGAGTCGAAACGCCGTGGTCGCACGCCCGCCCGCAGAGGGAGCGGGGATGCGGCCCGCGCTGTGCCAGAGAGGGCGCTTCGTGGCCGATTCCGGCAACCCCAGCCAGACCCCAGACCAGACCGACCAGTCCGACAGGTCGTACGACGCCAGCGCCATCCAGGTGCTGGAGGGCCTCGACGCCGTCCGCAAGCGCCCCGGCATGTACATCGGCTCGACCGGTGAGCGAGGCCTGCACCACCTGGTGCAGGAGATCGTGGACAACTCCGTCGACGAGGCGATGGCCGGTCACGCGGACACCATCGACGTGTCGCTGCTGGCCGACGGCGGTGTGCGCGTGGTCGACAACGGCCGCGGCATCCCGGTCGGCATCATGCCGGGCCAGGGCAAGCCGGCCGTCGAGGTCGTGCTGACGGTCCTGCACGCGGGCGGCAAGTTCGGCAACGGCGGCTACGCGGTCTCCGGCGGTCTGCACGGCGTCGGCGTCTCCGTGGTGAACGCGCTCTCCACCCGGCTCGCGGTGGAGATCCACACCGACGGCCACCGCTGGACCCAGGAGTACAAGGCCGGCACCCCGACCGCCCCGCTGGCCCAGCACGAGGCCGCCGAGCGCACCGGCACCAGCGTCACCTTCTGGGCCGACCCGGACATCTTCGAGACCACGGTCTACTCCTTCGAGACGCTCTCCCGCCGGTTCCAGGAGATGGCGTTCCTCAACAAGGGCCTGACCATCAGGCTCACCGACGAGCGCCCCGAGCACGTCGACGAGGAGGGCAAGCCGCTCTCGGTCACGTACAAGTACGACGGCGGCATCGCCGACTTCGTCGCCCACCTCAACTCCCGCAAGGGCGAGGTCGTCCACCCCTCGGTGATCGACTTCGAGGCGGAGGACAAGGACAAGGCGATCTCGGTGGAGATCGCCATGCAGTGGAACTCCTCGTACACCGAGGGGGTCTACTCCTTCGCCAACACCATCCACACCCACGGCGGCGGTACCCACGAGGAGGGCTTCCGCGCGGCGCTGACCGGCCTGGTCAACCGCTACGCGCGGGACAAGAAGCTGCTCCGCGAGAAGGACGACAACCTCTCCGGCGAGGACATCCGCGAGGGTCTGACCGCGATCATCTCGGTCAAGCTCGGCGAGCCGCAGTTCGAGGGCCAGACCAAGGACAAGCTGGGCAACACCGAGGCGAAGACCTTCGTCCAGAAGGTCGTCCACGAGCACCTGAACGACTGGCTGGACCGCAACCCCAACGAGGCCGCGGACATCATCCGCAAGTCCATCCAGGCCGCCACCGCGCGCGTCGCCGCCCGCAAGGCCCGCGACCTCACCCGTCGCAAGGGCCTGCTGGAGTCCGCCTCGCTGCCCGGCAAGCTCAGCGACTGCCAGTCCAAGGACCCGGCCGAGTGCGAGATCTTCATCGTCGAGGGTGACTCCGCCGGCGGCTCGGCCAAGCAGGGCCGCGACCCGCGCATCCAGGCGATCCTCCCGATCCGCGGCAAGATCCTGAACGTCGAGAAGGCCCGGATCGACAAGGTGCTGCAGAACACCGAGGTCCAGGCGCTGATCTCGGCCTTCGGCTGCGGCATCCAGGAGGACTACGACGAGTCCAAGCTGCGGTACCACAAGATCGTGCTGATGGCCGACGCCGACGTCGACGGACAGCACATCCGCACCCTGCTGCTGACCCTGCTGTTCCGCTTCATGCGGCCGCTGGTCGAGGCCGGCTACGTCTACCTGGCGATGCCGCCGCTGTACAAGATCAAGTGGGGCAAGGACGACTTCGAGTACGTCTACTCCGACCGCGAGCGCGACGCCGTGATCGCGGCGGGCGTGGCCGCCGGGCGCCGGCTGCCGAAGGACGACGCGATCCAGCGGTTCAAGGGTCTCGGCGAGATGAACGCCGAGGAGCTCCGGGTGACCACCATGGACCAGGCCCACCGCCTGCTGCTCCAGGTCACCCTGGAGGACGCCGCCCGCGCCGACGAACTGTTCTCGATCCTGATGGGCGAGGACGTCGAGGCCCGCCGTTCCTTCATCCAGCGCAACGCCAAGGACGTCCGCTTCCTGGACGTGTGACGCCTGCCCGCAGGCCCCGCACGTACCAGTCCGCGTGAAAGGAAACTGACCACCAGTGGTCGACGACAACCGTCCCGAAGGCGAGCAGCCCGAGACCCCCGAGGCCGCCAACGCGGTCGCCCTGCGGATCGAGCCGGTCGAGCTCGAGACCGAGATGCAGCGCTCGTACCTCGACTACGCGATGAGCGTCATCGTCAGCCGGGCCCTGCCCGAGGTGCGCGACGGCCTCAAGCCGGTGCACCGCCGGGTGCTGTACGCGATGTACGACGGCGGCTACCGCCCCGAGAAGGGCTACTACAAGTGCGCCCGCGTCGTCGGCGACGTGATGGGCAACTACCACCCGCACGGCGACACCTCGATCTACGACACCGTGGTCCGCCTGGCCCAGCCGTGGTCGATGCGGATGCCGCTGGTGGACGGCAACGGCAACTTCGGCTCCCCGGGCAACGACCCGGCCGCGGCCATGCGCTACACCGAGTGCAAGATGGCGCCGCTGGCGATGGAGATGATGCGCGACATCGACGAGGAGACCGTCGACTTCGCGCCGAACTACGACGGCCGCTCGCAGGAGCCCACCGTCCTGCCCGCGCGCTTCCCCAACCTGCTGGTCAACGGTGCCACCGGCATCGCGGTCGGCATGGCCACCAACATCCCGCCGCACAACCTGCGCGAGGTCGCCTCCGGCGCGCTCTGGTACCTGGAGAACCCGGAGGTCTCCAACGAGGAGCTGCTGGACGCCCTGATCGAGCGGATCAAGGGCCCGGACTTCCCGACCGGCGCGCTGATCGTCGGCCGCCGCGGCATCGACGACTACTACCGCACCGGCCGCGGCTCGGTCACCATGCGCGCCGTCGTCGAGGTCGAGGAGATCCAGGGCCGGCAGTGCCTGGTGATCACCGAGCTGCCCTACCAGGTCAACCCGGACAACCTCGCGCTGAAGATCGCCGACCTGGTCAAGGACGGCCGGATCGCCGGCATCGCCGACGTCCGCGACGAGTCCTCCTCGCGCACCGGCCAGCGCCTGGTGATCGTGCTCAAGCGCGACGCGGTCGCCAAGGTCGTGCTGAACAACCTCTACAAGCACACCGACCTGCAGACCAACTTCGGCGCCAACATGCTGGCCCTGGTCGACGGCGTGCCGCGCACCCTGTCGCTGGACGCCTTCATCCGGCACTGGGTCAACCACCAGGTCGAGGTCATCGTCCGGCGCACCACCTTCCGGCTGCGCAAGGCCGAGGAGCGCGCCCACATCCTGCGCGCCCTGCTGCGCGCCCTGGACATGATCGACGAGGTCATCGCGCTGATCCGGGCCTCGGCGAGCGCCGACGCGGCCCGCACCGGCCTGATGGAGCTGCTCGCGATCGACGAGCTCCAGGCCAACGCCATCCTGGAGATGCAGCTGCGCCGGCTGGCCGCCCTGGAGCGCCAGCGGATCACCGACGAGCACGACGAGCTGCAGCGCAAGATCGACGAGTACAACGCGATCCTGGCCTCGCCGACCCGCCAGCGCGGGATCATCTCCGAGGAGCTCACCGCGATCGTCGAGAAGTACGGCGACGAGCGGCGCTCCACCCTCATCCCCTCCGACGGCGACCTCTCCATCGAGGACCTCATCGCCGAGGAGGACATCGTCGTCACGATCACCCGCGGCGGCTACGTCAAGCGCACCCGCTCCGACCTCTACCGCTCGCAGAAGCGCGGCGGCAAGGGGGTGCGCGGCGCCCAGCTCAAGCAGGACGACATCGTCGACCACTTCTTCGTGACGACGACCCACAACTGGATCCTGTTCTTCACCAACAAGGGCCGGGTCTACCGCGCCAAGGGCTACGAGCTGCCGGACGCCGGGCGCGACGCCCGCGGCCAGCACGTGGCCAACCTGCTGGCCTTCCAGCCGGACGAGCACATCGCCCAGGTGATGGCCGTCCGCACCTACGAGGACAAGCCCTACCTGGTCCTCGCCACCCGGGCCGGCCTGGTGAAGAAGTCCCTGCTCAAGGACTACGACTCCCCGCGCTCCGGCGGCCTGATCGCGATCAACCTGCGCCAGGACGAGGAGGGCCGGGACGACGAGCTGATCGGTGCCGAGCTGGTCTCCGCCGAGGACGACCTGCTGCTCGTCTCCAGGAAGGCGCAGTCGATCCGCTTCACCGCCACCGACGAGGCGCTGCGCTCCACCGGCCGCGCCACCTCCGGCGTCAAGGGCATGGCCTTCCGCGAGGACGACGAACTCCTGTCGATGAACGTGGTCCGTCCGGGCACCTTCGTCTTCACCGCGACCGACGGCGGCTACGCCAAGCGCACCGGTGTGGACGAGTACCGTGTCCAGGGACGCGGCGGCTACGGCACCAAGGCGGCGAAGATCGTCGAGGGCCGGGGCTCGCTGGTCGGCGCGCTCGTCGTCGACGAGACCGACGAGATCATGGCCATCACCCTGTCCGGTGGAGTGATCCGTACGAGGGTTTCCGAGGTTCGTGAAACCGGACGTGACACCATGGGCGTCCAACTGATCAACCTGGGTAAGCGCGATGCGGTCGTGGGCATGGCCCGCAACGCGGAGGCCGAGGACGAGGAGTCGGCGGAGGACGAGGTGGCGGGTACCGAGTCCACCGAGGTGGCCGAGGGTACGGGGACGGAAACGGGCGGGGACACCGCCCAGGCCTGACCTCGTACCGCGTCGGCCGGTACCGTCACGTCCGTACATCCGTACACGGCGTGGCGGTACCGGCCGCCGACCAGTTCCGGGCAATCCCGCCGGGCGCTGGATGACGAGTGACGAAGCAGGGCGGCGCGTCCGTCCTGGTGGGAAGTGCGGGAGGACCAGTGAGTGGAGCCACGGGTGCTGCGGGAGGCGCCGCCGGCGGCCGTCCGGGCGCAGCACAGGGCGGCGGGGGGTACGGCGGGCCGCAGCCGCCGGAGCACCCGGCCGCGTCCACCTCGCTGATGCCGCCGGTCGGCGGAGCGGGCCAGGGCGGTACGTACGGCGGTCAGACGCCTCCGCCGCCGGGGGCACCGGCACCGGGCGGCTTCTCGCAGCCGACCACCTACGCGAAGGGGCAGCCGACCCCGCCCCGGGGCACCCGGGTCGGCGGCGGCAACACCCCGCCCGGCGGGACGCCCGCCGCGGGCCCCCGCCGTCCGGCCGCCGCGCCGGCCTCCGGCGGCAGCCTGGGCCGGACCAGGAAGGCCCGGCTGCGGGTGACCAAGGCCGACCCGTGGTCGGTCATGAAGGTCAGCTTCCTGCTGTCGCTGGCGGTCGGGATCATCATCATCGTGGCGGCCGCGGTGCTGTGGATGACGCTGGACTCGCTCGGCGTCTTCGACTCGCTCGGCAAGACCCTGAAGGACGTCACCGGTTCGGACACCAACGGCGGCGGCGTGAACATCATGGACTACGTGGGCTTCGGCAAGGTGATGACCTTCACCTCGCTGATCGCCGTGGTCGACGTGGTGCTGCTGACCGCGCTGTCCACGCTCTCGGCGTTCATCTACAACGCGGCGGCCGGTTTCACCGGCGGCATCGAGCTCACCCTGGCCGAGGAGGACTGATCCCCCTGGCGTGACCCGGGATCAGTTCCCGCCGTGCGCGGGGGCCTTCCGTTCGCGGACGGAATCAGCGGGCCCCACCGGTTGTTGCAGCCGGTGGGGCCCGTCGGCATTTCGGGTGACAGCCGTCGGGGGCGGCGTGCCGCCCGGACGGGCCGGGGTCGCGGTGGGCTTAGCTGGGTCCGCTCGTTCCGCGTCACCCGGCCGGCGCAGGCCTCCCCGGTTCCCACCGGACGGGTCCGGGACGACTGCTCTCAGGCACGGCAGGACGGAGGCGCGCGATGGCGGAGCTCGCAAGGCGGCTGGTCGAGGCTCTGGACGGACTGCTGGGGGTCCCGGTGCCGCTGCGGGTGCGGGTCTGGGACGGCAGTGTCGCCGGACCGCCCGGTGCGCCCACCGTGGTGCTGCGCAACCGCCGCGCGCTGCGCCGGCTGCTCTGGCAGCCGGGAGAGCTGGGCCTGGTCCGCGCCTTCGTCTCGGGGGACCTGGAGGTCGCCCCGGACACCGATCTGTACGACGTGCTGCGGGCCGTGGCGCACTTCGCCGAGCGCCCGGAGATCCGCACGCTGCGGCTCGGCCCCGGCGACGTGCTGGGCGCCAGGGGCCGCCGGGCGGTGGGCGCGCTGCTGCGGGCCGGCGTGCTCGGGCCCGAGCCGGTGCCGCCGCCGGAGGAGGCCCCGGCGGGCCGCGGGCGGCTGCACAGCCGCGGTCGCGACCGCGCGGCGATCCACCACCACTACGACGTCGGCAACGACTTCTACGGCCTGGTGCTGGGCCCGTCGATGGTCTACTCGTGCGCCTACTGGGAGCCCGCCGCGAAGAGCCTGGAGGCGGCGCAGGAGGCCAAGCTGGACCTCATCTGCCGCAAGCTCGGCCTGCGGCCCGGGATGCGGCTGCTGGACGTCGGCTCGGGCTGGGGCTCGCTGCTGCTGCACGCGGCCCGGCACTACGGGGTGACGGCGGTCGGTGTGTCGATCTCCGAGGAGCAGGTCGCGCTGGCCCGGCGGCGGGTCGAGGAGGCCGGGCTGGCGGACCGGGTGGAGATCCGGCTCCAGGACTACCGGGAGATCCAGGACGGCCCGTTCGACGCGATCTCCAGCGTGGGCATGGCGGAGCACGTCGGCGAGGCCCAGTACCGCGTCTACGCGGAGGGCCTGTACCGGCTGCTGGTGCCCGGCGGCCGGCTGCTCAACCACCAGATCGCCCGCCGCCCCGACCACCCCGGCGAGCGGTACCGCCCCAGCCCGTTCATCAACCGTTACGTCTTCCCGGATGGCGAACTGTCCCCGGTCGGTTCCACCGTCTCCCGGCTGGAGGAGGCCGGCTTCGAGGTGCGCGACGTCGAGTCGCTCCGTGAGCACTACGGGCTGACCCTGCGTGAGTGGGTGGCCAATCTGGAGGCACACTGGACGGAGGCGGTCGGGCTGGTGGGGCGCGGCCGGGCGCGGGTCTGGCGGCTCTACATGGCGGCCTCCGCACTGGCCTTCGAGGAGAACCGGATCGGGGTCAACCAGATCCTCGCGGTGCGCACCTCCGTCCAGGGCGCGGCACACTTCCCGGCGACCCGCGCGGAGTGGCTCGCCGCCCGCGGCACCGCCTCCGACCTGCCCGTCCCGGAGGACCCCGCCGTGGGCCCGGCCGCAACGGATTTGGGGGATCGGGGATCGGTCCGCTAATCTTTCAGTGCGGCAAGGGGCTATAGCTCAGACGGTTAGAGCGCTTCCCTGATAAGGAAGAGGCCACAGGTTCAAGTCCTGTTAGCCCCACCACCGCGAAGGGCCCGGAGCATCGCTCCGGGCCCTTCGGCGTTTTCCGCCGGATTCCCGGAACCACCGGCGGCGGCCGGGTGTTCTACCGGTGGAGGCCGGGGCCCGCCCCGGCGGTGTCCGACGGTGGAGGCGGTGACCCGATGGGTCTGCTGTTCGCGATGACCATCCCCGGTCTGGTCTGCCTGCTGGTGGCGCTGGCGTTCATCGACCAGCTGGCGCTCCGGGCGCGCCGGTCGCGCCTGGTGCCGTGGCGGGGGACCGGCCGGGAGGGACAGATCTCGGCGACCGGCTTCGAGCAACTGCACGCGCAGTTCGCGGCCGGCAAGCAGCACCAGCTCGACGAACGGCAGAGCACCCTGATGCTGCGCGACGAGGAGGACGACGGGGCGCCGCCGCGCACCCGGGTGGACCTGGCGTCCGGGGTGGCGGTGGTGGTGCCGCCGGCGGGTTCCGCGCCCGCTTCCCCGCAGGCTCCACCGCCCGGTTCGCCGCCCGGTTCCCCGGCGGGTGGGCGGGAACGGTGACGGCTCTGCGGAGGCTCTGCGCCGGGCCGACCGTACGACAGGAGGTGTGGCGTCAATCCTCCGGCCGGACGGGTCGGTTGGAGGCAGCGGTCGCTGGTCACGATTGGGACACCGGTGTGTATCATCGGCCGCAAGGGCAGTCCGGCATACCGACCGCCCGTTCGTGCTCGTAACAAACCACGGACTCGTCGGCCCGATCGGAACGATCGGCGCACGGCTGCTGAGTCCGTCAACGCAAGAAGGACGAGGTCCCGCGGTGAAGAAGCTTCTCCTGGTCGCCCTGGTCGCCCTCGGCGGCTTCTTTGTCTACCGTCAGGTCCAGGCGGACCGCGCCGAGCAGGACCTGTGGACCGAGGCCACCGACCCGGTCCCGGCCGGTCGCTGAGGCCCCCGACGGTCTGACGATCGACAGTCTTCGGAGGCGCCGCGCGGCGCCTCCCGGGCCGGCCGGCCCGGTCGGGTGACCGGGTCGGCCGGAGGTTCCGGCCCCGCACGGCAGGAGTGCCGGGACCAGGCACCGGATTCGTGCCGGGACCGGGTACGCTAGTGCCCGGCGGTGCGTCCGGTGCCGCCCCGGGGCTTTAGCTCAGTTGGTAGAGCGCTGCCTTTGCAAGGCAGATGTCAGGAGTTCGAGTCTCCTAAGCTCCACAGTTCGGTCCACCACGCGTGGACGGCGATCGGCCGCTGACCTGAATCCTGGTCAGCGGCCGATCCGCGTTCTCAGTGCGGTTCGCGCGGGTCCCGCGGCTCGGAGCGGTCCTCGGTGGGCGTGTCGGCCGCGCCGGGGCCGCCGGCCTCCGGCGAGCCGTTCACCGGGGTGGCCGGGCCGGTGCCGGGGCCCGTGGCGCGGGCGTCGGCCGGGGGCTCCACCAGCCATTCCGGGTTGCTGCGGTGCCGCCACCACTGCCAGGTGGCGATGCCGCTGACGATCGCGATCACCCCCGCCACGGCCAGCCCCGTCGCCCAGCCGCCCCGGCACGACTTGCGGGCGTTGCGGGCCGCGAGATCGCTGATCTCCGCCGAGGTGACGTTGCCCCGCATGGCGGTCAGCGCGGCGGCGCCGCGGGTCTGGGCCTCGAGGGCGACCGGGCCGACGGCCGCGCGGGCCTCCTCGACGGCGTGCACGACCTTGGGGGCGACCGTCGAGCGCGCCCGGCAGGCCGCCCGGGAGGCGGAGTGGCGGGCGGCAAGGGCGGCCTCCTGGGTGCGGTGCAGGGCCTTCAGGGTGTTCTGCTGGGCCTCCGGCGGCAGGCTGGCGAAGGCGTGACCGACCTGGGGGGCGATGTGCCGGTCGTACTGGACGCGGACGGTGTGGGCGGCCTGGGAGGCCTGCTGCCGGGCGTTGTCCGCGAAGTTGCCGGCCGTTGCTCGGGCCGAGTCCAAAGGGGTCACGAGTCTCTCCTCCTGGTGGCGTCCTTTGTGCACATATCCACCTGAATGCTGATCATGCATCCGGATTTGTCCGGTGGCATGCCGGAGTGGGCCGGTGGTGGGGTGCGGTGGCCGGGGGCGCGGTGGCTGGGGGGTGCGGTGGCGGGCCGGCCGGCGGTGCGGCGGGCGGCGGTACCGGGCGGGGGCGAATGGGCCGTCCGGTCGGGGGTATGGCCGCAGTAGGCTGGCGGTTCCGGCGGGTCCCCGCCGGGAGCGCGTACGTGTCGTCGCAGCAAGTCGTGGCAGAAGGGGATAGCCGATGCTCCCGGACGAGCCGAGGCCGCCGATCGACCCGACCCCCGGCCCGGCGGGCGGCGGGAACGGGCTGTCCCGCTGTTACCGGCACCCCGAGCAGGAGACCGGCATCGGCTGCTCGCGCTGCGGCCGGCCGATCTGCCCGCAGTGCATGGTGAACGCCTCGGTCGGCTTCCACTGCCCGGACTGCGTCAGCGAGGGAGGCCGCCAGGTCCGGCGGGCGACCACCCGCTTCGGCGGACGCCCGGCCACCGACGGAGCGCTGGTCACCAAGGCGCTGATCGGCATCAACCTGGTGGTCTTCGTCCTCGCCGGCTACGTGCTCACGCCCTGGCTGGCCTTCGACCTCGAACTGCGCAGCTTCGCCCCCGACCACTACTACCCGTTCCCCTCCGGCGTCGCCGAGGGCCCGGGCCAGTGGTACCGGCTGCTGACCGCTGTCTTCCTGCACACCGCGCCCTGGCACATCGCCACCAACATGCTGGTGCTCTGGGTGCTGGGCCCGCAGCTGGAGGCGGCCCTGGGGCGGGTCCGCTTCCTCGCGCTCTACCTGCTCTCCGGGCTGGCCGGCAGTGCCTTCGCCTTCCTGCTGGCCGGCGACGGGATGCGCTCGCTGGGTGCCTCGGGGGCGGTCTTCGGCCTGCTGGGCGCGACCGTGGTGCTCTACCGCCGGGTCCGGGCCCCGCTCGGGCCGATCGTCGCGTTGCTGGTGTTCAACCTGATCGTCACCTTCTCGGTGCAGGGGATCGACTGGCGCGCGCACCTCGGCGGCCTGATCGCCGGGATGCTGACCGCGGCCGGCCTGATGTACGCCCCGCGGGGTCGCCGGGCGGCCGTCCAGGGGCTGACGCTGGCGGGGGTGGCCGGTCTGGTGCTGGCGATGGTGCTCGCCGGGACGGCCGCCTACGGCGGGTGAACCGCCGTCCCGGACCGTCCGCACGGGCGTCCGGTGTCCGCACGGTTGTCCACAGCATGTGCGGGGTTGTGCACAGGCTGTGCGAACGACCGGCCGTGAACGGCTGTTCTACGCGTGTCCTGCTGTGCGGATCCGGCCTTCGAGAGAAGGGCGCGCGGCGGTATGGAAAGCGCCCCCGGCGCGAGTTATCCACAGGCCCGAGTGACTTTTCCCCAGTGTGGATAACCATGTGGATAAGCGTGGTAATCGGATTACCGAGTGCGGAACCACGGCGGAAGCCCGCCGTCCGGGCACACCGGGACGCCGCCCCGGGTCGAGCCGTCCGGGGCGGCGGTGAAGGAGCTCAGGGCAGCAGCCCCGGCGTCACTTCCACTGGGTGGAGACGCCGAAACCCGCCGCGATGAAGCCGAAGCCCACCAGGATGTTCCAGTTCCGCCAGCTCTCCACCGGCCAGCTGCCGCTGGTCACGTAGTAGGTGACGATCCAGATCAGACCGATCAGGAACATCGCCAACATCAGCGGCGCAACCCAGCTGCGGCCCGAACTGATCTTCACCGTCGCCGTGGTCGGCGGGGTGTAGTCGGACTTCTTGCGGAGTCGAGACTTCGGCACGAGGAGCTCTCCTGTCGATGCGCTGTGACCGCGCAGGGGTTCACGGTGGTGTGGCGGCGTCCGTTAGCGTAGTGGTTCGGCGGGTCCGAAGGAGATAAGGGTACGGTGCCTAATTTGTCGATTCCCCCTCGGCCGGCCCGTACCCGCGCCTCCGGCACCCGAATTGTCGGACGTGCCCTGACCTGCGCCGTCTTCGCGCTCGCCGGACTGCTCTTCTACATCAGCGCGCAGACCGCGCGCGGCACCGACCTGCGCACCGACAACTCGCTCCTCAGCCTGTCCGACGTGATAAGGCAGCGCAGCGCGCAGAACCAGCAGTCCCAGGCCCAGCTCGCCGAGCTCCAGGAGCGGTCCCAGCAGCTCACCGGCCAGCAGGGCCGCAGCCCGGCCGACGCCGCGCAGCTCACCGCCCTGGAGCAGGCCGCCGCCCTGGACCCGCTCCAGGGCCCCGGCCTCACCGTCACCCTCAACGACGCCCCGCCGAACGCGACCGCGCGCATCCCCGGCGTGCGCGAGCCGGACGTCAACGACCTGGTCATCCACCAGCAGGACATCCAGGCCGTGGTCAACGCGCTCTGGCGCGGCGGCGCCGAGGGCGTCCAGGTGATGGACCAGCGGCTGATCTCCACCAGCGCCGTCCGCTGCGTGGGCAACACCCTGCTGCTCCAGGGCCGGGTCTACTCGCCGCCGTACGTGGTCAGGGCGGTCGGCCGGACCGACGCGCTGCGCGCCGCGGTGGAGGCGGACCCGACGATCCGCAACTACCAGCAGTACGTACAGGCGTACGGACTGGGCTGGAAGGTGCAGGAGAGCGGGGACCTCGCGCTGCCCGGCTACTCGGGAACGGCGGACCTCCGCGCGGCCACCGGCCAGCAGTAGAGCGGCGGGACACGCCTGGCAGCCGGGGCCCGGGGTCTAGTCTTGACCCCAGTCCGCTACGTCGAGGGAGCACCATGTACGGCTGGATCTGGCGTCATCTGCCGGGGAACACCCTGGTCAAGGCCGTCGTCTCGGTGCTCCTCGTGCTGGGGATCGTCTACCTCCTCTTCACGTACGTCTTCCCGTGGGCGGAACCGCTCCTGCCCTTCGGAGACGTCACCGTGGACGGAGACGGCGACGGCGCCGTCGGCTGACCCGGCGGCTCCGCCCCCCGCCCCAGTCCCCGCACCCACCGGAGAACGCGCGCCCATGACCTCCCGGCCGACCCCGCCCCGCATCCTGGTCGTCGACAACTACGACAGCTTCGTCTTCAACCTGGTCCAGTACCTCTACCAGCTCGGCGCCACCTGCGAGGTGGTCCGCAACGACGAGGTGACCGTCGAGCACGCGGTGCGCCGCGACGGCGACGCCGGTTTCGACGGGGTGCTGCTCTCCCCCGGCCCGGGCGCCCCGGAGGAGGCCGGCGTCTGCATCGAGATGGTGCACCACTGCGCGCGGATCGGACTGCCGGTGTTCGGCGTCTGCCTGGGCCTGCAGTCCATCGCGGTGGCCTACGGCGCCGTGGTCGGCCGGGCGCCCGAGCTGCTGCACGGCAAGACCTCGCCGGTCGAGCACGAGGACGGCGGGGTGTTCGCCGGCCTGCCCTCGCCGCTCACCGCGACCCGGTACCACTCGCTGGCGGTCGAGCCCGGCACCGTGCCGGACGAGCTGGTGGTCACCGCGCGCACCGGGAGCGGCGTGATCATGGGGCTGCGCCACCGCGACCTCGCGGTGGAGGGCGTGCAGTTCCACCCGGAGTCGGTGCTCACCGAGGGCGGCCACCGGATGCTCGCCAACTGGCTGGCCGAGTGCGGCGACCCGCAGGCCGTCGACCGGTCCGCCGGGCTCGCCCCGGTGATCGGCCGGGGCTGAGCGGGGTGACCGCGGTGCGTCCGGAGCGACGCCACCAGCCGGAGGCGGACCCGCAGGGCGGCGGCGCGTACCAGGGCGGGCCGTACCCGCAGCAGTACCCCCACCAGGGTCACCAGGACCCCCAGGGGCACCAGGACCCGTACGGCGGCCACCAGGACCCGTACGGCGGCCGGTACCGCGCGCCGGCGCCGCAGGACCCGTACGGCGGGCAGTACCCGCCGGGGCCGTACCAGCAGGGCCAGTACCAGGGGTACGACCCGTACCAGGAGCAGCAGCTCCGGCAGGGCGGCTTCATCCCCGCCCAGCAGGGCCAGGGCCAGAACCAGGGCTGGACGGGGCCGCAGGACGCCGAGGACGGCTGGGGCGTCTACGAGCAGGCCGCGCCCTCCGTGGCGCCCGAGCGGGCCGAGGAGACGCTCCGGCTGCACCTGGAGAGCCCCGACACGCCCGGAACGGAACGGGAGGTGCTCGCCGCCGCCGAGACGGTCACCATGGACGCGGTGGCCGCCGAACCGCAGCCGGCCGTTCCCGCCGGCGGGCGGGCCGAGCGCCGACGGGCCGCGCAGGGACGCGGACGGCGCCGCGCGGGCGCCCGGACCGCGGCCGGGGACCGGCCCCGGCCGAAGGAGTCGGCGGCGGTGGTCTTGGCCCGGTTCCTCGGCGAGCTGTGCATCACCCTCGGCCTGGTGATGCTGCTCTTCGTCTCGTACCAGCTCTGGTGGACCAATGTGCAGGCCGACGCGGCCGCCGACGGGGCCCGCAGCCAGCTGGAGGAGCAGTTCGACGCGGCCGCCCCGGCCCCGGCGGCCGGACAGCCGGCGCCGGATCCGGCCAAACCGGAGACGTTCGAGCCCGGCAAGGGCTTCGCGATCATCCATCTGCCGAAGCTCGGCCAGAAGTTCCCGATCGCCGAGGGCACCGCCAAGGGCGCGGTGCTCGACAAGGGCCTGGTGGGGCACTACACGGGCACCGGCATGCCGGCCGACAAGGCGGGCAACTTCGCGCTGGCCGCGCACCGCAACACCCACGGCGAGCCGTTCCGGCGGATCAACCAGCTCGGCAAGGGCGACAAGATCGTGGTGGAGACCGCGACCGCGTACTTCACCTACGAGGTCACCGGCGGCATCCCGGAGACCCCGCCGTCCAACGTGAGCGTGATCAAGCCGGTGCCGAACGGCGCCGGGTACAGCGGGGCGGGCCGGTACATCACGTTGACCACGTGCACGCCGGAGTTCAGTTCGAAGTACCGGCTGATCGTCTTTGGCAAGATGATCGAGGAACGGCCGCGCACCCAGGGCAAGCCGGCCGCCCTCACGGGAGGCTGACCGCGAGCGGGTTAGTAGCAAGGGGAGAGATGTGACCCAGGAGACCGAAGCGGTGGCCGAGGAGGCCTTCCCGGGGGCCGGGCCGGAGTCCGGGGACGGGCGTGGGCCGCGGCGCGGGCGGCGGCGGGCGCTGGCCGTGGTGGGGGTCTTCGGCGAGCTGCTGATCACCCTCGGCCTGGTGCTCGGACTGTTCGTCAGCTACTCGCTCTGGTGGACCGACGTGCTGGCGGACCGTTCCGCCGCCGCGGCCTCCGACCAGCTGCGCGACTCCTGGGCGGCCGGCGGACCGATCGCTCCCCCGTCCGGCGGCTCCGCCACCGCCGCCCCGGGCGACCCCGGCGTTCCCGGTGCCCCGGCCACCCCGGGCGATCCGGCGGCGGGCGGTGCGCAGACGGGAACCGGGGGCGGCTCCGGGTCGGGCGGCTCCGGTGGCTCCGGCGGGTCGACGGGCGCGGGGGTCGGCTTCCTGCACGTCCCCGCGATGGGCCGGAACTACCAGGTGCTGATCCGGATGGGCACCGACACGGACACCCTGGCCGAGGGCGTGGCCGGGGTCTACGAGCAGCCGTACCGCGCGGCGATGCCCTGGGACGCGTCCGGCAACTTCGCGCTGGCCGCCCACCGGGACGGCCACGGGGCGAAGTTCCACAACCTGGACGCGCTCAAGAAGGGCGACCCGATCGTCGTCGAGACCCGGGACAAGTGGTACGTCTACCGGGTCGACAGCACCCTGCCGGAGACCTCGAAGTTCGACACCGGCATCGTCGCCCCGGTGCCCAAGGGCTCGGGCTACACCGAGCCCGGCCGGTACATCACGCTGACCACCTGCACCCCGGTCTACACCTCGCGCTACCGGATGGCGGTGTGGGGGAGCTTGGTGCGGGTGGACGACATGGACGCCAAGCGCACCCCGCCCGCCGAGCTGCGGCGCGGCTGAGGGCCGCTGGGGCCGCCGAGGTCCTTGACCCGCGGAGGGCCCCAGGAAGCCCCAGGAAGCCCCAGGAGGCGCCAGGACTCCCCGGAGCCCCCGGAGCCCCCCGGAGGAACCCGCCGACACCCGGGAAGGCCCAGGAGGAACGCCCGAGGGCCCGTCGACACCGTCGACGGGCCCTCGCTGCTGTCCCGGAACAACTCACCCGGCCGGTCCCGCCCCGAGGGGCTCAGAACCAGGGGAGCCAGGGTGGCCTAGTTGTTGCCGTTTGGTCCCCCTTTGGTGTTCGAGGGGGTGGGGAGGCCGGGAATCCCGGGGAGGGTGGGTGTGTCGCCTCCTTTGGGCGGATCCACCGGCTTGGTCTGCAGCCCGACCGTGGTGTTCGGGTCCACCTGGGTCCCGGCCGCCGGGTTCGAGGCGATCACCGTGGAGTTCGGGTCCTGCGGGCCCTGGACGACGGTGTACTTCAGGCCCATGCCTTCGAGGGTCTTGATGGCTTCCCTGAGCACGACGTTCTGCAGCGGCGGGACGGAGACCTTCTCCGGCGCCTTGAAGATGGTCAGGGTGATCTTGGTGTTGGCCGGCTGCTTGCCGCCCGCGGGGTTCTGCGAGGCCACCGTGTTGACCTTGGCCGGGTCGTTGGTCTGGGCGGTCTTCGAGGAGTCCACCTGGAAGCCGGCGCTCGTCAGGGCGGCCTCCGCGGCCTCCTTCTGCTGGCCGACCACGCTCGGCACGTTGATCTTGGCCTTGCCCTGCGAGACGGTCAGCTTGACCGGGGCGGTCGGGTCGGCGCCGCCGCCCGCCGGGTCCTGCGCGATGACCTGGTCCAGCGGGGCGTTGTCGTCGTCCTTGTAGTCGGTCGAGACGTTGGCGAAGCCGGCGTCACCGAGCGCCTTGAGGGCCTGGTCCTTGGTCTTGCCGACCACGCTCGGCACGGTGGCCTTGGCCGGGCCGGAGGACAGCTGCACGGTGATCGTGGCGGCCTCGGCCACCTGGGTGCCGGCGGCCGGGTTCTGCGTGCAGACCTGGTCCTTCTTGATGTTGCTGTCCGGGCAGGCGATCTTCTCGCCCTCGGTCACCACCAGCTTGGGACCGGCCTGGACGGCGGCCGTCCTGGCGTCCGCCAGGCTCTTGCCGACCAGGCTGGGCGCCGAGACCGTCGGCGCCTCCTTCTTCTGGTCGCCCTTCTTGTCGCCGAACATCGCCTGGGCGACGAAGAAGGTGCCGACCAGGACCAGCACGGCGGCGACCGCCAGCACGATCCAGGAGGTGTTGCTCTTCTTCGGCGGCTCCTCGGCGCGCCGACCGCTGCGGCCGTAACCGTCGTCGTAGCCGTCGTTGCCGCCGCCCGGGGCGCCGGCGTAGGTCTGGCCGTAGCCGTCGTCGTAGCCGCCGGCCTGCGGCTGGGCGGGGTAGCCGCCCGGGGCGGCCTGCGGCAGGACGGTGGTCGGACCGCCGGGCGCCTGCTGCGGCAGCACGTTGGTCTGGCCGTACGGGTCGTGCTGCTGCGGGTAGCCGTTCTGGTCGTAGCCGTACCCGGCGCCCATGCCGTACGCGGCGGCCTGCTGGGCGGCGGCCACCGGCAGGCCGTCGAGGAAGCGCTCGATGTCGTCGCGCATCTCGTCGGCGGTCTGGTAGCGGTAGTCGCGGTCCTTGGCGAGCGCCTTGAGCACGATCGCGTCGACCTCGGGGCGCACCTCGGGGTCGAAGACGGACGGCGGCTGCGGCTCCTCCCGGACGTGCTGGTAGGCGACCGCCACGGGGGAGTCGCCGACGAACGGCGGACGGACGGTGAGCAGCTCGTAGAGCAGGCAGCCGGTGGAGTAGAGGTCGGAGCGGGCGTCCACCTGCTCGCCCTTGGCCTGCTCCGGGGAGAGGTACTGGGCGGTGCCGATGACGGCGGAGGTCTGCGTCATCGTCATGCCGGCGTCGCCCATCGCGCGGGCGATGCCGAAGTCCATCACCTTGACGTTGCCCTGCCGGGTCAGCATGACGTTGGCGGGCTTGATGTCGCGGTGCACGATGCCGGCCCGGTGCGAGTACTCCAGGGCCTGCAGGATGCCGATGGTCATCTCCAGCGCGCGCTCCGGCAGCAGCCGGCGGCCGGAGTGCAGCAGCTCGCGCAGGGTGGAGCCCTCGACGTACTCCATCACGATGTACGGGATGGAGATGCCGTCGATGTAGTCCTCGCCGGTGTCGTACACGGCGACGATCGCGGGGTGGTTCAACGACGCCGCCGACTGTGCCTCACGGCGGAAGCGGGCTTGGAACGACGGATCACGGGCCATGTCGGCCCGGAGCGTCTTCACGGCGACGGAGCGGCCGAGCCGGGTGTCATGGCCGAGGTACACCTCGGCCATGCCGCCGCGTCCGAGGACGCCGCCGAGCTCGTACCTGCCGCCGAGGCGACGAGGCTCTTCCATAGATCCGACCCTCTCCCTCACCCGCCGGTGAGGCTGTGAAGTAGGTGTCCCCGCTCACTCCGTGTGACGCCGTCCGGGCCCCGGGTGGTTCTGCGGTCAGGACCCTCCGGCACCGCGCGGACGGCAACGGGCACACCCGTTGCTGCGGATACGCTACCGGTCCGACCGTGCGGGTCCCGAGTCGGCGGCAGGCCGATACCAGACCGGTATCCGGACAGGGCTGCCGATCGTGACATTTCCCTCACCCCGGGACGCATGCGGTCACTTGCCCAGGACGGCCTGCATCACCGACTTGGCGATCGGCGCGGCGAGCCGGCCGCCGCTGATGCCGTCGCGGTTGTTCGAGCCGTCCTCGACGACCACCGCGACCGCGACCGAGCGGCCGTCGGGGGCGTTGGCGTAGGAGGTGAACCAGGCGAACGGCAGGCCCGCGTTGCCCTCGCCGTGCTGGGCGGTGCCGGTCTTGCCGCCGACGGTCAGGCCGGGGATCCTGGCGTTCTTGCCGGTGCCGTTCTCGACCACCGAGACCATGAGGTCCTGGAGCTTCTTCGCGGTCGCCGGGCTGACCGGCTGGGAGAACTGCTTGTCGGTGTGCTTGGAGATGGTGGTCAGCGAGGCGGAGCGCTCCTCGGCGACCAGGTAGGGCTGCATCAGCGTGCCGTTGTTGGCGATCGCCGCGGAGACCATCGCCATCTGCAGCGGGGTGGCCTGGGTGTCGTGCTGGCCGATCGAGTCCTGGGCGGTGCCGTCCGGGGTGGAGTTGGACGGGAAGACGCTCTTCTCCGAGCGGATCGGGGTGTCCACGGTGCTGTTGAAGCCGAACTTCTCGGCCTGCACCCGCATCTTGTCCTTGCCCAGGTCGGCGCCCATCTTGGCGAACACCGTGTTGCAGGACTGGTCCATGCCGGACTTGATGGTGGCGTTGCCGCACTTCTCCTGGTCGGACTCGTTCTTCAGCACGAAGTTGGTGCCCGGCAGGGTGTACGGGTCCGGCGTCTGGGTCTGGTCGTCGATGTTCTGGTACAGGCCGTTCTCGAACGCCGCCGCCGCGGTGACCAGCTTGAAGGTCGAGCCGGGCGGGTAGGTCTCGCGCAGCGCCCGGTTGAGCATCGGCTTGTTGGGGTCGGCGTTGAGGTCGGTCCAGGCCTTCTCGTCCGACTTCTCGTTGCCGGCGAAGCTGGCCGGGTCGTAGGACGGCGTGGAGACCAGGGCGAGGATCGCGCCGGTCTTCGGGTCGAGCGCGACGACCGCGCCCTTCTTGTTGCCGAGCCCGTCGAAGGCGGCCTTCTGGGCCTTGGAGTTGATCGTGGTGACGACGTCGCCGCCGCGCTTCTGCTCGCCGGTCAGCATGTCCAGGGTGTTGCGGAAGAACAGCCGGTCGTCGCTGCCGGAGAGGATGCCGTCCTCCAGCTGCTCCAGCTGGTTGGCGCCGTAGGCCTGCGAGGAGTAGCCGGTGACCGGGGCGTACATCAGGGGGTCGGTCCAGGAGCGCTTGTACTTGTAGCGCAGGCCGTTCACGAAGGTGGACTGGGTGATCGGCTGGCCGTCGACGACGATGTTGCCGCGCGGGTAGGCGTAGCGGTCGTAGTCCTGGCGCTTGTTGTGCTTGTTGCTCGCCCAGGCATCGGCCTGCACGCCCTGGATCCAGTTGGTGCGCACCATGAGGGCCAGGACCAGCACGAGGCAGAAGATCGAGACCCGGCGGATCGGCTTGTTCACGAGGCGTTGCCCCCTTGGATCTCGGGTGTCGGGGTGGGTTCCACCCCGGGGCGGCGGGCGTTGTCGCTGATCTTCAGCAGGATCGCGACCAGCGCCCAGTTGGCGACCACCGAGGAGCCGCCCTGGGCGAGGAACGGCATGGTCATACCGGTCAGCGGGATCAGTCCGGTGACACCGCCGGCGACCACGAAGACCTGCAGCGCCATCGCCGAGGAGAGGCCGACGGCGAGGAGCTTGCCGAACGGGTCGCGGGCGGCGACCGCGGTGCGCAGGCCGCGCTGGATCAGCAGGGCGTACAGCATGAAGATCGCCATCATGCCGGTGAGGCCCAGTTCCTCGCCGAAGGAGCCGAGGATGAAGTCGCTCTTGGCGGCGAAGCCGATCAGCCAGGACCGGCCCTGGCCGAGCCCGGTGCCGGTCGCCCCGCCGGAGCCGAAGGCCATCAGCGCCTGGCCGATCTGCTCGGTGGCGGACGCGGGGTGGTTGGGCTCGAAGGCCGCCATCGGGTTGAGCCAGGCGTCGATGCGGGTCTTCACGTGGCTGGTGGTGGAGGCCACCATGACCGCGCCGCCGACCGACATCAGCAGGCCGAAGACGATCCAGCTGGTCCGCTCGGTGGCGACGTAGAGCATCACCACGAAGAGGCCGAAGTACAGGAAGGACGAGCCGAGGTCGTTCTCGAAGATCAGGATCAGCAGGCTGAGCAGCCAGATCACGATGATCGGGCCGAGGTCGCGCCCGCGCGGCAGGTACAGGCCCATGAAGCGGCGGCTGGCCAGCGCCAGGGCGTCCCGCTTGACCATCAGGTAGCCGGCGAAGAACACGGTCAGGATGATCTTGGCGAACTCACCGGGCTGGATCGAGAAGGAGCCCATCCGGATCCAGATCTTGGCGCCGAAGTCCTCCCTGCGCTCCGGGAAGAACGCCGGGGCGGCGAGCAGCACCAGGGCGACCGCCATCGAGATGTAGGTGTAGCGCTGGAGGACCCGGTGGTCCTTCAGGAAGACCATCACCACGATGAAGAACGCGATGCCCAGGCCGGACCACATCAGCTGGTTGGCGGCGGCCGGGAAGTTGCTGCGCAGCAGCGGCCCGGCCTTGTCGAGCCGCCAGATCATCACCACGCCGAGCCCGTTCAGCAGGGTGGCGATGGGCAGCATCAGCGGGTCCGCGTAGGGCGCGAACCTGCGCATCAGCAGGTGCGCGATCAGCGCGAGGGCGCCCATGCCGAGGCCGTAGCCGAGCATGCCGGCCGGCAGCTTCCCGTCCATCGCCAGGCCCACGTTGGCGTACGCCAGGACGGGCAGCGCCACCGCGAAGGCGAGCATCGCCAGCTCGGTGTTGCGCCGGTTCGGCGTCGCCTGCGGCGAGATGGTGGTGTTGCGGCGGCGCCGAGAGGACGCGCGGTCGGCTGGCACGCCGGTGTCCCGGCGATCGGCGCCGCTGCTCACATCGGATGTACTCACGTTTTAGCCGCTCCCTGACGGCCGGCTGGCCCGCGCCGGGCGGGCCTATGTCGGGTCGCGTCCATCACGGCTTCGGGCAGGAGTCGGCGCGCTGCCGCTCCTCGTCGGTCAGGCCGGGCAGGTCGCCCTGCGGTGCGGCCGGGGCGGCGGCGTTCTGACTGGGGACGGCGGCCGGGGTGGTGGCGCTCGGGGTCGGGGTCGGTGTGGGGACGCCGGCGGCCGGGGCGCGGCCGGTGGCGGCCGGGGTGGGCGTGGTGGCCGTCACGAACCCGGCGTGCGTCGCCACCGTCCCGGCGGCCTGCTGCTGGCCGGGCACCGGGGCGGTGCCCTGGGCGGGCGGGTTGGCGGCGGCGGCCCGGACGTCGGCGACCTTCCGGCAGAACGCGGCCTGCTCGCCCAGCTTCTTCACCTTGTCGTCGGCGTCGCCGAGGCTGGTCGCCGAGATGGTGTTGGTGACGTGGGTGCGCTGGTCCTGCGGGAGGAACTTGAGTTCGATGTCCTTGTACGGGGTGTGCACCGAGGACAGGCTCAGCCCGGCCAGGCTCTGGTTGACGCCCTGGTAGACGGCGATGTGGTCGCCCTCGGCGCCGACGTAGTACTGGCTCTGGGTCCACTGGTAGCCGAAGAAGCCGCCCGCGCCGAGCAGGCCCACGGTGACCAGGCCGACCAGCGAGAAGGTCAGTGCCCGGCTCCTGCGCTTCTTCCGGGGCGGCTCGTCGTCGAAGTCCTCGGTCCCGTGGACCGCGGGCTCGCCGCCGTCCGGGTAGCCATCGGCCGGGCCGAAGCCGCCCTGGCCGTCGGGGTGGCCGGCGCCGTAGCCCTCGGCGGGGCCGAAGGCGCCCTGCGGGCCGCGGCCGAGTCCGGCGGCGCGGCCGGCCGGGGTGTCCGCGATCGAGCGGTCGGCGGCGGTCGAGGACGGCGGGGTCTCGGCGACCGCGCCGACCACCACCGGCACGTCGTTGAACTGGCCGCTCAGGGTGTCCGTGGCACCGACGTCGAGCACGTCCGCCACGATGCAGGTGATGTTGTCCGGGCCGCCGCCGCGCAGCGCGAGCTGGATCAGCTCCTGCACGGTCTGCTCGGGCGAGTAGAAGCTGCCCAGGGTGTCCTGGAGGGTCTGGTGGCTGACCGGGCCGGAGAGGCCGTCGGAGCAGATCAGGTAGCGGTCGCCGGCCCGGACCTCGCGGATCGACAGGTCGGGCTCGACCTGGCCGCGGCCGTCCAGGGCGCGCATCAGCAGCGAGCGCTGCGGGTGGGTCTCGGCCTCCTCGGGCGTGATCCGGCCCTCGTCGACCAGCCGCTGCACCCAGGTGTGGTCCTGGGTGATCTGCGCCAGCGCGCCGTCCCGCAGCAGGTAGGCGCGGGAGTCGCCGACGTGCACCAGGCCCATCCGCCGGCCGGTCCAGAGCATCGCGGTGAGGGTGCAGCCCATGCCTTCGAGCTGCGGGTCCTCCTCGACCATCTGGCGGAGCCGGTCGTTGGCGCCCTGGACCGCGTCGCCGAGCAGGGTCAGCAGGTCGGCGCCGGGCACGTCCTCGTCCAGCCGGACGATCGAGCCGAGCACCTCGGAGGACGCGACCTCGCCGGCCGCCGCGCCGCCCATGCCGTCGGCCACGGCCAGCAGCCGCGGGCCGGCATAGCCGGAGTCCTCGTTCCCCTCCCGGATCAGTCCCTTGTGGGAGCCGGCGGCGAAGCGCAGCACCAGGGTCATGCGACCTGTGCCCCCCTCTGGGTCATGGACGGGATGCTGTCCCTCATGCGCTACTACTTCCGCAGTTCGATGACGGTCCTGCCGATACGGATCGGCATGCCCGGCTGGAGCGGGGTCGGCGCGGTCAGGCGCTGACGGTCCAGATAGGTGCCGTTGGTGGAGCCTAGATCCTCCACCGTCCACTGCCCAGTCTGGTCGGGATAGATCCTGGCATGCCGGGAGGACGCGTAGTCGTCGTCCAGCACGATGGTGGAGTCGTGGGCGCGGCCCAGCGTGATGGTCTGGCCCTGCAGCGCGACCGTGGTGCCGGCCAGCGAGCCCTGGACCACGACGAGCTGCGTCGGGGCGCCGCGGCGGCGCCCGCCGCCCTGGGTCGGCGGACCGCCGGGGGCCGGCTGGCCCTGCGGGGCGCGCCCGGCGGCCGCGGCCGCTCCGGCCGCTCCGGCGGTGGTCGCCGCGGTGGCGCCACCATTGCTCCGGCGGGAGGCCCGCGGGTTCACCCGGGTCCCGAACAGGTCGCTGCGGATCACCTGGACCGCGACGATCACGAACAGCCACAGCACGGCCAGGAAACCCAGCCGCATGACCGTGAGGGTCAGTTCTGACATAACCGCGCCCGCTCTACCCTTCGACCTGTCGGTAGACGATGGTGGTGGAGCCCACGACGATTCGAGAGCCGTCGCGGAGCGTAGCGCGCTGGGTGTGCTGCCCGTCCACCACGATGCCGTTGGTGGACCCCAGGTCCAGCACCATCGCGGGCGTGCCGGGGCGGATCTCGGCGTGCTTGCGGGAGACCCCGGGGTCGTCGATGCGGACGTCCGCCTCGGTGGAGCGGCCGAGCACGCAGGCATTGCCGGTGATCTGGTGGCGGGCGCCGTTGACCTCGATCCAGCGGCGGACCGAGGTGCCGTGGCCGGCGCCCGGGAACGGGCGCACATTGCCGCCGGCCGGTGCGGGCGGGCCGGGGGGCATGGCCGGGGGCGCGGTGGGCGGCGGGGGCGCGCCGTACGGCGCGGCGCCGGGCTGCTGCCACGGTGCGCCGGGGGCCTGGGCGGCCGGCGGGCGGCCGTAGCCGGGCTGGGTCGGCTGCGCCGGGGCCTGCTGCTGCGGCTCCTCGGCGGCGAGGGTGCGGCTGCGCACCCGGTACAGGCCGGTGTCGAGGTCGTCGGCCTTCTCCAGGTTCACCTGGAGCGGGCCCATGAAGCTGTAGCGCTGGGCCTCCGCGTACTCGCGGACCATGCCGGCGAGCTCGTTGCCCAGCTGTCCGGAGTAGGGGCTCAGCCGTTCGTGGTCGTGCGGGCTGAGCTCGACGATGAAGTCGTTGGGCACGACGGTGCGGTCGCGGTTCCAGATGCTCGCGTTGTTGTCGCACTCACGCTGCAGAGCGCCGGCGATCTCCACGGGCTGGACCTCGGACTTGAACACCTTGGCGAAGGTGCCGTTGACGAGACCCTCGAGTCGCTGCTCGAACTTCTTCAGCACTCCCATGGGGCACCCCCTTCCAGGGTTCGTTCGCCTGCCTGCCGACCGGTTCCCGGGGATCCGGTCATGCCTACTTGCGGTACTTCCGTACTGATCGTATCCACGCCGGGGCCATCCGTACGGTTCCCGGACCACGTGGTGCCCGGGGGTGGGCTCGGACACACAGGGTGACGCATCCGGGCGGCAACATGCCAGGGCCACCCGTCCGGCGCGGGGCCGCCACCTGTCGCTCGCCTGTGCGCCGGGCATCCGTTCGGATGCGCTCGGGCCCCCGGGGAACGGATTCGGAGGTGACCCGCAGGTCGTGCTACTGTTTTCCATGTCGGAAGGGGCGCCCACCGGGCGGCCCGATCGAAGAACCGCGAAGGCCACATGGTACCGAGCGGAGCGGCTGATCGACCGGCAAGCGGTGAAAACACCCATGCGCGGGTGGCGGAATAGGCAGACGCGCTGGATTCAGGTTCCAGTGCCCGAAAGGGCGTGGGGGTTCAACTCCCCCCTCGCGCACAGCGAAGCCCCGCAGATCTTCGGATCTGCGGGGCTTTTTTGTTCCCTCCTGCCCTCCACCGCCCCCGCTGCCCCGGGGCCGGTCCTTCCGCCCGGTCGGGTCAGGAGGAAGGGGCCGGAAGGTCCGCGCGGACCTCGAAGCCGCCGTCCGCGGTCGGACCGGCGGTGAGCGAACCGCCGAGCAACTGGGCGCGCTCGCGCAGGCCGACCAGGCCGTGGCCGCCGCCCGGCAGGATCTGTGCG
Source organism: Kitasatospora sp. NPDC004723 (assembly GCF_040609255.1). NCBI lineage: Bacteria > Bacillati > Actinomycetota > Actinomycetes > Kitasatosporales > Streptomycetaceae > Kitasatospora > Kitasatospora sp. NPDC004723. The sequence goes on along the minus strand of NZ_JBEXJT010000006.1, from coordinate 196,054 downwards.
GGGCGCACCGGCGGCGCGTCGTTGCGCACCTCGACCCGCAGCCGCCGCCCGCGGGCCCGGATCCTGACGTGCACCGCGGCCTCGGGCGCGTACTTGGTGATGTTGGTCAGCGCCTCCTGCACGGTGCGGTAGGCGGCCCGCTCGACCGCCTCCGGCCAGGGGCGGTCGCCCGGGACGAGCTCGGCGTCCGCGGCCAGCCCGCTCTCCTCGATCAGCCGGGGCAGGTCGGCCAGCCTGGGCTGCGGGGCCAGCGGGGTGTCCATCCGCGGACCGCCCGCCCGCAGCACCCCGACCATCTGGCGCAGCTCCTCCAGGGTGCGCACGGACAGTTCGCGGATGGTCCGGGCGGCGCCGACGGCTGCCTGGTCCGGGGTGGAGACCTGCAGCGCGCCGGCCTGGATGCTGATCAGGCTGACCTGGTGCGAGACCACGTCGTGCATCTCCCGGGCGAGTCGGCCGCGCTCCTCGCTGAGCACCCGCTCGGCGAGCAGCCGGCTCTCCCGCTCCTGCCCGCGGGTCAGCTCGTCCAGCCGGGAGGCCAGCTCGCGCCTCGTCCGGGCGAGCAGACCGGTGGCGGCCGGGCCGGCCGCCAGCATCACGGACTGGATGGCGTACAGCGCGGTGTCCCGGCTGATGGTGAAGTTCTGCTCGGAGACCGGCCAGTGGAAGAACTCGACCAGGGCGAACAGGGTGGCGCACGGCACCACCACCCGGGGCCGGGGGCGTTCCGCGGCCACCGTGTAGACGGCGGTGATCGGGGCGAGCCAGATGTCGTCGAAGTAACTGCCGGGCATGGTCAGCAGCAGTACGGCGACCGGGAAGCGCCGCCGCCACGGCAGGACGACGGCGGCCAGCACCGACAGCAGGGTCTGCCACGGCGGGGCGTCCCGGGCCACCAGGGCGGCGTCCACCAGCGAGTAGAGGGCGGGCAGCAGGAGCATCAGCCAGGGTGCGGTGAACCCGGGCAGGAGGCGTCGGGCGGCGGTGGCCTCGCCGCTCATGCCCCGTCGCTCGGCTTCGGGCGGACCAGCCCGGCCCGGTGGGCGATCACGGCCGCCTGGACCCGGTTGGCGGCGCCGAGCTTGCCGAGGATCGCGCTGATGTGGTCCTTCACGGTGCCGGTGCCCAGGAACAGCCGGTCGGCGATCTCGGCGTTGGACAGGCCCTCGCCCAGCAGCGCCAGCACGTCCAGCTCCCGGCCGGTCAGCGTGCGGGCCAGGGTGGCGGCCTCGGCGTCCGGTCCGCCGCCGTCCACGTAGCCGCCGATCACGGTGCGGGTCACGGTCGGGGAGAGGATGTTGCCGCCCGCCGCGAGCACCCGGACGGCGTGCACCAGCTGCTCCGGGGCGGTGTCCTTGAGCAGGAAGCCGGACGCGCCGGCCCGCAGCGCGGTGCCGATGTACTCCTCGGTGTCGAAGGTGGTGAGCATCGCCACGGCCGGCGGGTCGGGCAGCGCCCGCAGCCGGCGGAGCACTGAGATGCCGTCCAGGTCGGGCATCCGGATGTCGAGCAGCACCACGTGCGGACGCAGCCGCCGGACGTGCTCCTCGGTCTGCGCGCCGGAGCAGTCGCCGACCACCTCCAGGTCGGGAGCGGAACCGACGATGAGGCCCAGCCCGGACCGGACCAGGATCTCGTCGTCCACGATCAGCACGCGGGTGGTGGTGATGGTCCCTCCTCGGTTCGGCGGCCGGGCCGGGGCCGGTCCGCATGACTGGAATCGAGGGTAGGGCCTGACCGGCGGCTTCGCCGGGCCCCGGGGCCCGGCGACCCCCGCCGAACGGCGGGGGTGTGAATCGGCTACCTGGTTCACGCGATTCTCACGCTGAGTGGGGAACCATGGAATTGGCTGCCGCTCAGTCGGCCTGCGGCCGAGGTGGGCGTCCAGCCGGGCCGTGTGCGGATGCGACCCACCACCTGATCGTTTGGAATTGAGCTGTGTCGTCCACTGTGAAGCCGGAGCCGTCCACCTCCCCCACCGGGTCCGGGTCCGTCCCCGGCGCCGTGATGGCGCGCTGGCGCCCGCGGGCCGCCTCGGCGACGGTCTGGTACCTGCGGCTGATCGCCCTGCTGAACCTCGTCACGGTGCTGCTGGAGCCGTTCCGCGACCAGGTCGAGACGCACAACGAGGGTGAGTACTTCACCCCCTACCTGATGACCGCGGGCCTGAGCAGCGCGGTGCTGTCGATCTTCCTGGCGATCGCCATGCGGCGCCGCAAGCGGGCCGCCTGGATCTTCAACCTCGCCCTGGCCGGGCTCTTCGCCCTGCTCTACCTGATCGCCATGTCGCTGCCCGGCGAAGGCTTCGACCGGCACCCGCTGAACTATGTCTCCACCGTTCTGACCTGCGGCTTCGTGCTGGCGCTGCTGGTCGGCCGGAAGGAGTTCACCTCCAAGGGCGACCGTTCCAACCCGAAGACCGCCGCCGCCACCTTCGTGGCCGGCCTGGGCTTCGGCGGTGTGGTCGGCGCCGCGCTGGTCGCGCTGACCAACAATCTGCCGGCCGCGGGCTTCTGGGACATGTTCCGCTACTCGGTCGGCCGGATGATCACCATCACCCCCTCCGAGCACCTGCGCTCCGTGATCGACGCGCCGACCTGGGTGAACGCGGTCATCAACGCGATGGGCGCGGTGCTCTTCCTGCTCGTCCTCTACGTGGCCTTCCGCAGCCCGCGCGGCACCGAGCTGCTCAGTGCGGAGGACGAGCAGCGGCTGCGGGTGCTGCTGGACAAGCAGGGCGAGCGGGACTCGCTCGGCTACTTCGCGCTGCGCCGGGACAAGGCGGTGATCTTCTCGCCGAGCGGTAAGGCGGCGATCGCCTACCGGGTGGTCGGCGGCGTCACGCTGGCCTCCGGCGACCCGATCGGCGACCCGGAGGCCTGGCCGGGCGCGATCGACGCCTGGCTGGCCGAGGCCCGTGAGCACGCCTGGGCGCCGGCCGTGATGGGCGCCTCCGAGGAGGCCGGTGTGATCTACGCCCGGCACGGCCTGGACGCGCTGGAGCTGGGCGACGAGGCGATCGTCGAACTGGACGAGTTCTCGCTGGACGGCCGGGCGATGCGGGTGGTCCGCCAGGCCTACAACCGGGTCAAGCGGGCCGGGTACACGGTGCGGATCCGCCGCCACGAGGAGATCCCCGAGAGCGAGATGGCCGACCTGGTCGCCAAGGCCGACCAGTGGCGCGACGGCGCGACCGAGCGCGGCTTCTCGATGGCGCTGGGCCGGCTCGGCGACCCGGGCGACGGGCGCTGCGTGATGCTGGAGTGCCACGACGCCGACGGCGAGCTGAAGGCCCTGCTCAGCTTCGTGCCGTGGGGTACGGACGGGCTCTCGCTGGACCTCATGCGCCGGGCCAGGGACACCGAGAACGGCCTGATGGAGTTCATGGTGATCGAACTCCTGCAGCGCGCCCGCGAGGTGAATCTGGCCAGGGTGTCCCTGAACTTCGCAATGTTCCGTTCCGTTTTCGAGCGCGGCTCGAAGCTCGGTGCCGGGCCGGTGCTGCGGCTCTGGCGTTCCGTTCTGGGCTTCTTCTCGCGCTGGTGGCAGATCGAATCGCTCTACCGGGCCAACGCCAAGTACCGGCCGATCTGGGAGCCGCGTTATCTGCTCTTCGAGAAGAGCAGCGAGATTCCGCGGATCGGCATCGCCAGCGCCCGGGCCGAGGGCTTCATCACCGCACCGAGCCTGCCCGCGCTGTTCCGTCGCCGACACCAGGGGCCGCCCGCCGTCGGGGCGCCCCGCGTGCCGGTGGCGGCACGGGGCGGGAAGGGGTAGACCCTCCGCCGGGGGGCGGAGGGGGCCGGTCGCCCGGATGGGGGGATTTCGGGGTGGCTCCTCCCCCCTGAGGATGACGGGGATCGGCACAAATGCCGATGTGGATTCGTTTAGCGGCTTCTAATGTGGGAGTAGTCGGGAAGGCGCTCGCGCCAACGGGGATTTGGAGAACCGGTTGTGATGCGGAGGACCCACGCGGGGGGCGTGCGAAAGGGGCCGCTGGCTATTGCCGGAGAGGCCGCTGTCGCCGAGTGGGGAACGCTGTTCGGCACGGTCCGGGAGCAGGTGGTCCGCAAGAAGTTCGCGGCCGTCCCGCTGGCCACCGTGGCGACCTGCCTGATCCTGCTGTTCAGCATCGTCCAGCACCTGCCGGGCGGGGAGCACTTCGTCACCAGGATCGGGGTGGTGAAGGCGGCGCTGCCGCTGGACGTCTCGCTGCTGCGGACGCCGCTGTCGCTGTACGTGCCGGCCCTGGACCTGCCGGTGTGGGGGGCGCTGGCGCAGGTCTTCGTGGTCTTCGGGATCGCCGAGATCGTGCTCGGCCGCCGACTGACCCTGGTGGTGGCCTACACCTGCACGCTGGCCGGGACGCTGTTCGCCCGGGTCGGCGTGGCGATCGGGCCGGACCACCTCTTCGGGTTCCCGAAGTGGGTCGCCTACGTGCGGGACACCGGGCCGTCGGCCGCGGTGGTCGCGCTGGCGATCTGCATCGCGTTCCGCTGCCGGGCCTGGTTCACCGCCGGTCTGGTGGTGACGCTGATGGTCGGCGAGGCGGTGGTGCTGCCGAACCTGGCGGGCATGGAGCACGTGGTCGCGGTGATCGCGGCGCTGCTGATCGCGGTGTCGGTGGAGGTCTTCGGGGACTTCTGGCCGCGGGTGCTGGCCGGTGTCGGGGCGGCCGACGTGGTGGCGACCGCCACCGCCTCGCTGGAGGCGGCCGCCGAGACCCGCCGCCGCGCCCCCGCCGGCGCCTGAGCACGCCCACCCGAGCACGCAGTCCACGAGCACGCCCACCCGAGCCGCCGCCCTGCGCACCCCGGCACGCAGCCCACGAGCCGAAGGGCCGCCGCCGGTGCCGAAAGGGAGAAGCGAGGACGCCGCGACGAAGGAGGGGCGTTGGAGCGCCGACCGTCGGCGCCGGCACCCAGCGGCCCGGAGGCGAGTGGGCTCCAGCTAAAGGGGCAGTTCGAACCAGACGACCTTGCCGACCGCCTTGCGGGCCGTGCCCCAGCTGTCGGCGAGCTTGGTGACCAGGGTGAGGCCGCGGCCGGTCTCGCCGAGTTGCTCGGCGGGCTCCAGCGACGGCAGGTTGTGGTTGTCGTCGCTCACCTCGACCAGCAGCTTGTCGACCCGGATCAGCTGGAGCTGGACCCGGTCGCGGGCGACCCGGACGGCGTTCGTGACCAGCTCGCTGACCAGCAGCACGACGGTGTCGCTGACCGACTCCAGGTGCCACGCGGCGAGCTGCTCGCGGACCAGGGCCCGGGCCCGGCCGACCTCGCGCTGGTCGACGGTGAGGTCCCAGGTGGCGACCTCGCTCGGCGGGACCCCGTCGAAGCGGGCCACCAGCAGCGCGACATCGTCCTTGCGGTCGTCCGAGTGCAGCCGGTCCAGGACCACGTCGCAGGCCTCTTCGGGGCTCTGCGTGGGGTCGATCAGGTTGCCGCAGAGCGCGGCCAGCCCGGCTCCTATGTCGCCGCCCCGCACCTCGACCAGGCCGTCGGTGCAGAGCACCAGCATCGAGCCGTCCGAGACGTCGATGGTCTTGGCGACGAACGGGACCCCGCCCACGCCGATCGGGGCGCCGGCCGGGATCTCCAGCAGCTCGCCGGTGCCGTCCGGGTGGACCAGGACCGGCGGGACGTGGCCGGCGCTGGCCAGCTCGCAGGTCCGGTTGATCGGGTCGTAGACCGCGTACAGGCAGGTGGCGAGGTGGTCGTCGCCGAGCTTGTGGGCCAGGTTGTCCAGGTGGCGCAGCAACTGGCCGGGCGGCAGGTCGAGGGCGGCGAGGGTCTGCATGGCGGTGCGGAAGCGGCCCATCGCGGCGGCCGAGTGCAGGCCGTGGCCCATGACGTCGCCGACCACCAGGGCAACCCGGCTGCCGGGCAGCTGGATGGCGTCGAACCAGTCGCCGCCGACCTCGGCCCGGGAGTCGCCGGGCAGGTAGCGGTGGGCGATCTGGACGCCGGGGATCTGCGGCGGGCGGGTCGGGATCATCGACCGCTGGAGGGTGGTGGCGACCCGCGCCTCGGCCCGGTGCAGCCGGGCGTTGTCGAGCGAGAGCGCGGCCCGGGCGGCCAGCTCCTTGAGGGTGGCGGCGTCGCACTCGTCGAAGGGGCCGCGGTCGGGGAGCCGGAGCAGCTTGAGGATGCCGAGCACGGTGCCGCGGGCGGAGAGCGGCACCACCAGCATCGAGCGGCCGGAGACCACCGGGACGAGTTCCGGTCCGCCGAGCGCGGCGGCGTAGTCGACGGCGACGTCCCGGGTGACCACCGGGACCAGCACCGGCTGGTTGAGCTGGAGGGCCATGCCGGGCGGGGTGCGGCGGGGCATGGCGACCAGCGAGCCCTCGGCGAGCACGTGGTCCCACTGGCCGGTGGACTCGTTGCGGGCGAGGGCCACCCGGCGGAGCATCGTGTCGTCGTCCGGGCGGGCCTCCGGCAGCTCGGAGTCGGAGATCAGGCCGTCGACGAGGTCGACGCAGGCGAAGTCGGCGACCCGGGGGACGAGCACCCGGCACAGTTCGAGGGCGGTGAAGCCGAGGTCGAGGGTGGTGCCGACCTTGCCGCCGACCTCGTTGAGCAGGGCCAGCTGCTCGCCGGCGTGGCCGTTGGTGAGGAACGGGCCGAGCCGGCCGGCGGTCGGCGCGGGGGCGGGCGGTGGCACGGTGACGGGGACGGCGGGCGGCGGGGTGGCCGGCTCGCCGGGGTGGAGCCGGTGCCCGTTGGCGGGTGGTCCGACGGTGGTCTGCTCGATGGTGGTGCCTCCTCGCGGCGGGGCCGGGACGACCGGGCCGGCGGCCTGTGTGCCGAGGCCGGTGACGGTCGGGCCGGCCACGGCCGGAGTGCCGGTCCGGTCGGCGGCTTGGGCGCCGGCCTGTGGGGCGGCGGACTCGCGCTGGGCGGGCAGCGGTCCGGCCGGGCGGCGGCCGGGCGCGGACTGCTCGGGCTGCGGCGGCGGGCCGAGCCGGGCGGTGCGCTGCTGCGCGGTCGGGTAGCGGCGGCCGATCCCGGCCGCGGCGTGCGCGGTGCCGGCCGCCGGGTCGGCCGGGTGCAGTGGCAGCACGGTGGCCGGGTCCAGCCGGAGGGCGGGCAGCCCGGCCCGGGTCAGGGCGTCGAGCAGCGGTCCGCGGCGTTCGGCGGAGCCGGGCAGCAGGGCGGCGAGCGGTTCCGGGACGGGCCGGCCGGTGGTGGTCAGCGCGGCGGAGAGCCGGTGGAAGCCGCCCAGCGCGCCGGGGGCGGCGGCGAACGGCAGCAGCCGCTCGCCGACGGCCAGCCTCGGGCCGGCGGAGCGCAGTGGGCGGGCGTCGGCGGCGAGGGCCAGCAGTCCGCCGGCCGGGCCGTCCACCGGGTAGGCCCACCAGAGCACGTCCCGCAGGTGCTCCTCGCGGTCGACCACGGGCAGCTGTCCCGCCCAGGCGGCGCCGGCCGCGGTCAGTTCGGCGAGGGTGGCGAAGGTGTCCCGGCGGCGGCCGGCGGCCGGGAGCGCGGCCGGGCCGGGGACGCTGCGCGGCTCGGCGGCGGGCAGCAGTCCGGCGGCCGGGCGGTCGCGGACGGTTTCCGCGCGGTGTCCGAAGAGTTCCTCGGCGGCCCGACTCCACTGGGCGACCCGCCCGCCGCGGTCGACCAGCACGAGGGCGAGCCGGACCAGGGCGACCACCCTTGACGGCTGGTCGCCCGGTGCGGTGCCGGGCACCGGGTCGGTGCCCGCCGGACGCGGTGTGGAGTTGGGGTCGTCCACCATGGATTCGGTCTGCTCCCGCCTGGCCGCCACGCCTGGAGACGGCCGTTTCTCCGGAGGAAGGCATGCTGTGCGGATACCAGCGAAGCACGGACGGGCCGGGAGCCGGTACCAAAACGGGGAGATTCCTCGGTATCAGTTGCGTGTCACATGTCGTGCGCCGGTCCGCACTCCCCTTCCGCCTCGCGGCGGCGGCGCGCGGGCGGGCGGTAGGGTCGCAGGACGGCACGCAGGAGGAGGCGAGAGGTGACCGCGCAGATCCCGGTCCGCTGGACCGATCCGGAGCAGCAGGAGCTCGAGGAGCGGGTCGAGGCCGCCGAACTCGCCTGGCTCACGATGGACGTCGACGTCCGGACGCTGCGCGTCGAGATCGACAACTTCGCGCTGATCCACCACCAGTTGCTCGGACCGCTGTACGCCCGGCTGGACGAGCTGGACGCGCTGCTCGCCGAGGCGGTGGCGGCCCGCACCGGGGATCCGCAGGACCTGCTGCGGGCCCGCGAGGCGCGGCAGCGGGTCGAGGACCTGCCGGACCTGGACGCGCTGTTCGACAGCGTCCGGGAGCAGGGCCGGTCGGAGTCGGACGGGCCGGAGCAGGCCCCGCCGCCGCCCGCCGCGCCCGCCCGGGTGCGGCCCGGCCGGGAGGCCCAGCGGATCTACCGCGAGCTGGTCCGCCGCGCCCACCCGGACCTGTCCACCGACCCGGAGGAGCAGCAGCGCCGGGCGGCGTTCCTGGCCCGGGTCAACGAGGCCTACGCCTACGGCGACACCGGCGCGCTGGAGGCGCTGGCCGCCGAGTGGTCCACCGCGCCCGAGGCGGCTCCCGCCGTCGACTCCCCCGACCGGCTCGGCTGGCTGCGCCGCCGGCTGGAGTGGCTGACCGGCCGGATCGGCGAGCTCGCCACCGAGCAGGTCCGGCTGGAGCGCAGCGCGATGGGTGAGCTGCTGGCGCTCGCCCCGCAGGACCCGGACGGGCTGCTGACCGAGCTGGCCGAGCAGCTGCTGGCCAAGGCCGCCGCCCAGCAGGCCGAGCTGGAGCGGCTGATGGGCCCGGTGGGGGACAATGGCGGGGCCGATCCCGACGCCCAGGAGAACCAGACGATGTTCGCGCAGATCCCCACCATCGACGCCGCCGCCGTGCCCGCCGACGCCGCCCTGCTGGACGTCCGGGAGCAGGACGAGTGGGACGCCGGGCACGTCGACGGCGCGCTGCACATCCCGATCGGCGAGGTGGTCGCGCGGATCGGTGAGCTGCCGGACGAGAAGCTGTACGTGCTCTGCCGGGTCGGCGGGCGTTCCGCGCAGGTCGTCCAGTACCTGGTGCAGAACGGCCGGGACGCGGTCAACGTGGACGGCGGGATGTACGCCTGGGACGGCGCGGGCCGCCCGATGGTGAGCGGCAACGGGCAGGACGCCTTCGTCCTGTAGCGGGGAGAGCGGGGGGACTGTGCGGAGCGAGCCGGAGGGGCGGCCCGAGGGGGCCCGGGAGGTGCCGCGGGCGCTGCGGTACCCGTGGTCGGTGGTGCCGGGGCTGCTGCTCGCGGTGGCCGGCCAGGTGCTGGCGGCGACCGGCCACCCGGTGGCCGCGATCACGGTGGGCGCGGCCGGTGCGGCGGTCGGGCTGACCGTCGTGGCGGTGGTGCTGCGGCGGCGCCGTCGGAGCGGACCGACCGGGTCCGGGGGCTCCGCAGGGCGGCGCGAGTAGGGCAGGATGGGCGCGCGACCGGGCCGGCGCGGTGCCGGCCCCACCCGTCCCGGGGGAGTTCATGGCCGAGAGTGCCGAGGACGCCGATCACGTCGAGCACGTCGAGGACGCCGAGCACGTCGAGGACGCCGAACGCACCGAGAGCACCAAGAGCACCGAGAAGGCCGAGAACGCCGGGAGCACCCAGGCGCCGCCCGTCGGCCGGGCCTGGTCGACGCCCGCCCGGGTCGTCCTGGGCGCGGCGGCCGTGCTGCTGGTGACGGCCACCGGGCTGTTCCTCGGTGCCGTCTTCCTGCACGTGGCGCCCGCCAATCCGCTCTCCCGGGAGTACCGGGAGCAGCTGGACGGCCTGATCTACCCGGAGTTCGAGCAGAACTGGAAGCTGTTCGCGCCCAACCCGCTGCAGCAGAACGTCGCGGTGGACGCCCGGGTGCGCACGGCGACGCCGGACGGGGAGGCCGTGGTGCACGGGTGGGTGGGGCTGACCGCGCAGGACATCGCGGCGATCCGGGGCAATCCGGCGCCCAGCCACGCCGACCAGAACCTGCTGCGCCGGGCCTGGGACTTCTACGACGGCTCGCACAGCGCCCAGGACGAGTCGCCGACCACGGAGCGCGGGCGGCTCGCCGAGCAGTACCTGAAGCGGATCGTGGTGCAGCGGATCGGGAGCAGCGTGGACGGGCGGCCGGTGGTGGCGGTCGAGCTGCGGGTGACCACCGCCACCGTCGCGCCGCCGGAGTGGAGCGGGGAGGCGGCGCCGCCCGCGCCGAAGGTGCGTGAGCTGCCCTGGTGGCCGGTGGCGGACGAGGACCTGCGGGGGCTGCGGTGAGCGGTACGACACCGGCCGGGGCGCCGGAGCGGCTGCGCGAGGGGATCCCGCGTCAGTCCGGACCGGTGGCCGCGGAGGGTACCGAGGGCGCCGCGGGGGGTCCGCGGCGGCCGGGTCCGGTCGGGCCGGCCTGGCTGACCGGGCCGGCCGGGTTCGCCGGGTCGGCCGCGCAGGTGTTCGCGGTCTTCGCCGGCCGGGTGCTCGGGCGCCACCAGGCGGCGACGGTGCGGATCGGCTTCGGGCTGGTCTGGCTGGCGTACCTGCTGCGCGAGTGGCCCAACCGGAGGCTGCTGTACGGCGACACCTCGCCCTGGTCGGCGGACCTGGCCCGGCAGCTGCTGGCCGACAACGGGGCGCTGACCGTGCTGCCCTGGTTCGACGGGCGGCTCTGGTTCGAGCTGGTCTACCACCTGGCGGTGCTGTCGGCGCTGGCGGTGCTGCTCGGCTGGCGCACCCGGGCGGCCACCGTGCTGTTCCTGGTCACCGTGCTGTCGGTGCAGAACCGCAACGTCTTCCTCGGCGACGGCGGCGACAACATCGTCCATCTGATGGCGGTCTACCTGGTCTTCACCCGGTGCGCCGAGGTGTGGTCGCTGGACGCCCGGCGGGCCCGGTCCGGACGGGGCGGGGCGCTCGGGGTTCAGCTCTGGGCGCTGCTCGGGGCGCTGCTGCTGGTCTGTCAGCTGGGCGGTTTCGCGGGGTCGAGCCTGGACTGGACGGTCCCGGCGTTCCCGTACGTCGGCTGGGGGGCGCTGTTCTGGCTGCTCTGGGCGGTGGCCGGGCTCTGGTGGCTGGTGGACCGGCTGGCGCCGCGGGGCGAGACCCGGGCGGTGCTGGACGCGCTGGCGACCATGGTGCACAACTGCGCGATGCTGGTGATCGCCGTCGAGGTGGTGCTGATCTACGCCACGGCCGGCTGGTACAAGGTGCAGGGCTCGCGCTGGCAGGACGGCACCGCGCTCCACTACCCGCTGCACCTGGACTACTTCACGCCCTGGCCGGGGCTGTCCGCGCTGGTCGGCGGGATGCTGCTGCCGGTGTTCCTGATCACCTACGGGACGGTGCTGCTCCAGGTGGCCTTCCCGTTCACGCTGGTGAACCGGCGGATCAAGAACGTGCTGCTGGTGGTGATGATGGCCGAGCACCTGGGGATCGCGGTGCTGCTCGGGCTGCCGGTGTTCTCGCTGGCGATGATCGCGGCGGACGCGGTGTTCCTGCCCACGGCGGCGCTGCTGTGGGCCGGGGAGCGGGTCGCGCGGATCCGGCCGTGGAGGGCCCCACTAAGCTGACCGCTATGTCCTGGTTCGCAGCGCTTCGAGACACCGCGCGGACCGGACTGACCATCGACCGGACGCTCACCGACCCCAAGCGGGCGCTGCGCGGGGCGGTCGCCGTCGCCCTGGTGCTCTTCCCGACCCTCGCGCTCGGCGACGCCCGGCTCGCCACCTCGGCCGCGATGGGCGCGTTCATCGCCGGGACGGCGACCTTCCAGCGCAGCTTCCGGCCCCGGGCCACGCTGGCCGTCGCCGCCGGGGTCGGACTCGGCGTCAGCACCTGCCTCGGATACCTGGCGGCCGGGGTGACCGGGCTGTTCCCGGCGCTGCTGGCGGTCTGGGCCTTCGGCGCCGGGCTCGCCTGGGCGATCGGGCCGACCGCCGGGGTGGTCGCCGCCAACACGCTCTCGGTGATGCTGATCGTCGTCCAACTGCCGGTCAGCCCGCTCACCGCGCTCGGTCACGGGCTGGTCTGCTCGCTCGGCGGCGCCGTCCAGGCCCTGGTCATCACCGTCTGGCCGATCGGCAGTTGGACCGCCCAGCGCGAGGCGCTCGCCGACACCTACGCCGAGCTCGCCGACTACGCGCGCCGGCTGCGCCAGGACCCGACCGCGCACATCGACCCCGAGCCCTTCATGGAGGCCCGGCATGCCGCCGCGCTGACGCCCTGGCAGGACCGGCACCGGCCGGCCGAACTGCGCGGCCTGCGCGGCCTCGCCGAGCGGATCCGGCCCACCCTGGCGGCGATCGCCGACCCCAAGGTCGGTGCCCCCGAGGAGGGCCCGGAGCGCGACCGGGCCCGGGAGGTGCTGGCCGCCTCCGCCGAGGCGATGGACGTGCTGGCCCGGGCGATCCGCACCGGCGAGCCGGTCCGGCTGCCGCGTTCGGCGCCCGCGCTCACGCTGGTCGCCCGGACCGAGGGACCGGAGCTGCGCGGTGCCGCCCGCCGGGCCGCGCGCCGGCTGGCCGGACTGCTCCGCAAGGCCGCCGACGCGCTGGACCGCAGCTCCGAGGACACCATCGACACCCCCGTCCTGCAGCCCGGCGGGGCGCTGCGCAAGCCGCCGCTGGTCAAGATGCTGCCGACGGCGCTGCGCGCGGTGCGGCGGCAGTTCCATCCGCGCTCGGCGGTCTTCCAGCACGCCGTACGGCTGTCCGGTGTGGTCACCGTCGCCTATCTGCTGGCCCGGCTGGTCGGCTTCCACCACGGCTACTGGGCGCCGATGACGGCCGCGATGGTGATGCGGCCGGACTTCGCGCAGACCTACAGCCGCGGCGTGGCCCGGCTGGCCGGGACGGTCGTCGGCGTGGCCGTCTCCACCCTGGTGGTGCAGCTGGCCCGGCCCGGGGAGTGGGTGCTGGCCGCGCTGGCGGTGGTCTCGATCGGCGGCGCCTATCTGACCTTCCGCACCGGCTACGCGGTGATCACCGTCTGCATCTCCTCCTACGTGGTCTTCCTGCTCGGCCTCCAGGAGGGGAACCCGCTGACCACGGCGGTGGAGCGGGTCGGTCTCACGCTGCTCGGCGGCTCGGTGGCGCTGCTCGTCTACGCGCTCTTCCCGACCTGGCAGACCGCCCGGCTCGGCGAGCGGCTGGCCGAGTGGCTGGCCGCCGCCGGGCGGTACGCGGCCGAGGTGGTCGCCGTCTACGAGCGGCCGGCGGCGCCGCGCGGACGGGAGGTCCGCTCGGCGCTGCTGGACTCCCGGGAGGCGCGCTCGGAGCTGCTCCAGGCGATGCAGCGGGCCGACGCGGAGCCCGGCCGGCACGCCTCCGGGCTGCCCGGGGTGAGCCGCCGCCAGCTGGACCGGGCGCGCGCGGCGGTCGGCCACCTCGGGCGGGTCGCCGTCCTGCTGGAGGCCCACCTGCCCGGGGCGGACGCCGAGCCGGTGCCGGGTGCGGCCGAGTTCGCCGAGGAGCTGCGACTGGCCACGGCGCTGGCGGCCGGTGCGCTGCTGACCGGTCAGCCGGTGGAGTTCGGCGCCGTCCGGGAGGCCCAGGAGCGGCTGGAGCGCCGGCTCGCCGAGGAACCGGCCGGGGTGCAGCGGGACGTGGTGCGCTCCGGCACCCGGCTGCTGCTCCAGGCGCTGAGGGACCTCGAACGGGCGCTGCGCGGCGGCGGCACGGCGGCTGCCGCCGGGCGGCGCGAGCCGGAGCCCACCGGGCGCTAGGCGCCGGCTGCCGCGGCCTCCAGCCAGTTGGCGAACTCGCAGGCGAAGTGCCACTGGTGACCGGTGGACAGCTCGGCCGGGGCGGCGGCCGGGAACTCGACGGTGAGCCGGATCCGCAGGCCCTCGGGGGTGTCGGCGAACTCGTGCATCACCCGCAGCACCTCGGAGCCGTCCGCCAGGTGGCCGGTGCCGCCGATCCGGACCGGGTAGCGCGGGGTGGCGGGGGTCGGGTGGAAGCGCAGGAAGAAGCGGAGCGGACCGCTGCCGACCGTCTCGACGATCTCGACCGTGCCGCCGGTGGAGTCGGCCAGGTAGTGCTCGGGGTTGGCGGCGAGCAGGGCGGCCCGGTCGGGGGCCCGCAGCCGGCCCTGCCACCAGGTGAGGAAGGTCGTGGCGTCGATGCCGGTGGCGGTCAGCTCGGTGACGGCGGCGCGCCACTCGCCGTCGGAGGCGCGCAGCCAGTCGGCCATGGCGGCGTCGGCGGCGGCGGTGTCGGGGGCGAGCAGGTCGCGGACGCGGTCGTCGCCGAGGCGCTGCTTCAGCAGGCGCAGGGCGGCCCGGCCGCGTTCCAACTCCCAGCCGAGCACGGCGGTGCGCTCGTGCCGGACGCCGTCGATGTGGGTGCGGATGTGCAGGGGGGTGGTGGTCGTCATGGCGTTGCTCCTCGGAGGGTGCCCGACTTAAACGGAGAGATTTTCTCCGTCTTTGCCGACGCTAGCATAGGAGGAGGAAAGTTCTCCGGTTAAGGGGTTGGGTGATGAGGGCGGACGCGGAACGCAGTCGGCGCAGGATCCTGGACGCCGCCTGCGAGGTCTTCCTGGAACGCGGCCCGGACGCCCCGCTGGACGCGGTGGTCCGCCGGGCCGGCGTCGGGCCGGGCACCCTCTACCGGCGCTTCCCCGACCGGACGGCCCTGGTCAGGGCGTTGGTCACCGACCTGCTGGCCCGGCTCGCCGAGGCCGCCGGACAGGCCCGGGCCGCCGAGCCCGACCCCTTCCGGGCGCTGCGCCGCTTCGCGCACGCCGCCGCCGACCTGCGGATGGGCGCGGCGATCGTGGTGCTGCTGGAACGGCTGGTCGTCGACGCGGACCTGGTCGCCGTCCGCTCCCGCGCGGTCGCCGAGGTCGAGGCCCTGCTGCGCGCCGCCCAGGACGCCGGGCAGCTGCGGGCGGACGTCGGCATGGGCGACCTGGTGCTGCTCTGCGTACGGGTCTCCCGGCCGCTGCCGGGCGGCCTGGCCGCGCTGGACGCCGACGGCACGCTCGTCCACCGGCACCTGGACCTCGCGCTGGCCGGTCTGCGGCCGGGCGCCGGGGACGGGGCCGGCGGTGCGGAGCCGCTGTCGTTCGAGCAGCTGATCGCGGCCGCCGGACGGCCGGGCGAGCCGTCCCCCACCGGAGTGGCAGAGTGAGCCGGATGAACGAGGAACTGCTGCGGGCCTGGCGGGCCGGGGCCGAGGAGCCGGGAACGGTGCTGCTGGACGGGTTCCACCCGCTGAAGCACGCGCTGCGGTTCGGCGGCGCCGTCCGGCAGGTGCTGACCGCCGACCGGGCGGCGCTGCTGGCGCTCGCCGCCGAACTCGCCCCGGACGTGGCCCCCGCGCTGGACGCGCTGGCCGCCGAACTGCCGGCGGACGCGCTGCGTTCCCTCGCGCCCCGGCTGCACCCGACCGGGGTGATCGCGCTGGCGGTGCGGCCCACCGCCGAGGCCAACCGCGCCGCGCTGGCCGTCCGGCCCCGCCCGGCCCCCGTCGTGCTGCTGGAGAACCCGCGCAACCTGGGCAACGTCGGCGCGGTGATCCGGCTCGCGGCCGGCTTCGGCGCCGCGGGTGTGGTCACCACCGGCGAACTGGACCCCTGGCACCCGGCGGTGCTCCGCGGCAGCGCGGGCCTGCACTTCGCCACCGCCGTCGAGCGGCTGACCCTGCCGGAGCTGCCGGCGGGCCCGCTCTACGTGCTGGACCCGGAGGGCGCGGACATCCGGGCGACGGCCTTCCCAGACGACGCGGTGCTCGCCTTCGGCACCGAGCGGCACGGGGTGACGCCGGAGCTGAAGGCCCGGGCCGACGAACTGGTCGCGGTGCCGATGCGGCCCGGCGTCTCCAGCTTCAACCTGGCGACCAGTGTGGCGATGGGGCTGTTCCACTGGATGTCCGGGCGCCCGCCCGGCGCGCCGGCGTGAACCGGCGGCCGGGCGGAGCCGGATGACTCGGCGTCAGGAGAACAGTCGCCTCCAGGTGTCCGGACCGGGGTAGCCGTCGGCCTCGGCGCCGCGCCAGCCCTGTGCCTCCTGGAAGGCCTGGACGTTGCGGCGGTCGGACTCCGTCCAGCGCGGGCCCGGGCCCTGGGTGTAGGAGGCGCCGTAGCCCTTGCGGACCAGCTGCTCGCCGAGCTGCCGCACGAAGTCGTTGTTGGCGCCGGGGCCGAACTTGTCGGCGCCCGGGAAGGCCGGCACCCCGGTGCCGGGGTTCACCGGCGGGGGCGGCTGCGGGGTGCCTCCGGTGCCGCCGTCGATGTTGCGGCCCTTGCCGTTGACCAGGTAGTCCCAGGTGGCCTTGCCCGGGATGCCGTCCGCCTCGCTGCCGCGCCAGCCCTGGGCGAGCTGGAAGGCCTCGGTGGCCCGCCGGTCCGCCTCGCCCCAGCGCGGGCCGGGGCCCTCGCTGTAGAACCGGCCGCCGCCGCGCTGCACCAGCATCTGGCCGAGCCTGGTGACGTCGGCGTTGTTGGCGCCGGGGCCGAACGCGCCGGCGCCCGGGAAGGCCGTCGACGCGGAGCCGCCGCCGCTGCTGCCGCCGTTGGAGGTGGAGAGCCCCTTGTAGCGGTACGGGACGTAGGAGGCGGAGTTGTTCCAGTACGCGTACGGGGTGGAGCGCTTGAGGGTGCTCGGGGAGGTCTGCTCGTACGCGATGTAACGGGTGCGGGAGGAGTCGGTCCAGCCGCCGAAGATCGTCACGTGCGAACCGGACTGCGGGCTGGCCGGGTTGTTGTAGACCAGGATGTCGCCGGGCTGCAGGTCGGCCTTGGTGATCCGGTCGGCGAAGTCCGGCAGGGTCCAGGTGGTCTGGCTGCTGCCCAGCCCCCAGGCCATCGAGACGAAGCCGGAGCAGTCCTGGCGGTAGCCGTCCGACCAGTAGCGGCTCATGCTGTACGGGACCTTCTGGTCGACCCAGCGCTGGGCCCGTTCGATGATCTGGGCCCGGGTGACCGGCGCCGCGGTGGCGCGCGGGGCGGCGAAGGAGCGGGCGGTGGGGGACTCGCCGTAGAGGCCGCTGACCTCGCCCTGCGGGGTCTCGCCGCGCGGGGCGGCCGGGCCGCCCGGGCTCGGGGTCGGTGCCGGGGCCGCGACGGCGGTGGCCGCGCCGGCCGCGCCGCCGCCCAGGGCGGTGCCGACGGCGGCCATCAGCACGGCCGCCCGACGGCGGACGCTGCGGGCCGCCGCGTGTCCGCCCTCGTGCACCGGCGCGGAACGCAGCCTGGCCCGGCGGCGGGCGCAGCAGCCCCCGCATATGCAGTCGTCGTCCGGCTCTATCTCGTCGAATTCCAGCAGGGGGGCCGACTGGTCTGTTCGGGTCATACTCCGCCTCTTGTTTCTCCTGGTGGGGGACGGTGCGGGTCGCGCCGCTGACGGCGTGACAGCACGGTCCTTCCCAGGGACACACTGCTTGTTATCGGGACCAAAGTCCCAAAGCGGACCGCCGAGCGCCATGGCGGATTACGCCGAACGGGTGACGGCCGTTCGGCGCCCGGTCGGTGGCACCGTGTCGGAGGGGGAGGTAGAGGGCGCTCCCGGCAGGGAAATGTCGGGAGGTCAGCAGACGGGGCGTCGGACAGCCGGCGGGTTGGCGGGCGAGTACTCGGGCTCGGTCCAGGCCAGCGGGGTGGCGTCGGCCAGTTCGACGACACCGGTGACGGTCAGGTCGACCACCCGCTCGGCGCCCGGCAGGCCGGCGGCGGCCGGTCCGGACCAGTCGGTCCTGGCCTCGCCGGTGATCAGCAGCGCGCCGCCGGTCTCCCAGTCCGGGACGAGCAGTCCGGCCCGGGGGTCGAGCTCCAGGTTTCCCAGCGTCATGAACATGCTGTTGCCCGCGTAGTCGGGCCAGCGCAGCCGGTCCGGTCCGAGCACCCGCAGGAAGCCCGGGGCGCCGCCGCGGTGCGAGGCGTCCATCGCGCCGTCCGGCCCGGCGGTGGCGACGAAGAAGGTGTCGGCGGTGCTCAGCCACAGCTGCTGGACGGTGCTCAGCGCGGAGCCGGCCGCCACCCGGCGCGGGGCGCCGGCCTCCGGACGGTCCGCCGGGTGGCGGCGCTGGATGTACTTCGGGCAGTTGGCGTAGACCTGGTCGGCGCTGATCACCAGGCCGCCCCGGCCGTCCGGTGCGGAGCGGCCGTTGACCCGCATCCGGCGCCGGCCGGCCGGGTCCAGGGCGATGGTGCCGACCTCGGCGGGGCCGGCCAGGGCGGCCGCCAGCGGGTCCTCCCCGGCCGGGCGGGCGGCCACCGTCACGGTCCGCTCATCGGCGGCCCGCAGGAAGCCGGCCGGGCCGCTGAGCTGGGTGGCCCAGAGCCGGCCGTCGGCGTCGGCCGCGCCGGCCACCAGCACCCGCCGCTCGGTGAGGAAGCGGGCGGCCACGGCCGGGATGGTGCTGCCGACGGCGCGGCCGGAGTGGTCGGCGCGGTCCGTCCGGCCGGCCCGGTGCTGCACGGTCCGTTCGCCGGGGTGGTACGGCCCGGGTCGGTGGGCCGGGCCGGCGGTGCTCATCGCGGCTGCCTCCCTCGGGGGCGGTTAGAAGAAACCGCAGGTCGGGGCGGACTCGGTGGGGGCCGGGTTGCCGGTGGTGTCGACCCCGGCCGGGGTGTGGATCTCCAGCCGGATGCCGTCCGGGTCGGTGAAGAAGATCCCGCCGGAGGCGGCGCCCTCGCGGTGCGGGACGACGCCGTCGTAGGTGAAGGAGGCGCCCAGCTCATGCAGCAGGGCTTCGGCGGCGCGGACCTCGTCGAGCGAGTCGACCTGGAAGGAGAGGTGGTGCAGGCCGGGCGCGCCGGTGGGGAAGGAGCCCTCGCTCTGCTGCCAGAGCGTCAGCACCGGGCGGCCGTCGCGGCCGAGGAAGGCGAAGCGGCGCTCCGGGTCGGTGCCCTCGTCGACCAGCTCCAGGCCGAGGACGCGCCGGTAGAACGCGGTCGAGCGGGTCAGATCGGTGACGTTCAGCCCCACGTGGCCGGTCTGCAGGGTGCTGCTGCTGGTGCCGGACATGCCTGATCACTCCCCTGGTCAGGACGCCTCTGGGCGCCACATGTAACCGTTGTGATTGACGGTAGTGGTTAGGTCGAGAAGGGGTCAACCAGTACTGGCATCTTCAATGGTTAGATTTTCCGGGCATGGCTATGCCATGACAAGGATGCCGAAGGGCCGTGCGAGGGAGCGGGCGCGCGGGCGCCGGGCCGCGGTGCGGCTACTCCCACTCCCAGCGGACGCCGATGTGGCCCGGCTGCTGGTCGGGGGCGAGCACATGGGCGCTGGCCGAGGCGCCGATCCAGAGCTGCTCGCGGCGGCGGTCGACGTCCGCCCCCGGGTCGCGGTCGTAGCGCTCGCAGTGCACCGGCACGGTCGCCGGGTCGAAGTGCACCTGGAGCACGTACTCGCGCACCGGCGTGGCGAAGCGGCGGCTGTACTCGGTCGTCTCGGCGCCGCCGGACGGGATCTCCACCTCGTACTCGAAGACGGTGCTGTCACCGAGGCCCAGCGGGCGGTCCAGCATCACCTCGCCGATGATCAGTCCGGACTCCGGGCGGCGGCGCACCCGGCCGAGCCGGCCGTGCCGCACGTCGGTGAGCTCCGGACAGCCGGTCGCCTCCTCGTCGGCCTTGTGGACCACCAGGCAGCGGGTCACCCCGGCCACCGTGGCGCGCACCACCAGGCGGATCCGCATCAGGTTGCCGCGGCGGTCGGCGTCGACGTAGTACGAGTCGTGGACCGAGAGCCGCTCCAGCTCGCCGGCCGGCGGCGCGTCCAGTTCGGCGAAGACCTCGGAGAGCTCCTGCTCGCCCGGCCAGACGTCCTCCAGCCGCAGATGGCTGGTGCTGGCGTTGGCCGCCCAGCGGCCGCGCGGGCGCGGCGGGCCGAGCAGCGCGGACAGCGTGGAGTGCGGCAGACCGAGCAGCTCCTCCAGCAGGTGCACGGCGCGCAGCGAACTGGCCCGCTCGGGCTGGCTGCGTCCGCGCCGCCAGTAACTCAGTGTCGTGACACTGACTCTGACGCCCCGTTGGGCGAGCGCCGCGCGGATCCGGTCCAGGCTGAGGCCGCTGGCCTCGATCGCCACGTGCAGGGTGTCGGCGAAGCCCCCGGTGGGGCTCGGGCGCCCGGGCGTCGGGGCGGGAGACAGTGGCGGAGCGGGTGGCCGGGGGGTGGGCGCGGGCGCGTCCTGGCGCGGCCCGACCAGTCTGAGTCGTGCGTCCTGGGGGTGCTGTGAGGCCATGTGGTTACCTTCCCCACCGAGCGGGTTCGGCAGACCCGGTGCGGCGCCGGAACGCGCCGTCAATGGCCTCGCCGAGCTGTGGGGAACCCTATGCACGGTCGAGAGGCTACGTCATCAGTCGTGCGTATGACAGTGGTCACGGGGGGTGGGCCGCCGAGTGAGCGATCTTGAAACAGTACGGAAACACACCGCCCTTTCCCGGGGCGGGCGGCGCGATCCGGCCGGTCCACTGTCCTGTTCCGGCCAGGAACCGCCCGGGCGGGGCCGGACGTAGACTCGGGGACCGTTCGAGAGCGAGGGAGCGAGGGAGCGACGATGACGGAGCGGACGGCAGACCCGCGGGACCCGCGCCCGCTGCTCGGCGAGCCGCTCGCGCTCGACCTGCTGAACACCCGGTGGGCCGGTGTGCCGGTCAACGACCTCTTCGCCGCGCCCGAGGGCCACGCGATCTGGCTCTCCTCGGCCGGCCTGGCGGGGCGGTGCGCGGCGGACCCGGCCGGGCTGGCCGCCCTGCTGGAGGCCCGGGAGGCGCTGGCGGCGGCGGTCCGCGAGCTGGACGCCGGCCGGCTGCCCGGGGCCGGCGAGCTGGCCGGGCTGGACGCGGTGCTGCGGCACGGGCGGGTGCGGCGGGAGGCCTCGGCGGCCGGGCCGGTGGACCGGGTCGAGGTGGACGAGCCGCACCGGCTGGCCGCCTGGCTGGTGGTGGACGACTTCCTGGGGCTGCTGGCCCAGGGGCCGGGGCGGATCAGGAAGTGCGCGGACGAGGCGTGCCTCCTGCACTTCTTCGACACCTCGCAGAACGGCCGCCGCCGCTGGTGCCGGATGGCGGTGTGCGGCAACCGGGCGAAGGCGGCCCGGCACTACGAGAAGGCGAAGGCCTGACCCCGGGGTTGTGAAGCCCTGGGCCGGAAGCCCGGGGCCGTGGAGCCCCGGGGCCGGGCGGGGTGGGGGTCGGGCCGGCGGGTCAGGCCTCGCCGAGCCACTCGGTGAGCGCGGCGCGCAGCTCGCCGGCGCCCGGGTCGACGGCGGCCCAGGCGGCGTAGCCGTCCGGGCGGATCAGCAGCACGGTGTCGCGCAGCTTGCCGTGCGGATCGGCCGGGGCGGCGGTGACCAGGCGGTCCGCCCACGGGTCGGCGGCCGTCACCTCGTCATTGCTGACCAGGACGAACTCCCCGGCCCGCAGCGCCTCGTAGAGCCGCTGGGGGGCGGCCGGACCGCCCTCGCGGGGCTGCTCCAGGGCGGTCAGCCGCAGGTCCGGGACGCGCTTGCCGACCAGCGGGTGGGCGTCCTTGGGCGCCGGGTAGGCGATGCCGATGCCGGAGATGGTGCGGGCGCCGCGGTCCACGACCAGGTCGACGTGCTCGGCGATCGAGGCGAGCGCGCCGCGCAGCGCCCGGGTGGCGGCCGACTGGGCGAGCGCGAGCCGGATCAGCGCGCCGGAGGTGCGCAGCACCGTCCGGCCGACCGGGTGGCGCTCGGTCTGGTAGGTGTCGAGCAGCGCGTCGGTGGCCCGGCCGCGGACGGCGGCGGCGAGCTTCCAGGAGAGGTTGGCGGCGTCCTGCAGTCCGGTGTTCATGCCCAGACCGCCGGCCGGGGAGTGGCAGTGGGCCGCGTCGCCGGCCAGCAGGACCCGTCCGGAACGGTAGTTGGGCACCTGCCGCTCGTCGCTGTGGAAGGTGGAGCTCCAGCGGACGTCGTGCAGGCCGTAGTCCTCGCCGAGGGTGTCGCGGGCGATGTCGGCGAGCACGTCGAGCGGGGGCGTGGTGCCGTCGGTGAACCGCTCGGCGCGGTCCCAGGCGATGATCCGGTACCAGCCGTCGCCGAACGGCACCAGGAAGGAGAAGCCGTGCTCGTTGGCGCCGACGCTGACCGCCTCGTCGGGCTCGCGCTCCAGCCGGACGTCCGCCAGCAGCACGGAGTCGACCACCGACTCGCCGGGGAAGGGCAGCCCGAGCAGCTCGCGGACGGTGGAGTGCACGCCGTCGGCGCCGACCGCGTAGCGGGCCCGGCGGGTGGTGGCGGCGCCGTTCTCGACGGTCTCGACGGTGACGCCGTCGGCGTCCTGCTGCAGGCCGGTCACCTCGGCGCCGCGCACGATCGTGGCGCCGGCCTTCACCGCCCGGTCGAGCAGCAGCTGTTCGGTGCGGTACTGCGGGGTGATCAGGACGAAGGGGAAGCGGGTGGGGAGGTCGGTGAGCTCGACCCGGAGCTTGTTGAAGAGCCGCAGGTGGCCGAGCGGGCGGCCGGTGGCGATGAGCTCGTCGGCGAGGCCGCGGGCGTCCAGGAGCTCCAGGCTGCGGGCGTGCACGGCGAAGGCCCGGGTGAGGTCGGACTCGGAGGTGCGCTTCTCCAGGACGGTGACGCCCACCCCGGCGGCGGCGAGGTCGCCGGCCAGCAGCAGGCCGGTCGGTCCGGCGCCGACCACGATGACGTCGGTGACGGTCTGCTTCTCGGTCATGTGTCAGCTCCCGGTGCTCGAACAGCGGATGGACGCCGGTGTGGCGTTTCCCCGCCTCCATCATCGCTTCCCGGGCGTGACGTTGTGAATCTCCGGTCCCCGGCGAGTGGCCGGGGACCGGAGGCGAGCGGGTGACGCCTCTCAGCTGTGGCGGCGGATCTCCACGGTGCGGAACCGGTTGGCGACGAAGGCGCCGTCGCAGTAGGCCGAGTTGGCGGCCGGGTTGGCGCCGGTGCCGTGCAGGTCGGAGAAGGCGGCGGTCTGGTTGGCGTACACCCCGCCGGTGAGGTTGAGCGAGAGCGAGACGCCGGAGTCGAGCGCGGCCTCCACCAGGGCGGCCTCGACCTCGGGCGAGGTGGTGTAGCCGGAGGCGGTCATCGCGCCCCGGCTGCGGACGGTGTCGCGCAGCAACTCGACCGCGGCGGCGGTGCTCTCGACCGCGACGGCGAACGAGACCGGGCCGAAGCACTCGCCGCGGTAGACGGCGCGGTCGTCCGGCTTGTCGGCGTCCAGCTTGACCAGCGCGGGGGTGCGGACCGTCGCGCCGGGGAACTCCGGGTGCTCCACCGCCCGCGGGGCGAGGGCGAGTTCGCCGTACTCGCCGCCGGCCGCGGCGGCCGAGCGCTGCAGCACGCCGGGGTTGACCACGGCGCCGAGGACGGCGGTGGCGCGGGCGTCGTCGGAGAGCAGGCCCTCGATGGCGGCGGCGAGGTCGCGGACCACCTCGTCGTAGGACCTGGCGCCCTGGTCGGTGTCGATGCCGCCGCGCGGGATCAGCAGGTTCTGCGGGGTGGTGCACATCTGGCCGCTGTACAGCGAGAGCGAGAAGGCCAGGTTGTTCAGCATGCCCTTGTAGTCGTCGGTGGAGTCGACGACCACGGTGTTGACGCCGGCCTTCTCGGTGTACACCTCGGCCTGCCGGGCGTTCTCCTCCAGCCAGTCGCCGAAGGCGGTGGAGCCGGTGTAGTCGATCAGCTTGATCTCCGGGCGCACGGCCAGGGTGGCGGCCACGGTGCCGCCCTCGTGCTCGACGGCCAGGCAGACCGCGTTCGGGTCGAAGCCGGCCTCGGCGAGCACCTCGCGGGCGACCTCGACGGTGAGCGCCAGCGGGAGGACGGCGCGCGGGTGCGGCTTGACCAGCACCGGGTTGCCGGTGGCCAGCGAGGCGAACAGGCCGGGGTAGCCGTTCCAGGTGGGGAAGGTGTTGCAGCCGATCAGCAGCGCCAGGCCGCGCGGGACGACGGTGAACTCCTTGGTCATCACCAGCGGGTCGCG
Source organism: Kitasatospora sp. NPDC004723 (assembly GCF_040609255.1). Classification (NCBI taxonomy): domain Bacteria; kingdom Bacillati; phylum Actinomycetota; class Actinomycetes; order Kitasatosporales; family Streptomycetaceae; genus Kitasatospora; species Kitasatospora sp. NPDC004723. Next base: position 172,139 of record NZ_JBEXJT010000006.1, on the reverse strand, counting down.
CTTGCCCTGCGGCTTGGTCCAGCCGGCGCTCTCCGGCAGCCGGGTCTGCTCGGTGTACGCGTAGGCGACGGCCTCCAGGCCGCGGTCCTGGGCGTGCGGGCCGCCGGCCTGGAAGGCCATCGCGTAGGCCTGGCCGGTGGTGTGCATGACGGCGTTGGCGAACTCGTGCGAGCGGGCGTTGATCCGGGCCAGGATCTCCAGGCAGACGGCGGCGCGGGCGAGCGGACCGGCGGCGGCCCAGGCCGGGCGGGCGGCGGTCAGCGCGGCGATCAGGGCGTCCGGACCGGCGTGCGGGTAGCCGATGCCCAGCTCCAGGCCGTACGGGGAGGCCTCGCCGCCGACCAGGTCGCCGTCGACGGGGTGGCCGGGCAGCTCGAACGGCCGGTTCAGCCGCGACTCGAAGGCGGCCCTGCCGTCCGCGGCGGCGCTCTCGCCGTAGGCCTTGGGGAACTCGGGGTAGGGCGACCAGTAGTCGCGCTTGGCGGCGGCGTCGACGGCGGCCTCCAGGGTGGCCCGGTGGCGTTCGACGAGCTCGGCGACGTGGGGGTGGGTGACCGCTGCGGACATGGTGTGCGCTCCTCAGAGGGGAGGACGGGACACGTCACAGAGTAACCGAACGATCGGTCGGCTCAAGAGGGCGAACGGCGAACAAAGGCCAGGGGCGCGTCCGATCACGGACGCGCCCCTGGCCGGGTCGTGGCAGCGGGTGGCGGCGGGGCCTACGGGATGCCGAGCTCGAAGATCACGTAGCCGGCGTACCAGCCGGAGGCGACCGCGCCGGTGCCGAGCACCCCGGCCAGCACCGGCCAGCTCAGCCTGCGCATCGCCACCGCGAGCGCTATCAGCAGCGGGAAGGCCGGCAGCAGGTAGCGCGAGGTGTTGCCGAAGATGCCCAGGCTGCCGAGCACCGAGACGATGGTGGCCAGGGTGTAGGCGGTCAGTACCAGCGGCGGGCGCAGCCGGACCAGCAGCACGATCAGCACCGGCAGGCTCAGGACCAGCAGCGTCGCCAGCATGTCCGAGGTGTGGTAGGCGAAGGGGTAGTCGTTGCGGCCCAGCAGCACGCCGCGGATCGCGTTCCAGGTGCCCTGGCCCCAGTCGAAGTAGTGCAGCCAGGCGTCCCGCTGGAGCGTGAAGTAGCCGCCCCAGTCGCCCATCCGCCAGCCCACCCAGCCGACGTAGCCGAGCAGTCCGAGCGGGGCCAGCAGCAGGGCGGTCAGCGGGCGCAGCACCCCGCTGTCCCGCCGGTACAGCTCCACCAGCGCGGCCAGGCCGACCGCGCCGATCAGCGCCGCCGAGGTGGGCCGGTTGAGGCCCGCGACCAGGGTGATCACCCCGGCCGCCACCCACTGCTTGGTCATCACGCAGTAGCAGGCCCAGGCGGCCAGCGCTATGAACAGCGAGTCCGAGTAGAGCGCCCACTCGGCGCCGGAGCCCGGGGCGATCGCCCACAGCCCGGCCGCGATGACGCCGGCGCGCGGGCCGGCCAGCTTGTCGACCACCGCGTAGATGCCGGCCGCGGCGAACAGCGAGGCGACCACCGAGACCAGCATCCCGGCGCCGTACAGGCCGAACGGGCTGATCTCCGAGACCAGCCGCATCAGGCCGGGGTAGAGCGGGAAGAAGGCGGCGGAGTTCTGCTCGATGGTGAAGCCCGGGGTGCCGCCGGGGACCGGCACCAGCGCCGGGTGGTAGCCGAACTGGGCGACCTGCTGGTACCACCAGCCGTCCCAGCTGGCCAGCACGTCCCAGGGGTTGGCACCGCCGCCGAACCGGGGGTGCTTCTCCAGGTAGTCGCCGGAGAAGGAGAGCAGCTTCATGAAGACGGTGAAGCCGACCAGCTTCAGCACCGCGTAGCACCACACGGCCGGGCCGAAGCGCAGCACCAGGTCGCGGCCGCGGTCGCGCCAGTCGGCGGTGGTGCCGGTCGCCGATCCGTCGCTGCGCTGCTCGGGCAGATCGGATTCGACTGCCGGTATTGCGCTCATCGACTACCCCACCTGGTCGGCCACGGACGGATCGTCCGCCGAGTCTAGGGCGTGGGCCCGCGATTTGGTGTGGACCAGGGCACCCGGACACCGCCGCACCGGGGCGGGCGGGGATACTCGGAGGATGGCCGATCACACCACGCGCACCGCCTACACCGTGGAGTCCCTGCTCGCGGTGACCGTCGACGTCTTCAACGAGCGCGGATACGACGGCACCTCGATGGAGGACCTGTCGCGCGCGGCCGGGATCTCCAAGTCGTCGATCTACCACCACGTGCGCGGCAAGGAGGAACTGCTCCGGCTCGCCGTCGGGCGGGCGCTGGACGGACTGTCCGCGATCCTGGCCGAGCCGGGCGCGGTGGACGGGCCGGCGGTGGAGCGGCTGGAGCACGTCGTACGGCGGACCACCGAGGTGCTGCTGACGGAGCTGCCCTACGTCACGCTGCTGCTGAGGGTACGCGGCAACACGGCCACCGAGCAGTGGGCGCTGGAGCGCCGCCGGGAGTTCGACCACCAGGTGGCCGAGCTGGTGCGGGCCGCGGTGGCGGACGGCGCGCTGCGGACGGACGTCGAACCGCGGCTGGCCACCCGGCTGCTCTTCGGCATGATCAACTCGATCGTGGAGTGGTACCGGCCGGGCAAGGCCGCCGACGGCATCGCGGACGCGGTGGTCCACCTGGCCTTCGACGGCCTGCGGGCCCGCTGAGCCGGTCTCGCTGAGCCGGTCTCGCCTAACAGGGCCCGCCGGACCGGGAGGGCCTGGTCAGTCCGGCGGAACCTGGTCGGTCTCCTCGAAGACCAGCATGGTGCGGGTGCCGAGGACCTGCGGGATGGACTGGATCCGGTTGAGCACCAGCTCCCGCAGGGCGTGGTTGTCGGCGGTGTGCACCAGCAGCAGGACGTCGAAGTCGCCGCCGACCAGGGCGATGTGCGCGACCCCGGGCAGCGCCAGCAGCTGCTCGCGCACGGTGCGCCAGGAGTTCTGCACGATCTTCAGGGTGATGTAGGCGGACGCGCCCTGACCTGCCCGTTCGTGGTCCACCCTGGCCGTGAAGCCGCGAATGACGCCGTCCTCGACCATCCTGGAGATCCGGGCGTACGCGTTCGCCCGGGACACGTGCACCCGCTCGGCCACCGAGCGGATCGAGGCGCGGCCGTCCTGCTGCAGCAGCCGCAGGATCGACCGGTCGACCCGGTCGAGTCTGGACATCTGTTCAGCCGACATGACCCCCCACCCCCACCGATTGGACGCACTGCCACCAGTCGACCGCCACCCGGACCGATTGTCCACCACCTTCGCACGCTTCTGGTCAAGATGAACAGACGACCGAACAATCGGTAGGGAGCCCCCGCCACCCCTGGAGGTGCCCGAGATGACCGTTCTCGACCACAGACACCACCCGGCGGTGCCCGGTTGGCTGCCCGGGGCCACCGCCCCGCGCACCGACCCGGCCCCGCTGCTCCCGGACCCCGCTCCCGTCCGCGTCCTCGGTACCCCCGCACTGGAGAAGTACGACCCCGCCCTGCTCCGCGAGCTGTACCGCCGCCTGGTCGTCGGCCGCCGGTACAACCAGCAGGCCACCACCCTCACCAAGCAGGGCCGGCTCGCCGTCTACCCGGCCTCGACCGGGCAGGAGGCCTGCCAGGTCGCCGCCGCGCTGGTGCTCGGCGAGCGCGACTGGCTGTTCCCCAGCTACCGCGACACCCTGGCCGTGGTCTCGCGCGGCGTGGACCCGCTGGAGGCGCTCACCCTGCTGCGCGGCAACGCCCACACCGGCTACGACCCGCGCGCCAGCCGGACCGCCCCGCTCTGCACCCCGCTCGCCACCCAGGGCCCGCACGCCGTCGGACTGGCGCACGCCGCCCGGCTGAGCGGCGACCCGGTGGTCGCGCTGGCGATGCTCGGCGACGGCGGTACCAGCGAGGGCGACTTCCACGAGGCGCTGAACTTCGCCGCCGTGCTGCAGGCACCGGTGGTCTTCCTGGTGCAGAACAACGGGTACGCGATCTCCGTCCCGCTGAGCGCGCAGTCCGCCGCCCCGACGCTGGCCCACAAGGCCGTCGGCTACGGGATGCCCGGCCGGCTGGTGGACGGCAACGACGCGCCCGCCGTGCACGGCGTCCTGGCCGAGGCCGTCGAGCGGGCCCGGACCGGCGGCGGCCCGACCCTGATCGAGGCGCTCACCTACCGGGCCGAGGCGCACACCAACGCCGACGACGCCACCCGCTACCGGACCGAGGCCGAGGTCACGGCCTGGCGCGAGCACGACCCGATCCTGCTGATGGAGCGGGCGCTGCGCGAGCTGGGGGTGCTGGACGATGCCCTGGTGCGGGAGGCGGCCGAGGAGGGCGAGGCGCTCGCGGCCCGGATGCGCGCCGAGTTCCACGCCGACCCGGAGCTCGACCCGATGTCCCTGTTCGCCCATGTGTACGCCGAGCCGACCCCGCAACTGCGCGAGCAGGCGGCGCGGTTGGCCGAGGAGCTGGCCGCCGAGGCCGAGGTGCAGCACTGATGTCGACGGCCGCCACTCCCACTCCCACCCCCACCAGCGTCGGCGCACGGACCGCCAGCATGGCGCAGGCGCTCAACTCGGCGCTGCGCGACGCCATGCGCGAGGACCCGACGGTGCACGTGCTCGGCGAGGACGTCGGCGCGCTCGGCGGCGTCTTCCGGATCACCGACGGGCTGACCGCCGAGTTCGGCGCCGACCGCTGCCTGGACACCCCGCTGGCCGAGGCGGGCATCCTCGGCACCGCCGTCGGCATGGCCATGTACGGGCTGCGGCCGGTGGTGGAGATGCAGTTCGACGCCTTCGCCTACCCGGCGCTGGAGCAGCTGTTCTCGCACGTCGCCAAGATGCGCAACCGCACGGCCGGCCGGCTGCCGCTGCCGATCACCGTCCGGATCCCCTACGGCGGCGGCATCGGCGGCGTCGAGCACCACAGCGACGCCTCCGAGGCCTACTACGCCTCGACCCCGGGCCTGCACGTGGTCACCCCCGCGACGGTGGCCGACGCGTACGGGCTGCTGCGGGCCTCGATCGCCTCGGACGACCCGGTGGTCTTCCTGGAGCCCAAGCGGATGTACTGGGGCAAGGCGGAGTTCGACCCCGCCGTGCCGGTCGAGCCGGCCGGTCGGGCCGTGCTGCGGCGCACCGGCACCTCCGCGGTGCTGATCACCTACGGCCCCTCGCTGCCGGTCTGCCTGGAGGCGGCCGAGGTGGCGCGGGCCGAGGGCTGGGACCTCGCGGTGCTGGACCTGCGCACCCTGGTGCCGTTCGACGACGAGACGGTCTGCCGGGTGGTGCGCTCGCTGGGCCGGGCCGTGGTGGTGCACGAGGCCGGCGGCTTCGGCGGCACCGGCGCGGAGATCGCCGCCCGGGTCACCGAGCGCTGCTTCCACCACCTGGCCGCGCCCGTGCTGCGGGTCACCGGCTTCGACATCCCGTACCCGCCGCCGATGCTGGAGCACCACCACCTGCCCGGGGTGGACCGGATCCTGGACGCGGTCGCCCGGCTCCAGTGGGAGGACTGAGGATGATGCCCGTCGTGCGCGAGTTCACCCTGCCCGACCTCGGTGAGGGGCTCACCGAGGCGGAGGTGGTGCGCTGGCTGGTCGAGGTCGGCGAGGTGATCGCGGTCGATCAGCCGGTGGTGGAGGTGGAGACCGCCAAGGCGGTGGTGGAGGTGCCCTGCCCGTACGGCGGGGTGGTGACGGCGCTGTTCGGCGAGGTGGGCCAGGAGGTCGCGGTCGGCGCGCCGCTGGTGACGGTCGCGGTGTCGCCGGGCGAGGGCGAGAAGCCGCTCGCGGCGGAGGTGGAACGGCCGCTGGTCGGGTACGGGATCGCCGAACCGGCGCGGGGCGGACGGCGGCGCCGGGTCGGGGGCGGGACCGCGGTGGCGGCTCCGGTCGCCTCCGTTGCCCTGGCTGCTCCGGCTGCTCCGGCGGCCGTGCGGGTGTCGGCCGTGCCGGCGGTGATCTCGCCGCTGGTGCGGCGGCTGGCCCGGGAGCAGGGCGTCGACCTGGCGGCCGTCACCGGCAGCGGGCCGGACGGGCTGATCATGCGGGCGGACGTCGAACGGGCGGTCGCGGCGAAGATCGCCGGGCCCGTCACCGCGCCCGTTGTCGCGCCCGTTGTCGCGCCGGCGCCGTCCGCCGCCGGGGAGGTCGTTCCGCTGCGCGGGCTGCGCAGGGCGGTGGCCGAGAAGCTCGGCCGCAGCCACCGCGAGATCCCGGCCGCGACCTGCTGGGTGGACGTCGATGCCACCGAACTCATGGCCCTGCGACGGCAGTTGAACTCCGCGCCAGGGCCGAAGGTGAGCGTGCTGGCACTGCTCGCCCGGATCTGCACCGTCGCGCTGGAGCGCTTCCCCGAACTCAACTCCAGTGTGACCGAGGACGGTTCGGGGATCCGCCGGCACCCGTCGGTGCACCTGGGCTTCGCGGCCCAGGGCGAGCGCGGGCTGATCGTCCCGGTGGTACGGGACGCGCAGCGCCTCACCACCGAGCAACTCGGCGTCGAGCTGGGCCGGTTGACCGAGGCCGCACGGACCGGGTCGATCGCCCCGACCGAGCTGACCGGCGGCACGTTCACCCTGAACAACTACGGGGTCTTCGGGGTGGACGGTTCCACCCCGATCCTCAACCACCCGGAGGCGGCGATGCTCGGGGTCGGCCGGATCGTCGGCAAACCCTGGGTCCACCAGGGCGAGTTGGCGGTGCGCGAGGTGACCCAGCTGTCGTTCACCTTCGACCACCGGGTCTGTGACGGCGGCACCGCGGGCGGGTTCCTGCGGTTCGTCGCGGACTGCGTCGAGCAGCCTGGCCTGCTGCTGCGGCAGCTCTGAGCGGGTCGGGCGGGTCGGGCGGGTCGGGCGGGTCGGGCGGGGTCGCCCCGGGTGGTGGAGTCGCCACCCGGGGCGCCCCGGGGCGGGGGAGAGTAGCGCGTCCCGGGGGCGGGTGTCCGGGCTTCGCGCGATTCGTGGGATGAGCACTCCGGGCGTGTCACGCTTCCTGGGCGTCAATCGAGACAAGCCAGGTGGTGGCGAAGGCCGGCCGGAGGCGAAACGATTCTCTTGGGTACACGAAACGTTGCGGTGAAATCCCGCAGGACACTCCTGGTCCGGACCGGGCACGGCTCGGCGGCGGCCTCGGCCGTTCCGCCGATGCCGTCGGACCCCCCGGACCTGCCGCCGGCCGCGCCCCCGGTCACCCCGCCGGTCGTGCCGGTGGCCGTGCCGCCGATGCCGGTTCGGCCGCCCGCGGTGCCCGCGCCGAGCCGGCCGGACGCCGCCGCGCCGGCTCCGGTGATCGAGCCGCTGTTCACCAGCGCCCCCGGTCTCAACTGGGCCGTCCCGCCCCTCGCCCCGGTGCCGCCGGCCCCGCTGCCGCCCGCAGCGGACCCCCGCACCTCGGCCGAACTGCCCCCCACCGCCCGGGACCTGGAACTGATCCGGACCAGCCTGGCGGTCGTCGAGCCGGTCGCCGACCGGGCCACCGCGCACTTCTACGCGCTGGTCTTCCTCGGCCACCCGGAGATCCGGGCGCTCTTCCCGGCCGCCATGGACGTCCAGCGCGACCGCCTGTTCCGCGCCCTGCTGATGGCCGCCCGCGGCGCCGGTGACCCGGAGGGACTGCGCACCCAGCTGCGCGCGCTGGGCTGCGTCCACCGCCGGTACGGCACGCTGACCGGCCACTACGGCCCGGTCGGCGAGTGCCTGGTGGCCACCCTGGCCAGGTACACGGGCAGCCGGTGGACCGCCGAGACCGAACTGGCCTGGCGCCGGGTCTACCGGCTGGTCTCCTCGATCATGATCGAGGCCGCCGAGGAGGACGCCCGCAGCTCGCCGCCCTGGTGGCAGGGCGAGGTGGTCGCCCACGAGCGCCGCACGCCGGACGTCGCGGTGCTCACCGTCCGCCCCGACCAGGCCTACCCGTACCGGGCCGGGCAGTACACCAGCCTGGAGACGCCCTGGTGGCCGCGGGTCTGGCGGCACTACTCGTTCGCCTCCGCGCCCCGGTCGGACGGTCTGCTGACCTTCCACGTCAAGGCGGTGCCGGCGGGCTGGGTGAGCAACGCGCTGGTGCACCGGGCCGCGCCGGGGGACGTGCTGCGGCTCGGCCCGGCGGCCGGCGGGATGACCCTGGACCACGCCGACGGCGCCGACCTGCTGCTGGTGGGCGGCGGCACCGGGATCGCGCCGCTGCGGGCGCTGGTCGAGGAGGCCGCCGGGTACGGCGCGGCGGGCCGCTCGGTGGAGCTGCTCTACGGGGCCCGGCGCGCCGGCGAGCTGTACGAACTGGACGGGCTGCGGGAGTTGGCGCGGCGGCACCGCTGGCTGTCGGTCCGCCCGGTGCTGTCCGGCCCGGGGGCCGGGACGGCCGAGTCGGCCGCGGCCGGTCTGCTGGCGGGTGAACTCCCGGAGGCGGTGGCCCGGTTCGGGCCGTGGACCGGACGGACGGCCTGCCTCGCCGGGCCGCCCGCGATGGTCCGGCGGACGAGCGGGGTGCTGCTGCGGGCCGGTCTGCCGGCGGAGCGGATCCGGCACGACCTGGCCGCGCGGTGAGCGCGGGCCGCTGAGCCGGGCCCGGCGCCGCTGAGCCGGGCCCGGCGAGGTGGCCGGCGTCAGCCGAGGTCGGGGGCGAGCAAGGCGCGGATGCCCTCGATGTTGGCGGCCAGGTACGCCCGCAGGCTCGGCGGCACCACGTTGACCGCGGTGACGCCCTCGCGGGTGAAGGGCACCCGGACCACCTCGTAGCCGCCGTTGGGCTCGTCGACCTCGGGGCCGTGCCGGCGGTCGAGGTCCATCGACGCGAGCCGGCAGACGAAGAAGTGCTGGACCTTCACCCCGTGCGGGTGGAGCAGGGTGCCGTCGTCGTGGTGGGTGTGGCTGATGGTGTCCACGAAGGCGGGGACCACGTCGACCACCTTGCCGCCGAGCTCCTCGTCCACCTCGCGGTGCAGGGCGTCGACCACGGTCCGGTCGCCGCGCTCGACGCCGCCGCCGGGGGTGATCCAGTACGGATGCGGGGAGCCCGGCCGGGTGCGCTTGATCAGCACCAGCGAGGCCGGTCCGTACGGGTCGTTCGGGTCGACCTCCAGCAGGATCGCCCGGGCGGTGCGCTTGACGACGGGGCGGGGCGGGGTGCGCATGGCGACCTCCGGGGCTGGAGCGTTGTGCGGGAGTCTCCCGCGGCCCGGCGCGCCCGAAACGCGGCCCGCCCACGGGTGCGTCCGTTCGTGATCGGTTCGTAGTGACGAAAGATCTTGGATAGCGAAGATGAACGTTAAACGGCTCTTCGAAAGTTAGATTTTGCGATCAGGTGACCTTTGATTCAAAGGATTTTACCGATTGAATGGTGTGAGAGTCATTGCCACCTTGCCGCGCCTGTGCTGCAATGGGCGACTATCGGGCGAATCGGAGTGATTCACTCCGCATGCTCTTCTGTGTCATGTCTCGGGCTGGGGGCTGGCTGTGGCCATGGATCGGATCGCGGAGCGCACGTCGACACCGGCGCGGCCGGCGCGGACCTCGCGCCTGGAGCGGCAGCCCACCCTGATCTCCTCCGTCCAGCGGGCGCTGCGACTGCTGGAGGCCGTCGGCGGGTTCCGCCACGGGGCCACCGCCAAGCAGCTCGCCCGCGCCGCCGGCCTCCCGCTCGGCACCGCGTACCACCTGCTGCGCACCCTGGCCCACGAGGGCTACCTGCGGCGGGCCGACGGGCGCTTCTTCTACGGTGAGGCGGTCGACGCCATCGTCGGGGCCGACGACCGGCAGAACGAGCGGCACGGGCTGCGGGAGCGGATGGAGCGGTTAAGCGAAGAGCTCGGCGCGGCCGTCTACTTCGCCCTCTACCAGGACGGCGAGGTCACCGTGGTGGACTCCGTCGACGGCGCCCACCAGGCGGCCGTCGAGCCGTGGGCCGACTTCCGGGCCACCGCCCACGCCCACGCGATCGGCCAGTGCCTGCTGAGCCAGCTCCCCGAGGAGGCCCGGCGCGACCACCTCGCCCGTCACCCCCCGGTGGGCCTCACCCCGTCCACGCTCGTCGACGAGTCGGCCGTGCTGCGCCGGATCGCCGGGGTCCGGCACACCATGCCGGTGGTCGAGCGGCAGGAGTACGCGATCGGCACCGTCTGTGCGGCCGTGCCGATCACCGTGGGCTCGGTGGTGGCCACCATGGCCCTCTCGCTGCCGGTCGAGCAGGCCGACCGGCTCGCCGCGGTCGCGGGCCAACTGCGGCGCAGCGTCGGAGCGATGACACCGTCGTTCGTGCTCTGACCGCCCCGGCGGACCAGGCGGCTCCGGGATCGGGCCGGTCAATCCCGCTCGTTCACCATTTGAAAAAGCACATCTTGTCCACTACGTCCGCAAACGGGGACGATGAAGCTCGGACGTAGCGCACGCAAATCCCTCCCCCGTCAGCCAACAGCCCTGTCCGGTACCCGCGAACCCTCACCCACGCGCGGCCGGGCACAACGAGAGGTGTCGGTGCCATGCAGCACAGCACAGTCCAGGGCCACCTGACCATGAACCTCGTGGTCTCGTCCGAGTTCACCCTCAGCATCGTGGTCGACCTCGACTACGACCCCGCCGACCCCTACGCGGTCGGCTTCACCTTCCACCTGCCCGGTGACGAGCCGGTCACCTGGGTCTTCGCCCGCGATCTGCTGCTCGACGGGCTGGCCCGGCCGTCCGGCGAGGGCGATGTGCACATCCACCCGGTGGGCGGGGAGCTGGGCGAGGTCTGTCTGGTGCTGCGCTCCCCCGAGGGTGACGCCGTGCTGTGCGGCGCCGCGCCGCCGCTGATCGCCTTCCTGGCGCGCACCGACCGGCTGGTGCCGATCGGCGAGGAGACCGCGGCCGGGGACCTCGACGCCCAGCTCGCGCTGATCCTGCACGAGAACGCCGGGTGAGCCGCCGGCGGACGCGGCACGCGCATCGAAAGGGGCCCGTACCCGGGTGGTTCACCGGGTACGGGCCCCTTCCGCACGGGCCGGCACGGATGCCGCTCAGTCCTCGTCGAGGGCGAGGCTGAGGCCCCAGGACACCAGGCTGACGATCAGCGCGCCGAACAGGGCCGACCAGAATCCGTCGACGTGGAAGTCCAGGTCGAGCTTGTCCGAGGCCCAGGAGGTCAGCCAGAGCATCAGCGCGTTCACCACGAAGGTGAACAGGCCCAGGGTGAGGATGAACAGGGGGAGCGAGAACAGCTGCACCACCGGCTTGATCAGCCAGTTGACCACGCCGAACACCAGCGCCACGGCGAGCACCGTGATCGTCTTGTGCTGCCAGTCGTCCCCGGTGAGCGTGATCCCGGAGACGATCCAGGCGGCGACCCAGATGGCCGCCGCGTTGATCAGTGTCTTGATGACGAAACCCTTCATGGGGCCAGCGTCCCAGGTCGGTCAAGGGGAGGCGAGGTTCCGTCGGGCACGGTGGTGTTGAATGCCGGTGACCCGAGGCCCTACGAGGAGGGTGCCCCGATGAAGCTGTTCCGGCTGGACCGCCTGGACGCCGAACGCGCCGCCAACGACGGCGCGTACCTGCGCTTCCTGCGCGAGCCGCGGATGTCCGCAGGCCTGTACGCGCTCTCCCCCGGCGACACCGACACCCAGACCGCGCACGCCCAGGACGAGATCTACCAGGTGATCAGCGGCCGGGCCGAACTGACCGTCGGGGACGAGACCGCCACGGTGGGCCGGGGCACCGTCGTCTACGTCCCGGCCGGGACACCGCACCGCTTCCACCACATCACCGAGGAACTGCGGGTGCTGGTGGTCTTCTCACCGCCGGAGGACTGATCCCGGCCGCGGTGGACCTCCGGTTAGGGTCGGGGCATGAGCAGCCTGAGCCTGACCGAAGAACTCTGGGCGGCGATCGAGCCGGTCTACGCCGAGATCCTCGCCCACCCCTTCCTCGCCGGCCTGACCGACGGCACCCTGCCCCGGGAGGCGTTCCGCCACTTCGTCGTCCAGGACTCGCACTACCTGCGCGACTACGCCCGGGCGCTGGCCGTCTGCGCGGCCAAGGCGCCCGGCGAGGAGGAGGTGCGGGCCTTCGCGGACGACGCGATCGGCGCGCTGGCCGCCGAGCAGGGGATGCACGCCGAGTTCCTGGACGCCTTCGGCGACACCGCCGAGGGCGCCGCCGCCGAGCCGGTGCTGCCGACCACCCGCGCGTACACCAGCTACCTGCTCGCCACCGTGTACGGCGGCTCCTTCGCGGAGGCGGTCGGCGCGGTGCTGCCCTGCTACTGGATCTACGCCCGGGTCGGCGAGCGGCTGCTCGCCGAGGGCTCCCCCGACCCGCTGTACGCCAAGTGGATCGCCACCTACGGCGACGAGGCGTTCCAGTCGGTGGTGCGGCGGGTGCTGGCGCTGACCGACCGGCTCGGCGAGGAGATCTCCCCCGGCGAGCGGCGCCGGGTGATCGAGCACTTCGTCACCACCTCGCGCTACGAGTGGATGTTCTGGGACGCCGCCTGGCGTGGGGAGACCTGGCCGGTCTGACCGGTCCGGGCACCGCCGCGTGGCCGTACCGGGGACCGCGCCGGGGGTCGTACCGGGGGCCGGGGTCGGGGGCGTTCCCCGAGGTCGGGCCGGGGGTTCCCCCGGGGTCCGGGGTCGGGGGGATCTCCGGGTTCTCTCGGGGCCGTTGGGCCTCGTTCCGTCCCTCGCGTCACCGTACGATCGAAGTACCGAAAACGAACGGGATGCGGCACCGGACGGCAGCCGACCCCTTGGGGAGAGAAGGAACGGACATGGCTGAGCTCTGGAAGTCGCTGCCCTCGTGGGTGCGGAACATCGTCGTGCCGGTGCTGGTACTGGTGCTGGCCTGGAACCTGCTGATGTTCGTCTTCGGCGTGGTCGGCGCACTGCTGGCCTTCGCCGTCAAGGCGCTGGTGGTGGTCGGCATCGCCGCCGCCGTGGTGGTCCTGGTGAAGAAGGCCGCCAAGAACTGACGGACTCGTGGCCCGGCGCCCGCGCCCCCCGGTGGGGGCGCGGGCGCCGGGCGTTTCCGGGTACGGGAGCGGTCAGGCGGTGGTCCCGCGCAGGAAGGCGTCGAGGTCCCGGTGCGGTCGCCAGCCCTGGGAGCGGGCGCGGGAGAGGTCCAGCACCACGCCCCGGGAGAGCTGGTCCACCGCGTACGGGGTCAGGCCGGGCAGCCGTCCGGTCCGGGCGGCCAGCCGGGCCAGCGGGGCCGGGACGTGGTGGATCCGGACGTCCACCCCGTGCGCGGCCAGCACCGCGCGCACCACCGCGTCGCGCCGGTAGGGCCGGGCGTCGGCGATGTTGTAGGCGACCGGCGTCCACGGGCGCTCGCCGGTGCGGCCCGCGCCGACCGCGGACAGGCAGGCGTCGGCGAGGTTCTGCACGGCGGTGAGGCTGAGCCGGACGTCGCCGCCGGGCAGCAGCAGCCGGCCGTGCCGCACCCGCGCCAGCAGCCGGGGCACCAGGTGCGGGTCGCCCGGGCCGTAGACGGCGCGCGGGCGCAGCACCACGGCGCCCGCCGCCAGCGCGAGCCGTTCCCCGGCGGCCTTGGTGCGGCCGTACGCGTTGAGGTGGCCGGCCTCGGTGGGGTGGTGCTCCTGGACGGCCGTGCGGACCGGCCGGGGGTCGTAGACGCTGGCGCTGGAGACCCAGGCGAGCGGCCGGTCCCCGGCGGCGCGCAGCAGGTGCTCGGTGCCGGTGACGTTGACGGCGTGCTGGGCGGCCTCGGCCCCGGCTCCCGGGGGCAGGTCGGCGACGGCGGCGGCGCAGTGCACGATCGCGTCCGCGCCGCCGAAGTCCGGCTGCCCGGCGGTGGCGTCCCAGGGGACGTGACGGCCGGCCGGGCCGGGGCGGCGGCCGTAGCAGAGCACCTCGTGGCCGGCGGCGACGGCGGCCCGGACGACGTGCGAGCCGCAGAAGCCGCTCGCGCCGGTGACGGCGATCCGCATCGGAGGTCTCCTCGGGTGGTTCGGGGCGGTTCGGGGCGGTTCGGCCGGACGGACGGGGTTCAGCCGGGGGTACGGGTGGCGCGCAGGGTGAGCGCGGCCCAGCCGGGCAGGGCGGCCCGGCGGTCGGCCCGGGCCGCGGTGACCGCGGGGGCGTACGGCGCGAGCGCGAGCAGCAGGTCGGCGAGCAGGGCGCGGGCCACCCCGGCGCCGGGGCAGGCGTGCGGGCCGGCGCCGAAGACCGCCTGGGTGGCGGCGGGTCCGGGGGACGGTCCGCGGCGGTGCGCGCCGGCGGCGTGCCGGGCGACCAGGATCAGCCGGTCGCCCCCGCGCACGGTCCGGCCGGCCAGTTCGGCGTCGGCGGCGGCCACCCGGGGGAGCAGCGGCGAGGGGGCGGTGAGCCGGAGCAGTTCGGCGGCCAGCGCGGGTGCGCCGGCGGCGTCCACCGAGGGCCAGAGGCCGGCGTCGGCGCACCAGGCGGTGGCCCGGGGGAGCGCGGCGACCGTGGTGTTGACGGCGGCCACCGCGACCATCGCGTCCCGGGGGTCGGGCAGCAGCGCGGCGAGTTCGGCGGCGCGGACGGCGGCCGTCCGGGCGGCGCCGCGTGGGCGGGGGCCGGGCAGGTGGTCGCGGGCGGCGGCCGCCGCGGCCTCGGTGGCGGCGCCGGCCAGGGTGTGCGGGCAGCCGGTCGCGCCGGTCAGTCCGGCGGCCGTCACTCCGGCCAACTCGCGGGCCAGAGCGACGAGTTCCAGCTCACCGGTGGCGAGTACGGGGATCCGGGCGGCGAGCACCGCCCGCCAGTGCGGGCGGAGCCGCGCCACCGCCGCCGAGTCCAGCGCGGCGGCCAACTCCCGTCGGGCGGACCGGTGATCGGCACCCTCCTGGTCGAACAGCACGCCGCCGTGGGTGAGTTCGGCAGCCGCGCCGCCGGTGGTGCCGGGTGCGGTGCGGTCCAGCGGGATCCGGGTGAGCGCCTCGCGGTACGCCTCGGCGCCGTGCACCAGCACCGTGCGGCCGAGCCGGGCCACCGGGCGGCGGCGGGTGACGGCGAGCAGCGCGAACAGCAGCGGGTGGCTGCGCAGATAGACCCGGCGGTCCCGGCGGCGGGCCCCGGGGTGCCCGGCCGGCGCCGGTCCGGTCCGTTCGGCCCGGCCGGACCGTTCGGTCCGTTCGGATCGGCCGGTCATATCGCCAACTCCCGTGCGCAGTAGGCCGAGGCGGCCTCCCGGTCGGGCTTGCGGGAGCGGCCGGCCAGCGGCACCTCGCCGAACAGCAGGGCGTCCGGGCGGGCCGAGCCCATCCGGTCCAGCGGACCGGCCAGCGCGCCGCGCAGCCGCCGGGGGTCGGTGCCGGGCGAGGGCTGGACGAGCGCGACCAGCCGCTCGTCGCCCTGGCCGTCCGGGACGCCGACCAGCACCGCGAGTTCGACGCCCGGCAGGTGCAGGGCGGGCTCGTACAGACCGGGGTAGATGTTCTCGGCACGGCGCAGCACCATGTCCTTGAGCCGGCCGGCGAGCACGATCCGGCCGTCCGGGCCGAGCGTGGCGCGGTCACCGGTGCGCACCCAGGGCTCGGGTTCCTCGCCGAGGTAGCGGTGGCGGGCGCCGGGGCCGGTGAGCAGCAGTTCGCCGTCCTCGCCGAGCGCGGTGCGAACCCCGGGCAGCGGCGCGCCGACCAGGTCGCCGGGCCCGGTGAAGGCGCTCTTCTCGGCCTCCTCGACGGCCGCCGCCGGGAACAGCTCGGTGAGCGCGTAGACGCCCCAGGCCTGCTCGGCCCCGGCCTGCTTGACCCGGCGCAGCAGGGCCGCGTCGGCGGGCGCCGAACCGGTCCAGACCCGGCCGGTGAAGCGGGCCCCGGCGGTGAGCGCGGCGCGCAGCTGCGGCGGGGTGAGGTAGCTGTGGGCCGGGGCGAGCCGGTCGAGCTGGCGGGCCAGCGCGGCGGGTTCGCGGGCCGGCAGGGCGACGGCGGCGCCGGCAGCGAGTGCGGGGACCAGGACGAAGAAGGTGCCGCCCAGCACCACCGTGCCGGGGCGCGGGTCGACCAGTTCGGTGACGGTGCCCAGCCCGGCGGCCAGACCGCTGCGGGAGTGCACCACGGCGCGCGGGCGGGCGGTGGTGCCGGAGGTGAAGACGATCACGGCGTCGGCGTCGCGCCCGGGCGTGTCGTGTCCGGGGACCCTCGGCACCGACGCGCCGAAGGGGTTGGTGTGCATCCGGGGCGCGCAGCCGGGCAGCCGGCGTCCCAGCGTGGCGACCGGGCCGAGGGTGCCCAGCGGGGGCAGCGCGAGGTCGGCGCGGCGGGCGAGCGGCCGCGCCCAGCCGGCCACCGCCTGGGCGGCGGCGTCGGCGAGCACCAGGTCGGGCCGGGCCAGGGCGAGCCGGGCGGCCAGCACGTCGGGGCCCGCGGTGGGGTCGAGGACGGCGGTGCGCAGGCCGAGCCGGTGCGCGGCCATCAGCACGGCGAGGGCGCGCGGGCCGGGGCGGACGGCGACGCCCAGGGTGGTGCCCTCGCCGAGGCCGCGGGCGTTCAGGGCGACGGCGTAGTTGTCGGCGAGGTCGGCGAGCTCGCCGCGGCGGATCCGCACCCGGGTGGTGCCGAGCCGGGTGTGGCGCAGGACGGCGGGGCGGTCGGGGTGGACGGTGCGCAGGGTGTGGGCGAGCCGGTCGAGCACGGGCTGTCCTCGGGTTTCGGCGGGTGGTCGGGTTTCGGTGGGCCGCTCTTCGGGGGCGGCGGTCAGCGGACGTCGACGGCGCGGGCGCCGGCACCGCGCTCCAGGTACCAGCGGGCGGTGCCGACCACCCCGTACGCGCGGATCCGCCGGGTCGAGTTCTGCACCACCATGTCGCGGCGGTGGACGATCGCGGTGGTGTGCCGGCGGACCCGGTTGATGAACGTCCGGTCGGTCGGCGAGGGCCGGCGCGGCATGCCGCCGACCGCCTGGTACAGCTCGGCGGTGATCGCCATGTTGTTGCCCGCGTGCATCCGGTACCGGGTGAGGTAGCCGTGCCGGCGCCGGTGCGCGGGCCGGATCCGGCCGAAGAACGCGCCGAGCGCGACCAGCACCAGGAAGACGGCGCGCCCGGCGGGCCCGTGCTCGTCCCGGCGGGCGGTGACCCGGCCGCAGACCAGTCCGCCGCCGCCGAGCATCGCGGCCCGGGCGGCGGCCGTCCAGCCGGGCTCGGGCAGGCAGTCGGCGTCGGTGCGGGCGAGCAGGGTGGCGCCGTGCGCGATGGCGTGCCGGAACGCGGTGTCGACGGCGGAGCCGACGCCCTTCTCCGGCTCGACCAGCACCTCGACCGGGAACGGCGCGCGGGCGGCGAAGGCACGGACGGCCGCCACGGTGCCGTCGGTGGAGCCGTTGTCGGCGACCAGCAGGGTGAAGTCCCGGTCCCGCTGGGCGGCGAGGGCGGCCAGGGTGCCGCCGATCCGGGCCTCCTCCCGGTAGGCGGGGACGACCACCCACAGCGCGGTCACGACGCCTCCCAGACCATCGTCATCAGGCTGACGCCGCCGCCGAGGCCGAGCATCAGAACCTTGTCTCCGGGCGTCAACTCCCCGCGTATTCGTTCGAGTTGGATGCCTATCGTGGCGCTGGCGACATTGCCGAGCTCGGGCACGGTGACCACCAGCTTCTCCTCCGGGACCCCGGTGGCCTCGACGAACCGCTCCAGGTAGGGCACGGTCACCTGGTGCACCAGCACCCGGGCGTAGTCGTCCCAGCCGAGGCCGGTGCGGGCGGCCACCCGGGCCAGGATGTCCAGCCCGATCTTCTCGAAGACCCCGCGCAACTCCTTTCCACCGCCCCGGAAGTAGCTGTACTCGTCGCCGCGCGGGTGGCGCGAGCCGCCGCCGGGGATGCCGCCGATCCGCCAGTGCTCGGAGGCGGTCTCGGTCTCGACGTCCAGGATGCCGCCGCGCTCGACCGCCTCGACGACCACGGCGGCGCCCGCGTCGCCGAAGGTGTAGCCGGCGAAGCCGTCGCGGAACTCCGCCGCTCCGCCCGGGTCGCGGCGCATCGCCCGGCTGGGCGTCTCGCCGGTGACCACCAGGGCCCGGCGGGCCCGGCCGGCCAGGATCATCGCCCGGGCCAGGTCGATTCCGTTGAGGAAGCTGTTGCAGGCGTTGCTGACGTCGAACGCGTGGGCGCGGGAACCGAGTTCGGCCTGCACGAGGTGCGCGGTGGCGGGCTCGGCGACGTCCCGGGTGGCGGAGGCGAAGAGCAGCAGGTCGACGTCGAGCGGGTGCAGCCCGCGGGCGTCCAGGGCGCGTCGGGCGGCGCCGAGGGCCAGCGTGGAGGCGTACTCGCCGTCGGCGGCGAAGTGCCGGGTGAGGATGCCGGTGGCCTTCTCCAGGGTCCGCTCCGGCAGGTTCAGCCGGCCGCCGGCGGTGATCTCGTCCTGGAGCTGCCGGGAGGTCAGTCGGCGGGCGGGGAGCTGGGCTCCGGCGGCGGTGATGCCGATCCGCGCGATGGCTGCTGGTTGCATGGCCCCATCGTCCGGCGCGCCCGGCCGCGCCCGCCTGAGTACGGGTACTCAGGCGGGCGGGACCGGGCTACCCAACCGCTCAGTCCTCCTCGGGGACCGCGTCCACCGGCACCGCGTCCGCCGGCACGGGCACCGCGTCCACCGGAACCGGGACGGCCGTCGGGGCGGCGGTCGCCGGGGCGGCGGCGCCGTCCGGGCCGACGGTGGACAGCAGCTGGCGGGCCAGTCCGAGCCCGGTGCCGCCCATCGCCAGCGCCTTGGCGAACAACTCGCCCATCCCGTCGGCCCCGTTGAGCAGCACCATGTGCTCGACATTGCCGAAGGACTCCGCGGCGGCCCGCACGATCTGCGGCCACTGCTCCGCCAACTCCTGTGCCACCACCGCGTCCTGGTTCTCGGCGAGGGCGGTGGCGCGGGCCTTGATGCCCTCCGCCCGGGCCAGCCCGATCGCCCGCGCCGCCGAGGCGTCGGCCAGACCGCGCGCCTCGGCGGCGGACGCCTCCGCCTGTCCGGTCGCCGTGGTCGCCTCCGCCTGAGCCAGCCCGCGCACCCGGGTGGCCTCGGCATCCGCCTCGGCCGCGACCCGCACCCGGCTGGCCTCGGCGGCCGCCGCCAGCTCGGTCTCCCGGGCCTGCGCCTGCGCGGCCGAGATCCGCGCGTCGCGGGCCGCCTCCGCGCTGGTGCGGGTGTCGTACGCGCGGGCGTCGGCGGGCTTGCGCACGTCGATCTGCAGCTGCTGCTCCTTGCGCTGCGCCTCCAACTCGGCGACCCGGGTCTCCTGGACCACCACCTGCTGCCGGGCGGCGGCGTCGGCCAGCGGTCCGGCCTGCCGGGCGCGGGCGGTGGCGGTGTCCATCTCGGCCTGGTACGAGGACTGCTGGATCTCGCTGTTGCGGGTCGCCTCGGCCTTGCGGGCGGCCGCCTCCTGCTCGGCCTCGGTGGCCAGCCGGTCCGCCTCGGCCTGGGCGATCCTGGCGTCCCGCTGGACGGCGGCGGCGTGCGGGATGGCGAGGTTCTTGATGTAGCCGGTCGGGTCGATGATCTCCTGGATCTGCAGGGTGTCGATGATCAGCCCGAGCTTCTCCATCTCCAGCCCGGAGGCGGCCCGGGTCTCGCCGGTGAGCCGCTCGCGGTCGCGGATCATGTCCTCGACGGTGAGTCCGCCGACGATCGAGCGCAGGTGGCCGGCGAAGACGTTGTGCACGCGCTGGCTGATCAGCTTCTGCTGGTCCAGGAAGCGGCGGGCGGCGTTGGCGATCGAGACATCGTCGTCGCCGACCTTGAAGATCACCACGCCCTTCACCCGGACCGGGATGCCCTGCGTGGTGACGCACTCGACGTTCAGTTCCGCCTCGTTGAGGTCCAGCGAGAGCCGCCGGACCCCCTGAAGGCCGGGGGTGACGAGGGTGCCGCGCCCGGTGACGATCCGGAAGCCCAGGCCGTCGCCGACCCCCTCGGTGCGGTGCCGGGAACCGGAGATGATGAGCGCCTCGTTCGGCTCGGCCACCCGCCACATGAGTTTGAAGAGCGTGATTCCGGTGATCAGTGCCGCGACGGCTGCCCCGGCGATGATGAGTCCCATGCTTCAACTCCCCCTTCGAGCGCAGGAGATGCGCCGAATCGGATTGTCCGCCCCGGCCGATCCGGAGGAAAGGGACGTGACATGACCGGCCGTCACAAGGTCGTCACCGGGGGGTCATCGGTGTGTCACGGCCCGATCGGCGCCACGTACACCGTCCGCGGCGGCTGGTACTCGATCACCACCACCGGCGTGCCGACCGTCAGCCGCTCGCCCGGCACCGCCAGGTAGGCGAGGAACGCCTCGGTGCCCTGACGCTCCGGCACGTGCACCATCACCTCGCCGACCAGCCCCGCGCCAACCGCCCCGGTGACCCGCCCCGTGCTCCCGACCACGCCGGCCTCCTCGCCCTCGTCCGCTACGGAGCCAGTCTGCCCGCAGCGGCGGCTCCGCGCCCCCCGTTCACCGTCCGGACCTCGACGTTCCCCCTCCCGGACCCGCTCTGGACCTCCGGCGATCGGCTCGCTACGGTGTTGGACGTCATGCGCGGGCAACACCGCCTGCGGACGCGGGAGCTCGGAGCACCGGGCTGAGAGGGCGCTGAACGGGACGTCGACGGACGGACCGGCGGCTGCGTCGACCGCAGGAACCTGACCGGGTAATGCCGGCGTAGGGAGTTTGAGGTCCGATGACCACCTTTGAGGCACAGCCGCAGTCTGCCCGGCCCCAGTCCGGCCCCGGGGACGCCGTCACCAGCGCGGGCAGCGGCTACCCGGCCCCGGCCTGGCGCAAGGCCCACCGCGAGGGGTCCCGCCCCGACCTGCGCGTGCCGTACCGCGAGGTCGTGCTCACCAACGGGAAGACCGTCCCGCTGTACGACACCTCCGGGCCGTACACCGACCCGGACTACGAGCCGGACGTGCGGCGCGGCCTGCCCGCCCTGCGCGACCCCTGGATCCGCCGGCGCGGCGACGTCGAGGAGTACGACGGCCGCGAGGCGCGCCCCGAGGACGACGGCATCCGCCACACCTCGCCGCGCGGCGGCGACCTGCGCAACCTCGACGCGGTCTTCCCCGGCCGCCCGCGCCGCCCGCTGCGCGGCCGCGACGGAGCCGCGGTCACCCAGCTCGGGTACGCCAAGCGCGGCGTCGTCACACCCGAGATGGAGTTCGTCGCCCTGCGCGAGGGCCTGGCGCCCGAGTTCGTCCGCGACGAGGTCGCCCGTGGCCGCGCCGTCATCCCGGTCAACGTGAACCACCCCGAGGTCGAGCCGGCGATCATCGGCACCAACTTCCTGGTGAAGATCAACGCCAACATCGGCAACTCCGCCGTCACCTCCTCGATCGAGGAGGAGGTGGAGAAGATGACCTGGGCCACCCGCTGGGGCGCCGACACCGTCATGGACCTCTCCACCGGCCGCAACATCCACACCACCCGCGAGTGGATCCTGCGCAACTCCCCCGTGCCGATCGGCACCGTGCCGCTCTACCAGGCGCTGGAGAAGGTCGACGGCAAGGCCGAGGAGCTGAGCTGGGAGGTCTACCGCGACACGATCATCGAGCAGTGCGAGCAGGGCGTCGACTACATGACCGTGCACGCCGGCGTGCTGCTGCGCTACGTGCCGCTGACCGCCCGCCGCAAGACCGGCATCGTCTCGCGCGGCGGCTCGATCATGGCCGCCTGGTGCCTGGCGCACCACCGGGAGAACTTCCTCTACACCAACTTCGAGGAACTCTGCGACATCCTTGCCCGCTACGACGTCACCTTCTCGCTCGGTGACGGCCTGCGCCCCGGCTCGATCGCCGACGCCAACGACGAGGCCCAGTTCGCCGAACTGCAGACCCTCGGCGAGCTGGGCCGGATCGCCCGCGCCAGGGACGTCCAGGTGATGATCGAGGGCCCGGGCCACGTCCCGATGCACAAGATCAAGGAGAACATGGATCTCCAGAAGGAGATCTGCGACGAGGCCCCCTTCTACACCCTGGGCCCGCTCACCACCGACGTCGCGCCCGGCTACGACCACATCACCTCGGGCATCGGCGCCGCGATGATCGCCTGGTGGGGCACCGCGATGCTCTGTTACGTCACCCCCAAGGAGCACCTGGGCCTGCCCAACCGCGACGACGTGAAGACCGGCGTCATCACCTACAAGATCGCCGCCCACGCCGCCGACCTCGCCAAGGGCCACCCCGGCGCCCAGGCCTGGGACGACGCCCTCTCCGACGCCCGCTTCGAGTTCCGCTGGGAGGACCAGTTCAACCTGGCCCTCGACCCGGAGACGGCCCGCGCCTTCCACGACGAGACCCTCCCCGCCGAGCCCGCCAAGACCGCCCACTTCTGCTCGATGTGCGGCCCGAAGTTCTGCTCGATGAAGATCAGTCAGAAGATCCGCGACGAGCACGGCGACGGTTCCTCCGCGGTCCAGAGCGACTTCGACGCCGAGGCCCTGGCGGGCATGGCTGAGAAGTCCGCCGAGTTCGCGGCCCAGGGCAACAAGGTCTACCTCCCGCTGGCGGACTGACGCACGCACGCGGTCGTGGCAGACGCCGCTCCCGGAGGCTGACCTTCGGGGGCGGCGTCCGGTGTTCTCCGGCTCGGTCCCGGTCGGGCGCTGCTATATTCAAAGGTGTTGTTGGCCTTATATATCGGAGGCATGTATGAGCGTGACGACCATCGATCTGGACGATGACGCGCTGGCGAAGGCTCTGCGATTCTCCGGAGGCGCGACCAAGAAGGACGTGGTGAACACCGCACTCCGCGAGTACGCCGACAGACACGAGCGTGCTGCCAGGCGTGCTCGGCACATGCAGGCTGCCCAGGAGTGGGACTACGAGGGCTGGCAGCAGCTCCATGACGCCGAGAAGCGGGGAGCGGAGTGATCCGGTACCTCGCGGACTCCACCGCCGTATGGCGCCTGCTCCGCGAGCAGCACCTGAACGACGCGTGGGGGGAGGACATCGACCTGCGCGTGATCGGGTCCTGCGCTCCCCAGCGCACCGAATTCCGGCGTTCCGCCCGCAACCTCGTCCATTACGAGCAGATGGGCGAGATGTTCGCCGATCTGTACCCCGACGTGCCCCTGCCGAAGAACATGTGGGGCTGGATCGAGTCCGCCCAGTTCCGGCTCGCCCAGAGCGGTGGAGCTGTCCGGGCGCTGTCCACCGTCGATCTGATGATCTGCGCCACTGCGGCCCACCACGGGCTGATCGTCCTGCACGACGACAATGACTTCGCCACCGCTGCCGGGGTGCTGACCGACGTCCTTCAACGCAACGTCCGCGATGCTCCGCGCTAGGCGTCCGCTCGACGTGTGGCGCTTGTGTTCATGTTCTGCTCGATGAAGATCTCCCAGAAGATCCGCGACGAGCACGGCGACGGCTCCACCGCCGTCGAATCCGGCTACGACGCCGAGGCCGAGGCCGGCATGCAGGCCATGTCCGAGGAGTTCAAGGCCCACGGCAACAAGGTCTACCTGCCGATGGCCGACTGACGCACCACCCTCGTGGCGCCGCCCCGGTCGACCCCGGGGCGGCGCTCGGCTCCGGAGTCCCCGGTGGCTGATGGAAGGCGTCGTCCTATGCTCGGCCCGTGACGCTCTACTTCGACCCGGGTCCGGTACTCGGCGAGGACCGTGAAGCATTCCGAGGCCGCTGGGAGGACCGCCTCTGGCCGAATGTTCCCGGGCCCTTCTACGGAGGCGAGACCGACACCTGCCGAACAGGCCGGATCTCCGCGCCCCAGCACGTCCTCTACGGGGGCGAGCACCTGACCGAGTACGTCTACCGCCAGCCCCGGACCCCGGCGGAGGTCGCTCGGCTGGTCGAAGCGGCCGACTGCGACCCGTTCCTCGGCTACGGCTGTGACGGGGACGCGCACTGGACGCCGGAGGCGGTCCGGGAGTGGTGGCGTGACCGCGGTCGGATCACGCAGTACCTTTCCGAGCACGACTGGGACGGCATCGACTGGGCCCGGCAGGAATTACGAGCCGCCGTCCGGGACTACGAGTCCTACATTGCCGGTGGCCTCGCGATGGACCTGCGGATCTACCTCTACTGGCTGGAGGAAGGCAGGTCTCCCGCCCCCGACGACCAACTGCCCCAGCTGTAGTTGACAACGCTCTGATGTGGTGGCTTCGGGCTGATGTTGTCGTCGATGAAGATCAGTCAGAAGATCCGCGACGAGCACGGCGACGGCTCCACCGCTGTCTCCAGTGAGTTCGACGCGAACGCCCTGGCCGGCATGGCCGAGAAGTCCGCCGAATTCGCAGCCCAGGGCAACCGGGTCTACCTGCCGCTGGCGGACTGACGCTCCTGCCCATGGACGAGCCCTCTCCCGGATGCCGGGGGAGGGCTCGTCGTTTGATCGAGCCGACATCGATGCCTGCATTTTGCAGCGAATGATGCTAGAGTGCAGATATGACAGCGCTCACCATCCGGGATGTCCCGGACGATCAGATCCAGACTCTGAAGGTCCGCGCCGCCCAGGCCGGCAAGTCGCTCCAGGCATTCATGCAAGACCTGATCGCAAGAGAAGCGTCTAAGCCCACGATGGCGGAGATGATGGAGCGGCTGAACCGGGAGACCACCGCTCGCATCAGCACCGCCGACATCGTCTCTGCCATCGACGAGGGGCGAGCCGGGCGTTGATCGTTATCGACTGTTCCGCTCTGGTTCTGGTCCTCACAGCCCACAGCCCCGATGGAGAACTCATCCGGAGCCGTGTGGCCGAGGCAGGGGACGTCTACGCTCCCACCCTCCTGGACTACGAGATCCAGTCGGCCCTGCTCGGCATGCAGCGTGGCGGCAAGCTGACCGAGAAGGAGGTGGAAAGGGCGGTCGTCGCATACCGGATGCTTCCCATCGCCAAGCGGGAGACGCTTCCGTTCTGGGACAGAGTGAAGAAGCTGCACGCGAACCTCAGCGCCTACGATGCCCAGTACGTCGCCCTGGCGGAAGCCCTCGGCGTACCGCTGATCACCAGCGACGCGAGGATCAAGCGCAGCGGGGCGGCAAAGTGCGACATCGAGGTCTTCGCCTCGATCCGCCCTTAGCCGGCGCAGCGCGTCCCCGTGGTGCCTTCGCCGAAGTTCTCCTCGATGAAGATCTCCCAGAAGATCCGCGACGAGCGCGGCGACGGCTCCACCGCCGTCGAGTCCGGCTACGACGCCGAGGCCGAGGCCGGCATGCAGGCTATGTCCGAGGAGTTCGCGGCCCAGGGCAACCGGGTGTATCTGCCGCTGGCGGACTGACCGCGGTCCGAGCGCCGCCCCGAGGCGATCGGGGCGGCGCTTCGTCGTGGTCACCCGTTCACCGCAGGGCGCCGGGACCGGAGAGTTCGCGCCGGGTGCGCAGCGGTGAGAAGAAGATCGGTACCCAGACCGTGGCCAGCCCGGCCGCGCCGACCCACAGGGCGGTGCGGACCGAGGCGAGTTCGCCCAGCAGACCGGCCAGGGCGGCGCCGACGGCGAGTGAGCCGGTCAGGACGACCCGCATGGTGGCGTTCATCCGGCCGAGCAGGTGGTCCGGTGTCACGCTCTGGCGGAAGCTGACCGTGATCACGTTGTCGATGCCGACCTTGCACGTGGTGATCAGCCAGGCCGCCGCGGCGAGCCAGAGCGCCGGGCCGCGATCGGCCAGCGCCAGCAGGACGCCGAACGGCGCGACGGCCAGGCCCATCAGCCACAGCACCCGACCCGCGCCGAGTCGGCGAGCCAGCCGGCGGGCCGACTGCGAACCGATGAACACACCGAGGCCACCGACCGCGAAGTACAGGCCGATGACACCGTCGGAGAGGCCGAGTTCACGGGTGAACAGCACCGGCAGCATGGTCTGGCAGAGCTGGATGGACAGGTTGGCGCAGGCTCCGGCGAGCGCGACGGCCCGGAGGGTCGGGTTGCCGAACACGAAGCGCAGGCCCTCCCGGATCTCGCCGCCGAGGCGGGCGTCGCGCCGGGGCTGCGGTTGCGGCTCCGTCCGGCGGATGCGCAGCAGGAGGATCGCCGACCCCAGGTAACTGGCCGCGTCGACCACGACCGCTGTGGGAGCGGACAGCAGCGCCACCAGGAAGCCGCCCACGCTCCGCCCGCCGATCTGGGTGATGGCGTCCACCGTCACCAGGTGGGCGTTGGCCCGGGTGAGCCGGTCCCGCCCCACCAGGTCGGGCAGTTGGCTCATCGTGGCCACGTCGAAGAAGACGGTGGCCACGCCCGCCAGCAGGACCACCAGGTAGAGCTGGTGGATCGTCAGGCAGTCGAGCAGCCAGGCGGCCGGCACCGACCCGAGGAGCGCGAACCTGGCCAGGTCGGCGGCGATCATCACGGGTCGCTTGCGGATCCGGTCCACCCAGGCTCCGGCCGGCAGACCGATCAGGAGGAAGGCGAGGGTGCTCAGCGCCGCCAGCAGGCCGACCTGTCCGGCCGAGCTGTGCAGGGCCAGGACGGCGGTCAGCGGGATCGCCAAGGAGCTGACCGCGGTGCCGAGTTTGCTCACCGCGGCGGCGCCGACGAGCAGGCGGAAGTCGGGGCTCCGGAGGACCGAAGGATGCGGATCGGGCGTGGGAGCGGCCGTGTCCGGCCCGTGGGCGATCTCATTGCTGGTCATGGAGCGAGGTTCCTGCCGCGCCGCCCGGCGGGCGAGGAATTTAGGCTGGGCTGAATCCTGACCCGCCGGCCGCCGGGTCTTCCGCCGCAGAGGGGGCTGCACCGTGCTGGACCTGGCGTTCTCCGTCCGTGACCTGGCCCGCACCCGGTTCGCTCTGTCGCCGCTGTGGGAGGTGGTGGCCAGTGTCAGGGTGCTGAAGCATCCGGCCGAGCACCCGCTGCACCGCCCGTGGACCGATCAGGCCCGTCGCCGGTTGGCCGCCTCGGAGCTGGACTGGCGCCTGCTCGCCGATCTGGTCCCGGACCCGCCCCGGTCGATCCCGGTCTTCATCGCACCACCACCGACAACCTCGGTCGCCGACCTGGGACTTGAGCTTGCCGTTCTGCGCGCGACGCCACCCGAGAAGGTCCGGTCCGGCCTCAGCGGCCAACGCGCGCCGCGCTCCGAGCGGATCGATCGGCTGCGCGGCGATCCGCGCCGCGGTCTCGGCGAACTCGCCGAACTGGTGGAGAGCTACTGGGAGATCGCACTCGCGCCGCACTGGCCCCGGATGCGCTCCCTCCTGGAGGGCGACGTGCTGCACCGGGCCAGGCTGTTCGCCGAGCACGGAGCGGATCAGCTGCTGGGCGACCTGGCGTCCGACGTGGCCTGGGACGAGGACACCCTGTACGTCGGGCACCACCATGTCCGCGGCAGCCGGCAACTCGGCGGGCGCGGGCTGCTCCTCGTTCCGTCGGTGTTCGTCTGGCCCCGGGTCTTCTCCGTCGTCAGCCCGAACTGGCAGCCCACCCTGCGCTATCCGCCGCGCGGCGTAGCCACGCTCTGGGAACGGCGATCCGCCGTCCCGCAGGCACTGGCAGCGGTCATCGGCCGGTCCAGGGCCCGCCTGCTGGCCGGACTCGACACCCCCGCCTCGACGACCGACCTGGCCCACCGCACCGGGATCACCGCCGGAGGAGTCTCCCAACACCTGACCGCTCTGCGCACTGCCGGCCTGGTCGACGCACACCGCAGCGGCCGGTACGTGCTGTACGTCCGCACGGAGGCGGCGGAAGTCCTGGTGGCCGCTGCGCAGGCCCGGCGCGACGAGGCGGACGTGCCGCCTTCCGGCTGAGACTCTCCGCGACGGAGATCGGTCGGAAGACCCCCGCTCGCCGACTGACGCACCACCTTCGGCGCGCCGCCCCGAGATGGTTCCGGTCCCGGGGCGGCGCTCGGTCGTCGCGTCAGCCGGTCGGGGCCGAGGCGGGTCAGACCGAGGTGAGGCAGAACAGGTGTCCCTCGGGGTCGGCGAGAACGGTCCACTGGCCTTCGCCGGGCTGGAACTCGGGCAGGGTCGCTCCCGCCGAGAGCAGTTCCTTGACCGTGACCTCCAGGTCGGCGGTCGTGAAGTCGAGGTGGGCGTGCTTGGCGGTGTCGGGCCAGCCCGGTCCCCGGTAGCCGGCGACCCGCTGGAAGGCCAGCTGGATCGGCCCCTGGCCCAGCTGGACGAAGTCGTCGTCGGCCTGGGCGATCTCCCAGCCGGTGACCTTCCGGTAGAAGTCGGCGAGTGCCCGGGGATCGGCGCAGTCGACGGTGATCGCGGCGAGTTCCGCGTGGACGGCCATGGGTGGCTCCCTTCGTGTCATCACGTGACCCCAAGCATTCGGGGCGGTGGCGCGGAAGGTCTTGAAGATCCTTGCGGGCCGTCCTGTCGTACCCGGCGCGTACCGTGCGCAGCATGCTGTCCGCCTCGACCCTCGCCGTCCGGCCCGAGTTCACCGTGACGGTGGTGGGGTGCCGTTCCGACCACGTCCGATGGTCGGAGCCGGAGCGGCGCGACGACCACCGCCTGGTGCTGGTACGGCGCGGCAGGTTCCGGCGATGGGCCGACGGCGCCGATGCCGATCTGGACCCGACCATGGCCTACCTGGGCGTGCCGGGCGAGGAGGAACGCTTCGCGCACCCGGCCGGTGGCGACGTCTGCACGTCGGTCGGCTTCGATCCCTCCCTCCTGGGGCGCCCGCTCGCCGCGACGACGCTGTACGTGGACGCGCGCGTCGATCTCGCCCACCGTCGTCTCGTCGCCGCCGCAGGCACCGGCGACATCGACTACGCGCTGTCGGAGGAGCTGCTGGGTCTTGTCGCCGTGGTGACCGGCGAGCCGACCGTACGCCCCGGACCGGCCGACCGGGCGTTGGTGGCCGCGGCACGTGAGGCGATCAACGAGGAGGCTCCGGAGGCCGGGCGACTCTGTGATCTGGCCGCGCTGCTGAAGGTGTCGCCCTACCGGCTGAGCCGGCTGTTCTCACGGGAGATGGGCGTCTCGCTGACCCGCTACCGCAACCGCGTACGGGTCACCCGGGCCATGGACCGACTCGCCGAGGGCGCACCCGCTCTCGCCGACCTCGCCGCACAGCTCGGCTTCGCCGACCAGGCCCACCTGACCCGCACCATCCGCGAGCACGTGGGACACACCCCCACCGCCCTGCGCCGGCTGCTGGTCCCCGGTTCGCCCGTGCCATGAGAGCCGAGGGGACGAGCGCCGCCCCGAAGGCCTCGGGGCGGCGCTTCGCCGTTCCCGGTCACTGCTCGGCGGGGCCGAAGACCATGCGGTGGCCGCGTGCGGTGTCCATGTACTCGCGGACGCGGTGGATCAGGCCGTCGCGGA
Organism: Kitasatospora sp. NPDC004723; assembly: GCF_040609255.1. Classification (NCBI taxonomy): domain Bacteria; kingdom Bacillati; phylum Actinomycetota; class Actinomycetes; order Kitasatosporales; family Streptomycetaceae; genus Kitasatospora; species Kitasatospora sp. NPDC004723. The sequence continues at coordinate 142,958 of NZ_JBEXJT010000006.1, read as the reverse complement.
GCTCGAAGACGAGGCAGTAGTCGTTGGTGTAGCGGTTGCCGTTGGCGAGCGTCGCGGTCATGGTCTCCTCGACGACGACGCGGTCGCCGTCGACGTGGAAGCCACGGAACGTGACGTCGACGTCCCGGGCGAACAGCCGGCCGAAGTCCTCGGCGAGGAAGCGTGCGATCGCCTCTCTGCCGATCATGTGGCTGGGGCAGTCCAGCGCGACGGCCGTCGCGTTCCCGGCCGGTGCCAGCCACTCGGCGTCCTCGGTGAAGACGGCGGAGATCCTGTCCGCGTCGTGGCTGGCGAACGCCTTCCAGGCGTGCTGGACGATGTCGCGGCTGCGTTGTGACATGCCCGCGAGGCTAGGCGCGGGCAGGCCCCGGCACTGGCGGATTTCCGACGTCGTCATCCGGTACGGGTCCGGCCGGGCGACTGCCATATTCAAAGATGCTGTTGGCCTTATATAGCGGAGGAATAGATGAGCGTGTCCGCTGCGCCGCCGGTGGCCTAGCGGGTGGCGTCCTTGGGGTACCAGCGGAGTTCGACGGTGTTGCCGTCCGGGTCGCGGACGTAGACGGAGGTGGCGTTGCCGCGGGCGCCGTAGCGCTGGACCGGGCCCTCCAGGACGGTGAAGGTGCCGGCGTCGAGGACCTCCTGCCAGTCGAGCGGGTCGACGGTGAGGCAGATGTGGTCGACGTTGGACTCGCCGCGCGGTCGGACCGTCAGGTCGATGATCGTCTCGGGGGTGATCCGGATGGACGGGAAGGGGGCCTTTCCGTCCCGCCACTCGTCGACGCGGACCGGCTCCAGGCCGAGCAGGCCCTGGTAGAACGCCAGCGAACGTTCGATGTCGCGGACGTTGAGGACGAGGTGGTCGAGGGCCTTCACGCGGAGGGGGGTCATGGTGGCTCCAGTCGGGAGGGGCACGCTGTGGCGACACCTTCCACGATCCGTCGCGAGGCCGCCGCGATCAAGGCCGTATTTGTCGACTTGTATCGAATTTCTGCCGCGAATTAGTTGGTTGACATCCCGATCCGGTGATCGGATAGTCTGCGCCTCCGCGGTGGGGAAACCCCGCGCGGCCGCCGAATCTCGCGGCCATTTCGGACCATTGAGGTAAATGTGAGAATTCGCCATGCGCTCATGGCGGCGGCGCTGGTCGCGTCGCCGATCGCGCTGACCGCTCCCGCTGCCCAGGCTGCCGGCAACGACCCGGCCCACACCGTCCGGATGGACGGATTCGACTCCGTCGAGCCCGGTGGCGGCTGGTCCGAGGGGTCGGTGACGGTCAAGAACGACACCGACCGGCTCTCCGCCGACGAGCACGTGCTGGTCTACTTCGGCTCCCAGATGATCGGCCTGGACGAGATCGTCGCCGAGTACGCCGACGGGGCCTCCGGAGCGTGGCAGCCGGTCAAGCTGGTGGCCCAGGACCTGGGTGCGAAGACCGGCGGCCACGAGGGCACCGCCGCCGACCTCACCGGAGGCGCGGTCGAGGTGCAGCCGCACTCCGAGCGGACCTTCAAGCTGCGGTTCAAGCTGGTGCAGTCCGGCCAGGAGGGTCCGGCGACGGACTTCGGGGTGGAGGCCTTCATCGGTCTCGGGCTGGGGCCGGACGGCCAGGCGAAGGACGTGGTGGCGCGCACCGGCCGGGTGGCCAAGGTGAACGGCCTCACCACCACCATCGAGGGGCTGCCGAAGTCGATCCCCGCCGACGGCAGGCCGCACCCGTTCAAGGTCTCGATCAAGACCGCCAACAAGTTCGACTGGCACCTCACCACGGCCTCGTTCTTCCTGTGGGCGGGCCAGGGCGTCGGATCGATGGACGGTCCGGCGCGCTGCGACGCCGAGGTGGACGTCCAGGACCCCAAGGACGGCAGCTGGCACCGGGTGGACCTGGGCGCGGTCGGCATGGGCGACGGCACCGTCGACGTGGCGAAGTGGGCGACCGGCCCGGTCGACGACAAGGTGCTCAACGCCCGGATCACCCTGGGCAGGAACTTCAAGCTCGACCCCTCGGACCCGAGGCTCGGCTTCGGCTACTTCCCGGGCGCCGGCCCGATGCTCTTCTGGACCACCCAGCCGCTCGCCACGACCCCGGTCGACGGCGCGCCCGACTGCGTGAACCCGAACGCGCCGGTGCCGACCACCGCACCGAGTGCGACGCCGAGTGCGACGCCGAGCGCCACGCCGAGCAAGACCCCGACCGCCGTCCCGAGCACGGCCGCCACCGCGACCGCCTCGCCGACCGCCACCCCGTCGGTGGTCAAGGCCGCCGCCAAGCCCTCCCCGACAAAGACCGCCGCCGCCGCGCAGGGCGAGCTGGCCGACACCGGCTCCGACCCCGCCGTCCCGGCGGGCATCGCCGCCGCGCTGCTGGCGGTCGGTGCCGCCGCCGTCGCGCTGGCCCGCCGCGCTCGCCGCAGCTGACCCGCGCCGGCTGAACCGCTCCGGCCGACCCGCCCCGGAAGGTCCCCCCTTCCGGGGCGGGTCGCGTTCCGCTCCGCGCTGTGCGCCGCGTCCCGGCCGGTCCCGGTGGGCCCGTGGTTCAGATCGGCAGGCGGGAGACCAGCAGCCGGCCCTCCATCGTCACGCCGCCGTCCATGGCGACGGCCAGCTCGTCCGCGTACACGTACGGCCCCGGCACGTGCGGCGGCATGCCGTCGTCGGCGTGCACCGCGCCGGTGAGGTACGGGATCGGGCTGTGCCCGTGCACGACACGGGTCCCGCCGTAGGTGTCCAGCAGCTCGCGGACGGCCATCGGCCCGGCGTCGCCGCGGAAGGCGAACCGCTTGGTGAAGCGGCGGAAGCAGTCCCACCACTCGTCGACGCCCTCGTCCGCGAGCAGGACGTGCACGGCGTCGTTGACCTCGGCGATGGACTCGCCGTACTCCAGGTACGCGGTGGTGTCGGAGTGCAGCAGCAGGTGGCCGTCCTCCAGGGCGATCGCCGGGAGCCGGGAGAGCCAGCTGATGTGGTGCGCCTCCAGGCGGTCCAGGTCGCTCTGCTGGCCGCCATTGAGCCGCCAGGCGGCGAGGAAGGAGGCGGTGCCGGCGGTGGACTGGACCGGTTCGTCGCCGTACCGGGCGGCGCCGAGGAAGAGCAGTTCGTGATTGCCCATCAGGGCGCGGCAGTAGCCGCCGGCCGCGGCCGCCTCGGCGGCGAGCTGCATGACCAGGTCGATGACGCCGATGCCGTCCGGGCCGCGGTCGGTGAAGTCGCCGAGGAACCAGATCCGGGCGCGGCCGGCCGACCAGTGGCCGTCGGCGTCGATGATGCCCTGGTGGCGCAGCTCGGCGCGGAGCTCGTCGAGGTAGCCGTGCACGTCGCCGACCACGTAGAGCGGGCCGGGCGGCTCGCCGGGGCCGGGGGCCGGGTACGGGTGGTAGGGGACGCCGGGTTCGGCGAGCGGGGGGCCGAGCTCGATGGTCGGCGGGTCGTCGCTGCCGGAGGGGGCGTGCACGGTGTGGCCGTGCTCGGGGCCGGCGGCGGGCCAGTGCTGTTCGAGGTAGCGGGCGCCGCCGTAGCCGCTGTAGGTCTCGGCCTCGTACCCGCCTCCGGAGTAGTCGGCGACGGGTTCCGGTTCGTAGTAGGTGCCGTACGGCAGCACGTCGAGGTCCGGCTGGTGGCGGGGGCCTGGGTCCGGGTGTTCAGGCCCGGGGAAGCGGTCCTCGGGTGTCATTCGCCCATCATAGGAAGACCACTCTCCCGGCGTCGTCACCTGGTGGGTATCCAATCCTCCGGAGCGTCAGCCGGTCGGTCCGTCAGGTCCGATTTGTCCTGACTCGGTAGGGGGGGAGGGCCGCACGTGCGAGCCGTGCGGCCCGGGGTCACACCTCGCCCGGCGGGCGGGGCGGGCTGACCGTGGTGCGCGGGCTCCGCCGTTGGGAGGAGGCCCGGACGATGAGTTCGGTGGGCATCAGGGTGCCGGGCGGCGGGCCGGTGCCGGCGGTGCGGAAGCGGGGCGGGAAGAGCCGGGCGATGTCGACGCCGGTGCCGGAGTCCACCCCCTCGATGGCGTCGATCAGCAGGTTCACCACGGTGGTGCCGATCCGCCGGGGCTTGAGCGACAGGGTGGTGATGGGCGGCTCGGTGGTGGCGTAGACGTCGCTCTCGCTGCAGCAGACCAGCAGCAGGTCGTCGGGCACCCGCAGGCCGTAGCGGCGGGCGGCGGCGAGCAGGTCGGTGCCGTTGGGGTCGAAGAGGCCGTAGACGGCGTCCGGACGGTCGGGGCGGGCGAGCAGCCGGTCGGCGGCGACGGCGCCGGCGGCCGGGTCGTGCGCGGGGTAGGTCTCGTAGACCGGCTCCTGGCCGACCTTGGCGCACCAGCCGAGGTAGGCCTCGGTGGAGAGCCGGGTGTAGGTGTCGGTGCTGGTTCCGGTGAGCAGGCCGATCCGGCGGGCGCCGGCCTCGGAGAGGTGGTCGAGGATGCCGAGCACGGCGGCCTCGTGGTCGTTGTCGACCCAGGCGGTCACCGGGCAGTTGCCCGGCTTGCCGTCGCTGACCACCGGGACCCCGGACCGGTACAGCTCGCTGACCAGCGGGTCCTGGTCGGGCGGGTCGATCACCACCGTGCCGTCCAGGGCGATGTTGCCCCAGACGTCGTGCCGGGAGGAGGCGGGCAGCACCACCAGCGCGTAGCCGCGGCCCAGGGCGGCGCTGGTGGCGGCCCGGGCCATCTCGGCGAAGTAGGCGAACTCGGTGAAGGTGAACGGCTCTTCGCCGTAGGTGGTGACGGTCAGCCCGATCAGTCCGGAACGTCCGGTGCGCAGGGTTCGGGCGGCCGCCGAGGGGCGGTAGCCGAGGCGCTCGGCGACTTCGCGCACCCGGCTTCTGGTCTCGTCGGGCAGGCGGCCCTTCCCGTTCAGCGCGTCGGAGACGGTGGTGATCGACACTCCGGCGGCTGCTGCCACATCCCGGATGCCGGCCCGCTCCAGACGCCGTGAGGTGGTGGGTCGCCGACCGCTCTGGTTGGCTGCTGCTGTCATGGCGGACCGATCGTATGGCTCCTGACAAGGGTCTGTGACCGGCGCATTGGGAGCCTATGGAGATACGTTTCTCCATGAGTGAGCCCGTGCGCGCCCCTTCGATCCCCGTACGAAACCAGCCGGTTCACCTCTGACATGTGCCAAAGGAACCCGGCAGAATGGCTGATCTGCACCTGTAACCCGACCGGGCATCTCACTCCTACGGGTGAGCGCGGATCGGTATCGTTCAGGGCACCCGACCGGGGTGGACCGGGTGCGTTTCCGAATCCCGGACACGGCGGCGATCCCGCCCGTGACGGGCGAACGCAGCGGAAAGACAGAAGGAGACCGACCGTGACCGCAGCACAGGGCCCTCGCCTCAGGCCGACCCTGGACGGCATTCCCACGTACAAGCCGGGCAAGCCCGCCGGTGCCGACGCATACAAGCTGTCGTCCAACGAGAACCCCTACGAGCCGCTCCCCGGCGTCCTGGAGACGGCGGTCGCGGCGGCCGGCAAGCTCAACCGCTACCCGGACATGGCCGCCACCGAGCTGACCGCCGTGCTGGCCGAGCACTTCGGCGTACCGGCCGAGCACATCGCCACCGGCACCGGCTCGGTCGGCGTCGCCCAGTCGCTGATCCTGGCCACCGCCGGCCCCGGCGACGAGGTGATCTTCGCCTGGCGCTCCTTCGAGGCCTACCCGATCATCACCCAGATCGCCGGCGCGACCCCGGTCCCGGTGCCGCTCACCGCGGGCGGGGACCACGACCTGGACGCGATGCTCGCCGCGGTCACCGAGCGGACCCGGCTGATCTTCGTCTGCAACCCCAACAACCCCACCGGCAACGTGATCCACCGCGCCGAGCTGGAGCGCTTCCTGGATGCCGTCCCGTCCGACGTGCTGATCGTCGTCGACGAGGCGTACATCGAGTTCATCCGCGACCCCGAGGTGCCCAACGGCATCGACCTCTACCGCGACCGCCCGAACGTCTGCGTGCTGCGCACCTTCTCCAAGGCCTACGGCCTGGCCGGGATGCGGGTCGGCTTCGCCATCGCGCACGAGCCGGTCGCGGCCGCCCTGCGCAAGACCGCGGTGCCGTTCGGCGTCACCCAGCTCGCCCAGGACGCGGCCGTCGCCTCGCTGCGCGCCGAGGACGCCCTGATGGTGCGGGTGGACGCGCTGGTCGAGGAGCGGAACCGGGTGGTGGCCGGGCTGCGCGCCCAGGGCTGGGAGATCCCGGACTCGCAGGCCAACTTCGTCTGGCTCGAACTGGGCGAGCGCTCCGCGGAGTTCGCGGCGGCGTGCGCCGAGGCCGGGGTGATCGTCCGACCGTTCCCGGAGGGCGTGCGGATCTCCATCGGCGAGGTCGAGGGCAACTCGATCTTCCTCGCGGTGGCGGAGGCGTTCCGCAAGGAGCTGTAACCCCTTCTCCGATTCGCGGCGGAGCGGGAGGCCCGGTGGGGCCGCCCGCTCCGCCGCGGCGTTTCCGGGACGTCTTCCAGGACGTCTTCCGGGACGTCTTCCGGTGCGTCTCCCGGCGGGCCGTCCGGTTCGCCTTCCGGTTTCGCGGTGGATCAAGGAGTGCCGGGGGATCCCTGGGAGCCGGCTGGGAGAACGGTCAACGCTTCCCCGGGTGTCCGCCAAGCCGTCGGCCGGCACTGGGCGGAGCGTGACCATATGCCCGGTTCGGCCGGTCAGCCACCTCCCAGCCGGTGTCCAGGACGGTGCAAGAGCGCCCCGGGAAGCTGTCCGCCATGAAGGTGTTCCCGCGACGGCGAGGTGCCGTCCTCGTCAACTCCGCGCTCGGCGTGGCCCTGCTCGGTGCCGCCGCCCTGGCGTACACCGTGCTGGACGACGGCACCGGCACGGCGGCCGCCAAGGCGCCGGCCCGGACGGCCACCGTCACCAAGGGCACGGTCCTGGCCACGGTGTCCGGAACCGGCACCCTGGCGTCGCCCACCGACGCGGCCCAGGATTTCAGCACCGGAGGGCGGCTCACCGCCGTCGAGGTGGCCGTCGGTGACACGGTGACCAAGGGGCAGGTGCTCGCCACCGTCGACACCACCGCGACGCAGCAGCAGGTGGACGGCGCGCAGGCCGCGTTGAACACCGCCACCGTCAACCTGGCCAAGGCGCGCGCGGGGGTCACCACGACCACCGTCCAGCAGCTGCCGGCCAGGGCCAACGGCTCGTCCGGCGCGTCGGGATCCTCCGGCGCGGGCGGGTCGAGCGGCCGCGGGGCGGACGGGAGCAGCGCGTCCGCCCCGCAGGCCGACCCGTCGTCGGCGACCGCTCCCTCGGCGACGGCCGACCCGTCCGCGCAGACCAGCCCGGCCGCGCGGGCCACCGTCCCGGCGGCGCCGACGACCAGCGTTCCCGAGCCGCAGACCACCACCATCACCACCACCAAGGTCGACGACGCGGCGGTCGCCCAGGCCGAGCAGCAGCTCGCCACCGCGCAGACCAACCTCGCCAACGCCCAGGCGGCGCTGGCCGGCACCACGCTCACCGCCTCGGTGGACGGCACGGTCGCCTCGGTGGCGGGCCGGGTCGGCGACACTGTCGGATCGACCGGCGGCTCCTCGTCCTCCTCCGCGGGCGCCAAGTCGTCCACGGGCGCCTCCGCCGCCCCCAGCGGCTTCATCGTGCTGACCAACCCGACCGGGATGCAGGTCACCGCCAACTTCTCCGAGCTGGACTCGCTCAAGCTGAAGAAGGGCGAGGCCGCCACTGTCACGCTGAACGCGCAGTCCGACAGCAAGTTCAACGCCTCGGTGCTGTCGGTCAGCCCGCTGCCGGTGAGCGGCTCCGGCGGGGGCTCGGCCGCCGTCCAGTACGCGGCGACGCTGCAGCTCTCCGGGGACACCGGCAAGCTGCGCACCGGTCTGAGCGCGACCGTCTCGGTGGTCACCGGCGAGGCGGACGACGCCCTGTCGCTGCCGACCGCCGCGCTGTCCGGCACCGGCGCGAGCCGGACCGCCACCGTGGTGCACCCGGACGGCAGCACCGAGCGGGTCACCGTCGAGGTGGGCGTCGAGGGCGACAGCACCGTGCAGGTGGTCTCCGGGCTGGCCGAGGGCGACAAGGTCGAACTGGCCTCCACCAGCGGCTCGAACGGCTTCCCCAACGGCTCCTTCCCGGGCGTGAACGGCGGCCAGGGCGGCAACGGCAGCCGGGGAGGCGGCGCGGGAAGCGGCGGCGCGGGGGTGGCCGGGATCGGCGGTGCTGTCGGCGCCGCCGGAGGTGCCGGTGGCACGGGCGCCGGCCGGGGCGGTGGCCGCTGATGCCCCACCGCCTCCCCTCGCGCGCCGACGCCCCCGCCCACCCGCACCCCGTCGCGCCGGTCCCGGTGATCCGGATCCGCCGCCTCACCAAGTCCTACGGCCACGGCGACGCCACCGTGCACGCGCTGCGCGGCCCCGACGACCCGGCCACCGGCGCCCCGCTGGGCGTCGACCTGGACGTCGAGCAGGGCGACTACGTCGCCGTGATGGGCAGCTCCGGCTCCGGCAAGTCCACCCTGATGAACATCCTCGGCTGCCTCGACGTGCCGACCTCCGGCCGGTACCTGCTGGACGGCATCGACGTCGGCCACCTGGACGAGCAGCAGCTCGCGCTGGTCCGCAACCGCAAGATCGGCTTCGTCTTCCAGTCCTTCAACCTCGTCCCCCGCACCACCGCGCTGGCCCAGGTGGAGCTGCCGCTCGCCTACGCGGGCGTGCGGGCCGCCGAGCGCCGCCGCCGGGCACGCGCCGCGCTCTCCCTGGTCGGCCTCGCCGAGCGCTCCGGGCACCGGCCCAACGAGCTCTCCGGAGGCCAGCAGCAGCGCGTCGCGGTGGCCCGGGCACTGGTCACCGCGCCCGCGATGCTGCTCGCCGACGAGCCCACCGGAAACCTGGACAGCCGCTCCACCGAGGAGGTGCTCGCGCTCGTCGACGGCCTCAACGCCACCGGCCGCACGGTCGTGCTGATCACCCACGAGGACGAGGTCGCCCGGCACGCCAAGCGGGTGCTGCGGCTGGTCGACGGCGCGATCGTCGCCGACGTCCGGCAGGCCCCGGTGGACGGGCCGCCGCCCGCGCTGCTCCGGGCGGGGGTGCCGGCGTGATCCTCTGGCAGACGCTCCGCTTCGCCGCCGGCGGCCTGGCCGCCAACAAGGTGCGCTCCGCGCTCACCATGCTGGGGGTGCTGATCGGCGTGGCCTCGGTGATCCTGCTGCTGGCCGTCGGCAACGGCTCCTCGGTCGCGGTCAAGGAGTCGATCACCTCGCTCGGCACCAACGCGCTGACCGTGACCTCCGGGTCCGCCACCGGCGGCGCCCGCTCCGCCGGCACCGCCAGGAAGCTGACCGTGGCCGACGCCAGGGCCTTGGCCACCGAGGCGGACGCCAAGGCCGTCCGGTCGGTGGCGCCGGTGGTGACGGCGAGCGGCACCGCGCTGTACGGGGACATCTCCTACAGCCCCGGCTCGATCGTCGGCACCTACCCGGCGTACTTCGAGACCGCCAACCAGCGGATCGAGCACGGCGAGTACTTCACCCAGGACGACGTGCTGGCCTCCCGCAAGGTGGTGGTGCTCGGGGCGACCACCGCCAAGCAGCTGTTCGCCGGCACCGACCCGGTCGGCAGGTCGATCACCGTCGGCGGCACCCCGTTCACCGTGGTCGGCGTGCTGCGGGCCAAGGGCGGCACCGGCTTCACCGACCCGGACGACGTACTGATCGCCCCGCTGCCGACGGTGCAGAACGCCTTCACCGGCTTCGGCTCGGTCAACCAGATCCTGGTCCAGGCCGGTTCGGCGGACGACACGGCGGCGGCCCAGGCCGAGATCACCCGCGTCCTGCTCGCCGCGCACGCGATCACCGACCCGAGCCGGGCGGACTTCCGGATCAGCAGCCAGGCCTCGCTGCTCAGCACCCGCGAATCGACCACCAGGACCTTCACGGTGCTGCTCGGCGCGGTGGCCGCGATCTCGCTGCTGGTCGGCGGGATCGGCATCACCAACATCATGCTGGTCACGGTCACCGAGCGGACCAGGGAGATCGGCATCCGCAAGGCGCTGGGCGCCCCGCGCGGGGTGATCCTCGGGCAGTTCCTCACCGAGGCCACCCTGCTGTCGGTGGTCGGCGCCGGGCTGGGGGTGCTGGCCGGGATCGCCGGCGCGCACTTCAGGATCGTCGGCATCGAGCCGGTGGTGATCCCCGAGTCGGTGCTCGGGGCGTTCGGGATCGCCGTCGCCATCGGTCTGTTCTTCGGCAGCTACCCCGCCAACCGGGCCGCCTCGCTGCGCCCGATCGACGCCCTCCGCCACGAGTGAGCAAGGACCGCAGACCATGAGCAACGAGATCGAGCCGCGCACCCCCGCCGAGCAGGTCGCCCTGCTCTCCACCGCGCCGGACGCCCGGGACGTCACCGCCGAGCTGGCCGCGCCGCCGCGCCGCCGGCTGCCGTGGCTGTCGCTCGCCCTGGCCGGGGCGGTGATCGCCACGGCGGCGTTCGCCGGCGGTGTCCGGTACCAGAAGGACAACGGCTCCGACCGCGCGGCCGGGTCCGGGCGGACCACCGCCTCCGGCGCGCAGCAGCCGCGGGCGGGCGCGTCCGGCTACCCGGGCAACGGCAACGGCACCCGCCGCAACGGCCAGGGCGGCCAGGGCGGTCAGAACGGCACCCGGGGCACGGTCAAGGCCGTGGACGGCACCACCGTCTACCTCACCGACAGCAACGGCAACACGATCAAGGTGACCACCGGGGACGGCACCAAGGTGCAGCTCAACAAGGAGGGCAAGGTCGCCGACCTGCAGCCCGGCCAGAGCGTGACCGTGATGGGCACCCCCTCCGGCGACGGCGGCTACGCCGCGACCCAGCTCGTCGAGGGCACCACGGGCTTCGGCCCCGGCCCGGCCGCCGCCTCCCGCCCCGCCTCCACCGGCTGACCCGGCCGCCCACCCGGACACCCGCGCGGCCCGGCCCCACCTCCCCGGGGGCCGGGCCGCGCACCCCTCCCGCTCCGCTGTTCCGGGGTCGCGGTGGTCCGGGGTGGAGGCCGTGCGCACACCATCCAGCCCCGCCCTGCGGGACTGGGCACCTGAAACCGCCCGATAAGGTGTTAATCCAACATTCATCGATGGCCCATAGCCTCCCCGGGCTAGCCTCGAGCTGAACGCCATCGTCCGACCGGGAGGCGGAACCCCCGTGCAAGGCACTGTGTCGACACCAGGAACTCCGGCGGTGAACAGCGGCGGCGGCCAGGGGGAGGCCTACCTCCTCGTCGTCGACGACGAACCGAACATCCGCGAGCTGCTGTCCGCCTCGCTGCGCTTCTCCGGCTTCCGGGTGGCGTCGGCCGCGACCGGTGCCGAGGCGCTGCGGCTGGTCGCCGCGGACCGTCCGGACCTGGTCGTGCTCGACGTGATGCTGCCCGACCTCGACGGCTTCACCGTCGTCGAGCGGCTGCGCGAGCAGACCAGCCGCGGCCTCATCGCCGGACCCGCCCACGGCCACCCCGGCGACCACCTGCCCGTGCTCCTCCTCACCGCCAAGGACGGCGTCGGGGACAAGGTGCAGGGCCTCGCCGCCGGGGCCGACGACTACGTGACCAAGCCGTTCAGCCTGGAGGAGCTGATCGCCCGGATCCGCGCCATCCTGCGCCGCTCCGGCGGACCGGCCGAGGACGGCCGGCTGATGGTCGCCGACCTCGTCCTCGACCCGATAGCCCACGAGGTCACCCGCGGCGGCGGTGTCGTCGCGCTCTCCCCGACCGAGTTCAAGCTGCTGCACTACCTGATGGCCAACGTCGGCCGGGTGGTCTCCAAGGCGCAGATCCTCGACCACGTCTGGGCCTACGACTTCGGCGGCGACCTGTCCATCGTCGAGTCCTACATCTCCTACCTGCGCCGCAAGCTGGACTCCGGTCCGGCCCACGGGCCCAAGCTGATCCACACCGTGCGCGGCATCGGCTACGCCCTGCGCCGCCCGCCGCAGGGTTGAGCGGTACGGAGCCGTCCGCCGTGGAGCCGACCGAGCTGCCCCCGGTGGGGCCGGGCACCACGGCGGCGTCGGACCCCGCCCCGCGGCGCCGCCGCCGCGGGCGGCTGTCGCTGCGCGCCCGGCTGCTGGTGCTCGCGCTCGTGCTGGTCACCACCGGGCTGGTGGTCAGCGACGCCGTGGTGGTCGGCACCGTCCGGCACCAGCTGGTGCAGCGGCTCGACGAACAGCTGGAGCGCTTCGGCGAGCCGCTCGCCCGCCGGGCCCCGTCCCGGCTCAACTGGCCGGACGCCAAGCAGCAGCCGCCGTCCCTGGGCGGCAAGCGCGGCACCTCCCAGTACCTGGCCGCGCTGCCCAGCCAGTACCTGGTCCAGTACCTGTCCGCCGACGGCAAGGTGCAGTTCGTGGTGCGCCAGCCGGTCTCCGAGAACGACCCGGCGCCGCAGCTGGCCGGCTTCGACCCGGCCAAGGTCGGCTCCGACACCCCCTTCGACCTGCCCGACCAGCGCGGCGGCCGGTACCGCTGGCGGGTGCTGGTGCTGCCGGTCCAGCGGCAGAACGCCCCGGCCAGCGTCTTCGCCGCGCCCATGCCGAACTCCGCGTACGTGATGGTCGCCGTCTCCCGGGAGGACGTCGACGGCACCGTCGCCCGGCTGCGCACCGCCTTCCTCGGCATCGGCGGCGCCGTCCTGGTGCTGATCGCCGCGCTCGGCTTCTTCGCGGTGCGGGCCGGGCTGCGGCCGCTGCGCCGGATCGAGGAGGGCGCCCAGCGGATCGCGGCCGGCGAGCTCTCGCACCGGATGCCCGTCCTGCCGCCGCACACCGAGGTCGGCCGGCTCTCCATCGCGCTGAACGGCATGCTGGCGCAGATCGAGTCCGCGTTCGCCGCCCGCGCGGAGTCCGAGGCCCGGATGCGGAGGTTCGTCGCGGACGCCTCGCACGAGCTGCGCACCCCGCTGGCCGGCATCCGCGGCTTCGCCGAGCTGTACCGGATGGGCGCCCTGCCGTCCGAGGCCGACGTGGCGCGCACCATGGACCGGATCGAGAACGAGGCGGTGCGGATGGGTGCCCTGGTCGAGGACCTGCTGGTGCTCGCCCGGCTCGACGAGGAACGCCCGCTCGACCTCGCCCCGATGGACCTGCGCACGCTCGCCGCCGACGCCCTGCACGACCTCACCGCGCTCGACCCGAGCCGCTCGGTCGCGCTCACCGGCCCGGGCGGCAGCGGCCCGCCGGGGCCCGCGCCGGTGCTCGGCGACGAGGCGCGGCTGCGCCAGGTGATCACCAACCTGGTCGGCAACGCGGTCAAGCACACCCCGCCCGGCACCCCGGTGCGGATCGGCGTGGGCACCGACGGCGGCCAGTGCCTCCTGGAGGTCGCCGACTCCGGCCCCGGCCTCACCGCCGACCAGGCCGCCCTGGTCTTCCACCGCTTCTACCGCGTCGACGCCTCCCGCAGCCGCAACGACCGCCGCGGCGGCGCCGGCCTCGGCCTCGCCATCGCCACCGCCCTCACCCACGCCCACGGTGGCGCCCTCACCCTCCACACCGCCCCGGGCACCGGCGCCACCTTCCGCCTGGAGCTCCCCCACCAGCGCTGAGGCGCGAAAGGATCACCGGAGGGCGGCGGGGGCGGCGGGGGCGGCCTCCTCGTCGAGCAAGCCCCGGGCGAGCAGACCGGCCTGGAAGCGGGATCCCGCGCCGAGGGCGGCCATGAGTTCGGCGACGCGGCGGCGGTAGGTACGCAGGGAGACACCGAGCAGGCGGGCGCCGGTCTCGTCGGTGTGGCCGGCGGCGAGGGTGCGCAGGGTGTCGCGGGCCTGCCCGGTCAGCGGGGGCGGCGAGGCGGTGCAGTCGGCGAGCTCAGTGGCGGTCTCCCAGCTGGCGCGGAACAGCGAACGCACGCCGTCGACGACTTCCGGGGTGTGCACCACGGTGTAGGTACGGACGCCGCGCACCGGGACGCCGGCCAGGATCGCGGTGCGGCGGTCGATGACGATGGCCTCCCGGGTGATCGGCCCGTCGGAGATCCGCACCTCGATGCCGCTCGCCGCGATCCGCCGCAGCCGACGCAGCGACTCGGGTTCGGCGAGGGCTCGCCGACTGTACAGCTTGCGCATGGTCAGGCCGGGGACGACGTGCGGCCGCTTCCCTTCGCGGAAGGCCGCGTTGACGCCCGCCGACCAGGTCATCAGATCGGCGGCGGCGACCAGGAACTCCTCGCGCGAGGCGACGAAGAGGTGGCCGGCCCGCTGGACGAGCTCGTCCTCGCCGTGCAGGGTGATGATCCGATCGAAGGTCATGGCAGCAAGCTGCCAGATCGGACGGCGCCGCGGCGAGCCCGGGCGAGGCTGAACACCATGACGACTCCTCAGGCCTCCGCGGCCGGCTCCTTCCTCCTCGGCGGCGAGGTGCCGGTCTCCCGGATGGGCTTCGGCGCGATGAAACTGCCCTCCCGCGACTGGGGCGGCCCCGCCTGCGACCCCGAGCAGAGCCTGCGGGTGCTGCGCCGGGCGGTGGAGCTGGGCATCGACCACATCGACACTGCCTGGTTCTACTTCTTCCGCGAGGTCTCCGCCAACGGACTGATCCGGCGGGCCCTGCACCCCTACCGGGACGAGCTGGTGATCGCCACCAAGGTCGGCCCCGGCCGGGAACCGGACGGGTCGTGGATGGACCCGGCCGACCGGGACAGCGTGCGCGCGGCCGTCCACCGCAATCTGCGCGAGCTCGGGGTGGACCACCTCGACCTGGTCTACCTGCGCCGGATGCCCAGCCAGTCCTCGATCGCCGAACCCTTCGCCGAGCTGGCCGAGTTGCGCGCGCAGGGGCTGATCCGGCAGCTGGGCGTCAGCAATGTGGACGCGGCGCAGCTGGCCGAGGCCGAAGCGCTCGCCCCGGTGGTGGCGGTGCAGAACAAGTACAGCGTGCTGGAGCACGACGAGGCCGACGACCGGCTGCTGGCCGACTGCGCCGAGCGGGGCATCGCCTTCGTGCCGTTCTACCCGCTGGGCGGCACCGGCCTGCCCGACCACCCGGCCCTGCGCCGGGTCGCCGAGCGGTACGGCGTCACCCGGGCCCAGGTGATGGTGGCCTGGCTGCTGGCGCTCTCGCCGGTGATCCTCGCCATTCCGGGCACCTCCTCGCCGGCGCACCTGGAGGAGAACACCGCCGCCGCCGCGCTGCGCCTGGACGCGGCCGACCTGGCGGACCTCGCAGAACTGACAGCAGCTGCTAAGTAGCACTGTCTGACCAATCCAGCGTCTGGTTTCCCCGCCGGACGGCCGGGAAGGGCCCCGCCCGTACGCGAAGGTCCCGCAACTCCCAGGAGATTCCCGGATGGCAGCGTCAGCAGCGTCGGCACCCTCGGCGGCACGTTCCGAGGTGTCCTTCCGCCGGGACCTCTCGGAGTGGCGGATCGTGCTCGTCGCCTGGCGGCTGCTGGTGCTCCAGGCCTCCCATCCGGTGGTCGCGGCCGGGATGGAGGAGCACTCCACCTACCGCGGCCACCCCTGGCGCCGGATCGAGCACACCCTCGGCAGCGGGCGCCGGCTCTTCCAGGCCGACCAGGAGCAGCTCTGGCGCGAGGTCCAGCGGCTCGACCGGGCGCACCGGCGGATCCGCGGCACCACCGAGGACGGCCGGGCGTACGACGCCCAGGACCCGGCCACCCGGGCCTGGGTGCTGCTCACCCTCTTCGAAGCCGTCGTCGCCATGCGGGAGTTGAGCGGCGATCCGTACACGCCGGACGAACTGGAGGAGCTGTACCGGGAGTTCGCCGAGATCGCGGCGGTGTTCGGGCTGCCCGCCGGGGAGTTGCCCGCCACCGCCGCCGAGCTGCCCGGCTACCTGCGGCGGACGACCGTCGAGCGGCTGGAGTTCACCGGGACGGCGCGGCACCTGCTGTACGACATGCTGCACGAGGCGCCCTGCCCGCGCCGGCTGCGCTTCCTCGGGCCGGTGGGCTGGCGGGTGCTGCGGTCGCTGGTGGCCCGGGTGGTCACCGAGCTGACCGTCGCGGACCTCCCGGCGGTCTACCGGGAGCGGTTCGGCCTGGTCCGCACCCGCCGCGGGGCGCTGCTGTCCGGGCTGCTGCACCGGGGCGGCCGCGCGGTGCTGACCGGCCTGCCGGACCGCTACCGCTACCGCGCCCCGGGCGTGCGCCCGCCGTCCCGGCCCCGCCGGATGCCGCGCCAGGACACCCGGCCGCCCCGGCTGGAACGCTTCTTCCGGGAGGTCCTCGACCAGACCGGCGACGGCCTGCTCACCGCCCGCGACCTGCAGGCGATGGCGCACAACGTCTGCTGGCAGCTGGAGCTCTCCGAGGAGGGCGAGGGCCGGGTGTACGCCGCGTTCGAGGCGTGGTGGGAGCAGCTGCGGGCGAGCATGGACACCGACGGCGACGGCCGGATCAGCCGGGACGAGTACGTCGCCGCGACGCTGGCCGGCTGCGACCGGGACCCGGCCTACCTGGAGGGCGGCCTGCTGCCCGCGCTGCGCGCCGTCTTCGCGGCGGCCGACACCGACGGGGACGGCCTGCTGGACTTCGCCGAGTACCGGGTGCTGTTCGACGGCCGCCGGGTGCACCCGGCCGAACTCTCGCACGGCTTCCGACGCCTGGACACCGACGGGGACGGCGTCATCACCGTGGCCGAGTTCCTGCGCGGCTTCGTCGACTTCTTCACCGCCCGCGCCCCCTCCGCCCCCGGCACCCAACTCCTCGGCCGGGCATAGACGTGCTCAGCCGGCCCGCAGCGCGGCCTCGGTGTCGGCGACCAGGGCGCGGGCGGCGGTCACGGTGGCGGTGAGCGCCGCCGGTCCGTCGCCCGGGGCGGCGAGCAGGGCACGGGCGCGCGGGCCGAAGCCGTCGGGGGCGGCGGGCAGCGACTCGGCGACGGCGAGGGCGCCCTTCTCGTTGAGGCACCAGCGGCGGTCGGCCGCGAACAGCGCCTGCACCAGGATGCCGACGGCGCGGGAGAGGCAGAGCACGACGTACAGGGTGTCGCCGCGGGCCGCGCCCTTGGCGGCGCCGTCGAGCAGGAACCCGGCCTCCCACGTGCTCCCGGTCAGGGCGGCCCGCAGCGGTTCCGGGTACGGCGCGTACGCGGCGCGGCGCTCCGTCAGCGCGCCGGACGGGTCGGCGAGGACCTGGCCGAGCGCCAACTCCCCGACGTAGCAGGGCGACCAGAAGCCGAGCGGGTGGCCGGCCTGGACGCCCACCTCGTAGCGGCCGACCAGGCAGTCGGCCCGGACCCGGTCGACCCGGTCGAGGTCGCGCAGGATCCAGTCCACCCGGCCGAGGCCCTCGACGGTGAGCCAGGCGCCGCCGTCCACCCACGGCCCCCAGCCGCCCGGTCCGGTCACCTCGACGCCCGGGCCGGCCAGCGCGCGCAGCGCGTCGAGGTCGGGGGTGCCGCGGTAGTAGAGACCGAGGTCCCAGTCCGACTCCGGCCGGTGCTCGCCCCGGGCCCGGCTGCCGCCGAGCATGACGCCCACCACCCCCGGCACGGAGGCCAGCCGCCCGGCCATCGCTTCGACGATCGTCTGCACGGGCCGAGTCTGGCACGGCCTCGGGGGAGGGGGCCCGCATGGGCCGAATGGGCCGCCTTGGAGGATCCGGTGGCTGTCAATGTACGGATCGTCCAGATTTTCCGCGGCGCGCGCCCGGGCGCTCGTTGTGGTCCGACGGCCCCCTTCGCAGACTGTGCGCACGGCATCGCTGCCGGTCAAACCCCACCCCGCCGGTGAATCGCCTGTAAGAGTGATGGATACTGATGCTTGTGAACGTGTTCACGTTCACAAGCGGACAAGCTTGCGCGCTTGAGCAGCGGTCTCCGGCTATAGATGAAGTTTGTCCTGAAATATGACCTCGACAGGGTCGGTTGGAGAGAGGGCGACGTGGAACTGGCAATCGCTCACGAGACCATCGCGCGATGGCAATTCGGCATCACCACCGTCTACCACTTCCTCTTCGTCCCGCTCACCATCAGCCTCGCGGCGATCGTCGCCGGGCTGGAGACCGCGTGGGTGCGGACGGACAAGGAGAAGTACTTCCACGCCACCAAGTTCTGGGGCAAGCTCTTCCTGATCAACATCGCGATGGGCGTGGTCACCGGCATCGTCCAGGAGTTCCAGTTCGGCATGAACTGGTCCGACTACTCCCGCTTCGTCGGCGACGTCTTCGGCGCCCCGCTCGCGATGGAGGCGCTGATCGCCTTCTTCTTCGAGTCGACCTTCATCGGCCTGTGGATCTTCGGCTGGGACAAGCTGCCGAGGAAGCTGCACTGCGCCTGCATCTGGATGGTCGCGCTCGGCACCGTGCTCTCCGCCTACTTCATCCTGGCGGCCAACTCCTGGATGCAGCACCCGGTCGGCTACGCGATCGACCCGGTCACCGGGAAGGCCCAGCTCAACGACATCGCGCGGGTGCTGTTCCAGGACACCACCGTCACCGTCGTCCTGCACACGCTGACCGCGGCCTTCCTCACCGGCGCGGCGTTCGTGGTCGGCATCGCCTCCTTCCACCTCTGGAAGGCCAAGCGCAAGCCGGAGGGCGCCAACCCCAAGCGGGTCGCCGCGATGCGCACCTCGCTGCGCATCGGCCTGGTGCTCGCCGTCGTCGCCGGCCTCGGCACCGCGCTCAGCGGCGACCAGCTGGCCAAGGTCATGTTCCGCCAGCAGCCGATGAAGATGGCCGCCGCCGAGGCGCTCTGGGACACCAAGGCCCCCGCGCCGTTCTCGATCTTCGCGGTCGGCGACGTCAGCAAGGGCCACAACTCGGTCGAGCTGGAGATCCCCGCGGCGCTGTCCTTCCTCGCCAACAGCGACTTCAGCTCCTCCGTCCCCGGCATCAACGACACCGCCGCCGCCGAGGCCGCTAAGTACGGCGGCGACCCCAAGGACTACATCCCCAGCATCTTCGTCACCTACTGGGGCTTCCGCCTCATGATCGGCTTCGGGATGACCTCCTTCGTGGCCGGCCTGATCGGACTCTGGACCACCCGGAAGAAGCGCTTCCTGGCACCGGAGTTCCGCACCGGCGACGACGAGGTTCCGCGCCTGATGCTCACCCCGACGAAGGAGCTCGGCCCGTTCCTCACCAAGTGGAGCTGGCGGATCGGCATCCTCACCATGGGCTTCCCGCTGATCGCCAACAGCTTCGGCTGGATCTTCACCGAGATGGGCCGCCAGCCCTGGGCCGTCTTCGGACTGATGACCACCGCCAGCGCCGTGTCGCCCAACGTCAGCATCGGCACCCAGATCGGCGCGCTGACCACCTTCACCACGCTGTACGCGATCCTCGCCGTCATCGAGGTGAAGCTGCTGGTCAAGTACGCCAAGGCGGGCCCGGCCACCGACGAGCAGCCGCCCGCCAAGGACCCGTCCCTGCGCGGCCCGGCCGCCGACGACGACGCCGACAAGCCGCTCGCCTTCGCCTACTGAGGCCCCCGAGGATCGATAGGACCGACACACCATGGAACTTCACGACGTCTGGTTCGTCCTGATCGCCGTCCTCTGGATCGGCTACTTCTTCCTGGAGGGCTTCGACTTCGGCATCGGCATCCTGACCAAGACGCTGGCCAGGAACACCACCGAGCGGCGGGTGCTGATCAACACCATCGGCCCGGTCTGGGACGGCAACGAGGTCTGGCTGCTGACCGCCGGCGGCGCCACCTTCGCGGCCTTCCCGGACTGGTACGCCACCCTGTTCAGCGGCTTCTACATCCCGCTGCTGATCATCCTGGTCTGCCTGATCGTGCGCGGCGTCGCCTTCGAGTACCGGGCGAAGCGGCCCGAGCCGCGCTGGCAGCGCAACTGGGAGGAGGCGATCTTCTGGACCTCGCTGATCCCGTCCTTCCTCTGGGGCGTCGCCTTCGCCAACATCGTGCGCGGCGTCGACATCGACGCGCAGAAGAACTTCGTCGGCGGCTTCTGGGACCTGCTCAACCCGTACGCGCTGCTCGGCGGCCTGGTGACGCTCGCCCTGTTCGTCTTCCACGGCTCTGTGTTCGCCGCGCTCAAGACGGTCGGCGAGATCCGCGACCGGGCCCGGGCCACCGCCCTGCGCACCGGCCTGGCGACGGCGGCACTGGCCGCGGCCTTCCTGATCTGGACCCAGGCCGACCACGGCAACGGCTGGAGCCTCGCCGCCCTGGTGATCGCGGTGCTCGCGCTGGTCGGCGCGCTCGCCGCCAACCAGGTGGCCCGCGAGGGCTGGGCGTTCGTCCTGTCGGGCGTGACGATCGTGGCCGCCGTGGCCATGCTCTTCCTCTCGCTCTTCCCCGACGTCATGCCGTCCACGCTCAACCCGGACTGGAGCCTGACCGTGAGCAACGCGGCCTCTTCGCCCTACACGCTCAAGCTGATGACCATCGTGGCGGTGATCTTCACCCCGCTCGTGCTGCTCTACCAGGGCTGGACGTACTGGGTGTTCCGCAAGCGGATCGGTGTCCAGCACATCCCCGGGCACGACCCGGCCGCCGCCCTCGACCAGGCCTGACGCCGTGAAGCCGGTCGACCCCCGACTCCTCGGGTACGCCCGCACCACCCGGGTCTTCCTCGCCGGGACCGTCCTGCTGGGCGCGGCGAACGCGGCCCTGGTGGTCGCCCAGGCGGGCCTGATCGCCGAGCTCGTGGTCCGCGGCTTCCAGCAGCGGACCGGGCTCGACGAGCTCACCGCGCCGCTGGCGCTGCTGGTGCTCACCGCGATCGGGCGCGGGCTGGTCGGCTGGCTCACCGAACTCACCGCGCACCGGTCCGTCGCCCGGGTGAAGTCCACCCTGCGGCGCCGGCTGCTCGACCACGCCACCGCGCTCGGCCCGGCCCACCTGGCGGGCCGGCGCACCGGCGAACTCACCGCCCTCGCCACCCGGGGCGTCGACGCGCTCGACGACTACTTCGCCCGCTACCTGCCGCAACTGGCGCTCGCCGTGGTCGTGCCGGTCACCGTGCTGCTGCGGATCGTCGGCGCCGACGTCACCTCGGCCGCGATCATCGCCGGCACCCTGCCGCTGATCCCGCTGTTCATGGTGCTGATCGGGATGGCCACCCAGGCCCGGATGGACCGCCAGTGGACCACCCTCGCCCGGCTCTCCCACCACTTCCTGGACGTGGTGGCCGGGCTGCCCACCCTCAAGGTCTTCAACCGGGCCCGCGCCCAGGCCGCCACCATCGCCCGGATCACCGCCGACTACCGCCGGGCCACCCTGCGCACCCTGCGGATCGCCTTCATCTCCTCCTTCGCCCTGGAACTGCTCTCCACCCTCTCCGTCGCGCTGGTCGCCGTCTCGATCGGCTTCCGGCTGGTGAACGGCGGCCTCGACCTGGAGACCGGGCTGCTGATCCTGATCCTCGCCCCCGAGGTCTACTTCCCGATCCGCCAGGTCGGCGCCCTCTACCACTCCAGCGTCGAGGGCCTGACCGCCGCCGACCGGATCTTCGAGGTGCTGGAGACGCCGCTGCCGGCCGCCGGCACCGCCCCCGCGCCGGACCTCGCCGGAGCCGTCGTCGAGGCCGACGGCCTCACCGTGCGCTTCCCCGACCGGACCGCGCCCGCCCTGGACGGTGCCGCGCTGGTGCTGCGCCCGGGCGAGACGGTCGCGCTCACCGGCCCGTCCGGTGCCGGCAAGTCCACCCTGCTCGGCGTCCTGCTCGGGCTCACCGCCCCGGACGCCGGCACCGTCCGGATCACCGCCGCCGACGGCCGCACCCACGACCTGGCCGACCTGGACCCGGGGAGCTGGCGGCGGCAGATCGCCTGGGTGCCCCAGCACCCGCACCTGTTCGCCGGCACCGTCGCCGACAACCTGCGGCTCTACCGGCCCGAGGCCACCGACGACCAGCTGTGGACGGCGCTGCGCTCGGCGCACGCCCTCGACTTCGTCACCCGGCTGGACACCCTCCTCGGCGAGGACGGCGCCGGGCTCTCCGCCGGCCAGCGCCAGCGGCTCGCGCTCGCCCGGGTGCTGCTCGCCGACGACCGGCCGCTCGTCCTGCTCGACGAGCCCACCGCCAACCTGGACGGCGCCTCCGAGGCGGCCGTGGTGGACACCGTGCGGGCGCTGGCCGCCGACCCGGCGCGCACCGTGCTGCTGGTCGCCCACCGGCCCGCGCTGCTGGCCGCCGCCGACCGGCGGGTCCGGCTGGACGGCCCCGCCGCTCCCCCGGCCTCCCCGGCGGCCGTCCCGGTGCTCTCGCACCGCGGCCGGCCCACCCCGCCGGCCCCGGAGGACGCGCCCGCGCCCGGCCCGGACGCGGCCAGGCCCCGCCTCGCCCTGTCCGTCCTGCTGGGCGCGCTCGCGCTCGGCTGCGCCGTCGCCCTGATGGCCACCTCGGGCTACCTCATCTCCTACGCCTCCGAGATGCCGCCCGTCCTCTACCTGATGATGGCCGTCACCTCGGTGCGCGCCTTCGGCATCGGCCGCAGCGTCTTCCGCTACGCCGAGCGGCTGGTCTCGCACGACGCCGTGCTGCGCACCCTCGGCACCCTGCGCGCCGCGGTGTACCGCCGGCTCACCGCGCTCGCCCCGGCCGGGCTGCCCGCGTTCCGGCGCGGCGACCTGCTCTCCCGGCTGGTCGCCGACGTCGACGCCGTCCAGGACCACTACCTGCGCTGGCGCCTGCCGGCCGCGGTGGCCGCGGTGGTCTCGCTGGCCGCCGCCGTCGCGATGGGCGCCTTCCTGCCCGCCGCCGGGCTGGTGCTCGGCGCCGGCCTGCTGCTCGCCGGCCTGGTGGTGCCCGCGCTGACCGCCCGCTGGTCGGCCGCCGCCGAGCGCCGCCAGGCCCCGGCGCGCGGACGGCTCGCCACCACCGTGCTGGACGCGTTCAGCGGGACGGCCGAGCTCACCGTGGCCGGCGCGCTGCCCGCCCGGCTCGCCGCCGTCCGCGCCGCCGACACCGCGCTGACCGGGCTGGCCGCCCGCTCGGCCACCACCGCCGCGCTCGGCACCGGGCTGATCACCCTGCTCACCGGCCTCACCGTGGCCGCCGCCGCGGCCGTCGGCCTGCGCGGCGTCGAGTCCGGGGCGCTCGCCCCGGTCTGCCTGGCCGTCGTGGTGCTCACCCCGCTGGCCGCCTTCGAGGCCGTCACCGGCATGCCGCTCGCCGTCCAGGCCCGCCGGCGCAGCCTGGCCGCCTCGGAGCGGCTCGCCGAGGTGCTGGACGCGCCCGCCGCGGTCGCCGAGCCCGCCGCGCCGAAGGCCCTGCCCGAGCAGCCGCTGCCGATCGCTGTCCGCGGCCTGACCGCCCGCCACCCCGGCCAGGAGGCCGAGGCGCTGTCCGGCGTCGACCTCGACCTCGCCCCGGGCCGGCGGATCGCCGTGGTCGGCCCGTCCGGTTCCGGCAAGACCACCCTCGCCCAGGCGCTGCTGCGCTTCCTCGACCAGGACGCCGGGAGCGTGGTGCTGGCCGCCGGCCGTCCACAGGCTGTGGACAGCCGGGAGCTCGCCGGGGAGGACGTCCGCCGGGTGATCGGGCTCTGCGCCCAGGACGCGCACGTCTTCGACAGCTCGCTGCGCGAGAACCTCCGCCTCGCCCGGCCGGCCGCGGACGAGGACGAGCTGCGCGCCGCCCTCGCCGCCGCCCGGCTGCTGGACTTCACCGAGACCCTGCCGGACGGCCTGGACACCATGGTCGGCGAGCACGGCGCCGCCCTCTCCGGCGGTCAGCGGCAGCGGCTCGCGCTCGCCCGGGCGCTGCTCGCCGACTTCCCGGTGCTCGTCTTGGACGAGCCCGCCGAGCACCTCGACCTGCCCACCGCCGACGCCCTCACCGCGGACCTGCTCACCGCCACCGCCGGCCGCACCACCGTCCTGATCACCCACCGCCTGGCCGGTCTCGACGACTCCACGGTCGACGAGGTGCTCGTCCTGGACGCCGGCCGGGTCGTCGAGCGCGGTGGCTGGTCCGAACTGCTGGCCCGGCCGGCCGGTCGTCTGCGGGCCATGCACGCCCGGGAGCGGGAGGCCGACGGCCTGTTGACGCCCGCGATCGGCTGACCGGAGCGGACCGCCGCCCTCGCGTCGTTCCTTATGTCTAAAACCGTACAAACTACGCTCTTCCTCATGGACCCCACGCCAGAGCCGCCCGACGCCGCCACCCCCGGTGAGCCGGAGCCCGACCAGGCCCCGCACCGGGTGCCCGAGATCTCCTCGCTCGGGCTGGACACGCTGGTCACCGAGGTGTCCGAGCGGCTGCAGTCCGCCGCCGCCGTCACCGACCGGATGCAGCGGCTGCTGGAGGCGGTGGTCTCGGTCGGCGCCGGGCTCGACCTGCACGCGACGCTGCACCGGATCGCCGCCGGCGCGGCCGAACTGGTGGACGCCCGGTACGCCGCGCTCGGGGTGGTCGCACCCGGCGGCCAGGGGCTGCAGGACTTCATCCACGTCGGCGTCGACGACGAGACCGTCCGCGAGATCGGCGAGCTGCCGGTCGGCCGCGGGATCCTGGGCGCGCTGATCGACCGGCCCGAGCCGCTGCGGCTGAGCGACCTCACCGCCGACCCGCGCTCCTACGGCTTCCCGCCGCACCACCCGGGGATGAAGACCTTCCTCGGTGAGCCGATCCGGATCCGTGACGAGGTGTTCGGCAACCTCTACCTCACCGAGAAGCGCAGCGGCGGTGCCTTCACCCCGGAGGACGAGCAGGTGGTGCACGCGCTGGCCGCCGCGGCCGGCGTCGCGATCGAGAACTCCCGCCTCTACGAGGAGGGCCGGCGCCGGGAGCGGTGGATCGCCGGCGCGGCCGCCGTCACCACCGCGCTGCTCTCCACCGACGAGGCCGAGGTGGCGCTCACCGTCGCCGCCGAGCAGGTCCGGGAGCTGGCGGACGCCGCGCTGGGCATGATCCTGCTGCCGGTCACGGACGGGGACGCGGGCACCGTCCGGATGCGGGTCGCCCATGCCTCGGGGGAGGACTCCGAGTTCGTCCGCGGCGAGCTGCTGCCGCCGGACAGCTTCGCCTCCCGGCTGCTCCAGCGGGAGAGCGTGCACCTCGACGACATGTCCACCGACCCGACCGTGGTGATCCGGCTCGCCCGCCGCTTCGGCCCCTCGCTGGCCGTGCCGATGGTCGCCGCCGGCCGGGTGCTCGGCGGGCTCTGCGTCTGGCGCTCACGCGGCGCGGTGCCGTTCTCCGAGGCTGAGAAGCAGCTCGCCGAGACCTTCGCCTCGCAGGCCGCGCTCGCGCTGCGGCTCGCCGAGGGGCAGCGCGACCAGCAGCGGCTCGCCGTCTTCCAGGACCGCGACCGGATCGCCCGGGATCTCCACGACCTCGTCATCCAGCGGCTGTTCGCCACCGGCATGATGCTGGAGGGCGCCGCCCGGCGGGCCGTCGTGCCGGAGGTGAAGGTCCGCATCGGCGAAGCGGTGGACGAGCTGGACGCCACCATCCAGGAGGTCCGCACCACGATCTACGCGCTCCAGCACGACGATCACGGTGACGCGCCCGACACCCTGCGGACCCGGGTGCTGCGCGAGTGCAGCCAGACCGCGGCGGCGCTCGGCTTCAAGCCCTCGGTCTCCTTCGTCGGTCCGGTGGAGAGCCTGGTCGGCGAGAAGACCGGACGTCAACTGCTCGCCGCCCTGAGGGAGATGCTGTCCAACACGGCCCGGCACGCCCGGGCCTCCCGGGTCGGCGTCGAGGCCGACGCGACCGTGCACCTGGACGACGGCGGGCGCCCGGTCGGCGGCGATCCGGAGTCGCTGGACCGGGGCGGCCGGCCCGGCGTGCTGCTGACCGTCACCGACGACGGCGTCGGCATCCCCGTGGGCGGGCGGCGCAGCGGACTGCGCAACCTGGCACGGCGGGCCGAGGCGCTCGGCGGCGACGCCTGGCACGAGCCCGGCCCGTACGGCCGGGGGACCAGGGTGCTTTGGACGGCGCGGCTCTGAACACCCGTCCGGGCGATGGGTTCGCCACCGGGGACTCTTCGAACGGTTCGTGAACGACGGGGATCCGGGGCGGGGTCGGTTGGCGCGCACTTGGTGTGCACCTGGTGAAAGTTTAACGAGAGAGAACTTCCCGGCCAACGGAGCAAGTTGTGTATTTCGTGCCCTTCCGGCGCTCTCGTGTGCACACATAGCTTTACTCCCGTCTCGGAGAGGAACCGGACGGTGGGGGAGCAGTGGACGCGTCGAGCCGCGGTCACACCGCAGCAGGGGCAAGTCGTGGCGGGTTCCGGGCCGAACGGGCACCGGACGGGCGGTACCGCTGGCAGTTGAAAGCACCGAACGGACGCGTCGTCGCGGTCACTCCGGCCGCGTACGAGACGGCCGGGGACGCGGAGCGCGGCTTCGACGGCTTACGGGCCGTCGCGGAGGGGCTCACGGCCCGGATCACGCACGTCCGGGACGGCATCGGCTGGGTCTGGGTGATCCCCGGCTCGCGCAACCTGCCGGAGGTGCGGTCCAGCCGCGCCTACGAGCGGTACGCCACCTGCCAGAACGCCTTCCGGCGGTTCGTCGTGCTGCTGGCCAAGCAGCCGGCCCTGGAACGTCCCGAACTCTCCGAACGGGGGCCGTCCTTGAGAACCTCAGATGTCCGCTGACCGGCGCGGGCCGCGCCTGCTGACCGTCCCGGTCGGCGACCGCTCGCTGTCCTGGGCGCTGCGCGCGGCGAACGGGCGGCAGCTCGGCGTCGGCGTGCGCACCTATCGCGGCGAGCCCGAACTCGCCGAAGCAGTAAGAGAGTTGATCATCGAGCGGACCTCGCTGCGATGTACCGTCGGCCAGTCCGAGGCGCGCCTGTGGGTGTGGACGGCCTTCCTGCCGGTCCGCTCCACCCGCCCGGGGGCCGCCGACGCCGCCGGACCGGTGGCCCGCAGCGCCCGCGGGTACCTGCGGCGCGACCAGTGCCAGGCCGGCGTGACCGGCTTCCTGGCCGGACTCCATCGGCTGGGGCAGGAGTTGCGACGCCCCGGCCGGGAGGACAGCTGGCCCTTCTGACGGTCCGTCCGCCGTCGCCCCCAGCCGCCTTCGGGCGGCTTCTCGCGTTGTCCCCCGGCGCGGTCCCCGTTTCCCCCTCTTCCGGTGAAGCGCAGGTATCCGGCAACCCCCCGAGCCGCCACCTGGAGAAGAACGTCACCGGCCCCTGACCTGCGACTTTTCACCCCTCCACGGCCGCGCTGACCTGTTGCTAAACCTCTCCGAACCGAGAAATCGACAATTGCCGGCACCGGCTGTCGGCCCTTCCGACGGAACCGCGCCGACCGACAGGATCGGCACTGCCGGAACGGGCCGCCGCGGACGCGGCTCACGGCCCCGGGACTGACGACCAGTACCCGGGCAAGCGATGTACGTCTCTCCCACCGGAGGAACAGGAACATGCGCAAGACCGCTGCCAAGCTGCTCGCCGCCGCCGCCATCGCCACCTCGGTCGCCACCGTCGCGAGCGGCGTTGCCGTCGCCGACCCGGCCGCCGGTGTCACCCCGGCCGCCCAGGACATCGTGGGTGTCGGCTCGGACACCACCCAGGAGGTCCTGAACGGTCTGTCGGGTGGCTACAACGCCGCGCTGACCGCCGCGGGCGACACCACCTCGCCGCGTCTGTACAGCTTCGACGCCACCGGCTCGGCCCAGATCACCACCAAGGCCAGCACCTCCCCGTTCGACCGCCCGAACGGCTCCGGCGCCGGCATCAAGGCCCTGGAGACCCGCACCAGCACCCAGGTCGACTTCGCCCGCTCCTCGCGTGGCCCGGCCAACGGTTCGGACCTGACCACTGACGTCTTCGTCGCCTTCGCGAAGGACGCGGTCTCCTGGGCGGCCAAGGCGGGCGGCAACGCCCCGGCCAACCTGACCACCGCGAACCTCAAGGACATCTACACCTGCGCCAAGACCAACTGGCAGCAGATCAACCCGGCGCTGCCGAACGCGACGATCAAGCCGTACCTGCCGCAGACCGCCTCCGGTACCCGTGCCTTCTTCCTGAAGGCCATCGGCGGCGCCGTCGCCGTCACCCCGGGCGCCTGCGTCGTCTCCGGTCTCCAGGAGAACACGGGCACCGAGGCGGCCCTGAACGACAACAACGCGCTCGTTCCCTACTCCGTCGCCCACTACATCGGCCAGGTCTACTACGGCCACACCAGCACCAACGACGCCGCCGGCCCGGTGACCATCCGCAACGTCAACGGCCTCGTCCCGGTCACCACCAGCCCGGTTGCCGTCATCAACGACACCTTCTCGGCCACCCCGTACGGCCGCAACGTCTACAACGTGGTCCGCAACGCGGAGTGGACCGCCACCGACGCCCACGGTGTCGCCCTGCGCAAGATCTTCAGCGGTACCGGCTACATCTGCAGCACCGCCGGCTCCGCGATCCTGAAGAACTACGGCTTCGCGCCGCTTCAGGACGGTGCCTGCGGCACCGAGATCTCGCCGGTCTGATCAACCCCGCCCCATCTGCTCCACCCGTAGCAACCGGCGGCCACGGGCCTCGTGCCCGTGGCCGCCGGCCCGGTGGTCCACCGGGAGCGCTCGCCGACACACCGTCACTGCCGCACAGGAAGCAGGGGAAACGATGCGAAAGACCATGGGCAAGCCGCTCGCCGTCGCCGCGCTCGCCGCCTCGCTGGTCGGTCTGACCGCCGGTGTCGCGCTCGCTGACCCGCCCGTCGTGCCGAACCCCGGCGACATCGTCGGCGTCGGCTCGCAGACCACCGCGCCGCTGTTCAACCAGTACTCCACGGACTACAACGCCGCCCTGACCGCGGCGGGTGACACCACCTCGCCGCGGCTGTACAGCTTCGACGCGGTCGGACCCTCGCCGATCGTCCTGAAGGCCGGGACCGGGTCCGTCGCCCGGCCGGCCGGGAGCACGAGCGGCCTGGCCTACCTGCACGCCGTCCCGAGCTCGGTGGACTTCGTCCGCATGGACCGGGGCCGGCTGACCACCGACCCGCTGTCCGACACCTTCGTGGCGTTCGCCAAGGACGCGGTGTCCTGGGCGGCGCAGTCCGGGGGCCACGCGCCGGCGAACCTGTCCACGGCGCAGCTGAAGAACATCTACACCTGCGTCTCGACCAGCTGGGCGCAGATCGATCCGACGCTGCCGAACGCGACGATCAAGCCGTTCCTCCCGCAGCCCGGCTCCGGTCTGCGCGACTTCTTCCTGAAGGCCCTCGGAGGCGGTACGCCGATCACCCCCGGTGCCTGTGTGACCAGCGGCGTCGAGGACAACCAGGGCACCGACCCGGTCCTGAACGACGCCGACGCGCTGGTCCCGTACTCGGTGGGCCACTACATCGGCCAGGCCTTCTTCGGCCGCAGCACCGGCTCCGACGCGCCCGGAACGCTGACCGTCCGCAGCATCAACGGCATCGCGGCGGTGAACACGGCGACCCAGACCATCAACGCCCCGTTCGCCGCGACCGTGTACGGCCGGGTGCTCTTCAACGTGGTCCGCGGCGCCGACTGGACGGCGACGGACGCGCACGGGGCGGCGCTGCGGAACATCTTCGGCCCCAGCGGCTTCATCTGCCGCAGCGCGACGGCCATCGCCGACCTCAAGAGCCACGGCTTCCTGACCCTTCCGAGCGCCGTCTGCGGCACCAGCTGAGCCCACGGCCACAGACCGTCACCGACACCGGAGAACCCCGAACATGCGCAAGGCTTTTGCCCGAATCACGGCGAGCACCGCCCTCGCCGCCGCCCTCGTCATGGGGGGAGGCCCGGCCACCGCCGACCCGGCCGTGCTGCCGAGGGCCGAGGACATCGTCGGGATGGGGGCCGAGAGCACGGCGCCGCTGTTCAACCAGCTGTCCACGGACTACAGCGCCTTCCTGGCGGCCGCCGGCGACAGCACCTCGCCGCGCCTCTACAGCTGGGACACGAAGGGCAGTCCGTCGATCGTCCCGAAGGCCGGAGCCGCTGAACTCTTCCGGGCGGGCACCTCACGCGGCGGCATCAGCGGCCTGGAGAACACCACGACCGAGCTGGACTTCGCCCGTTCCTCCCGCGGCCCGGAGTCGATCGACCAGCAGTCGAATGTCTTCGTCGAGTTCGCCAAGGAAGCGGTCTCCTGGGCGGCGAAGGCGGGGGGCCACGCGCCGGCGAACCTGACCACCGCTCAGCTGAAGGACATCTACACCTGTTACAAGACGAACTGGCGGCAGATCGACCCGTCGCTGCCGGACGCGACGATCAAGCCGTTCCTCCCCGAGGGGTGGCAGATCGCCGAACGCTTCCTGAAGGCCGTTGGCGGACCTGTCCCGGTCGTCCCGGGCGCCTGTGTCACCAAGGCCACCCTGGAGAACACGGGTACCGATCCGCTTCTGAACAACGACGACGTCGTCATCCCTTACTCGGTGAGCCGCTACATCTCCCAGACGTACTTCGGCCACGCGTCGGGCGCCGACGCGCCGGGGCCGCTGACCGTCCGGAGCATCGGTGGGAAGGAGCCGGTGGACGTGATCGAGAAGACCATCGGTGCGGCCTTCCTGAACTCGCCCTACACGTTCCGCGTCTACAACGTCGCGCGCAACGACCAGTTGTGGGCCGCCGACACCCGGGGCGCCGCGCTGCGAGCCATCTTCGGCATCAATGGATGGCTCTGTACGGATCCGGTTGCCCGGGCGACGGTCAAGAGCCACGGCTTCACACCGACGTCGAACTGCGGGACCTCGACGCAGCCCGTCGGCTGATCCCCGCCGAGATCTTCGGCCGCCGTCACCCGCCGGGCAGTGCGGGGCGGCCGGCCGCGGGGGCGACCTTCTCGGGTCGCCTGCACCACCCAGCACACACCTCTCCCAAGGAGCACAGCATGTCCCGTACCCGCGCCCGTCTCGCCGCGACCGGCACCGCCGTCGTCCTCGCCGTCACCGGTATGAGCGGTGTGGCTGTTGCCGACACGGACCCGGCGAGCACGCCGTCCACCGGCAGCGCGGTGGTCAACTCCAGCACCACCTTCCTGAAGGACCAGGCGCTCAACGGCATCGTCGTCATCCCGCTGCCGTCCGCCACCCCCTCGTACGACAGCACCACCGGCATCAACACCACCTTCCAGGTGACCGGTGGCAGCGCCGACCTGCTCAACTTCTACGGTGACATCGAGCTCGGCGGTGGCCTGCTCTTCGTCAACGTCTTCACGGGCAAGAGCGTCACCTTCAACCAGCTCCACTTCAACGTCAACGCCTGGTCGCTGACCGGGGTTCCGGTGGGCTCCACCGACGCGGTGAAGCTGCTGGACCCGAGGGGCCGCATCCAGCTCGGCGGCAACAGCGCCAACTCGACCCTTGCCTCCTCGGACCTCCAGCTGGACGCGGCCGGCGCGACCTACCTGGACAGCAAGCTGAAGACCGACTTCTTCAAGGGCGGCCAGTCGGTCGGTTCGTTCTCCCTGAAGTTCACCCAGGGCAGCTGATCAGCCGTCAGCTATCTCTTCGGGTAATCACGACGGACCCGCGCCACGGCGCGGGTCCGCTCGCATGCGGAGTTCCCAACTCCGCTACGGAGTAGTTGCGTTGTGTTCTCGTACACCCTGGCGACCGGATTCGGCCATGTCGGGCTGGCCGAATAGTAGGCAACCGGAGCCGTCAGCCTGAGCGCGACCATTCCCTCGTGCCGCCCCCTGGCGGCTCGCACATCCCGGAGGTGCCCGCCATGAGATTCCGCGTACCCGATCCGAGAGAACGAGGGCGGTGGCGCCGGCGACTACCTCCGCTGGCCCTCGTCCTGGCCGTGGTGGGCGCGGTGGTGACGGTGCCGATCGGGCTCGGCGCCGTCACCGAGGCGCATGCCGCCTCGTCGAAGACGGTGACGGCGAAGCCGGTCTGGATTCCGGACTTCAAGGGCGGCGGGACCTACGGGTCCGAGGGAACCGTCACTGTCTCGCAGACCGAGAACCTGCAGGACCAGGTGGTCGACGTCTCTTGGACCGGGTTCACTCCGACCGTGAACAGGTACGACCCCAGCACCCCGGCGACCTTCGCGATGCCGGGTGGCGACGAGGCGCTCTTCCCCGTGCGGGTCTACCAGTGTCGGGGTACGGACCCGAAGGTCACGGACTGCTACGGAAGCAGCCTGTTCGAGGCGGATCCGGCCAAGGGTTTCGAGAATCCCCAGCCGGAGCCGGGCACGACCGTGCCGGACTTCCCGTCGAACATGCGGCTCGGCGTGACCGGGGCGAACGGCTCGGGCAGCGTCAGCCTGGAGGTCTGGTCGAGCCGTCTGAGCCCGCACCTGGGCTGCAGCGCGACCAGCCCCTGCTCCATCGTGGTCGAGCCGAACTACGGCGGCGACACGGATGACCCGTTCAACAAGTACGGGGGGAAGCCCGACTGCTCGAGGCACCTGTACGACTCCGACGCCAACCGTCTTCAGTTCGCGGCGACGGACGCGTGGCCGAACAGTCACGTCAACCGGCGGACGCAGGCCCGGTCCGGCGAGATGTGCGCCTGGGAGAACCGGACCGTCGTCCCGATCAGCTTCGCCGCCACGCCCAAGGAGTGCGGGGACGCGACCCCGAATGTGATCACCACGGGCCTGGAGATGCTCAACCGGGCGATGCAGCAGTGGATCATCGGACTCTGCGGGGACAAGGCGCCGCTGACGGTGCAGTACACCTCGGCCGGCGGCGAGCCGGCGGCCCGCAAGTCGTTCCTTGGGGGATCCCGCATCGATCTCGGGCTCACGGCCGTGCCGGACCGGGGGACCCCCACCCGGCCGTACGTGTACGCGCCGCTCACCACGACCGGGATCTCGATCGCCTTCTGGGTGGACGACCCGGTGACCGGTCAGCAGATCCGGAACATGCGGCTGAACCCGCGGCTCGTCGCCAAGATGTTGACCCAGACCTACCAGGCCTGGGGCGCGAGGACGCCGACGGTCGACGGGAACCCCGCCTGCATCTTCGAGGACAGGGAGTTCCTGCAGCTCAACCAGCTGCCGGAGAGCAGCGGGATGACCTGGCCGGGCTGTGACACCGGGCCGGACGGGCCCAGCCCGGTGGTGCTGGGAACCTCGACCGACCTCACCTACCAGCTGACCTCGTGGATCGCCGGCGACCCCGACGCGGCACGCTTCCTGGAGGGCGAGCGCGACCCGTGGGGCACCCGGATCAGCCTCAGCTACCTGCGGCCGGGCCTCTACCCGACCGACCAGCTGATCCGGGAGGACGAGAGCGGCCTGATCCCGGCGGCGGACGACCCGAACCCGCAGTCCGAGGAGGCCAAGCACTGGAAGCGGTTCGAATGGAACCCGCTGCAGACCGGCCTCAACGAGGTGCTCCGGTACATCCAGCAGGGCCAGTCGACCGCGCGGAGCAGGGCCGACGTGAACGGCAACTACCCGAAGATGGAGGCGCGGCCGCCCGGTACCCGTTTCAGCTTCGCGATCCTCGACAGCGGCCAGGCCAAGGCCTACCGGCTGCCCGAGGCCTCGCTGCAGAACGCGGCCGGAGCCTTCGTCCAGCCCTTGCTCAGCTCCTTCCAGGCCGCGGTGGGGGACATGCCGGTCGACCCGGTGACCGGTACCCAGCTGCTGCCCTACGGAGAGCCCAACACCCTCTACTCCCTCGACCAGCGGCCGTACCCGCTCACCGTCGTGCAGTACGCGATGGTGCCGACCGCCAACCTGTCGGAGACGAAGACCGCCGACGTGAGCCGCTTCCTGAGCACGGTCACCGGCCCCGGCCAGTTGTACGGCATCGAGGCCGGTCGGCTCCCCGAGGGCTTCCTCGCGCTCACCAAGGAGCAGAAGGCCCAGGCCCAGGAGGCGCTGACCCACCTGCAGGCGCAGGACGGCAAGCTGCCCGGTAACCAGAAGCCGGCCACCGAGCCCACCGGGCCGGCCGAGCCCGGGACGCCGACCGAGGGCGGGAACGGCTCCGGCACCAGCGGCGGCGGCGTCGACCCGGGTACGACCGGAGGCGGCGCCGGGACGACCGGCGGTACGTCGGGCTCCGGCGGCACCGGCTCCACCGGGGGCGACTCCGGCTCCGGGACCAGCGGCGGCTCCGGTTCGTCCGACGGCTCCGGTTCGTCCGGTGGCTCCGGTTCCTCGGGCGGGCTCGGCTCCTCCGGTGGGCTCGGCTCCTCCGGCCTCGGCTCGGACACCACGGGTGGCGCCGGCGGGACCACCCCGGTGGCCACCGGGGCGACGCAGCCCGGTGCCAAGCCGGCCACGACGCCCGGTCAGGGCTCCGGTCAGGGCTCCGGCCCGCTCGCGGCGGCCCCGGTGGCCGCGGGCTCGCCGCTGCCGGACCGCTCCGGCGGTGCGCGGCTGCTGCTGCCGGTCGCACTGATCGCCGGCCTGGTGCTGCTGGTCGGCGGCCCGGCGGCGCTCGTCCTGGGCGGGACCCCGGCCGGTGCGCGGATGACCGCGGGCGCCCGGTCCCTGTGGGCGCGGATCCGCCGCCGCCCCTGACCCCGCCCGACCGCCCGTGACTCGGCGGGGCCGCCGTTCCGGCCCCGCCGAGTCCCCTTCCCGGGGGCGGGTACCCCTGTTCCGGCGCCTCGCGCCGGGGCGGCGGTGTTCGTCCACCGATCCCTGTACCGAGCACTTTCCACCGAGCGCGCCGGAGAGCAGACCATGACAGCCGCCGCCGAGCCCGCGGCACCCCACGCCGAGGCTCCACGCCAGCCCGATCCCGATGTACCCCGCACCATCACCGCCCCCGCCACCAACGGCGACCGGGTGTTCCGTGGCCTGCTGCGCGCGGCCGGCCTCTCGGTCTTCGCGATCATGGGGCTGATCGCGTTCTTCCTGATCCTGCGCGGCGCCCAGGCGCTGCGCGCGGTCGGCTTCGACTTCTTCACCGAGAAGAAGTGGCAGACCCAGGCGCACAACTTCGGCATCGCCTCCGTGCTGCCGAACGGCATCCTGATCGCGGTGATCGCGCTGATCATCGCCGTCCCGGTGGCGATCGCGGCGGCGATCTTCATCTCCGAGTACGCGCCGGTGAGGCTGCGCGCGACGCTGATCTCCCTCGTCGACCTGATGGCCGCGATCCCCAGCATCGTCTACGGCCTCTGGGGCCTGTTCTTCCTCCAGCCCCGGATCATCGGCACCGTCCGCTGGATGTCGAACCACCTGGGCGACGCGATCCCCTTCCTGAAGGTGCGCACCGGCGACATCGGCACCTCGTACACCTCGTCGACCTTCATCGCCGGCGTGGTCGTCTCGCTGATGATCATCCCGATCATCATCTCGCTGAGCCGCGAGGTCTTCTCCCAGGCCCCGCAGGGCGAGCGCGAGGGCGCGTACGCGCTGGGCTCGACCCGGTGGGGCATGGTGCGCACGGTCGTCCTGCCCTTCGGCAAGGGCGGCGTGATCGGCGCGGTCATGCTCGGCTTCGGTCGCGCGATGGGCGAGACCATCGCGGTCGCGCTGATCATCTCGCCGAGCTTCGACGTGATGAGCCATGTGCTGGAGAACGGCGCCAACTCGATCTCGGCGCTGATCGCGCTGCGGTTCGGCGAGTCGGACGCGCTGTCGCTGTCCGCGCTGATGGCGGCCGGCCTGGTGCTCTTCGGGATCACGCTGCTGGTCAACGTGGCCGCGAGCTTCGTGATCAGCCGTTCCCGTTCCGGCGCGTCGACGGCGGACTGAGCCGTGGCCGCTCCGAGAAACCGCCGCCGGGACGCCCGGGCCACCGCCCGCCCGGTCCGCCGACCGCTTCCGCTCCGCTGTGAAGGGACGCCCCGATGACCACCCTCGACAAGCCGCCGGCCGAGGCGCTCGTGCCGGGGTCGGCCCCGGCGCCCGGGCCGACCCCGGCGTCCGCGACCGCGCCGCCGCCGGAACACCAGCGGCCGGAGCAGAAGTTGAAGCTCGGCGGGGTGACGCGCGAGGACTTCTTCACCATCCTCGGCGCGGGTGCCGGCTCGCTCGGCCTGATCTGGGTCCTGTTCGAGCGCGTGCTGCCGTTCAGCGGCGTGCTGGGCTTCCTGATCTGCTGGTACGTGCTCTTCCTGACCGGCTACTACATGCTCGGCCGGCTCCAGTGGGGCGGGCCGATGGTCCGCGAGCGCCTGGTCTCGGTGGTCGCCTGGACCTCCGGCCTGCTGGTGGTCGGCCTGATCGCCGACCAGATCGGCTACGTCACCTCGCGCGGCTGGGAAGCGGCCCAGCACGTCAACTTCTTCACCGAGTCGATGGAGAAGACCGCCTCGCTGTCGCCGATCACCTCCGGCGGCGCGTTCCACGCCATCGTCGGCTCGCTCGAACAGCTGGGCCTGGCCACGTTGTTCGCCGTTCCGCTGGGCATCGCGGCCGCCGTCTTCATGTCCGAGATCGGCGGCCGGATGGCCCGCCCGGTGCGCACGCTCGTCGAGGCGATGACGGCGCTGCCGTCGATCGTCGCCGGTTTGTTCATCTTCGGCGTCATCATCCTCACCCTCGGCTTCGACCGGAGCGGTTTCGCCGCCTCGCTGGCGCTGACCGTGATGATGATGCCGATCGTCACCCGCGCCGCCGAGGTGGTCATCCGCCTCGTCCCGGGCACCCTGCGGGAGGCCTCGTACGCGCTGGGCGGCAGCCAGTGGCGGACGGTGTGGAACGTCGTCCTGCCGACCGCCCGCCGTGGTCTGATGACGGCGGTCGTGCTCGGCATGGCGCGTGCCGTGGGCGAGACCTCGCCCGTCCTGCTGACCGCCGGCTTCACCTCCCGGTTCAACGCCAACCCCCTTGAGGGCCCGCAGACCTCGCTGCCGCTGTACATCTGGAGCTACGTCAAGCTCCCGTACGACGCGATGATCGCCCGAGGCTTCGCCGCCGCCCTGACCCTGATGGCGGTGGTGCTCATCCTGTTCGTCACCGCCCGCATCCTCGGCGGCCGGGCCGCCGGGGAGATGAGCCGCCGTCAGAAGCGCAAGCTGGCCCGCGCCGCGCGGGCCGCCGCCCGCGCGGCGGCGGCACCCGAGGCACCGACCGGCCACCTGGCCGTCGCCACCGGAGAGCACTGATGTTCCGATCCACCACCCTCCGCACCAGAGGAGTTCCCATGTCGCGGGAGGCCGAACGCCGCCCCCTGGCACGTCCGTTGGGCGTGCTGATGTCCACTCTGCTCGCGGCCGGTTCGCTGCTCCTGGGGCAGGCCGTCCCGGCGCACGCCGCCGTCGCGCTCACCGCGAGCGGCTCCAGCTGGGCCTTCCCGGCGATCGACCAGTGGCGCCAGGACGTCGGTCCGCAGGGCATCCAGATCGACTTCAACGCGGTGGGCTCGGCCCGCGGTCGCACCGAGTGGAACATCGGCCGCAACGACTTCAGCGCCTCCGACGTGCCGTTCCGCACCAAGGAGGACGCCGGTGCCAGCGCCGATGTTCGGCAGAAGGGCGACGGCGGCATCGAGAACGTGGTCTACGGCTACTCCTACGTGCCGATCACCGCCGGCGGCACCGCGCTGATGTACCACCTGACCGTCGGCGGCAAGCAGGTCCGTGACCTGCGGCTGTCGGCCCAGACCATCATGGACATCTTCACCAAGAAGATCACCAACTGGAACGACCCGAAGATCACCGCCGACTACGGCAGGACGCTGCCGAACCTGCCGATCACCCCGGTGGTCCGCTCCGACGGCTCCGGCGCGACCGCCCAGTTCACCCGCTGGATGGGCCGCTCCTTCCCCACCCAGTGGGACGAGTACTGCAAGTCCGTGAACGGCGTCCCCTGCGGCGAGTACACCGAGTTCTACCCGAAGTCCGGTCAGATGACCGCGCAGAGCGGCTCCGACGTCGTCGCCGGCTACATCAAGGCCGCCGCCGGCGAGGGCACCATCGGCTACGACGAGTACGCCTTCGCCAAGCGCAGCGACATCCCGGTCGTGAAGGTCCTCAACCCGGCCGGCTACTACACCCTGCCGACCGCGTCCAACGTGGCCGTCGCGCTCACCGCCGCCCAGATCCGCGGCGTCGACGACGACACCCCGCAGGACGACCCGAACTACCTCCAGCAGAAGCTGGACGGCGTCTACACCAACACGGACCCGCGCTCGTACCCGCTCTCCAGCTACAGCTACCTGATCGTGCCGCGCACCAACTCGCTCAAGGCGCTCCCCCGGTTCAACAACGACAAGGGTGCCGCGCTGAGCAAGTTCCTCTCCTACGTGCTCTGCCAGGGGCAGGGCGAGGCGGACGAGCTGGGCTACTCGCCGATCCCGCGCAACCTCGTCCGCGGCGGGCTGCTCCAGACCCAGCACATCCCCGGCAATGCCAGCCCGGTGGACCCCAACACCCTGTCCAACTGCGGCAACCCGACCTTCAACTCGGCCGGTGAGCTGACCCTTCTCAAGAACGCCCCGCAGCCCAACCCCTGCGACGCCAAGGGTCAGCCGCTGGACTGCAAGCTCGACCCGAACGGCAAGCCCGTGAGCGCCGGCGGCACCTCCGGCGGCTCGGGCGGTACGGGCGGCACCGGTGGTGCGGCTTCCGGCGGCGGTACCGGCGGCACCGGCACTACCGGTGGCGCGGCCTCCGGCGGTGCGGGCAGCACCGGTGGCGCGACCTCCGGCGGCACGGGCAGCACCGGCGCCAAGGCCGGCACCGGCAAGAACGGCCAGACGCCGGGTGCCGGCGGCTCGGGTGGAACGGGCGGCACCGGTGGTGCGGCCTCCGGCGGCGGTACCGGCGGCACGGGTGGAACGGGCGGTGCGGCCGGCACCGGCGGTGCCGCGGCCGGCGACCCGAACGCGCCCGTCGCCGACCCGAACGCGCCCGTCGGCGACGGCACCGGCACGGACGGCGCGGCCGAGGAGGTCGTCGACCCGCAGACCGGCCAGGTGGTCGCCCGGGGCCGCGGCTCCGGCGGCACCACCGAGGTCGCCGCCGACGTGGTGAACGTCGGCGGCCGGCCCGAGGACTGGACGCTGAGCGTCCTCACCGCCGTCGAACTGCTCGCCGTCGTCATCGTCCCGCCGCTGCTCGGCCGCCGTCTGCTGCGCCGCCGCTCGCAGACGGGCGGCCGGTCATGACGGCCCCCGCCCTGGAGAAGCCGGTCGGCGCGGCGCAGCCCGCGCCGGCCCCGGCGGCCCCCGCACCCGCGACCGAGCCCGCCGCGGCCGGGCCCGGCCGGGACGGCTCCGGCCGGACGGCGAAGCGGGTCCGGTTCCTGCAGGCGGCCTGGGCGGTGAGCCTGCTGGCAGCGCTCACCATGGGCTTCGTCGGCTACCTGTTCACGCTCTCGCACGTGCAGGAGAAGCACTTCCAGTCCACCTCCTACAAGTCCTTCCGGGACCAGCTCGGCAAGGCGACCGCCCCGACCGGCAAGGCCGCGGACGGCGCCCCCGTCGCGCTGCTGGACATCCCGGCGATCGGGCTGCACCAGGCGGTCGTGGTGGAGGGCACCACCGGCCGGGACCTCATGCGCGGTCCCGGCCACCGCCGGGACACCGCGCTGCCCGGGCAGACCGGGGTGTCGGTGGTGTTCGGCCGCGGGGCGACCTTCGGGGCGCCGTTCGGCGAGCTGACCAAGCTGCGGGTGGGCGACAAGATCCAGGCCACCACCGGGCAGGGCACCTTCACCTACACCGTCAACGTGTACGGCGACGAGGACCACCCGATCGTGGACCCGGTGCGCAACCGCCTGGTGCTGGTGACCAGCGACTCCAACTGGATCGCGAGCTCGACGGTGCTGATCGGCGCCCGGCTAGACGGCGACCCGGCGGCCAACCCCGGCGGGCGCCCCGCCACCGTGCCGTTCGACAAGGCGCTGGCCGCCGACAAGGGCGCGCTGGCCGCACTGCAGCTGTGGACGCTGGGCCTGCTCGGCGCGGTCGTCGCCGCCGTCGTGCTCGCCCGGTACTGGCACCGCTCGGCCGCCTACCTCAGCCTCGCGCCGGTGATCGGCGCGCTGCTCTGGGCGGTCTACGAGAACGCCGCCGCCCTGCTGCCCAACCTCTACTGAAGCGCGCCCGGAGGACCGTACCGATGACGGATGCACCGATGACCGACCTACCGCACGACCAGGCCCCGGGGCCCGACGAGACCACCATGACGCTGCCGGCCGCTGACTACGCGGACCACGCGGGCTACGACGGGCAGCACCTGCTCTACCCGCAGGACGCGCACTACGAGGGCTACGACCAGGAGCCCGCCCTGGCAGGACTGGAGACCCGGGACGTCTCCGCCTGGTTCGGCTCCCGCAAGGTGCTGGAGCGGGTCTCGCTCGCCATGCCCGCCGGCGAGGTGACCGCGCTGATCGGCCCGTCCGGCTGCGGCAAGTCCACCTACCTGCGGATCCTCAACCGGATGCACGAGATGGTCCGCGGCGCCGCGCTCTCCGGCGAGGTGCTGCTGGACGGCGACGACGTCTACCGGCCCGGCCGGCGGCCCGCCGACGTGCGCCGCCGGATCGGCATGGTGTTCCAGCGGCCCAACCCGTTCCCGGCGATGTCCATCAAGGACAACGTCTCCAGCGGGCTCAAGCTCGCCGGCATCAAGGTCGCCAGGGACGAGCGCGACCACCTGGTGGAGACCAGCCTGCGCCAGGCCGGCCTCTGGGACGAGGTGGCCAGCCGCCTCGACGCCCCCGGCGGCTCGCTCTCCGGCGGCCAGCAGCAGCGCCTGTGCATCGCGCGGTCGCTGGCCGTCTCGCCGGACATCCTGCTGATGGACGAGCCCTGCTCGGCGCTCGACCCGACCTCGACCCGCCGGGTCGAGGAGACCATCGCCGAGCTGCGCGGCCGGCTCACCATCGTGATCGTGACCCACAACATGCAGCAGGCCCAGCGCGTGTCGCAGAGCTGCGCGTTCTTCCTGGCCACCCACGACACCCCCGGCCGGATCGTCGAGGCCGGGCCGACCGAGCAGGTGTTCCACCAGCCGCACGACCAGCGGACCTCGGACTACGTCAACGGCCGCTTCGGCTGACCCGACCCGCTCGTGCCCTCAGTCGCCGCGGTGCCGGAGGATCTCCTCCAGCACCGCGGCGACGCCGTTCTGCTCATTGCTCATCGTGTGCAGCGGCACCGCCGCCAGCACCTGCGGATGGGCGTTCGCGACGGCGTACGCGGTGCCGGCCCAGGCCAGCATCTCCAGGTCGTTCGGCATGTCGCCGAAGGCCACCACCTCGCTCCGGTCGATCCCCCGCCCGGCGCACCAACGGGCCAGCGTGCTGGCCTTGGTGACGCCGGGCGCGCTGATCTCCAGCAGCGGTATCGGCGCCGAGCGGGTGATCTCGGCGAGCTCCCCGGCGGCCTCCCGGGCCTCGCTCAGCAGCTTGTCCGGGTCCAGGTCCGGGTGCTTGGCGAGCAGCTTGTACAGTCCGCGCACCGGGCCGCCCGGGCCGAGCAGCTCCTCGGCCGGGCCGACCGGGTGGTTCTCGTCCTGCCCCCACATCCGCACCTCGTAGCCGGGCTCGCGGGCGAACCCGGCCGGGTACTCGAAGGCGAACGCGGTGCCCGGCAGCTTCGCCCGCAGCCGGGCCACCACCGCGAGCGCGTCCTCCCCGGCCAGCGGGAACGACTCCAGCAGCTCGCCGCGCCGCACGTCCACCACCGCGCCGCCGTTGGAGCAGATCGCCACCCCGTGGCCGCCGATGTGCGCGCTCACCTGCTGCATCCAGCGCGGCGGGCGGCCGGTCACGAACACCACCTGGATCCCGGCCGCCTCGGCGGCGGCCAGGGCGGCGGCGGTTCGCTCGGTGACGGTGCCGCCGGAGCAGAGCAGCGTGCCGTCCAGATCGGTGGCGATCAGCCGGGTCGGGGGAGCGGTGCGCGGTGTGGTCACCGCTCCATCTTCGCCCACCGCCGCCGCTCTCCCCCACTCCCCGTCCGGCGCACGTTTCGGCCCCCGCTGCGCCAGTTCCGGCCGATCCGCCCGCTTCCGGGGTGTCCCACCGCCTCCGACCGGGCAGGACTCTCCTCGGCCACCCCGTCGGCAGGAAGAGCCATGCGAACTCGCCAGGTCCCAGACGAGATCGAGATCGAGCCCGCGCCCCTCCCCGAGGAGGCGGCCACGCCGTCTTCCCGCGAACCCGTGCTGATCGGCGACATCCTCTTCGACACCCTCGCCGACCTCGCCCGCCGAGGCAGCCCCACCCACCCCCTGCGCCTCCCCTCCCAACGCCCCCACCCCTGACCTTCCCGCACCCTTCCCGCACCCGGCTCCCCGCCTCCCGCACCGCCCCCGCGTACAACCGGGGAGATGACGCCGGGGGAGGGAAAGTTGGAGCCCGGACTCCACCGGTGGAGAGAGGGACAGAAGATCTGGCGGCGGGCCGAGGAGTTCGGCTTCCACGCCGCGTACACCTACGACCACCTGAGCCGGCGGTCGTTCCGGGAGGAGCCGTGGTTCGGGGCGGTGCCGACGCTCACCGCGGCGGCGGCGACCGAGCGGCTGAGGATCGGGACGCTCGTGACCTCGGTCAAGCCTCGTTCACCCAACACCCCACCAAACCCCCAGTGACAGTGAGAGCACAGATAGATATATTCATTACGCGCATGATATTGTGCGCTTGATGAAGATTTCTGCACCTTCACTGCTCCCGCTCTTCCGGTCCCAGCTGCAGGGAGACCTGCTGGCACTCGTTCTGCTGCACCCGGATCGGAGCTGGACACTGACTGACCTCGCCAGGGAGCTGGGGGCCTCGCACACAGCCGTCCTTCGGGAGGTGGACCGGCTGGCCGGCGCGGAGATCCTCTCGGAGGAGCGAGTCGGACGAACCCGAGTCATCACAGCCAGGACCGACACCGTCCTGTATAAGCCGCTGTGTGACCTGCTGCTGGTGACGTACGGGCCGATGCCCCGGCTGAGTGCTCTCCTGTCCGACCTGGACGGCATCGATGAGGCGTACATCTACGGTTCCTGGGCAGCCCGTCACAGCGGCGTGCCGGGACCGATCCCAGCGGACATCGACATCCTGGTCATCGGACGACCCGACCCGGATGAACTCTTCGATCTCGCCGAGCGCGCTTCCCGGGAGCTGTACCGGGACGTCAACGTCCACCGTGTCACTCCGGAGGCATGGGCATCGCCGAGTGGCGAACCATTCCTGACCTCGGTCCGTGAGCGACCGCTGGTCCGCCTGCAGCTACGCGAGGAGAACGGCGAATGAGCCGCTGGGAGCAGGGCCGAACCGTGGTTGACGACCTGATCCAACGTCGGGAGGTCGAGAGGGTGCCGGCCTCGACAGAACACGCAGAAGCAGAACTCGCCCAGGCCCGGCAGCACTTGGCCTCTGCAGAACTGCTCCTCGACGTCGACCCGGTCGGCGCATACAGCCTTGCGTACGACGCCGCGCGCAAGGCGCTTGCGGCGGTCCTGATGAACCAGGGACTTCGCGCCACGAGCAGGGGTGGCCATGTCGCGGTCTACGAGACGGTGAAGGCGCAGCTGGACCCACCGCTCGGAAGTGTCCTGCGGCCGTTCAGCCGCATGCGTGTCCGCCGGAACGAGAGCGAATACCGATCTGCCGAAGCTCCGCCGGTCACCCCCGACGAGGTCAGGGGAGATCTGCCGAAAGCACAGGCGATCATCGAACTGGCGGAGAAGACCGTGCCGCACATGGGTCGCTACTGATCACCGGAAGCCGGCGCTCGCAGTTACGGGTGATCGGGTTGACGCGGCACACGCCGTGCCCTGGTGAACTTCTGCCGTCTGGTGCCGGAGGCGACCTCCCTGAGGCGCTCGCCGACCACAGAGACGCCGGGACGGGGCTCCTGCGCGTAGTACCAGGGCTTGCGCCGACGCAGCAGTTCCTCGCCGTGCTCGCCCCAGGTGAATCCTGACTTCCGCAGCAGCTTCCGGAACACCGCGTCGGCCGTCTCCGGGTAGGCGGCGGCCAAGCGGCGGATCGGTAGTGGCGCGATCGACTCATCGCGCAGGTATGCGCGCAGCACGTCCTGGTACTGCCTGCGGCCCGCGAGGGCCGGGTCGGCGAAGAGGTCACGCAGCATTCCGTAGTCTGCGTAGAAGTTGAGTCCGTCGACCTCGTCGTAGATGACGCCGACGGTGTCCGAGTCCGCGAGGGGTTGCGGCAGCTCGAAGGCCGGCAGATCGATTCCCGGCAGCCGCCTGCCCCGCGCCCGGTCGGGCCGCTCGGCGACGGCGGCCTCCTGCCGGTGCCGGTAGTAGGCGTTGAGCCTCTCCTCGGCCTCGGCCGGGGACAGGATCAGTTCGTCGCTGCCGCAGAACTCGATGAACGCGGCCCGGTCCTCCCGCATCGAGAGCCATCCCTGTTCGATCTTCTCGGGGTTGCGGAAGACCAGTTCGGGATGGCTGGTGGCCAGCTGGAGCGCGGCCCGGGCGATCTCGGTGGCGCTGGACTTCGGGTAGTGCGACATCGCCCCGGAGATCAGCCACGCTCCGTCGGCCGAGTGGACGGGCACCAGGCAGGCGAGGAGGAATCCGCCCTTGGACACTCCGCGGAAGGCCGCCCGCCCGACGTTCGAGTACGTGCGGTACTCCAGGTCGTCGACCAGGTTCAGCAGGACAAGGGCATCCCCGTCCTTGCACTGGACCTCGAAGACACCCTCGACCGGGTCACGCCACCCCAGCAGCATCTGTCGATCGGCTTCGGTCAAGTCCCGTCGCCCGGCGACGAACCGGTCCACCACGGTCGAACCGTCCGGCAGGCGGTACTGCAGGATGAAGTGGTCGATGATCCGGATCGCATCACCTTCCTCCAACTGCCGCTGAGGCCCGGCAGCCTCCAGGAGGAGTGGCGTCAACCACCGGTCGAAGCGCGGTCCCTGGGCGAAGGAGACGAGTTCGGCCTTCAGCTCGGAGCTTCGCTCGACCAGGCCTCGCAACGACGCCTCGTCCTCGCC
The DNA here is from genome assembly GCF_040609255.1 of Kitasatospora sp. NPDC004723. Lineage (NCBI taxonomy): Bacteria > Bacillati > Actinomycetota > Actinomycetes > Kitasatosporales > Streptomycetaceae > Kitasatospora > Kitasatospora sp. NPDC004723. Next base: position 98,320 of record NZ_JBEXJT010000006.1, on the reverse strand, counting down.
CCGTACAGCAGCACTCATGCGAGACCTCCCGGTCTTGAAAGCTCCGACGCTCACTGCGCCCAGTAATGGCGGTACGCCTCGACCCACTCCGCCCCGTCCGGAGCCGGTTCCGGCAAAGGAAGGTCCAGCAGCCCGATCGTCTGCCGGAACCCTCCGCGGGTGCACCGGGCGACGATCCTTCCGTCCCGCGACAGGTCGACGCCGCGCACGGTCACCTCGACGCCCAGCACCGAGGTGCTGAACGGCACCACCAGGTTCTCCTCGACTGCGGCGAACAGAGCCGACACCTGCTCCTGCTCGTCGTAGGTGTCGACCGTCGCCTCATCGACCAGCGCGGCCAGTTCTCGCCTGCTCAACGTGCCCATGGCGCCACGCTAGCCGACCTGCCCGTGCCGACTTGCGGGCGGTCCGAGGCGCTGCCGATTTCGCGCGTATCGTCACTGCATGCGCTTGAGTACCGTTATCCTCCCCATCCACCGGTGGAGCGAGGGACAGAAGATCTGGCGGCGGGCCGAGGAGCTCGGCTTCCACGCCGCGTACACCTATGACCACCTGAGCTGGCGGTCGTTCCGGGAGGAGCCGTGGTTCGGGGCGGTGCCGACGCTCACCGCGGCGGCGGCGGCGACCGAGCGGCTGAGGATCGGGACGCTGGTGACCTCGCCGAACTTCCGGCACCCGGTGACGCTGGCGAAGGACCTGATCACGCTCGACGACGTGTCCGGCGGGCGGCTGACGGTGGGGATCGGGGCCGGCGGGACCGGGTTCGACGCGACGGCGATGGGCCAGGAGGCGTGGTCGCCGAAGGAGCGGGCGGACCGGTTCGGGGAGTTCCTGCCGCTGCTGGACGAGTTGCTGAGCAACGACGCCACGACCCGCGAGGGCGCGTACTACTCGGCGGTCGAGGCGCGGAACATCCCCGGCTGCGTGCAGACGCCGCGGCTGCCGTTCTACGTGGCCGCGGCCGGGCCGCGCGGGATGCGGCTGGCCGCGGAGTACGGGCAGGGCTGGGTGACGTACGGGGACCCGAAGGCTCCGGCGGACGTGCCGGTGGAGCAGGCGCCCGCGGTGGTCGCGCAGCAGATCGCGAAGCTGACGGCGGCCTGCGAGGAGCGGGGCCGGGACGTCGCGACGCTGGAGAAGGTGCTGCTCCAGGGTTCGACCGCGGAGAAGCCGCTGGAGTCGCTGGACGCCTTCGTGGACTGGGCCGGGACGTACCGGGAGGTCGGCATCACCGAGCTGGTGGTCCACTGGCCGGTGCCGGACTCGATCTTCGCCAACGACCTGGCCGTCTTCGAGCGGATCGCCACCGAGGGCCTGGCCCAGTTGGCCTGACGGCGCGTCGACGCCCCCGGGGTCCGGTTCTCGGGGGCGGGCGCCGTGGTCCCCTAGGGGAACGGCGGGGCGGCGTCATACCCGAGCAGCAGGCGGGCTCGTCATCGCAGCTCATGACCGGGCGCGGGGCCGGACACTACGGTGAGGAACGTGTCCACTGTCATCAAGACGGACGGCCTCACCAAGAGGTTCCCCCGGGTGACCGCCCTCGATCAGCTGACCGTTGAGGTCGAGCCCGGGGTGGTCGGTCTGGTGGGGGCGAACGGGGCGGGCAAGTCCACACTCATCAAGATCCTGCTGGGGCTGGCCCCGGCGACCTCCGGGACCGGGCGGGTGCTCGGGCTCGACGTCGCCACCCAGGGGTCGGAGATCCGCGAGCAGGTCGGCTACATGCCGGAGCACGACTGCCTGCCGCCGGACGTCTCGGCCACCGAGTTCGTGGTGCACATGGCGCGGATGGCCGGGCTGCCGGCCGCCGCCGCGCGCGAACGGACGGCGGACACGCTGCGGCACGTCGGGCTGTACGAGGAGCGCTACCGCCCGATGGGCGGCTACTCGACGGGCATGAAGCAGCGGGTGAAGCTGGCGCAGGCGCTGGTGCACGACCCGAAGCTGGTGCTGCTGGACGAGCCGACCAACGGGCTGGACCCGGTCGGCCGGGACGACATGCTGGCGCTGATCCGCCGGGTGTACACGGACTTCGGCATCTCGGTGCTGGTCACCACCCACCTGCTGGGCGAGCTGGAGCGCACCTGCGACCACCTGGTGGTCATCGACGGCGGCAAGCTGCTGCGCTCCTCGTCCACCGCCTCCTTCACCGGCACGACGGCCACCCTGGCCGTCGAGGTGACGGACCACCCGGAGGACCACGGCCTGGACGCGGGCGCCGCGGTGCGCGAGCGGCTGGCGGCGGCGGGGCTCTCGGTGGAGCCGGAGGGCACACGGATCCTGCTGGTCCGGCTGGCGGGTGACGACACGTACGACACCATCCGGGACGCGGTCGCGGACCTCGGGCTGGGGCTGGTGCGGCTGGAGGAGCGGCGGCACCGGGTCGCCGAACTGTTCACCCGGGACGCGGGGACGACGGAGAACGAGGGGGTTACCGCAGATGTCACTGCCTCCTGAGTTCAGGCCGGCCGACACCGGCGTCATCCACGACATCGGCTACCGCGGTTACACCGGCCCCCGGCTCGGCCGGGCGTACGCCACGCGCTCGCTGTTCACCCAGAGCCTGCGCGCCGCGTACGGCCTCGGGCGGTCCGGCAAGTCCAAGGTGCTGCCGATGATCGTGCTGGGCGCGGCCACCGTGCCGGCCCTGATCATCGTGGCGGTCGCGCTGATGACCGCGTCCGACCGGCTCCCGGTGGACTACGCGCAGTACCTGAGCGCGATCGGGCTGGTGACCTCGATCTTCCTCGCCTCGCAGGCACCGGTGCTGTTCTCCCGGGACCTGCGCCACCACACCGTGCCGCTGTACTTCTCCCGCCCGATCACCCGCGCCGACTACGTGCGGGCCAAGTTCGGGGCGATGGCCTGCGCCCAGCTGCTGCTGATGGTCGCGCCGCTGGTGGTGCTGTACGTCGGTTCGCTGCTGATCAAGCTGGACTTCGGCGACCAGACCGAGCACTTCTGCTACGGCCTGGTGGCCGCGGTGCTGTACGCGCTGGTGCCGACCTCGGTCGCGGTGGTGATCGCCGCCGCCACGCCGCGGCGCGGCTTCGGGGTGGCCGCGATCATGGGCTACCTCGCGGTCAGCACCACGGTGGTCGCGATCGTGGTCGGGGTGAGCATGTCCACCGTCGCCGTCGGCGGGAGCATCCCGGACTCCACCCAGTGGGCGGTGCTGCTGTCGCCGGGCGGGCTGGTGGAGAGCCTCACCAACGAGCTGTTCGACCTCGGTGGTACCGGCCCCGAGCGGATGCACGCGCCGGGCGGGCTCGGCCTGCTGGTGTTCACCGCCGTCGCCGTCGCGATGGTGGCCGGCTCGTACCGGCTGCTGCTGCGCCGCTACCGGAACGTTTGAGAGGGCGTCATGGCCACCATCACCATCGACAAGGTCTCCCGCTGGTTCGGGAACGTGGTCGCCGTCAACGACGTCAGCATGGCGATCGGCCCCGGCATCACCGGCCTGCTGGGGCCGAACGGGGCCGGCAAGTCGACCCTGATCCACATGATGAGCGGCTTCCTGGCGCCGTCCACCGGGGCGGTGACCCTGGACGGCGCGCCGATCTGGCGCAACCAGGAGGTGTACCGGCAGATCGGCCTGGTCCCCGAGCGGGAGTCGATGTACGACTACCTGACCGGATGGGAGTTCGTTCTCGCCAACGCCGAACTGCACGGCCTGCCCCACCCGGGCGCCGCCGCCCGCAAGGCGCTCGCCCTGGTCGAGATGGAGTACGCCCAGGAGCGGCGGACCGGCACCTACTCCAAGGGCATGAAGCAGCGGGTCAAGATGGCCTCGGCGCTGGTCCACGACCCGGCCGTGCTGCTGCTCGACGAGCCGTTCAACGGCATGGACCCCCGCCAGCGGCTCCAGCTGATGGACCTGCTGCGGCGGTTCGGCTCGGACGGCCGGACGGTGCTGTTCTCCTCGCACATCCTGGAGGAGGTCGAGCAGCTGGCCCGGCACATCGAGGTCGTGGTGGCCGGCCGGCACGCCGCCTCCGGTGACTTCCGGAAGATCCGCCGGCTGATGACCGACCGCCCGCACCGCTACCTGGTCCGCTCCAGCGACGACCGGCGGCTCGCGGCGGCGCTGATCGCCGACCCGTCGACCGCCGGCATCGAGCTGGACCTGCAGGAGCGGGCGCTGCGGATCCAGGCGGTGAACTTCCAGGGGTTCACCACCCTGCTGCCGAAGGTCGCCCAGCGGGCCGGCATCCGGCTGTACACCGTGGCACCGGCGGACGAGTCGCTGGAGAGCGTGTTCTCCTACCTCGTCTCCGCGTAGCGGCCCGGACGCCGTCCCGCCGACCGGCACCCACCTCCAGGACCCCAGGAAGGCCGACCCACCATGAACCCGACCGTCGCCAGGCTGACGCTGCGCGGCCTGCTCGGCCGCCGCCGCGGCCTGCTGCTGCTGGTGGTCCCCGCCCTGCTGCTGGCCGTCTCGGCGATCACCGCCGGGTCGAACGGCGACAAGCACGAGCTCGTCGTGAACGTGCTCGGCAAGCTCGGCCTCGGCACCCTGCTGCCGATCCTCGGTCTGGTCGTCGGCACCGGAGCCATCGCCACCGAGATCGACGACGGCTCGATCGTCTACCTGCTGGCCAAGCCGCTGCCGCGGTGGAAGATCATCACCACCAAGCTGACCGTCGCGATCGGCACCACCTGGGCCTTCGCGGCGCTGCCGATGCTGCTCGCGGGCCTGCTGCTGTACGGGACGAAGGAGGGCCTGGCGCTCGCCTACACCGTCGCCGCGCTGGTCGCCGGGGCCGCGTACAGCGCGCTGTTCCTGCTGCTCGGCGTGGTGACCCGGCACGCGGTGGTGGCCGGGCTGGCGTACGCGCTGGTGTGGGAGTCGCTGGTCGGCAACTTCGTCGCGGGCGCCCGCACGCTCAGCATCCAGCAGTGGGGGCTGGCGGTGGCCGAGTCGGTGGCGGCCGAGGGCTCGATCACCTCGGCGGTCTCGCTCGGCGCGGCCGTGCCGCTGCTGCTGGTGGTCGGCGTGGCGGCGACCGCGCTGGCCTCGGTGCGGCTGGCCGGGCTCACCCTCGCCTCGGAGGAGTGAGGAGCGGGGCGCGCCCGGCCCGGGCCGGCGGGGGCGGACGGGGTCAGAGCGTCCGGTCGCGTCCGGCGCCCCAGCCGGCGGCGGCGACCACGGTGGCCAGCACCAGCATCAGCGCCAGCGGGGTGGTCCAGCCGCCGGTCAGCTGGTGCAGGGCGCCGGCACCGACGGGGCCGGCCGCCGCGACCAGATAGCCGACCGCCTGCGACATGCCGCCCAGCTGGGCGGCGCCGGCGACGCTGTCGGTGCGCAGCACGATGAAGGCGAGTCCGAGGCCGAGCGAACCGCCCTGGGCGACACCGAGGATGGTGGCCGACACCCAGGCGCCGGGCACCGGGGCGATCAGCAGGACGGCGATGCCGAGGCCGTTGAGCGCGGCCATCGAGACGGCCAGCGCCCGCTGGCGGGTCATCCGGCCGGCGAACAGCGGTACCAGGAAAGCGCCCGCCACCTGCACCAGGTTGGAGAAGGCGAAGACCAGACCGGCCTCGCCGCGGTCCATCCCGTGGTCGGCCAGGATGGTCGGCATCCAGGCGACCAGGGTGTAGACCAGCAGCGACGAGATGCCCATGAACAGGCTGATCTGCCAGGCCAGCGGCGAGCGCCAGATGCCCTCGACCGGGCGGGAGGCGGCGGCCGACGCGACCGGCGCGGCGGTGCTCGCGGCAGCGGTCCCGGCGGCGGCCCGGGCCCGCAGCACCTGCGGCAGCCAGGCCACCGTGGCGATCAGCGCCAGCACCGACCAGGAACCGAGCGAGGCCTGCCAGCCGCCACCCAGCGCGTGCTCCAGCGGCACCGAGAGGCCGGCCGCCATCGTCGCGCCGACCAGCATGGTGGTCGAGTAGACGCCGGTCATTGCTGCGGCCCGGCCCGGGAACTCACGCTTGACCAGGCCCGGCATCGAGACGTTCAGCACGGCGATCGCGACACCGATCACCACGCACCCGGCGTACAGCGCCGCCACCGAGGGCAGCACCCGCAGCAGCACGCCCGCGCCGAGCACCAGCACCGCGCCCAGCACCACCCGCTCGGTGCCGAACCGCCGGGTCAGCCGCGGGGTGAGCGGGGCACCGACGCCCTGGAAGAGCACCGGCACGGTGGTGATCAGCCCGCTCGCGGTGGCGGAGAGCCCGAAGGTGTGCTGGATCTCGGCCACCATCGGCGACACCGCCGCCAGGCAGGCACGCATGTTCAGGGCGACCAGCACGATGCCGGTCAGCAGCAGCGCGGGGTGCGCCAGCCGGCTGGGGACGGAGAGCGGGACGGTACCCGCGGAGGTGGTGGCAACCGGCTGCTGGGCACGGGTGACGGCCATGGGTGGTGCTGCTTTCGTGGAGTTCAAGGCGTGCGGGGGCACACCGGGTGAGCGGGGGAACGGGGGCCTCGGCCCGTTCACTTCCGGGCGGCGATGGCGGCGAGGAGCTGCTCGACGGCGGCGGTCGGCTCGGCGAGCAGCGCGCGACACGCCCGCTCGGCCAGCTCCGGGTCGCCGCTCTCGATCGCGTCGACGAGGGCCTGATGGGTCGCCACGACCACCTCGGGCATCTCGTGGTCGCCGAACGCCGTCCGCATCGACTCGCGCACCGAGGCGCCGAAGTAGCGGTACACCTCGGTCAGCGCCGGGTTGTGCGCGGCCTCGACGACGGCGGTGTGGAACTCCAGGTCGTGCTCGACGGTCGCCTCGCGGCCGGCCCGCTCGGGGTGCGCCGCGATCACCTCGGCCTCGCGGGCCAGCGCGGCCCGCATCCGCCGGATGTCCTCGGGGGTGTGCCGCAGCGCCGCCAGCCGGGCGGCCTCGGTCTCCAGCGCGGCGCGGACCTCCAGGACGTCCCGCACCCCGGAGCGCTGCACGCCGCGCAGCACGGCGGCCGGGTCGCTGGTGGAGCGCACGAAGGTGCCCTCGCCCTGCCGGGAGACCAGCATGCCCGCGTGCACCAGGACCCGGATCGCCTCGCGGACGGTGTTGCGTCCGATGCCGAGGCGCTCGGCGAGCTCGTGCTCGGTCGGGATCCGCGAGCCGACCGGCCAGACGCCGGCGCTCAGCTGCTCCCGCAGCTGCTCGATCGCGGTGTCGACGAGGGAGCGCCGCCCGGCGGTCTGCAGCGTGTCCTGGCCGCTGTTGGCGCTGCTCATGGCGGGCTCTCCTCCCCGGGCGTGGGCCGGCTACGGCCTGGTCATCGGTCATCCTACAACTGATTGTCCGGTCATCCTACAACCGGCGGTGAACAGCGCGGGAACCGCTCGCGGCGGCCTGGCGTTCCTCCGGACGACCGGTGATCCGGTGACGACGGGCCCGGTCCGCACCCGTTCGGTTCCACACCCCTTTGATACGAGGAGATCGTCCGCATGGTGTTCAAGAAGCTGCTCGGTGCCCTGGGCGTCGGCGGTCCCGGCGTCGACACCGTCCTGAGCACGCCGGTCGTGCAGCCCGGCGGGACGATGGCCGGCACGGTCGAACTGACCGGGGGGACGGTGGAGGCGGACATCCGGGGGATCACGCTGACCCTGGTCGCCCAGGTGGAGATCGAGCACGAGGACGGCGAGAGCACCGGCCTGTACCCGTTCGCCCGCTTCTCGGTGACCGCGCCGCTGAAGCTGGCGCCGGGCGAGAACCGCTCGATCCCGTTCGCCGTCCAGGTGCCGTGGGAGACGCCGGTCACCACCATCGCCGGGCAGCACCTGCACGGCATGCGGCTCGGGGTGCGCACCGAGGTCGACATCGCGGGCGCGCTGGACAAGGGCGACTCCGACCCGCTGGAGGTCGAGCCGCTGCCGGTGCAGCGCCGGATCCTGGACACCCTGCTCCAGCTGGGCTTCCGGTTCCGCTCGGCGGACCTGGAGGCCGGGCACATCCGCGGCACCGGGCAGACGCTGCCGTTCTACCAGGAGATCGAGTACTCCTCGGCGCCGCACTACGCGCACGCCTGCAACTCGCTGGAGGTCAGCTTCGTGACCACCCCGGGCAAGGTGGAGGTGGTGCTGGAGGCGGACCGGCGCGGCGGTCTGTTCGGCGGTGGCGGGGACGTGATCCGCACCCATGTGGTCGACCACGGCCAGGCCGACGAGGACCTCACCGGGCTGGTGGACGGCTGGATCCGCGCGGCGCTCTGAGGCCCCCCGCGCGCCCCCGCCGCCGCCCCCGCTCCCGACGTCAGCCGTAGGAGACGTTGCTGCAGATGTCGTCGTCGGCGGAGCGGGCCTGGCCGACCACCTCGGCGGGCAGCGGGGCCGGGACGCCGGACGGCGCGGCGGCGGCCGGAGCGGGCCCGCCGGACGCCGCGCCGGTGGCGTAGTCCAGACCGAGCCGCAGGCTGATCCCGGCTCCCGGTCCGGGGGCCACCGCGGCGCCCGGGAACAGTGCGGCGACCTTCTGCGCGTTGCTCCGCTGCCCGGCCCCGTACTCGACGGTGGTGGTCGCCGCCCGGGCGGTGCCGCGCGCGGTGGCCGTCCCGGCCACGGTGACCCGGGCCGCCCGGAGCGTGTCGGCGGCCCGGGCGGCTAGGCCGGGGGTGCCGGTGCCGTTCTGGACGGTGACCCGGATCGGCGCACCGTCGGCGCCGAGCGGCGGGGGCGGCGGGGTCCTCGGGGCCGTGGGGGCCGTCGAGGAGGACGGTGGGGACGGTGGCGACGGTGGCGCGGCCGGTGACGGTGCGGGCGGCGTGTCGGCCGCGTCCGGCTGGTGGCCGGTGGCGTCCTGGCCGTCGATGGTCCGGTCGGCCTGCAGGGTCCGCCACAGGGTGTCGACCGCGGGGTGCACCAGGTCGATCCGCGCGCCGTTGTAACGCCAGGGCGTGGTCAGGAACTTGACCTCGTGCAGGTCGATGTCCCTGAGCGTCAGGGCGAAGTCCACCAGCTTGGCGGCCGAGTCGAGGCCCGGGTCGACGGTCATCGAACTGGTCGCGGCGTCGGCCAGCGGCAACAGCGTGCCGGGGTTCAGTCCCCTGCTCTTGATCCGGGCCAGCAGCGAGGCGAGGAAGGCCTGCTGACGCTTCATCCGTCCGACGTCCGAGTCGTCGCCGATGCCGTGCCGGAGCCGGACGTAGTCCAGTGCCCGCTGCCCGGAGACCCGCTGGCGGCCCTTGGTGAGCACCACCTTGCCCTTGCGGCCCAGATTGGGGTTGATGTTCCCCTCGTGCACGGCGTTCGGCAGGCAGACGTCCACGCCGCCGACGGCGCCGGTCATCGCGGCGAAGCCGGCGAAGTTGACCTCGATGGTGTGGTCGATCCGGATGCCGGTGAGCTTCTCCACCGTGTTCTGCGTACAGGCCGGGTTGCCGGACTCGGAATTGCCCACCGAGAAGGCCGAGTTGAACATCTGCCCGGGCTGCTCCCGGGTCCAGGTGCCGTTCGGGAGCTTGCACCGGGGGACGGTCACCAGGGCGTCGCGCGGGATCGAGACGCCGACCGCGTGCCGGTGGTCGGCGTGGACGTGCAGCAGGATCGTGGTGTCGGAGCGGGCGCCGCTCTCATGGCCGCCGCCGAGGTCGCCGTTGCCTCCGGCGCGCGAGTCGGAGCCGATCAGCAGCACGTTGACGGGCCGGTGGCCGTGCGCGTCGGCGCTGGGTTCGGGCGGGCGGTCGGGGGCGATGGCGTCGGGGTCGAAGGACCGGAGGTTGCCGTTCAGCCGGTAGTACACCGCGGCGCCGGCGCCGGCCAGGGCGACCAGCATCCCGGCCAGTGACCAGGCGATCAGCCGCCGGGCGCCGCGCCGGCCGCACCGGGCCGCCTCCCGCCGACCGGCGCGGGTCTGGGCGGTGCGGGTCGGTGCGGCGTGAGTCTGGGAGGTGCGGGTCTGTGCGGCGCGGGTCTGGGCGGTGCGGGTCGGTGCCATCCGGCCCTGCGCGACGCGGGTCTGCGCGGCGAGGGTCTGCCCGGTACGGCCCTGCGCGGCCCGGCGGGCCTCGGCCCGGCCGCCGGTGCGCGGCAGCGGGAACCGGCCGGGGGCCTCTTCGGGGGGTTCGGTCCGGACGCCGCCGCCGTCGGCGCGCCGCCGCCCAGCCGGATCCGGCGGGCCCTGGTCCCACTGGACTGACATGGCGCGCACCTCTCAGCGGCGGAAGCGGGCAACCCTGGGAGCATACAAACCCCTCCGGTGCCCGCCCGGCGGCCCGGGACGGCCGCACCCCCGCCGACCCGCGGCTTCGTCGTGGCGGCTCACCGCAGCATCACTCCAAGGGCTGAACCGGCGGTGGCCGCAGCGAGGTTCACCCGTTCGGGTAAAGCCGTTCCAGTACGGCCGCGACGCCGTCCTCGTCATTGCTCAGGGTGACCTCGTCGGCGACCGCGAGCAGCTCCTGGTGAGCGTTGGCCATCGCCACGCCGTGCCGCGCCCAGCCGAACATCGGCACGTCGTTGGGCATGTCGCCGAAGGCGATGGTGTCGGCGGCCTTCACCCCGAGCCGGTGGGCGGCGACGGCCAGCCCGGTGGCCTTGGAGAGGCCGAGCGGCAGCAGCTCGACGACGCCGGCGCCGGCCATCACCACGCCGACCAGGTCACCGGCCGCGTGGCGGGCGGCCTCGGCCAGGGCGTCGTCGGTCAGCTCGGGGTGCTGGATGTACAGCTTGCTGACCGGGGCACTGAGCAGTTCGTCCTTCGCGGTCCGGACCACCGGCAGCTCGGAGCCGATCTGCAGTTCGTAGCCGGGGCCGGCCAGTACGTCGCCGTCCAGGCCGTCCTGGCTGGCGGCGACCGCCAGCGGACCGGTCTCCTCCTCGATCCGCTGGATCGCGAGGGCGGCCACCCGGCGGTCCAGGGTGAGCGAGGTGAGCAGCCGGTGCTCGCCCGCGTCGTAGACCTGGGCGCCCTGGCCGCACACGGCTATGCCGCGGTAGCCGATCTCGTCGAAGACCGGGCGGGCCCAGGTGGCCGAGCGGCCGGTGACGATGATGTGCAGCGCCCCGGCCGCGGTGGCGTCGGCCAGCGCCGCGCGGTTGCGTGCCGAGACGCCCTCCGTGCTGTTCAGCAGGGTGCCGTCGAGGTCGGTGGCGACCAGCTTGAAGGGCAGGCCGCCACCGTCCAGGGGGGAGACGGGGCTGGGGCTGGTGGTGCTCATGGGCCGTGTCTCCCGGGAGTTGCTTCGTTGCTGCGTCCGCGTCACCGCGGCTGCGGCCGGTGCCGGTTCCGGCACCGGCGGTCCTACTTGGCCGGCTCCAGGACGGCACGGCCACCGAGGTACGGGCGGAGCGCCTCGGGCACGACGACCGAGCCGTCGGCCTGCTGGTGGTTCTCCAGGATCGCCACGATGGTGCGCGGGACGGCGACCAGGGTGCCGTTCAGCGTGGCCAGCGGGCGCACCTTGCCCTCCTCGCGCATCCGGATGGCGAGGCGGCGCGACTGGTACTCGGTGGTGTTCGAGGTCGAAGTGACCTCGCGGTACTTGCCCTGGGTCGGGATCCAGGCCTCGATGTCGAACTTGCGCGCGGCCGAGGCGCCGAGGTCGCCGGAGGCGACGTCGATCACCCGGTAGGGCAGTTCGAGGGCGTTGAGGAAGTCCTTCTCCCACTGGAGCAGGCGGCGGTGCTCGTTCTCGGCGTCCTCGGGCGTGGTGAAGACGAACATCTCCACCTTCTCGAACTGGTGGACGCGGATGATGCCGCGGGTGTCCTTGCCGTAGGTGCCGGCCTCGCGGCGGAAGCAGGACGAGTAGCCGGCGTAGCGCAGCGGCAGCTTCTCGGCGTCGAGGATCTCGTCCATGTGGTAGGCCGCGAGCGGGACCTCGCTGGTGCCGACCAGGTAGCGGTCGTCACCCTCCAGGAAGTACACGTTCTCGGCGGCCTGGCCGAGGAAGCCGGTGCCGTCCATGGCGGCCGGGCGGACCAGGGCCGGGGTGATCATCGGGGTGAAGCCGGCGGCGGTGGCCTGGGCGATCGCCATGTTGACCAGGGCGAGCTCCAGCAGCGCGCCAACACCGGTCAGGTAGTACGACCGGGCACCGGCGACCTTGGCGCCGCGCTCGGTGTCGATCGCGCCGAGCAGCTGGCCCAGCTCGACGTGGTCGCGGGGCTCGAAGCCCTCGGCGGCGAAGTCGCGCGGGGTGCCGATCTCCTCCAGGGTGACGAAGTCCTCCTCGCCGCCGACCGGGGCGGCCGGGTCGATGAGGTTCGCCAGCGAGCGGAGCAGGCGCTCGGCCTCCTCCTTGGCCTCGGTCTGCTCGGCGTCGGCGGCCTTGACCTCGGCGGCCAGCTCCTTGGTGCGCTGGAGCAGGGCGGCCTTCTCCTCGCCCTGGGCCTTGGCGACGAGCTTGCCGAGGCCCTTCTGCTCGTTGCGCAGTTCGTCGAAGCGCGTGCCCGAGGACCGGCGACGCTCGTCGGCGGAGAGGAGGGCGTCGACCAGGTCGACGTCCTCGCCACGGACGCGCTGCGAGGCGCGCACTCGGTCAGGGTCCTCACGGAGCAGGCGAAGGTCAATCACGGGCCCAAGCCTACCGGGCGGGCGCCTGTCCACCGGTACCGGTTTTCCCCTGGGGATAACTCGCTCCAGCCTGTGGATAACCGCTGTGGGAAACCGTCCGGAGGTCGGTTATCCACAGGTTCGGGGTGGAGGCTGTGGATCGTGGGGCGGCGTCGGTGGACGAGGAAGCGACCCATGAAATTCAGGTTTCAAACCTGAATTGACCTTCTCGGGTGAGCGAATTAAAGCGCTCGGACGGGTGATTTGCTGGTACCCGGGTGACTCTGGTCCGATTAGTCATCTCTGCGACGCAAACCGATGATCCGACCGAAACGTGCAGTGGCTATACCGGTTTGTCGACTCATCCCCAGGCCTGTGGATAACTCGGACCTGTGGACAGTGCCCACCCCTGTGGACAAGCCCCGCACCGGGGCGGCCGCCCTGTGGACGGCCGCCCGGCGGGGTGGAAAACGGTTCGAAAAGGACACATGGCCGCCGAATGGCGCCCGGATGTCCGACGGACCCGGCCGGTCGGACTCGGCCGCACTCGGCCCGACTCGACCGGACTCAGATGTCCCCGCGGCCGTCGAGGCAGCGCGAGAGCCAGTCCGAGGCCGCGCTGAAATCCGCGTCCGAGGTACCCGGCCGCTGGTGCTCCGGCGTCTGCTGGTCGGCGCGCGGATAGGAGCCGAGGAAGCGCACCTGCGGGCAGATCCGCTTGAGGCCCATCATCGCCTCGCCCACCCGGCGGTCGCTGAGGTGCCCCTCGCAGTCGATGAGGAAGCAGTAGTTGCCCAGCCCCTCCCCGGTCGGCCGGGACTCGATCCGCATCAGGTTGACCCCGCGCACCGCGAACTCCTGCAGCAGCTCCAGCAGCGCGCCCGGGTGGTCGTCCGGCAGCCAGACCACCATCGAGGTCTTGTCCGCCCCGGTCGGCGAGGAGACCCGCCCGGGCCGCCCCACCAGCACGAACCGGGTGGTCGCGCTCTGGGCGTCCACGATGTCCTTGACCAGCGGGTCGAGACCGTAGATCGGCGCCGCGAACTCGCCCGCGAACGCCCCGTCGTACCGCCCCTCGGCCACCAGCCGGGCGCCGTCCGCGTTGGAGGCGGCGGACTCCCAGTGCGCGTCCGGCAGGTTGGCGGCCAGCCAGCGGCGGACCTGCGCCTGGGCCACCGGGTGGCTGGTGACCGTCTTCACGTCGGACAGCACGGTGCCCGGGCGGACCAGCAGCGCGAAGGTGATCGGCAGCAGCACCTCACGGTAGATCATCAGCGGCGCGCCGGAGGCCAGTTCGTCGTTGGTCGCCGTGACGGCGCCCTCGACCGAGTTCTCGATCGGCACGAACGCGCCGGACGCCTCGCCGCCGCGCACCGCGTCCAGCACCAGCTGCACCGAGGACATCGGCACCAGCTCCCGGGTCGCCGCCTCCGGCAGGGTGCGCAGGGCCGCCTCGGTAAAGGTGCCCGCCGGCCCGAGGTACGTGTAGCGGGTTGCCGACATGACGCCTCCAAGGGGAACGGGACCTGTGGGGAACAACGGCGGACCGCCGAAAGGAGTCACCTTAGCCACTCCGCCGTCCTCCTGTGGTCGCGGTCCGCTCCGTGGGAGGAGGACGGACGATCCGTGGACAGCGGCCGGCCCGGGCACCGGGCACTGTCAGTCGAGCAGGGTCTGTCCGACGTACCCGCCCTGCGGCGCGCCCGGCGGGACGGCGTACACGCCGCTCGCCTCGTGTCGCAGGAAGCGGGAGAGCCCGTCGCCCCGGGCCAGCTTGCGCTGCACGGGGGTGAACCCCTTGCGGGGGTCGGCCTGGAAGGCGAGGAACAGCAGTCCGGCGTCCGGCGAGCCGTCGGCCAGCAGCCCGTCGTGGTACGAGAACCCGCGCCGCAGCATGGCGGCCCCGCCGTTGGCGGCCGGCGCCGCGACCCGGATGTGGGCGTCCGAGGGGACGGCCAGCGACCCGTCCGGGGCCTGGGCGGCGAGGTCCACCGGCGTCCGCTCGCCCGCCCCGGCGGCAGCGCCGAGCGGGGCGCCGTCCGACTTGCGCCGCCCGATCACCCGCTCCTGGCGGTCCATCGGCAGCGCCTCCCAGTTGTCCAGCAGCATCCGGATCCGCCGGAACACCAGGAAGGAACCGCCCGTCAGCCAGGCCGGCTGTTCTCCCCCGGCGGCGACGAACACCTTGGCCGCGAAGCCGTCCTCGGTGGGCTGCGGGTTGTTGGTGCCGTCGATCTGGCCCATCAGGTTGCGCCCGGTCATCGGCGCGGCGGTGGCGCCGGGCGTCCGGGCGAAGCCGGACGCCTGCCAGCGCAGCGCCGCCGTGCCGGCCGCCTGACGCTGCAGCACCCGCAGTGCGTGCACGGCGACCAGCGCGTCGTCGGCGCCGATCTGCACGAACAGGTCGCCGTCGCCGCGCGCCGGGTCCAGCGCGTCGGCCGGGAAGGCCGGCAGCGACTCCAGCCCGGCCGGGCGGTGGTCGGCCAGGCCGGCCTTGTCAAACAGGCCCGCGCCGAAGCCGAAGGTGACGGTGAGCGAGCAGGGGCCGGCGTCCAGGGCGACCTGGTTCTCGAACTCGTCGGCCGGCTCGCCCACGGCCATCCGGGCGGCCGTCCGGGACCAGCGCTGGAGCAGGCCGCGCAGGCCGTCCCGGCCGACCCCGCCGGCCAGGTCGAAGGCGGCCAGCTGGACCCGGGCCTGCTGGGGTTCGAGGATGCCGCCCTGGTGCTCGCCGTGGAACGCCACCCGGGCCGGCCCGAGGCCGCCGCCGGACGCGGTCGCCGGGCGGTGCGGGCCGGGCCGGTCCACGGCCACGGCTGTGCCGGCCCCGGCGCCCGCGCCGATCACCAGGCCCGCCCCGGCGGTGCCCAGCAGGGCCCGCCGGGTGAAGCCGGTGGCGGTGCCGTCGGATGTGCCGTCCTGCCCGGTGGTGCTGTCGGTGCCGGTCTCCGTGGCCATGAGCTGTCCCTATCCGATCTTCAGCTGCTTGATCTCCGTGGTCTGGTCGATGTCGGAGGATCTGATGA
This sequence comes from Kitasatospora sp. NPDC004723, assembly GCF_040609255.1. Taxonomy (NCBI): domain Bacteria; kingdom Bacillati; phylum Actinomycetota; class Actinomycetes; order Kitasatosporales; family Streptomycetaceae; genus Kitasatospora; species Kitasatospora sp. NPDC004723. The sequence continues at coordinate 82,845 of NZ_JBEXJT010000006.1, read as the reverse complement.
CCACCGACACCACCCAGTTGCCGGCGAGCGGCAGCTGCGCCGTCCCGGTCCAGCGCCCGGTGCCCTCGGGGGTGAGCGGGACGGTGAGCGGGCCGAGGTCGCGGTCCGGCAGGGTGAAGGCGAGCTGCACCTCCGGCACCTCGACCGGCTGCCCGTCCGCGCCGTCCAGCTTCAGGTGCACCTCGTTCGAGCCGGTGCCCGCCGGGTTGAGGGTGACCGTCGCGGTGCCCTTGGCGTTGGGCGTGCGGCCCTTGGTGTCGTACGGGAGGGCGAGCTCCACCGTCCGGCCCGGCACGGTCTGCGGGGCGGGCGCCCCGCCGGTCGTGCCTCCGGCCGCGGTGCCGGCCGCCGGCGCGGTGCCGTTCGCGGCCCCGGCCGCGACCTCGCCCGCCACCCGCCCGGGCGGGGCGTTGGTGAGCAGGGTGGTGGCCACCAGGACGGCCACCGCGACGGCCGCCTCGACCAGCACCGAGCGGCGCAGTCCGGCCCGGGTCGGGGTGAGCCCGCGGTCCCGGTCGGCGTTCGCCCGGGCGGCCCGCTGCCGGGCCAGCTGGGCCCGCCGGACCGGGTCGTCGGAGTCCTCGTCGCCACCGTCCGGGGCACTGCTGCCGGTACCGCCGCCGACGCCGCCGGCCGCGACGGCGACCTCCGCCGGGGTGACCTCCGCGGCCTCCTCCGGGGCGGCCCGCAGCCGGGCCAGCCAGCTCCGGGACATCCAGGCGGCGCCGAGCATCGCGACCACGCAGCCGGTCTTCACCAGCAGCAGCCGCCCGTAGTCGGTGCCGGTCAGCGCGCTCCAGCTGCCGAGGCCGCGCCAGGACTGGTAGACGCCGGTGCCGGCCAGCACCAGGACGGCGCCGAAGGCGAGCTTCGAGAAGCGGTCGGCGACGTCCGCGCCGATGCCCTCGCGCAGCCCGACCAGCATCGCCGCGAGGCCGCCCAGCCAGAGCGCCATCGCGACCAGGTGCAGCATGCCGAGCGGCAGCGCGAGCCAGACCTGGATGCCCACCGAGGCGTGGTCGGCGCCGACCCAGGTCGCCGAGAGCGCGACGGCCAGCACCAGTCCGGCCACCCCGAGGCCCAGCCGGGCCTCGCGCTGCGGGCGTTCGGCGGCGCGCCGCTCCAGCTCCCGCAGTTCGGCCTCCTCGGCGTCCCCGGCCGCCGACCCGGCCCCGGTGGTCCCGGCGGTGCCGGTGGCCGGGACGGTCCGGCCGGTGGGCTGCCCGAGCTGGCCGACCAGCAGCGACAGGAACACCCCGCTCGCCGCGAGCAGCAGCAGCCGGGCGGCCAGCGCGGTGCCGATCCGCTCGTCCAGCGTGGCGCGGACCAGCGACAGGTCGAACGCCTTGCCGATCCCCGAGCCCCGCTCGTACGGGCCGCGCAGCATCAACACCGTGACCGTGGACACCAGCAGCGCCACCCAGCCGCTCATCAGCAGCCGCTGCACCGGGCGCCGGGCGACCCCGGCCGGCCAGCAGAGCAGCACGAAGCCGGCCGCCCCGACGAGCAGCGCGAACGCCCCGTACGCGACGGCCCGGCCGGTGCCGTAGACCGCGGCGACCAGGCCGTCCGCCTCGGCGCCCTGCAGCGCGGTGGCGGAGACGGTGGTGGCCGACGGCGCGCCGATGGAGAAGGTGAACGCCCCGCCGATCGGGTGCGAGTCGTCCGACACGGCCCGCCAGGCGACGGTGTAGGTGCCGTTGGCGAGCCCGCTGCCGAGTGCGACCCGGGCGGTGTTGTCCTTGCCGTCGGCGTGCGCCGGGTTGCCCGCGTCCACGGCCTTGCCGGCCGGGTCGAGCACCCGCACCGAGTCCGAGGAGAGCGAGACGGCCTCGCTGAAGGTCAGGGTGACGGACTGCGGGGCGGCGGGCAGGACGGCGTTCTGCGCGGGGTCGGTGGACTGCAGGGTGGCGTGCGCGGCGGCGGGTCCGGCGCCGCCGAGCAGCAGCGCGAGGACGGCGGCGAGCACGCCGATCAGCCCGGCGATCCGGCGTCCCGTCAGTCCCGGTGCGATCAGCATCGTGCGGTGTCCCTTACTGCTGGCCGGGGCGGTAGGTGAGCTCCTTGACCGGCACCTTGACCGAGATGGTGCCGGTCCGGGCGAAGGTCAGGTCGAGTTCGAGCTCGTCGCCGAGGGCGGGGGCCTTCTGCCACCCCATGATCATCAGGTGCGTACCGCCGCGGGCGAGCTGCAGCGCGCCGTGCGCGGGGACGTCCAGCTTGTCGACCTGCTCCATGGTGGTGGACGTGGAGCGGTGCATGGTGACCGAGGAGGCGCCGGGGCTGGAGACCTCGACCAGCTCGTCGCCCTGGCCGCCGTCGTTGCGCACGGTCAGGTAGCCGGCCGCCATGCCGCCGGCCGGCGGCAGCGGGATGTAGGGGTCGGCGACGCTCAGCCGGGCCGCCGCGCCACCGGATGCTCCGCCGCCGGCGGCGCCGTTCCCGCCGTCCGCCCCGCAGGCCACCAGGAACGCGCCGGCGCCCAGTGCCGTCGCCAGCGCCGCCCCGGCGAGTGCCGTCCGGCGGAAGCCGAGGGAGCCCTTCACGCGGCGACCCCCTTGGCGAGCAGCGGCAGGTCGTGCTCGTAGGTCTTCACCTCGGTGCCGCTCAGGTAGAGCAGGTGGGCCTTGTCGTCGGAGGGCAGGAAGGCCAGCACCTGGGCGCCGTGGGTGGAGGTGACGGTGCCGTCCGCGTTGATCACCGGGTCCTCGATCAGGATGCCGAGCGCCTTGGCGGCGGTCTTCACCTTCTCCAGGTCCCCGGTGAGGCCTATGAAGTCGCTGCCCATCGAGTCCAGCCAGCTGCGCAGCACCTGCGGGGTGTCGCGCTTCGGGTCGGTGGACACGAACACCACGTCGACCTTCTGCCGCTCCTCCGGGGAGAGCTTCTTCATCGCCACGCCGATGTCGCCCATGGTGGTCGGGCAGACGTCCGGGCAGCTGGTGTAGCCGAAGAACAGCAGGGTGGTCCGGCCCTTGGTCTGCTGGCGCAGGTCGTACGGCTGGCCGGAGGTGTCGGTCAGCTGGAGGTCCGGCTTCTCGAAGTTCTTGCCGAGCACGGTGCCCTCGTAGGGCGAGTCGGACTTCTGCTGGACGACCTTGGCGGGGGAGGCGGAACCGCCGGCGTCGGAGCCGCAGGCGGTCAGGGTGAGCGCGGCGGCCAGGGCGACGGCGGCGGCCCCGGCCAGGCGGGCGGAACGGGCGGAGCGGGCGGAGCGGGGCATGGGAGAGGTCCGATCGTGTGCGGTGGATCACCGGTGGGGCCGCGCCCGGGCCGGGCGCGGCCCCACCGGTGCTGGGGTCAGGAGGCCGAGCCGCCGCTCTTGCGGCGCAGGCCGAGGACGCCGACGGCGGTGCCGAGCACGCCGACCACGATGCCGACGACGCCGAGCACCCGGGCGGTGGAGTCGCTCGCCTTGTCGTCGGAGGCGGCCTTGTCGCCGGTGGCGGCGTCGCCGTGGGCGGTGTGGGTGTCGGCGGCGGCCGACGGGGAGGCGGTGGCGGTCACGCCGTGGCCGTCACCGGCGGCGGCCTTGGTCAGCTTCAGCACCGGGGCGGGCTTGGCCGGCTCCGGCTGGCCGTCCTTGGCCTCGTCGATCCAGCGCACGACGTCGCCGTTGTCGTAGCTCTGCAGCGTCTTGAAGACGAGGGTGTCGGCGTCGGTCGGCAGCGGGCCGAGCGAGACGCGGAACTCCTGGAACTGGCCGGGGGCGATCTTCACCCCGGCGTCGGCGGTCCAGGTGATCTTGGAGACGGCCTCGTTGACGTCGTTGCCGTGCACCTTGAGCGGCTTGTCCAGCTTGGCCTTCTCGACGGTGGCGGTCCAGCCCGGCAGCGGCTGGGTGCGGACGGAGGCCAGCGGGTGGTCCAGCGGGAGGTTGACCTCCAGCTTCACGGTGCCGGCGGCGTCGTTCTCGTTCGGCACCCGGAAGTCGACGGCGGTGTAACCGCCCTGGTCGGCGCTGCCCGGGTTCACGGTGACGTGCGCGGAGGCGGGGCCGGCCAGCGCCACCACGGCGGCGGCAGCGGCGAGGGCGACGGCGGCGGTACGGCGGGGGGAAAGGGAACGCATGGGGTTCGTGGTCTCCGTTCGGAGGCTCGGCGGGCAGGCCCGCTCCCGGGCACGGGAGGACCCGTGCCGCGGCGGGGCCGCGCGGCGTGGGGAAGAGGTGGGGGAGGGCCGCAGGACCGCGCGAGTCGGGCGGGTACGGCTCGGCTGCGCGTACACCCGTCCGCCCTCGGGCCGGAACCGGTGGGGGACCGGGGGCGCCGTGGACGCGGATCAGTACGCGAGGGCCCCGAGCGGCGGCCCGCGCCGCACCACGCTGTGCCGCAGCGCGGCACCGGCCGGCAGCGGGTCGTCCCCGCCCCGGCGGGTGGACCGCCGGACCGGGCCGGCGGGCAGGCCGAACAGGCCGCGCAGCAGCACCGCGGCCAGGGCGCACGCGGTGTGCAGCGGCGCCGCCGTGCGGGCGTGCGCGGCCGACGCGGCGATCCGCACCAGCCGCCAGAGCGCCGCCTCGCCGCGCCGCAGCCACCAGCCGGCCACCAGGGCCGCGGCCAGGTGGGCCGCCAGCATCGTCGGCGTCATCCCGAGCACCCCGCCCTGCCACCACGGCACGGTCGCGTACGCGTGCGGGTCCAGGCCCGCCCCGGCGACCAGCTGCTCGGCGGTGGGGCTGCCGGGCAGGCCGGCCAGGGTGCCGGGCCGGCCCTCGTTGCAGACCAGCCGGCCGGCCACCTGCGGCAGGGTCAGCGGGCCGGAGCCCGGCGGACCGCCGTGGTGCGAACCGGCCGCGCCGGAGGCCGCGTGGCCGGCGAAGGAGTGGAAGAGGCAGTGCAGCCCGAACTGGCCCGCCGCCAGCGCCCCGGCGATCGCGCCGAGCGAGCGCTCCCGCCCGCCGAAGGCGGCGGCGAGCACCAGGGTGGCGGCGAAACCGGTCGCGAGTGCGGGAAGGGCGACGTCCCCGCCGCCCGCCAGCGCGTGCCCGGCGGCCGCTATCAGCGTGCACACCAGGGCGAACGGGACGGCCCTGGCAAGCCGCAGGTCCCAGGCGGCGGCCCCCACCGGCGCGTCCGGTGCGGGGGCGCCCGGGTGCGGGGCGGCGGCTGGGGCAGTCATGGCCGGGCCATCATCTCATCGCCTACCCCCGTCGGATCGGCAGGGTGGGAAATCCCTACGAATGCCCCGATCGGCTCCGCACGCCACCCCGCGCGCCACCCCGCGCACCCCTCGGGCACGCGCCGCCCGGCACATGCCCGTCCCCCCGTCCATCCGCCGAACGGGCGGTAGCGGACCCCGGGCACGGTTCACCTGCGCACCGTCCGGAGATACCTCGTTATATGTGGAGCCGCAGCCAGGAGGGACCTCCCGTGGACATCTGGTGGACTCTGCACCTCAAGCGCGACCCGGCCAGCGTGCCGTTGGCCCGCCGCATACTGCTGGGCGCGATGGCGACCGCTGGCGTCGATCCGCAGATCGCCCACGACCTCGGCGTCGCCCTCAGCGAGGCCTGCGCCAACGCCGTCGAGCACGGCGCGGGCGGGCGGCCCGACGACGGCTACCAGGTCACCGCGTCGATCAGCGGCGACCTGCTGCGGATCGAGGTGACCGACTCGGGACCAGGCCTGCCCGGCCCCGCGGCCCCGGCGGCGCGCCGTCCGGCCCCCGCCCCGGCGCCGCCGACGGCCCGCCCGGCCGGGCGCCCGCAGCCGCGCCCGCGCTCCCGGCACGGCCGCGCCACCGTCCCCGGCCCGCTGCTCACCACCCACCGCCCGCGCCGCGACGGCCGCCCGTACGACACCCACGTCCTGCCGCCGGCCGCCGACCCGGCGCCACTGCCCCTGCTGCGGCCCCTGGACCTCGACGGCCTCCCGGACCTCACCGCCGAGTCCGGCCGCGGCCTCTTCCTCATCCACGCCCTCACCGACCACGTCCAGCTCCGCAACCACCCGCTGCGCGGCGCGATCGTCAGCTTCGACAAGATCCTCAAGTGGCAGGACGACGCCCTGCTCCCCCGGGCCTCGTAGCCCTGGTACCCCTTCGACCTGCACGAATTCGAGCCGCTGTGACCGTCGCCGACCTGGCGGGGACGGTGACGAGTAGGTCAGGCCAAGGCGGAGAACGACCTGCCCGCCCACCACCGCGCCCGACCCGAGAACCAGATCCGCCGCCAGTGCGTCCAGCGCCGAGGCTGCCCCGAGGACGTCGCCGCTGCCGTCGCCTTCCTCGCCGGCCCCAGCGCGTCCTTCATCACCGGACAGTCCATGCACGTCGACGGCGGCTGGATCCTCCACGTCATCGAGACCGACGACGAGCGCCAGGACTTCTACCTCGCCACCATCGAGAAGTGAGCTTCGAGGATCGCACCGGCCCCGAGTTCAGCCAGGAAGGCCGGGGCGAGTACCTCCTCGAAGAGATCCCCCTGACCGCCGACGCCCTCGACGAGGTCAACCTCCTGCCCCAGGACTTCGCGGCCGGCCTGCGCGACGCCGTCGAGCGCGGGGAACTCCTCGCCGCCCGTTGACCGCAAGGGAGACCGGGGAGGCTTGAGCACCCGGTCATCCACGCGCAACCCGCGACGGCCACCGCACACAGCTCAGCCAAGTAACGACAGCCCTCGAATATGATCAAGACCGCTGCGGCAAAAGGACCTTGGTGTGGCGGGTGACGGGGTACGTTCCGTGGTCCGACCGAAAATAGGCGACCCCGGCGGTGCTACCAACAGTGAGATCGATTCGGGGCGCCCTGCAGACGTTGCCGTCGGTGGGTTTCCCCGAACCGTCTCTGAGGAACAGGCCGCCGACAGCCCGCAGTTCATCCCCGTGCTGAAGAAGGTACGGGTCCGGGTGCCGGTCGGCCGTCCGCGCACCCGGCCCGACGCGGTCGCCGGGGACAAGGCTTACTCGTCCCGCGGCAACCGCGCCCACCTGCGCAAACGCCGCATCAAGGCAGTCATCCCGGAGAAGAAGGACCAGGCCGCCAACCGGAAGAAGAAGGGCAGCAAGGGAGGCAGGCCCGTCAGCCACGACGCCGAGCTCTACAAGGACCGGAACACCGTCGAGTGCCTGATCAACAAGCTGAAGGCCTGGCGAGGCATCGCCACCCGGTTCGACAAGACCCCCGAGAGCTGCGTGATGGGCGGACTGCATCGTCCAGGCCGTGCAGTTCGGCGATCCGGCCGATGCCCCTTGGTGCCGGTACAGCACGCCGGGTCGGCGCGGTGCTCAGCCCTGGTGCGCCACAGGCTGACCGGTGACAGCATCGACGAATTCCACGGTGCCGGAGGTCTGCGTCTCGCCCTGTTTGACGAGATTGACTGCCCAGCACGGCCGCCACTGTCCGTCGATCTGCTTCGCGAGGAGGAACATGGTGTCCGCGCGGGAACCTGGTACAGCGGCGACGGCCCGCTGCTTGGCCGTGTCAGCGTTGACGGTGGGGTGCGGCAGTTGGGGGTCGGTGTCCCGGCGTGCGGACGACGCCATGACCCGGCCGGAGGTGGAGACAGTGATGTCGAGACGCATGGGCATCAGGACGTTGTCGCTGTTGTACCGCCGGTAGGTGACCATGTAGGCGCCTTCGGCACCGGCGGAGGTGAGGGCGGGACTGGCGGCCGATGTCAGGTCCGCGAACCAGGTGGCTGCGAAGTCGGTACCGGCTTTGAGGACCTGATCCCGGGTGAGGGGGCCTGCGTCGACCTGGTTGTTGGCCGAGGCGCTGACGAGAAGGCGTCCGCTCGGCCACTCGGCCTGGAACCTGCCGCGATCCGTGACGGCGTCGAGGACCGGCTGGGGCGATACTTCAGGATCGGAGTGGACGCCGAACGACGTGACCCAGGTCCCGGGCCCGAACAACTGCGTGGCGATCCGCTCAGCCGTCTCGCCTTGATCATGCGAGGGGTTCGCAACGGAGCCGACGGCATCATTGTGAAGCGGCACAAACAGCTGAAGGACGGCCGTGACGGCCGCAAGGCCCGTGCCGGCCATAGTGAGGGAGTGAAAGACATCCCGCCGCCCCGACAACGGCTTGTGACGACGGAGCCACAACCAGACGACCGCGGCGACCGTGCCGACGAGCGCGCCGAGGGCGTTGTCGACAAGGTCCGCAGCGTCGCAGGCGCGTCCGGTTCCCAGCAGGGTCTGGCTGATCTCGGTCACGCCGGAGAGCACCACCCCCCCGGCGAAGACAGTCAGAGGCCGCCGCAGGGCCAGAACGCCGAAGAAAGCGACCGGCACGTACATGGCGAGGTTCATCAGCCCCTGTTCCGCGACGGCGGTGCCCCACACCCCGGCGCCGATCGAACACGTCGGCTCGCCCGACGACCCGCTGGTGGTCGGCGTGAGCGTCGCCGCAACCTCCCCGGCCAGCGACAGGCCGAAAAGCACGGCCACAGCCGGCTTCCGCTGCCTGCGTCGGGCCAGCCGTAACGCCACGAACCCGAAGGCCAGACCCAGTACGGCGAAGACGGGAAACAGGGCAGGGGCGGCGGAGAGGGAGGCTTCGACCATCGGTCTTCCGGGATGCGATCGGGCAACGGCATGGGGTGGGCTCGGGCTGAGCCCGAGCCCACCCCGAGTGATCACTGTGTCAGACTCAGCAGGGGTGGTCCGGCGGAGTCAGGAAGTCGCCCTGGCCGCTGACCCACATCTTGCCGACCGCACTGCAGTTCGCCGGTAGCGGCATGAAACCCCAGGTGTAGCTCTTGGTCTCGCCGGCGTTCTGGTAGAACGCACCCTGGTCCGGGTGGCTGTTACCACCCTCGTTGTAGTAGAACCGAGCAAGGACCTGGCCTCCGGAGTTAATCCCAGGTCACGGGCTTGCGGGGGTCAAAAGATCCTCAAGTGGCAGGACGACGCCCTGCTCCCCCGGGCGTCCTGACGGGCCCGCCCCGGCCCGCGTGTGCCGGGGCGGCTCTCGTCGGCCACCTGTGACGCGGCTGGCCCGACGGGGTAGCTTCCTGGTGGCACCGTCGGTCTACCGGGCGGACGGTCGCGAGCCGGGGAGGGCCGCCGTGCTGGAAGAGCGAGAGTCGATCGGCAAGCGGGTGCGACGGGCACGGCTCCGGCTGGGCATGACTCAAGCCGATCTGGCCGCCACGCTCGGCAGGACCCAGGGCTGGGTGTCGAAGGTCGAGAAGGGCGTCATCGAACTCGACCGGGCCGGCATCATCAACCAGCTCGCAGCAGCCCTCCACTGTCACCCCAACGACCTCATCGAACGGCCCTTCGTCGACGGCAAGGTGTCGGAGAACCAGTGGCAGGTGTCGGCAGCCTCCATCCTGCGGGAGCTGCGCCGGTACGACCTCACGCCGGTGTTCGACGGTCGGCCTCGTCCGGCGGTGGAGCTGTGGCGCGAGACGGAGCGCCTGCACCGCCTGCGGGACTCCGCCGCCAACGTCGCCGTCATGAAGGTGCTTCCTGACATGCTCCGCGAGGCGCGGGCCCTGGCTGAGGTTTCCACCGGCCACGAACGCGAAGAGGCGTTCGCGATCTACGCGATCGAGTGCAAGTTCGCGCACACGGCTGCCCATGTGCTCGGGCACCCCGAACTGGTTGCCATGGCCTGTGAGCGGGCTGCCTGGTCGGCCCGTCTGTCCGGTGACCCGGTGATGGGGGCGGTCGCGGACTGGATGCGGGTGTGGGACATGTGGGCCACTGCGGACTGGGATGACGCGTTGGCGCTGTCGGACAAGGCGCTTCGCCTCGTCGAGGACCAGTGCCGTGCCAACAATCCGCTGGCAGTGCGGGCCTGGGGGACGCTGCAGTTGCGGGCGGCCGTGTCGGCCGCCCGTGCCGGCCGGCGGCTGGAGGCCGAGGGGCGGATCCAGCAGGCGCACACGGCGGCCGAGTTGATGGACGGAAGCCGAACCGAGCCTCCCTTCGACCGGCACTCACTGACCTTCTCCGGCGGAAACGTCCAGATCCACGCCGTGTCGGTCCAGTTGGAGATGGGCGACCACGTCCGGGCGCTGATCCTCAACGAGCGCGCCGACCCCGCGAAGGTCGCCGCCCTCCCGGGATCCCGACGCGGTCACCATCACATGGACCTGGCCCGCGCCTGGTTGTGGGACGGCAACCGGGACAAGGCACTTCAGGCCTTGGAATCGGCCGAGAAGGTCGCTCCTCAACTCGTGCGCAACCATCCGATCGCGCGAGCCACCCTGCGGAAGATCGTCTATGCGGAGCGGTCGGCCACCCGGGAGAAGCTCCGGCGCATGTCGGACCGCTTCCATCTGGACGGATAGGGCAGTATTCCGCCGATTCATATTCAGCAGTAGTCGCGCACTTACTGTCTGTGGGCATGAGTGGACGACGCACAGCCCACGAGGACGCGCACGACCCCGTGTCGCCCTGGACGCCTCGCCTCGGCGATCTCGCCCACGACACCGCCACCGGCGCGGTGGGCGTCGTCGTGGACGTACCCGGTGAGGGCGTCTACAGCTATCACCTGCGTCCTGAGGACGCCGGGTGCGAGAAGGAATGGACCGCCCCGAAGGACGGATCCACCCTCCGCCCCGCCGCCGCCCGGCGGCAGGCGGACGAACGGTGACCACCGACATCGCCCCCTTGCGTCGCCGCCTCCCGCGCAATTCCCGATCACGGACCGGCCGACTGGTACGGCCCCCTGTGAAGAGCAGGAGAGACGATGACCACAGCACCCCTGACCGAACGGTCGCCGGCCCGCGCGGCCTGGGACAAGACCGGCACCGTCGTCGTGCCGGGAGCCCTGGAGAGGACCCGCTTCGAAGCGATCCGGGCCGAGACGCTGAGCCGACTCGAGCGGACCGTCCCGTACGTGCGCGAGGAGGCGACCGCGCACCGGGACGGTTCCTTCGCCTCCCCTGTGCACTGCGGTTTCCTCCCGGCCGGTCCCGAGCTGGAACGGCTCGCCTACGACAAGGAGTTGTTGGCAGCCCTGCGCGCGGCGACCGGACTGAGCCGCCTGGTGCCGCGTGGCGGTGCCGCCGTGGTCTACCGCGAGGGTGACTTCCAGGGCCTGCACACGGACACGGTGAAGGCCACCATCACGGTCGGCATCGCGCTCACCAGCGGCCTGCCCTCGATGGGTTGGGCGCCCGGCCTGCGCGACGCCCACCCGGACCGGCTCGCCGAGGTCATCGCCGAGCACGGCCTCTTCCCCGAGGGCGAGGGCTTCACCGAGCTGGGCCACCCGTACGCGGACGGTTCGGTCAGGGCGTTCGCCGGCTACAACGTGCCTCACTGGCGGCGAAAGCACCAGGGCCGAGTCGGCGCCCTCGCGACGCTCGGCACAACCAGCGGCCGGGTCTGCTGGTGATGCGGGACGGCTCGATCACCTCGCCGCAGCGATGCAAGGTCCACCCCGGAGGCAAGGCCCTCACCGCCCTGGCGATGTCCAAGGCGCTCTCCGAGATCGCCGGCGAGGCCACCGGCCGGGCCCGGTTGACGCCGATCCGCTACGGCCTGAAGTTCTACAGCACCGGCGACTACATGCACGTCCACCGCGACGACGGCAAGTGCGGGATCACCTTCAGCTGCGGCCTCACCCCGGGGCTCGGCGCGATGGGCTGGCTGCCCAACCTGCGCTGGCTGAGTACCCGACAGGTCGCCGACCGGCTCGCCGACACCCCTTACCCGGCCGGTGGCGAGGAGTTCCCGATCCGCCACCGCGCCCTCACCGGATTCGACGGAAGCCGAATCCCCCACTGGCGTACCCCGCTCGACTCCCGGTCGCGCGAGGTACTGATCACCATCTGCTTCACCGACCTCTCGGTGCGGCAGTAACCCGCCATCCCGATGGAGGAACCATGCCCAACATCGAGCACGTCACCCCGCAGATCGACCCGGCCGACTTCGTCGCCGAGCTGCACGCCGACGGCGACCTGCCGCAGAACGTCGGCGGCGACCCGTCCGTCCCGGACTCCGCCTTCCCTGACACCCACGTCTACCGGCAGCCCAGTCTGTGACCTTCCGCTGACTGACTGACAGTCGGGTCAACCTTGGTGCCCGGCTGCCGACGCTCCCATGACCTGGGCATCGGCGGCCGGGCACTGCCGTCTCGAATCAGGAGAGCCATGCGCAAGACCTACTTCGCGGGCACCCACCGCACCCGGCACCCGGCGGACACCTGGCAGGCCATCAAGCCCCTGCTCGACAGCTACGGGATCACCCGCGTCGCCGACGTCACCGGGCTCGACACCCTGGGTATCCCCGTCACCATGGCCGTACGGCCCCTCGCCCGCACGCTGTCGGTCGCCCAGGGCAAGGGGGTGACACTCGATGGCGCGCGCGTGTCCGGCGCGATGGAGGCCATCGAGGCGTGGCACGGCGAGCACGCCCTGCCCGCCCCGGCCGTGCGCCGGGCGCCGGCCCGAGGGCTGGTCCTGCCCTACCCCGTGGCCGCGCTCGAACAGCACCCGGGAAGCCTGCTGACCGACCGTACGGTGCTCGACTGGATCCCCGCCCGATCCGCACTCGACGGCACGCCGGCCCTGGTGCCGGCCACCTGTGTCCAGCTCGGCCGCGAGGCCCACACCGACTGGCGGATGCATCTGCCCAGCGCCTCCACCAACGGCCTGGCCTCCGGCAACACCCGCGCCGAAGCCGTCACGCACGCCCTGTACGAAGTGATCGAGCGCGACGTCGTCAGTGACCTCACCGACCGCTCCAACACGCGGCAGGCCAGCCGGATCGACCCGGCGAGCATCACCGAACCGCACTGCCGCCGCCTGCTCGACCTTCTCGACGCCGCCTGTGCCTGGGTCGAGCTCTGGCACCTGCCCAACCGCTACGGGCTCCCCGTCATGGCCTGCTACCTGTGGCGCGAGGACCAGCCCGTCACCCTGGTCAGTGGCACCGGTGCCCACCTCGACCCCGCTGTCGCGCTGTCCCGGGCGATCACCGAGGCGGCGCAGTCCCGCCTGACCCAGATCACCGGCAGCCGCGAGGACATCCCCGCCGCCGTCCACCGCCCGGGCCGCACCCACCGAGGCCCCACCACACCGGACAGAGCGGGTGAGCCATGGGACGAAACCGTGTGCGAGTACCGGTCGGCGGCACCGGAGCACGATCACGAGGAGGCCCAACTCCTGGCCGGCATCGTCGTCGGCGTCGCCCGGGCCGAGCCGATGGTCGTCGACCTGACCTGGGGTCCGTACGCCCGCAGCGAGTTCTCCGTGGTCAAGGTCGTCGCACCGGGCCTGAGCTACAGCTCCCGGCACACCGTTCCCCGCCCGCAGGAGGCCGCCGCGTGACCACCCACGTCCTCGTCGGCCCCACCGTCTCCGCCTCCCGCGTGCGCGAGATCCTCCCCGGCGCCATCTGCCACCCGCCGGTCAAGCACGGCGACCTCCTGGCGCTCGCCGCGTCCCCGGCCGACACGGTCGTGATCATCGACGGGGTGTGGCACCAGAGCGCTCCCGTGCGACACAAGGAGATCCTCGCCCTGCTGGCCACGGGGACCACCGTCGTCGGTGCCGCCAGCATGGGAGCCCTGCGCGCCGCCGAACTCGCGCCCTACGGCATGCACGGCGTCGGGCAGGTCTACCAGGACTACGCCGCAGGCCTCCTGGACGCCGACGACGAGGTCGCCGTCCTGCACAGCCCCACCGGCCGGCGCCTCTCCGAGGCCCTGGTGAACATCCGCGCCGCCCTCACCCGGTGCACGGCAGCCGGCGTGATCACGGCCGACGAGGCCGTCGCCCTCCTCGCCATCGCCCGCCGGCTCCCTTACGACCGGCGCTCCTGGGCGGCCATCGGCCACGGCGCCCGCACCGCGCACCTCACCGGCCCGTACGACCGGGTGAACCTGTGGCGCACGACCAACCCCCACGACCTCAAGCGCGAGGACGCCGAGACCGCCCTGCACCGAATCGCCGAAGGCTCCGTTCCCGTTGCGGATACCGACTGGTGGCGGGGCGAGTCCTGGCGGACCAGCTTCGTGCGCTACTGGACGGCCGGCCACCCGGCAGGACCCGACGGGGTGCCGCTCCTCGCGGTCCTCCAGCACCAGCAGCTCTACGACCCCCGTTTCCCCGCCCGCTGGCGCGAGCGCGTCCTGACCGCCGTCGGCGGAGGCCCCGCCGACGGTGCCGCCCTGCTGGAGGTGGCCGCGATCAAGGCCGCCGCCGAGCAGGGCCTCGGCCTCGCCCACCTCACAGCGGCGCAGGCGGCCTACTGGCTCACCCCGGACGAACTCCTCCTCGACCCGAACGAGGCCCTGTTGCGGATCATCGTCCGTTCCGCCCGCCTCGACGGCGCGTGGACGGTGTGGCCCGCCACCTGGGACGAGGCCGAAGGGCTGCTCCAGGACACCAGGACAACCGCCGCGAGCGTGGCCACGGCATTCCGCCTCAACACCGCCGTCGAGGCAGCCGATCCCCGACGGACCACCGCGCACCTCGACCCGGAGCGCATCGGCCGGCACCTGCGCGACGCATGGGGGCTGCCCGGCTGCGCGACCGGCGTCGTCCTCGACGCGGCTGCCCGGGACCGGGCGTTCCGCGACTTCACCGGGGCCGTCGAGGTCGCCCGCGCCTTCTACCTGCACAGCAGAGCGGCGACGGCGTGAAGCGCCACCGCCCAGAGGCGTCAGACCCCGACCACCGCGGCCAGCTCCGCCTCGATCGCCGGCAGCTCGGCCAGCATCCGGCGGGCTGCCACCGTTCGCAGGTGCCAGAACCTCGCATAGATCCCCCGGCCCGGCAGCCGGCTCTCCCCGTACAGCGCGTCCGCCCCGAACCAGGAGGTCAGGTTGTGCAACAGCGCCATCCGCGCCGCGTACACCAGCTCCGGCCGGACCTCGGCCGGGACATGCTCCGCGTACGCCGCCACAGCCGCAGCAGCACTCGCCCGCCAGTCCGCGGACTCGGCCACTGTGAACGGCTCGAAGGCGACCCGGCCCAGCTCCCAGGTCGGGAACGCGATGCGGGCCTGGATGTCGATCACACCGACCAGCTCGTCCTTGCTGTTCCACAGCAGGTTCGCGCCGGTCGCGTCGAAGTGCACGATCTGCTCGCGCGGGGACTTCGGGAGCCCGGCCTGCAACTCGCCCAGGGCATCCAGTTGGGAGATCCGCTCCTCGACCTCCGCCCGACGTGCCGGATCGTCCTCGTCGGGGTCGGCCACGGCGTCGATCCGGGCCAGGAGGTCACGACCCCGTTCCTGCAGCACATCGGCGCGGTGGGACCACCAGTGGTTGGTGTTCGCCTTGAAGCCCGCTTGCGGGTGGCCGGCCAGCGTGTTGTGCAGCCGCCCGAGCGCGTCCCCGATCTGCCCACCATGGGCAGGCGTGTACGGCAGCTCCAGCGAGGCGCCGTCCACCCAGTCCCACAGCGAGATCGCCACTTCGCCGTGCCGGGCGACGCTGCGGCCCCACAGATCGGCGTGCACCGCCGGGAACGGGCTGCCGGCCGCCCGGCCCAGCTCCGACACCGTGACCCGCCCGGCCATGACGTCCAGGTTCGCCCGGCGTGGGTACGCCTTGACGAACAGCCGTCCCCGCTCGGTGTCGGCTGCGAAGTTGTCCGTCTCCGTCCCCAGCGGAATCACGGTCACCGAAGCATCCCGCAGGCCGTACGCCTCGGCGAGCACCTCGGTGATCTGCTCGGCGGACACCTCACCGGGCGATGGCGAAGACGAAGAAGAAGGAACAAATACTCCCACAGCAGGGCATTTCAGACGGCCGGCGCCAGCCTATCCACCCAGCGCCCACCACTTCCGTACTTTCCCGAAACACAGACACGCCCTCCGCTCATCGAGGAGTCACCCGTGTACGTGCGACCCGCAACACCTGACGACGCTGCCGAACTCACCCGCATGCGAGCCGCTTTGCTCCGAAAGCCCGGCGCCGGGACCGCGTGGCACGATCGCCTGCGGGACCACCTGCGTCACGGCATCGCCGACGGCACCCACATGGCCGCCTTCGTCATCGACAACCCCGCCGGCGGCCTTGCCTCTGCCGCCCTCGGCACCATCCACCAGGCCCTACCCGGCCCCCGTCACGGCGGCCTCACCGGCCACATCCACCTCGTCGCCACCGAACCCGCCTTCCGGCGCAACGGCTGGGGCCGCCTCGTTACCGCTGCCCTTACGCAGTGGCTTCGTCGCCAGGATTGCTCGGTGATCAACCTCAACACCACTGAGGAAGCAGAGCGGCTCTACCGGAGCCTCGGATTCCTCCCCAACGTCCGGGCGATGTTCTCTGCCGACTGCTGAGTCAGCATCCGGGGAGCACCTTGGACCGGCATGTGATCAAGCCTGCTGCAGCAAAAGGGCCTTGGCGCGGCGGGTGACGTGGTACGTTCCGTGGTCCAACCGAAAATAGGCGACCCCGGCGGTGCTGGTAACACCCCGGGGTCCGGCAACAGGAGTGAGCCCTCCCGATGCGTATCCATCGTAGCGCCCACATGCGCAACTTCACCGTGCTGCCCAACGGCCTCCTGCAGGACCGGCGGCTGTCCTACACCGCCCGCGGCCTGCTCGCGGACCTCCTCTCCCGCCCGGACGGCTGGCGCGAGGACGGCCGGCACATGGCCGACACCAGCCCGCAGGGCCGAGGTGCGATCCGAAAAGCCCTGAAGGAGCTGACCGAGGCCGGGTACTACCGGGTCGAGAAGATCCGCATGCCTGATGGCACCATCCGCACCGAGACCCATGTCTACGACACCCCGCAGCTCGCACTGCCGAGTGCCACCCGTCCGGTCTCCGGTGAGGTGAGCACCGGCCGTGCTGGCGCCCCTGTTGTAAAGAATCGGTACCAAGAACCCTCCCACCCTGCCGAGCCGTGGTCGGCCACCGGCGGTGAGGCCACCGACCGGCCCGAAGGGCGGGATGAGGGCCACACCATCGACCAGGAGCCTCCGGCCATGCCGGACGACCAGATCCGCGAGGCGGTGGCGACCTTGTTCCGGGCGATCCGCCCGGAACCGCGCCTGCGGCTGGGCGAAGCCGAGGCCACCGAGCTGGCTCCACTCGTCGCCCAGTGGCTGGATCGTGGCAGCACCACCCAGGAGCTGGCCCAAGCCCTGCTGCCCGGCCTGCCCGTGCCCCTGCACTCCCCGGTCGGCGTGCTCCGCAGCCGCTTGCAACGCAAGATGCCGCCCGTCCAGACCCCGCAGCAGCCCTCCAAGCCCGGGTACGCCGAGTGCGCCAAGTGCCACGACCCGGTGCCACAGCCGGGCATCTGTGCCGCATGTGCGGGCCTTGGTGGGCAAACAGTTCAGGTCGGCGGTGGGGCGGCCGTAGCCGCTGCCGGAGCCGCGCGTGTCCGGGCGGCCGTACTCGCCGCCAGGTCGGCGCTGCCCGTGGGGGAGCTTGCCGGAGCAGCCGCGAGGTAGGCCGGTCGGTGCCTCGGATACGGCCGCCGAGCCGCCCCTGTGCTGCCTAGGATCGACCGGGTACACAGGATCGCCGGCGAGAGGAGCCCGATGGGTGGGGCCAGCAGCATCGACAGAGCACGGGCCACGATGACCGAAGAGACAGTCGAGGAGATGCTGCGGTCGCGGGCAGGCATGGACCCCGCTGACCTGACCGTGCTGCTGGATGTCCTCGCGATCGGCATCACCAACAGCGCGTGGCGCAACAGCTGCGTCGAGGACTGGCATGGAGAGGGTCGCCTGTCTGACGGCGACATGATGCGGGTCAACAGCCATACCACGTACGGTGTGCGCCAGCGGCTGCGGGGATGGGCGAGGGAACACGGCATCAGTACCGGCACGCGTGAGGGGCTGGCGGGGCTCACGGTCGAGGATGCCGACGCTCTCGGCTACCGGCTCTTCCGCTGGCTGACGAACCCCGAGCGCAAGCTCCCGACTGGTGCGACGCTCCGCGATCTTGCGCGGACCGAGGCCGACCTCGACGAGTACGTGGAAGAGGCGGACCAGAGCCTGCGGGGCTTCGTCGCACGGATGGAGGACAAGGGCGTCCGCTTCGGTCTGCTGTTCTCGGCTGCCCATGGTGCACTGGCCTGCACCGAATGGTGGGGGCACCCCTCCTGGCCTACGCGAGTCGACCAGTTCGTGGCCGTGCTCGACAATTCGGCAGACCATCCCTATGGGCCCGAGGAGTACGAGCGACTGCGACCCGAGCCAGCTGGCATGCAGGATCGGAGCGCACTACGTGCGACGCTCCTGCGGGCACCGTGGGAACTGGACAGCGCTATCACCGAGTGGCTCATCGATGCAGGCATCGGCTGCTTGAAGATCGCCCCGGACGTGCCCGGCGGGCACTGACCGGCGATGCTGCCCAAGTGTCCTGCAGGGCACATCCGGGGCACAAGAGGGCCCAAAGTGCCGCTGACCAGTGCGAACTACTGAAGGTAGTTTCGCCTGGTCAGCGGCACTTCTGTGGTCGAACCAGCAGGTCACGGGCTTGCGGGGATCAAAAGATCCTCAAGTGGCAGGACGACGCCCTGCTCCCCCGGGCGTCCTGACGGGTCCGCCCCGGCCCGCGGGGGCGGGGCGGGGCGGGTGGGCCGGGGGTGGTGGGGGTCAGTCGCGGGTGGGCTTGCGGCGGCGGGCGACCAGCAGGGCGGCGGTGCCGAGGAGGACGGCGGCGCCGCCGGTGATGGCGATCGGCGTGGTGGCGCTGCTCGCGCCGGTGTCGGCGAGGCGGGTGCCGGTCGAGCCGCCGGTGGTGCCGGCCGGGCGGACGGTGGCGCTCGGCGAGGGCGAGCTGCTCGCGGTCGGGGTGGCGGTGGCGGTCGGAGTGGCGGACGCGGTCGAGGTCGGCGTGGTGGTGGCCGAGGGGGACGACGTGGCCGGGGCCTTGTCGACGGCCTTGATGGTGGAGGAGTACGCGCCGATCAGCCGGTTGCAGGTGTACTTGACGTTCTGCGGGCCCACTCCGTACGGGAGAACCTCGGAGGCGCCGTCGAGGGAGAGGTAGAACTCCTGCCACGGCGAGTCGGTGACGGAGAGCCGGATCGTCGCCGTGATCATCTCGTTCGGCTTGACCTGGAAGGAGCCGAGGGACACCGAGCCGTGGTCGGTCGTCGCGTCGGCCGGCTTCCAGGCGCCGTTCTGGACCTTGACCTCCGACTTGGGCTTCCAGAGCCCCTTGTTGGAGTCGATCTTGTAGGTGAGCTCGAAGTCCGTCAGCGTGGTCGAGCTGGTGTTCTGGAAGGAGATGGCGATCTCCTGCGCCGTGCCGTCCTTCACGAGCGTGAACTCGGCGGGACTGACGTGGACCGGCATCTTGACGTCGCGCTGGTACATGCAGCCGGACGGCAGCGTCGGCGTGGCGGACGGGGTCGCGGTCGGCGTGGCCGTGCCGGTGGCCGTCGGGGTGGCCGTCGCCGACGGGGTGTCGGTCGGTTCGGCGGTCACTTCGGCGGTCGGCGCGCCGGTCGGCTCGGTGGTCGCGGTGGCCGAGGGCTCGGAGGTCGGGTCCGCGGCGAAGGCGCCGGAGGTGCCGGCCACGGTCATCCCGGTGGTCAGGACGAGCAGGGCGGCTACGGCGGTCAGACGGGAGGTGCGCACGATCACGGCTCCGGCGGTCGTTGGCGGTGGCGGGTGGTGAAGGCTCTGTCAGGTGGACGTCCGAGGGATACGAACGGTTGTGCGTACCCCTCGGACCTCTTCGGTCGGTGATCAGCCGTGCGCGCCGGCCTTGCGGCGGCGCAGCGCGAGCAGCGTCCCGGCGCCGGCCGCGAGCACGACGGCGCCGCCGACGGCGATCGGCAGGGTGTTGGAGCTGGAGCCGGTTTCGGCCAGGTGCGGCCCGCTCACCGCGGACGGCGAGGCGGAGGCGGAGGCGGAGGGCTTGGCGGAGGCGGACGCGGTACCGGCGGGCCCGGCCAGGGTCAGCTTGAACTCGCCCTCGTAGTAGTTGATGTACTGCGTGCAGCCGTTCTTGTCGGGCTTGGCCGGGTGGGGCAGCACGGTGTTGTCCATGGCCGTGTCGCCACCGCCGAAGTTGCCCGAGTACTTGGCCAGCGGCGCCTTGGCGGTGGGCGTGATGCGGAACTGGAGGGTGAGCTTCTCGCCCTTGCCGAGCCGGAAGGTGCCAGTATCGGCGGAGGAGTTGTTCATCTGCGCGGGCTTCCAGTCCTGGCCGGGCGCGCGGAACTGGACGGTGAAGTAGTCCTTGTCCCACGCGTGGCTGTCGACGCCGTCCTCCCGGTCGAACACGGACAGGTAGAGGTAGGTGTGGAACTTCGGCAGCTCGACCTCGCTGAGGTTCTCCCAGGTGACGGAGGTCTCCTGGGTCGTACCAGGGGCGATGGTGGTGCCCCACAGCCCGGTGCCGCTGACCTTCAGCCAGTCGTAGCCCTGGTACACGCCGCCCGAGCAGCCGGAGCCCGGTGCGGTGGTCGGCAGCAAGGTCGGCGGGACAGAGGGCCGGTTCGTCGGGGTGGCCGTGGTGGTGGCGCTCGGGGAGGTGCTCGCCGAGGGGGTGGCGGTGGCGGTGGCGCTCGGGGTGACGGTGGCGGTGGCCGTCGCGGACGCCGTGGCCGTGGCCGTGGGCGTGTCGGTGGCCGACGGCGTGGGCGGGACGGCGACGGCGCCGGCGGTGGCCGCGCCGGCCGTCGCACCGAGGGAGAGCACGAGCAGGGTGGACGCGGCCAGGAGGCGGGAAGAACGCAAGGTCTTGGCTCCAGCGTTTCTTGGTGAACTATGTCCGAATATGCGCGACTTGGCGACCGGATCCGAGAGCCCGATGGCGTCGCAGGAGCGGCACCCTACGGGACGTGGGCGAAGGGCTCTCACCCGGGGTGGCCGAAATGCGACCCCGGCCGGACGCCTTGCCCGGTTCCCGGCGATGGACCCGACCGGCCGCCGGGGCGAGGCTGGAAGCATGACCGCCGAAGCGAACGCCAGCCCGAGTCCCGACCGTTCGTCCGACCGGTTGCCCGACGCGGACGCCCCGCCGTACGGGGGCGGCGACCCGTACGCCGACTACCGGGCCGCCGAGTTCCCCTTCACCGCCCTGGTCGACCTCGCCGACCGCCGGCTCGGCGGCGCCGTCGTCGCCGCCAACGACGAGCTGTTCGCCGAGCGGGAGAACCTGCTGCTGCCCCGGCCGGCCGAGTTCCGCCCGCACACCTTCGGCAACAAGGGCCAGCTCATGGACGGTTGGGAGACCCGCCGCCGTCGCGGCGCCGGCGCCGACCGCCCGCACCCGGCCGAGGACGACCACGACTGGGCGCTGGTCCGCCTGGGCGTGCCGGGCGTCGTGCACGGCGTCGTCGTCGACACCGCGCACTTCCGGGGCAACCACCCGCGGCAGATCGCCGTCGAGGGCGCCGAACTCCCCGGCACCCCGGGCCCGGAGGAACTGCTGGCCGCGGCGACCGGCTGGCACCCGCTGGTCCCCCGCTCCCCGGTGCGCGGCCACGCCGCCAACGGCTTCGCCGTCGCCGACCGCCGCCGCTTCACCCACCTGCGGCTCAGCCAGTACCCCGACGGCGGCATCGCCCGCTTCCGGGTGCACGGCGAGGCCCGCCCCGACCCCGGCTGGCTGGCCGCGCTCGGCACCTTCGACCTGGCCGCGGTGGAGAACGGCGGCGCCGTCGAGGACGCCTCGGACCGCTTCTACTCCGCCCCGGTCAGCCTCCTCCTGCCCGGGAAGTCCCGGGCGATGGGCGACGGTTGGGAGAACCGCCGGCGCCGCGACGCGGGCCACGACTGGGTCCGGCTGCGACTGGCCGGGCGGGGCGCGGTCCGGGCGGTGGAGATCGACACCGGCTACTACGTCGGCAACGCGGCCGGCTGGGCGGCGCTGTCCGGCCGGGACGAGCGGGGCACGGACCCCGAGGAGTGGTTCGAGCTGGTGCCGCGCACCCGGCTGCAGCCCGACGCCGTGCACCGCCTGGTGATCGACGCCCCGCGTCCGGCCACCCACGTCCGGCTGGACGTCTTCCCGGACGGCGGGATCGCCCGGCTGCGGCTGTGGGGCGGGCTGGTCTGATCCCGGCACCGGCGGGCCGCCCCGGCCCCCGGCCCCCGGTGGTGCCCCGCTCCGCTTGCCGGGCCCGCCGGGCCGCCGGACGATGGGGGAATGATGCACCGGATGCGTGCCGAGTACGCCCCCGGCGGTGCCTCCGCCGGGGTGCGGATGTGGCACATGGTCCGCGGCGGCGGGAGCGTGGCGATGTGCGGCCGGGAGCTGGACGAGCGGGCACCCGCCCGGGAGGCGGCGGACTGGGGGCGCACCCGCGAACTCTGCTGCCACACCTGCGGGGCCTACCTGCTGCGCGAGGCGCCCTGGCTGGGCGACGAGCACCGGCCGGGCCGGCCCGGTGACCAGCGGGAATCGGCCTGGCCGACGGAGTGAGCGCCGCACCGGTGGTGCGGTGAACGGTCCCCCCGGGGCCGGGGCTACCGTGGTCGGCATGGAGCAATCCCTGGTCCGGCCACGGTCGTTGATCCGTGAGGCCGCCGCGCTGCGCGCGGGCGTACCCGCCCTGGCCGTCCACGTCGACCGGCTCTGCGCCCGGATCGACCAGGTGGACCCGCTGATCCACGCCTTCGTGCCGGAGCCCGGCCGTGTCGACCGGCTGCACGCCGAGGCCAGGGCGCTCGCCGCCCGCCACCTTGATCCGGCGCAGGCGCCGCCGCTGTACGGGGTGGCCGTCGGGATCAAGGACATCGTGCACGTGGACGGCCTGCCCACGCACGCCGGCTCCGCGCTGCCGCCGGGCGTCCTGGCCGGACCGCAGGCCACCGTGGTGGACCGGCTGCGGGCGGCCGGGGCGCTGATCGCGGGCAAGACGGTGACCGCCGAGTTCGCGGGCGGAGCCCCCGGACCGACCCGCAATCCGCACCACCCGGGCCACACCCCGGGCGGCTCCAGCAGCGGTTCGGCGGCGGCGGTGGCGGCGGGGCTGGTGCCGCTGGCGATCGGCACCCAGACGGTCGGCTCGGTGGTCCGCCCGGCCGCCTACTGCGGTGTGGTGGGCTTCCGGCCGACGCACGGGCGGATCCCGGCGGCGGGCGTGATCCCCAACGCGCCGGGCCTCGACACGGTGGGCCTGTTCACCGCCGACCTGGCCGGAGTCGCGCTGGCCGCCCCGCTGCTCTGCGACGACTGGGACGACCGGCCGCAGCCGGGGCACGACGACGTCCCCGTGCTCGGCGTCCCGGTCGGTCCGTACCTGGAGCGGGCCCGACCGGAGGCGGTGGAGGCCTTCCGGCGGCAACTGGAGCTGCTGTCCGCCCGGGGGCTGATGGTCCGCCAGGTCGATGCGCTGCCGGACTTCGCCGAGCTGGAGCGGCAGCTCCGGACGATCAACCGGTTCGAGATGGCGGCCTCGCACGCCGAGTGGTTCGACCGCTTCGGCGCCCTCTACCGGCCGGAGACGGTGGCGGGCATCCGGCACGGCCGGGGTGTGGACCGGGCCGCGTACGAGGCGGCGCTGCGCGCCCGCGAGGCCTTCCGGACGCGGCTCGCCGCCCAGCGCCGGCGGGCCGGGGTGGACCTGCTGCTGGCCCCCTCGGCGACCGGCCCGGCGCCGCTCGGGCTGGACAGCACCGGCAGCGCCGTGATGTCGCTGCCGTGGAGCTTCGCCGGGCTGCCCGCGCTGAGCCTGCCCGCCGGGGTGACGGTCCGGGGTCTGCCGCTGGGCCTCCAGGTGGTCGGCGAGGCCGGGGCGGACGAGCGGCTGCTCGCGCAGGCGGCGGTCCTGGAACGGGTGCTGGACGCCTGAGCGCCGCGTCCGGGCCTACCGGTCGGCCCGCAGCGCGGGGGTGTCCGGGTCGGTGGCGTCCGCGCGCAGCCGGCGCAGCGCCGCGCGGTGGGCGCGTTCGTACGGGGTGTCCTCGTCGAGCAGCAGGGCCTGCGGGTTGGCGTTCTCCAGCAGGGCGATCAGGGTGAACGTGATGTCCTCCAGATCGGCGTCGGCGCGCAGTTCGCCGGCGTCGCGGGCGCCGGTCGCCAGGCCGAGGACGGTGGCGTGCCACTCCCGCCAGTTGGCGGCGAGGGCGTCGCGCAGCGGGCCGGGGCGGGCGTCGTACTCGGCGTTGACCTCGTAGAAGAAGCAGCCGCCGGGGAAGACCCGGGCGCGCGAGTAGGCCAGCCAGGACTCGCAGAGCAGCCGCAGTTTGCGCAGCCCGGGGGGCTCGGCGGCGATCGGGTCGAGCACCGCGTCGGAGAAGATCCGCCGGGCCGCCCGGACGGTGGCGAGCTGGAGCTCCTCCTTGGAGCCGAAGCCGGCGAAGACCCCGCTCTTGCTGAGCCCGAGGTCGGTGGCGAGCCGGCCGATCGACAGGGCGTCCAGGCCCTCGACGGAGGCGATCTCCACGGCGCGGCGCAGGACCGTCCGGCGGGTCTCCTCGCCGCGTTGCACCCGTCCGTCCGTGCGGGACGTGCTCGCTCCGGCCACCACCGCTCTCACCTCAGTTCTCCGGTCGTCCGTCCGTGCCGCCAGGGTAGCCGGGCGGATGGCCGACCAAAAAAATGCACGAACGGTCGTGCTAATATCTCGCCCAGTTCGGCTCTTGCCCTCGGCGTTCACAGCTCGGCATCCACAGCTCGGCTTCTACAACTCGGCATCCGCAGCTCGGCATTCACAGGGAGTTCCGCATGGACCCGGCCGTCGCACTGATCCGCACCACCCTGAACACCGTCTCGCTGGCCTCCCCCGGCCTCGCCGGCCGGGCCGCGTTCGAGCTCTACCGCCACCCGCTGCGGCGCGGCCGGGTCCGCACCCGCGAGCGCGAGGTGCACGACCGGGCCGTCACCGGGACGCTGCGGCACCGCGGCGAGCGGGTGGTCGTCCACCGCTGGGGCGACGGCGGGCGGCCGGTCCTGCTGATGCACGGCTGGCAGTCCCGGGCCTCCCGGTTCGCGGACTACGTGCCCCGGCTGGGCGCGCTCGGCCTCACCGCCGTCGGCTACGACGCCCCCGGGCACGGCGACTCCGGTGGCCGGACCGCCACCGTGCTGGACCACCGCACCATCGCGCTTCGGCTGCAGGAGGAGTACGGCGCCTTCGAGGCGGTGATCGCCCACTCGCTGGGCGTCAACGCGGCCTTCCTGGCGCTGCGCGAGGGGCTGCGGGCCGGCCGGCTGGCCGCCGTGGCCGGGGTCGCCGAGGTCTCCTGGCTGCCCGCCGGATTCTGCGCCAGGCTCGGCCTGAACGCCACCGTGCGTCGGGAGTTGACGCGCCGGGCGGAGAGCGGTGCGATGTTCCCCGGGGTCGCCGACGTGCGGAGCCACTTCGACGCCGCCCGCAACCCCGAGGAGATCACCCCGCCGATCCTGGTGGCGCACGACGAGGAGGACGACGTCGTCCCGTTCGCCCAGGCCCGCCGGCTGCGGGCGGCGTACGGCGACCGGCTGGAGCTGCTGGCCACCCGGGGGCTGGGCCACCGGCGGATCCTCACCGAGCCGACCGTGATCGACCAGGTGATCGGCTTCCTGTCCGCCGGGACGGAGCCGGGGACGGAGCCGGGGACGGAGCCGGCCGTGGCGGCCGAGGCGACCGCGGCGGATACGGTATGAGCCCGCTCGAACTGCACAGCCGCTCCCTGGAGTTGGCCGCCGCCGTGGTGGACACCGTGCAACCGGAGCAGCTGGTGCTGGCGACGCCCTGCGCCGGCTGGTCGCTGCGGCGGCTGCTGGAGCACGTGGTCGGGCAGCACCGGGGGTTCGCGGCGGCCGCCGACGGCGCCGGGGCGGACCTCGAGCACTGGCGCGACGTCCCGGTGCACGGTGATCCGGCCGGCGCGTTCCGGCACTCGGCGGCCCGGCTGACCGCGGCCTTCGCCCTCGCCGCCGCGACGCCGCGGCCCGCCCCGCTCCTGCTGCCGGAGATCCGCGCCGGCGAGCCGTTCCCGTTCGAACAGGCGGTGGGCTTCCACCTGCTGGACACCCTGGTGCACGCCTGGGACGTGGCGGTCGCGCTGGGCTCGCCGGCCCGGCTGGTGGCCGCCGTGGAGGACGAGCCGCCGCTCGCCGGGGCACTGCTCGCGGTGGCCGGGGCGGTGCCGGCGGCCGCGGCGGACCGGGCGCCGGGGCGGGCCTTCGCCGCCGTCCGGGCGGCCGACGGCTCGGCCGGCCCGTTCGAGCGCGCGCTGGCCCTGCTGGGCCGCGACCCGGCCTGGGCGGTCCCGGTGCGCTGACGCCCGCCGACCGCCACCGGCCGTCGTACTACCGATCGTCCTGCTACCGGTCGTCGTGCTGCCGGCGGTCGTCGCGCTGCTCGTCGGGGAAGCGGGGCCCGCCGATGAAGAAGAGCAGCGTGGCGGTCGGGAAGCCGAGCGCGGCGGCCGTCACCACGATGAACTGCCAGAACATCCGTCGCTCCTCACCCTCGGCCGAAACGTGCGTCCGTGGTCCGACGGTAGGGCCGGATCCCCCGCCCTGCCACCGGGGCGGGCGGGGCGGGGCGCGCACGAGGCAAGGCGCACGACGACGCCCCGGCCCGCTGCGCGCGGCTGCGGCAGCCGTGAGCGGAGGGCCGGGGCGAGGGCGTCACGGGGGTGACTACCGGTCGGCGGGGATGGTGCCGAGGCGGCCGGCCTGGAAGTCCTCCATGGCCTGCTGGAGTTCGCGGTGGCTGTTCATCACGAACGGGCCGTAGTGGGCGACGGGCTCGCGGATCGGCAGGCCGCCGAGGAGGACGACCTCGAAGTTGTTGTCGCGGGAGTCCTGCTTCTCGTCGGCACGGATGGTGATCGAGTCGCCGTCGCCGAAGACCACGGCCTGGCCCCGGTGGAAGGGACGGTGCTCGGTGCCGGCCGAGCCGTTGCCGGCGAGGCCGTAGGCGAGGGCGTTGAAGTCGGAGCGCCAGGGCAGGGTGATCTGGGCGCCGGGGCTGACCGAGGCGTGGATCATGGTGATCGGGGTGTGGGTGGAGCCGGGGCCCTGGTGGCCGTCGATCTCACCGGCGATGACGCGCAGCAGGGCGCCGCCGTCCTCGGTGCTGAGCAGCTTGACGCTGCCGCCGCGGATGTCCTGGTACTTCGGGGCGATCATCTTGTCCGAGGCGGGCAGGTTGACCCACAGCTGGAGGCCGTGGAACAGGCCGCCGGACCGCACCAGGGACTCCGGCGGGGTCTCGATGTGGAGGAGGCCCGAGCCGGCCGTCATCCACTGGGTGTCGCCGTCGGTGATGGTGCCGCCACCGCCGTGCGAGTCCTGGTGGATGAACGTTCCGTCGATGATGTAGGTGACGGTCTCGAAGCCGCGGTGCGGGTGCCAGGGGGTGCCCTTCGGCTCGCCGGCCGCGTAGTCCACCTCGCCCATCTGGTCCATCATGATGAACGGGTCGAGGAACTTGGTGTTGATCTTGGCGAAGGCGCGGCGGACGGGGAAGCCCTCGCCTTCGAAGCCCTCGGGAGCGGTGGCCACGGTGAGGACCGGCCGGGCGCTCGTGACGGCGGGGTCGGGGGTGGCGACGCGCGGGAGGGTCAGCGGGTTGTCGACGGTCACGGCGGGCATGTCGGCCTCCTTCGGGGATTCTCCTCTGGCCTGTGTCCACGAGATTAGTTCAATCCTCAACAAGAAGCAAGTTGAATTTTGAACCAAGTCCGCGCGGGCCGACCGGCGGGCGGGGCCGGCGGCCCCCCGACCATCGTCCGTCAGCCGTACATCCGGCGCATGGTGAAGTCGACCATCTGCTCGACCGCCTTGGCGTCGAACACCATCCGGTGCTCGCCCTCCATGTCCAGCGCGAAGCCGTAGCCGGTCGGCAGCAGGTCGAGGACCTCGGCGCCGGTGACGGTGAAGTGCTTGGAGTCCTTGCCGGCGTAGCGGCGCAGCTCCTTCAGCGAGCTGAACATCGGGATGACCGGCGTCGGCGTGTTGTGCAGGGCCAGGAAGCCCGGCCGGTCGCCGCGCGGGCAGTGCACCTTGGAGGTGATGAAGATGGCCTGGAAGTCCTCCACCGCCATCGAGCCGGTGGTGAAGGCCCGCACCGCGTCCGCCAGGGACGGTGGCGAGGGCTCCGGGTAGAGGGACTGCTGTGCGCTCGGCGGCTGCTCGCCGTACGGGCCGGGGCCGGGCATGCCGTTCATGCCCGGCTGCGGCCCCGCCTGCTGCTGGTAGGGATCGCCCGGGTATGCGTTCTGGTCATAGCCGTACACACGGACAGGCTATCGGGAGCGCGGGGCCCCGTGCGGGCGTCGATCCTGACAAGGTGTGGCCGTCCCGGCTTGTGGGACGTGACCACGTTCATACGGTTATCCGCAGAGGATTCACCGACGGGGGCTTGAAACAAGTTACCGCCGGGTAGCATCATAGGCCTACTGGTGGGTACGGGCGCCCGAACGCGGAGATGTCCCGGAAGCGACGAACCGGAGATAACGGCCATGGGTCACTACAAGTCCAACCTGCGGGACGTGGAGTTCAACCTCTTCGAGGTGTTCGGCCGCGAGCAGGTGTACGGCACCGGACCGTTCGCGGAGATGGACGTCGAGACCGCGAAGAACATCCTGAGCGAGATCGCGCGCCTCGCCGAGAACGACCTCGCCGCGTCCTTCGCCGACACCGACCGCAACCCCCCGGTCTTCGACCCGGAGACCAGCACCGCGCCGATCCCGGCGGCCTTCAAGAAGAGCTACCAGACCTTCATGGACGCCGAGTGGTGGCGCCTGGGCATCCCGGAGTCGATCGGCGGCCAGGTCACCCCGAACTCGCTGGTCTGGGCCTTCGCCGAGCAGATCCTGGGCTCCAACCCGGCCATCTGGATGTACTCCTCCGGCCCGGCCTTCGCCGGCGTCATCGCCGAGGAGGGCACCGAGGCGCAGCTGGAGGTCGCCAAGCGGATGACCGACCGGCTGTGGGGCTCCACCATGGTCCTCACCGAGCCGGACGCCGGCTCGGACGTGGGCGCCGGCCGCACCAAGGCGGTCCAGCAGGAGGACGGCTCCTGGCACATCGAGGGCGTCAAGCGCTTCATCACCTCGGGCGAGCACGACATGTCCGAGAACATCATCCACATGGTGCTGGCCCGCCCCGAGGGCGGTAAGCCGGGCACCAAGGGCCTGGGCCTGTTCATCGTCCCCAAGTTCGACTTCGACTGGGAGACCGGCGAGCTGGGCGAGCGCAACGGCGTCTACGCCACCAACGTCGAGCACAAGATGGGCCTGAAGGCCTCGAACACCTGCGAGATGACCTTCGGTGCCAAGCACCCGGCCAAGGGCTGGCTGCTCGGCGAGAAGGTCGACGGCATCCGCCAGATGTTCAAGATCATCGAGTTCGCCCGGATGATGGTCGGCACGAAGGCCATCGCCACCCTCTCCACCGGCTACCTGAACGCGCTGGAGTACGCCAAGGAGCGCGTGCAGGGCGCCGACATCTCGCAGTTCCTGGACAAGACCGCCCCGCGCGTCACCATCACCCACCACCCGGACGTGCGCCGCTCGCTGCTGACCCAGAAGGCGTACGCCGAGGGCATGCGCGCCCTGGTGCTGTTCACCGCGTCCACCCAGGACGACATGGCGGCCGCCAAGCTGCGCGGCGAGCGCGACGAGGCCGCCGAGCGCCTCAACGACCTGCTCCTGCCGATCGTCAAGGGCTACGGCTCGGAGAAGTCCTACGAGCAGCTCGCCCAGTCGCTGCAGACCTTCGGCGGCTCCGGGTACCTCCAGGAGTACCCGATCGAGCAGTACATCCGGGACGCCAAGATCGACACCCTCTACGAGGGCACCACGGCCATCCAGGGCCAGGACTTCTTCTTCCGCAAGATCGTCAAGGACGGCGGCCAGGCGCTCACCGCGCTGTCCGAGCAGATCCAGAAGTTCCTCGGCTCCGCCGCGGGCGGCGACGCCCTGGCCGCCGAGCGCGAGCTGCTCGCCAAGGCCGCCGGCGACCTGGAGGCCATCGTCGGCAAGCTGCTCGCCGACCTCTCCTCGGTCGAGCAGGACGTCAAGAACATGTACAAGGTGGGCCTGAACACCACCCGCCTGCTGATGGTCTCCGGCGACGTCGTGGTCGGCTGGCTGCTGCTGCGCCAGGCCGCGGTGGCCCTGGCCAAGCTGGAGGCCGGCGCCTCGGAGAAGGACGTGCCGTTCTACCGGGGCAAGGTCGCGGCCGCCCGCTTCTTCGCCAAGAACGTGCTGCCGACCGTCGCCTCGCAGCGCCTGATCGCCGAGGGCATCGACAACGAGATCATGGAGCTGGCGGAGGAGGCGTTCTGACGCCACCCGTCTCCCGCCGCCGCCCTGCACCGGGCACGCCGCGCGTGACACCTTCCTGACCGCCCGACCCCACCCTCACACCGAAGGGCCCGGTCCTCCCGACCGGGCCCTTCGGCGTGTCCGACGGCCCGGTCGACGGCCCGGCCGACCTGCCGGTGGCCCAGCAGCGGTGAGGGGGGCGTCAGTTCACGGTTCTGTCTGCGTTGTGCATCCGTTGGGATGCTCCGAGTGTCATGTCCGTGTACGGGCATATGCTCAAGGTGCGAGGCCGATCCCCCATTTCGGCCCCGGCCCTCCCTCGACCCAGGAGCAGCATGTCGACCGCCGCCCGCCAGGCCTTCTTCGACCGGACGCACACCGATGACCTGATCGCCTTCCTCGGCACCTCGCCGTCGCCCTACCACGCGGTCGCGAGCGCGGCCGAGCGTCTGGAGAAAGCCGGCTTCCGGCAGGTGCTGGAAACGGACTCCTGGGACGGCGTGGCCGGTGGCCGGTACGTCGTCCGCGGAGGCGCGCTGATCGCCTGGTACGTGCCGGCCGGCGCGGGCCCGGAGACGCCGTTCCGCGTGGTCGGCACGCATACCGACTCGCCCAACCTGCGGGTCAAGCCCCTCCCGGACACCGGGTCGGCGGGCTGGCGGCAGGTGGCGGTGGAGATCTACGGCGGGGTGCCGCTGAACACCTGGCTCGACCGGGACCTCGGCCTCTCCGGGCGGCTCACGCTGCGCGACGGCAGCCGGCGGCTGGTCCAGCTGGACGAGCCGCTGCTGCGCGTGCCGCAGCTGGCGATCCACCTGGACCGCCAGGTCAACGACGGCATGAAGCTGGACAAGCAGCGCCACCTCACCCCGATCTGGGGCCTCGGTCCGGTCGACGAGGGCTCGCTGATCGGCTACGTCGCCGAGCGGGCCGGGGTCGACGCGGCCGACGTGACCGGCTGGGACCTCATGACCCACGACGTCCAGCCCGCCTCCTACCTGGGCCGGGACCGCGAGCTGCTGGCCGGCCCGCGGCTGGACAACCTGCTCTCGGTGCACGCCGCCACCGCCGCGCTGGCCGCGGTGGCCACCGCCGCCGAGACGGACGGCGCCGCGCTGCCGTACATCCCGGTGCTGGCCGCCTTCGACCACGAGGAGACCGGCAGCGAGTCGGACACCGGCGCGCAGAGCCCGCTGCTCGGCAACGTCCTGGCGCGCAGCGTCCACGCGCGCGGCGGCGGCCTGGAGGACCGGGCCCGGGCGCTGGCCGGCACCGTCTGCCTCTCCTCCGACATGGGCCACGCCGTCCACCCGAACTACAGCGAGCGGCACGAGCCGGGCCACCACCCGCTGCCCAACGGCGGGCCGATCCTCAAGGTCAACGTCAACAACCGGTACGCCACCGACGGCGTCGGCCGGGCGGTGTTCGCGGCGGCCTGCGAGAAGGCCGGCGTGCCGTGGCAGACCTTCGTCTCCAACAACGCCATGCCCTGCGGTACGACGATCGGCCCGATCACCGCGGCCCGCCTCGGCATCCAGACCGTGGACTGCGGCATCGCGGCGCTCTCCATGCACTCGGCCCGCGAGCTGTGCGGCGCGGAGGACCCGTACCTGCTGGCGAGCGCGATCAAGGCGTTCCTGGAGGGCTGAGCCCCCGCAGGACGCAGGAGCAGGACGCAGAACGAACGGGGCCCGGCGCGTGCGAACTCGCCGGGCCCCGTGTCCGTGCCGCGGGCCGGTTACTCCAAGCCCGCCAGCACCAGCGGCAGCCGGCGCGCGCCGTCGGCGGTGAGCTTCACCGGCACGCCCCAGTCCTGCTGGTGGACGTGGCAGGCCGGGTACTCGATCGCCGGGTCGTCGTCGCAGGACGCCGCCATCGCCGAGACGTGCAGCACGCCCTCGGTCACCGTGTCGGAGAGCACCAGCTCACGGGAGAGCGCGGAGTCCGCGCCCGCGCCGGAGACCAGCAGCTCGGGCGGGGTGGCGCTGACCAGCAGCCGGGTGGACGGGCCGTAGCGCTCGTCCAGCTTCTGGCCGGTGGGGGCCCGGAAGACCACGTCCAGCCGCAGGGCGCCCGGGGCGACCTCGGTGGCGGCCCGCTGGGTGCGGTGCGCCACCGCGTCCACCCGGACGGCCTCCTCGGGCAGCCGCAGCCGGGTCAGCCGGTGCCGGGCGGACTCGACCACCACGATGTCGCCGTCGGCCAGCACCGCGCCGGACGGCTCGCGCAGGTCGGTGGCCAGCGTGCTGACCTCGCCGCTCGCCGGATCGTAGCGGCGCAGCGCGTGGTTGTAGGTGTCGCTGACGGCCACCGAGCCGTCCGGCAGCACGGTGACGCCCAGCGGGTGCTGCAGCAGGGCCTGGCCGGCCGCGCCGTCCCGGTGCCCGAAGTCGAACAGGCCGGTGCCGACGGCGCTGTGCACGGTCCTTGTTTCACGTGAAACCCAGCGCAGCGCCGAGGTCTCGGAGTCGGCGACCCAGAGCCGCTCGCCGTCCGCCGAGACCGCCAGGCCGGACGGCTGGGCGAACCAGGCCTCGGCGACGGGGCCGTCGACCAGGCCCTCGTTGGTGGTGCCGGCCGCGACGCCGACGGTGCCGGCGGCCGGGTCGTACGCCCACAGCTGGTGGACGCCGGCCATCGCGATCCACACCCGGCCGTCGAACCACGCGACGTCCCACGGGGAGGAGAGGTCCACCTCGCGGGCCGGTCCCTCGGTCGCCGAGCCCTGCCACCACTGCCGTCCGGTGCCGGCCAGCGTGGTCACCCGGCCGTCGGCGAGCCGGACGCCGCGCAGCGCGTGGTTGACGGTGTCGGCGACGATCACGTCGTAGTCGGCGGTGCCCTCCGGCAGCAGCGCCAGGCCCTGCGGCTCGCTGAACCGGGGCGCGGTGCCGTCCACCAGCCCACGCGCGCCGTCGCCGATCCGGCGCACCACGGTCTCGCCGTCGGCCTCCAGCTCGACGAGCGAGTGGTGGCCGGAGTCGGCCACCAGGAAGCGGCCGTTCGGCAGCCGGACGGCCTTGCCGGGGAACTTGAGGTCCCCGGCGGTCGGCTCGGGCGCCACGTACGGGCCGTCGCCGCGCCGCAGCGTGCCCTTCGCCGTGTGCTCGGCCTCCAGCTCCTCGACCAGCCGGGCGATGGCGTGCGCATGCCCCTCGCCGGCGTGCTGGGCGACCACGTACCCCTCCGGGTCGATCACCACCAGCGTCGGCCAGGCCCGCACCGCGTACTGCTTCCAGGTCGCGAGCGCCGGGTCGTCCAGCACCGGGTGGTGCACCTCGTACCGGTCCACCGCGTCCACCACGGCCCGGTGGTCGGCCTCGTGCACGAACTTGGGCGAGTGCACACCGACGATCACCACGGTGTCCCGGTGCTTCTCCTCCAGCTCCCGCAGCTCGTCGAGGACGTGCAGGCAGTTGACGCAGCAGAACGTCCAGAAGTCTAGTACGACACACTTACCTCGCAGGTCGGCAAGCTTGAGTTCCTTGCCGCCTGTGTTGAGCCATCCACCGGCGCCGACCAACTCGGGGGCGCGGACACGTGCACGAGAAGCCATGGCCCAATCAAACCCCACGCTGCCCGTCCGCATTCCGGTGCGGGGCGTCATGCCGTGGAGCGGGGCCTGCGCTGATGCTTCGCGGCCTTGTAGGCTGCGACGGATTTGCGTGACGAGCGCCAGACTCCGTCGGAGCCCTGCACGGCGTTCAGGCGACCACGCTGGGCTGCCTGTCGGAGTGCTGCGAGGGACAGCTCCTCATCGACAAGCGCGGCAAGCGGGACCATCCTCGCGGGGCCGGCCACGTTCGGGACGATGAAGCGGTTGAGGTTGTCTTCCATGGCCCGCGCGATCAGCTCGCCGAGGGTGCCATAGTCCCCTGCGTCCGCTCTGCGCAGCGCGGTCAGGTATGCGTCCCGCTGTCGCTTGAAGATGATGATCGGCGGATATCCGAGGCGAACGAGGACAAGGTTCATGACGAGTCGGCCTGTTCGGCCATTGCCGTCGAGGAACGGGTGGATTCGTTCGAACTGGTTGTGGATGCGGGCCAGTTCTTCGGGGAGCGGGCGGTCGAGATCCGCGCTCTTCTCAATCAGCTGGCCAAGGGCGCAGGCGTCGGTAACCCACTGCTCGACCTGTGCCGGCACCAGCGGCCAGCGTGGCGGCGTCATTCCCTCGGCGAAGGGGGCGATGTCGTGTTCGCGGAAGTTGCCAGGGACCTCGCGGTCGCCCGCCTCCGGGTGGGGTGCCACGTTCCAGACCGGGGTCATCGCCGTGTGGTGGATATGGCGGATCTCGCCGAGGGTGATGAGGCGCCCGTCATGCCAGGCGTCGGGTTCCAGTGCCTGGCCGTAGACCCAGCGGGCGGCGTCGGCATATCCCTGGACCTCGTTGTACTCGCTGAGTGGCTTCGCTCCTACAGCTCGTCCTTGATCCAGGAGTGCTTGCACCTCGCGCAGGACGAGCGTATTGCCCTCAAGCGCGGTGGAGTGGTGTGCTTCCTGATGCCAGATGTCGTCCCAGATCTCCTGGGCTTCCCTGGGACTGGGGAGTCCGCCGAAGCGCTCGTTCAGCTCCGTCAGTGCGCCGGTGAGTCGGGCGTAGACAGTACTGCGGCTGGGCCTGCCTCGTCCGGCCAACTTCGCTCTCCTCGGAATTGATACATGCCATGAGTGGCTAATTGAACTTATCAACTTCGAGGGCTACCGAGGGGCTGACCAGTACATGCAGGCCCTGGGGCGGCAAGATCCCTACGCGAAAGTCCAGAAGTCCAGAATGGTGATCTTGCCCCGGAAGTCGGCGAGCGCCAGCTCCTTGCCCCCGGTGTTCAGCCAACCGCCTGCCCCGACCAGCTCGGGGGCGCGTACACGTGCACGAGATGCCATAACCCCATCAAACCGCACGGCGGGTGTCCGCATTCCGGGTACCCGGGGGTGCCCGGACGGGCTCAGACGATGAGGTGGGGCAGGAAGCGGGCGCCCTGGTGGGTGATGGGGCTGTCGTCGGTCTCGCGGATGCCGAGGCCGGCGGCCTCGCCGTCGACCACCCAGGTGCCGAGGACCGGGCGGTTGCCGTCGAAGTCGGGCAGCGGGTGGAGCTGCTGGTAGCAGTGGCCCTCGGCGCCGTAGCGGTCCGGGTCGCCGGCCCAGTCGGCCAGCCGGGTCTCCCGGCCGCCCGGTTCGACGATGCGCACGCCCGCGCCCTCGCGGCCGAGCAGCGGCTTGGCGGCGTAGCCGGGGCCGTCCGGGGCGGCGAGCTCGCGCGGGCCGTCCAGGTAGGCGGGCAGCAGGTTGGGGTGGCCCGGGTTGAGCTCCCACAGGACGGCCAGCAGGGCCTTGTTGGAGAGCAGCATCTTCCAGGCCGGCTCGATCCACATCGTGGAGCCGGTGGAGCCGCCGTGGTCGACGACGTCCAGCAGGCGCTCGCCGAACTCGTCGGAGGCCAGCCACTCCCACGGGTAGAGCTTGAACGCGGCGCGGACGAAGCGGTGCTCCAGGTCGACGAAGCGGCCGGACAGGCTGTCCCAGCCGATGTCCTCCATGGCGATGCCGACCGTCTCGATGCCGGCCTGCTCGGCGCACTCCTGGAGGTA
This sequence comes from Kitasatospora sp. NPDC004723, assembly GCF_040609255.1. Lineage (NCBI taxonomy): Bacteria > Bacillati > Actinomycetota > Actinomycetes > Kitasatosporales > Streptomycetaceae > Kitasatospora > Kitasatospora sp. NPDC004723. Next base: position 47,217 of record NZ_JBEXJT010000006.1, on the reverse strand, counting down.
GAGGGTGGTCATCCAGTCCTCGCCCTCGGTGTCGCCGCGCGAGTGCGCGAAGTGCACCGGGCCGGGCGGCAGCAGGTGCTTCTGCCGGGCCCAGGAGGCGACCAGGCGCTCGTGCAGCGAGTTCCACTGGTCGGCGTGCGGGAAGCGCTCCTCCATCCAGAACCACTGCGGGCCGGCCGCCTCGATCAGCGAGGTCGGGGTGTCGGCGTTGTACTCGAACAGCTTCGCCGGGCCGCTGCCGTCGTAGGCGAGGTCGAAGCGCCCGTAGAGAGTGGGCTGTTCGTCGCGGCGGTGCCAGGACTCGGCGACGGCGGCGGCGAGCCGCGGGTCGGTGATGCCGTAGTCGGCGAAGCGGCCGGTGCGCACCACGTGGTCGGCGGCGGCCAGCGAGAGCTCGTGCAGTTCCTCGACCACCTCCTCCAGCGCCTCCACCTCGGGCAGCGAGAACTCGTAGTAGGCGGACTCGTCCCAGTAGGCGTGCGGGCCGCCCTGGTTGCACGGGTCCGAGCACATCGCGTAGACGAGGCCCTGGCCCTCGACGGTGGCCAGCCAGTCGGGACGGGGTTCGACGGTGCGGCGGCGCACGGCGGATCAGCCCCCGCCCGAGCCGCTGGAGCCGGAGGGGCAGCCGAAGCCGCCGCGCTTGGTGGCGGACTTGTCGAAGGTGCCGCCGGTCGCGGTGGTGGAGCCGGAGCCGCAGTAGTACCAGCGGCCGGCGGTGGCGGTGCCCTTGGTGGTGCAGGAGTGGCTGTCCAGGACCTTGAGGGTGGCCGGGTCGACGCAGCGGCTCGGCGGGTTGCCGCCGGAGGAGGACGAGCAGCCGGAGAGGGCGAGCGCGAGGGTGCCGACCATGCCCAGGGTGACGACGCCGGAGCGGCGGCGGGAGGGCGCTGCCGAGGCGTGGCCGCCCGGGGAGGGCGCTCCCGGGGAGGGGGCGTCAGGTCCGGGATCGTCAGGTATCCGGGTGGACGCGGCGGGCGGCGGCTGGGTCATGGCGTCCGATGGTACGCGTGCGGCCCATGGTGCGGGAGGGGTCCGTTCCCGCTCGGAGCCCGACCGCGATGGGTTATCTTTTGCCGATCCTTGACCGTGGGAGGGGGCCCGCGCAACGGGCGGCCCGGCCCGCGGTGAGCGACCTGCGACACGGACCCCGGGGGGCTGGACAACCCATGAACGACATCCTGCACGGTCTCGGCGCGGCGTCGGCCTTCGGCGGCGTCGGCGTGGTCCTGCTGCTGCTCGGCATCGTCCTGGTGGACGCCCTGACGCCCGGCCGGCTCGGCCACCAGATCTGGATGGAGCGCAACCGCAACGCCGCCGTGCTGCTCAGCTCGGCGCTGCTCGGCATCGGCGGCATCGTCTTCACCGCGATCCTCTACACCTACGAGGACTTCGGGAAGGGCCTGGTCTCCACCGCCTGCTTCGGCGTGCTGGGGCTGCTGCTGATGGCCGTCGCGTTCTGGGTGGTGGACCTGCTGACGCCGGGCAAGCTGGGCGCGATCCTGGTCGACCCGGAGCCGCACCCGGCGGTCTGGGTGACCGCCAGCTGCAACCTCGCGGTGGCGGCGATCGTGTCCGCCGCGATCGCCTGAGACGGGCGCGACCGCCCCGGGCCGCCCCGGGCCGCCGCGATCGTCCGGGGTCGGCGGGGCGTCAGGCGGCCGGGTGCGGGACGCCGTTCAGCACGTGCTGCCGGCCCCAGGCGCCCAGCGGCGCCAGCGCCTCGTTGAGCCGCCGCCCGGCCGTCGTGAGCGAGTACTCGACCCGCGGCGGCACCTCGTCGTACGAATCGCGGTGCACGATGCCGTCGGCCTCCAGTTCGCGCAGGTGGGCGGCGAGCACCTTCTCGGTGATCCCCGGCACCTGCCGGCGCAGCTCGCCGAAGCGCAGGCTCGGCCGCTCGGCCAGCGCCCAGAGGATCAGCACCTTCCACTTGCCGCCGATCACGTCCATCGCGGCGTCGATCCCGCACACGTACGCACCGGGCCTCGGCACGGTTGCCGCCATGTCCCGCCCACACCCCTTCGCCGGCCTGCTCGCTCACCTCAGGGTAACCACCCACTCCGAAGTGCGTACTTGATCGTTTCCGGGGGCGGAACGAGGCTGACGGACATGACGCAGAACCTTTCCGACACCGCCTCGAAGGCCTCGCCCGCCCCGCTCACCCTGCTCGGCCTCGGCGCGATGGGCACCGCGCTGGCCGGCGCCTGGCTCGCCGCCGGGCACCCGCTCACCGTCTGGAACCGCACCGCCGCCCGGGCCGAACCGCTCGCCGCCCGGGGCGCCGTCGTCGCCGCCACCGCGGCCGAAGCGGTCGCAGCCAACCGGCTGGTGGTGGTCTGCCTGCTCGACGACGACTCGGTCGAGGAGGCGCTGGCCGGTGCCGACCTCACAGGCCGGGACGTCGTCAACCTGATCACCAGCACCCCCGGCACGGCCCGCGCCCGCGCCGCCTGGGCGACCGGGCGCGGTGCCCGCTACCTGGACGGCGGGATCATGGCCGTCCCGCCGATGATCGGTGTCCCGCAGGCCGGCCCGTACGTCTTCTACAGCGGTTCGCAGGAGCTCTTCGAGGAGCACCGGGCGGCCCTCGCGGCCCCGGCCGACGCCCGCTACGTGGGCGCGGACGCCGGCCTCGCCGCGCTGTACGACGTGGCGCTGCTGAGCGCGATGTACGGGATGCTCGGGGGCGTCGCGCACGCCTTCGCGCTGGTGCGCGGCGAGTCGGTCGACCCGCGCTCGCTGGCCCCGCTGCTCTCCTCCTGGCTCACCGCGATGACCGGCTCGGTCGCGGCCACCGCCGAGCAGCTGGTGGCCGGCGACTACACCGGTGGCGTCGTCTCCAACCTGGCGATGCAGGTCGCCGGTGTGCCGACCTTCCTGCGCACCGCCGAGGAGCAGGGCGTCAGTCCCGAACTGCTCACCCCCTACTTCGAACTGATGCAGCGCCGCCTCGCCGCCGACCCGGCCCGCCACGGCGTGGAGGACCTCACCGGCGTGATCGACCTCCTGCGTCCCTAGGGCGTGTCCGTCGGACACGCCCTGGGCGCCCGGCGCGTTGTCAGCCGGCCGCCGGGCGGTCGGCGGGGAGGCGGCGGCGCAGGGCCGGGTCGGTGAGGGTGCGGGGCTGCCAGACGCCGTCCGGGGGGTAGACGTCGGTGCCGGGCGGGACGATCGCGTCGATGCGGTCCAGGGTGGCGTCGTCGAGCACGAGGTCGGCGCCCTTGAGGGCCGACTCCAGCTGGCCGAGGGTGCGCGGTCCGATGATCACCGAGGTGACCGCCGGGTGCGCCGCCGGGAAGGCGAGGGCCAGTTCGGGCAAGGTGCGGCCGAGGTCCTCGGCGACGGCGGTCAGCTCCTCGACCGCGGCCAGCTTGGCCTGGTTGACCGGCAGCGCCGGGTCGAAGCGGGCCGGCATCAGGGCGGCCCGGCCGCTGGTCAGGTCGACCGGCCGGTCCTTGCGGTAGCGGCCGGTGAGGAAGCCGGAGGCGAGCGGGGACCAGGTCAGCGCCCCCATGCCGAGCCGCTGCACGGTCGGCAGGACGGCGCGCTCGACGCCGCGGGCGAGCAGCGAGTACGGCGGCTGCTCGGTGCGGAACCGGGGCAGGCCGCGCCGCTCGGCGAGGTGGTGGGCCTCGACGAGGTCGTGGGCGGGGAAGGTCGAGCAGCCGAAGGCGAGGATCTTGCCGGCCCGCACCAGGTCGCCGAGGACGGCGAGGGTCTCCTCCAGGTCGGTGGCGGGGTCGGGCCGGTGCACCTGGTAGAGGTCGATCCGGTCGGTGCGCAGCCGGCGCAGGCTCTCCTCGACCTCGCGGACGATCCAGCGGCGGGAGTTGCCGCCCCGGTTGCGGCCCTCGCCCATCGGGAAGTGCACCTTGGTGGCGAGCACGACGTCGTCGCGGTCGCCGCGGGCCTGCAGGGCCTTGCCGACGATCTCCTCGGACTCGCCGGCCGAGTACATGTCGGCGGTGTCCACGAAGTTGATGCCCGCGTCGAGCGCGGCGTGGACGATCCGGGCGCAGTCGTCGTGGTCGGGGTTGCCGATCGCGCCGAACATCATCGTGCCGAGGCAGTAGGTGCTGACCTCGATGCCGGTGCCGCCGAGGGTGCGGTAGCGCATGGTGGTGGTCCCCCTGGGGTGCGTCGGTGGTGGGTGCGGTTCGCTGATTCCGCTGCCGACCCTAGGAGTTGGAGTGCGCTCCAACGCAAGGCGCTGTCCCGGGGGTTTCCCTCTGCCGGGGGAGCCGGCTCGTCCCGGCGGGCGAGGTGCGGCCGGTCCGGCCGCTGCGAACGTGGCGGTATGACGACGGTGGACAGGCGGCGGCCGGCGGGCCGGTGGCGGCGGGTGGACGGGTGGCGGACCGACGGGCGGGCGGTGGCCGCCTGGGGCGTCGGCTACGCGGTGCTCGGCGCGGGCTGCGCGCTGGGCGGGACACCGCTGTTCGGTGCCGCCGCGGTGGGCTGGGCGGTGGCGGCGGTGGGCCTGGCCGCGGCGGCGGCCGGGGCGGTGCTGGGCGCGGCCGGGCCGGGTCGGGCGGTGCGCGGGGTGCTCTGGACGCTGTGCGGGCTCGCCGCGGCCGGTGCTTTCGGCCTGCTGATGGACGCGATCACGCTGCTGTTCGGCCAGGGCCTGGACAGCGGGCCGGGCGCGGCGGAGCACGCGCTGGCGGCCCTCGGCGCGGGGCTGCTGGCGGCCGCGGCGCGCTCCGGCACCGCGCCGTCCGCCGGCACCGCGCCGTCCGCCGGCTCGCACTCCGCCGGCTCGCACTCCGCCGGTCCGCACTCCGCCGGTCCGCGCTCCGGGGCCTCGCGCCCCGCCCCGTCGGCCGCCTCGGGAACGGTGCAGCTCGCGGCGCTCGCGGGGAGCGCGGCGTTCGTGCCGTACGTGGTGATGAAGCTGTGCTGGGCCTCCGGCGGCACCTTCGCCGGGATGAGCGGCGCCGAGATGCACGCCGCCTCCGTGCGCAACGGCGCCTCCGGGGTCTGGCTCACCCTGGAGTCCTGGGGGCTGGACGGGACCGCGCTGCTGGCGGGGCTCGGGGTGTTCCTGCTCTGGGGGCTGGTCCGCCCCTGGGGGCAGGCGTTCCCGCGCTGGACCCTCCCGCTGGCCGGCCGCCCGGTCCCGCGCTGGCTGCCGCTGGTGCCCGCCCTGCTGGGGGTGGCCACCCTGGCGCCGTACGGGGCGGTGGGTGTCGGCTGGTCGGCGCTGGCCACGGCGGGGGTGGTGGAGGTGCCGCGCGGTGACTTCCCGACGGCGGCGGACACCCTGCTGGTCGCCTGGATCGGCCTGGGCGCGTTCGCCGTGTACGGGGCGGCCCTGGCGGTGGCGGCCCGTTCGTACTGGCGGCGCACCGCCCGCTGACCGATCGGGCGGGTGTTGCTGAAACAGCAACGAAAGTTGCCTCCCGCCCGGCGGTCGGCGCAGCCTGGCGGTGGAGGTGATCGCCGTGAGCGAGATGCGGAACGGGACCGTTCCCGAGAGTTCCACCGCCACCGACGGCTATGACGTCGTGGTGGTCGGCGGCGGTGCCGCCGGGCTGAGCGCGGCCCTGGTGCTGGCCCGGGCCTGCCGCCGGGTGGCCGTGGTGGACGCCGGTCAGCCGCGCAACGCCCCGGCCGAGCGGATGGGGGGCTTCCTCTCCCGGGACGGCATGCCCCCGGCCGCGCTGCTGGAGACCGGCCGCGCCGAACTGGCGGGGTACGGGGTCGACCTGCTCGACGCCCGGGTGGACCACGTCGAGCCGGTGCCGGCCGCGGACGCGCCCGCCTTCGACGTCCACCTGGCCGGCGGCCCGGCCCTGCGCACCCGCCGGCTGGTGGTCGCCACCGGTCTGCGCGACGGCCTGCCGGAGCTGCCGGGCCTGGCCGAACGCTGGGGCCGCGACGTGCTGCACTGCCCGTACTGCCACGGATACGAGGTCCGCGACCGCCCGCTCGGCGTGCTGGGCGCCCACCCGGGCGCGGTGCACCAGGCGCTGCTGCTGCGCCAGTGGTCGGCGGACGTGGTGCTGCTCGCGCACACCCTGGAGCTGTCCGCGGACGACCGCGCCCGGCTCGACGTCCGGGGCGTGCGGGTCGTCGAGGGCGAGGTCAAGCGGGTGGTGGTCACCGACGACCGGCTGCGCGGCGTCGAACTGGCGGACGGTACGGCCGTGCCGCGCGAGGCGGTGTTCCTCTTCCCGCGCATGGTGCCCCGGGACGCCCTGCTGTTCGGCCTGGACTGCGAGCGTGACGAGCAGGGCTGGGTGACCACCGACCGCACGGGCCGCACCAGCGTGCCCGGGGTGTGGGCGGTGGGCAACGTCGCCGACCCGCGCGCCCAGGTGGTCACCGCCGCCGGAGCGGGCGCCGCGGCGGCATTCGCGCTCAACCACGACCTGGTGGACGAGGACGTCGAGCGCGCCCTCGTCGCAGCCTGAACCGACCCACCGAGAGGACGGAGTTCCCCATGGCCCCGCACGCCCACACCCCCCAGCACGGCCACGCCCACGGTCACGGCCACGCGCCCGCCCACCAGCACGCCCACCAGCACGGCCAGGAGGCCGAGTTCGACTGGGACGCCCTCGCCGGCCACCTGGAGCGCGAGGCCGAACTCAAGGTCCCGGCGGTCACCGAGGCCGCCCGGTGGCTGGGCGGGCTGCTGGACGGCGCCCCCGTCCACCGGGTGCTCGACGTGGGCAGCGGCCCCGGCGTGGTCGCCGGGCTGCTCGCGGACGCCTTCCCGTCCGCCGAGGTCGTCGCCGTCGACCGGTCGGACGCCCTGCTGGAGCGCGCCCGCACCCGCTCGGCCGGTCGTGTCGGTACCCACCGCGCCGACCTGCCGGAGGAGTTCGGCACGCTCGGCAGGGCCGACCTGGTCTGGTCCGGCAACGCGATCCACCACCTGGGCGACCAGCAGGCCGCGCTGACCGCGCTGGCCGCGATCCTGCGCCCGGGCGGTCTGCTGGCCGTTGCCGAGGGTGGCCTCCCGGCCCGCTACCTCCCGCGCGACCTCGGCCTCGGCCGCCCCGGCCTGCAGGCCCGCCTGGACGCGGCGCACGAGGAGACCTTCGCGGCGATGCGCGGGTCCGTCCCGGACGCGGTCGCGGTGGTCGAGGACTGGCCGGCCCTGCTGGCCGCCGCCGGGCTGATCCCCACCGGCAGCCGGACCTTCCTGGTCGACCACCCGGCCCCGCTGGACACCCCGGCCCGCGAGTTCCTGCACGCCCAGCTCTCGCGCCGCCGCGGTCAGGCGGCCGAGCTGCTGGACGAGGCCGACCTCGCCGCGCTGGACGCCCTGCTGGACCCCGAGGCCCCCACCGGCATCCTCGCCCGCCCCGACGCCTTCTACCTCGCGGCCCTCACCGTGCACACGGCCCGGAAGGTCCGGGTGTTCTGACCCGAGAGGCCGAGGACGCGGCCGGCGGGTGGCTCGCCGGCGGCCGGCCGTCAGTGGTCCGGCTTGCGGTGCCGGCCGGTTCCCCGGCGCAGCAGCGGGACGGGCGCGTCCGCCTGCGGGAAGAGCGCCTGTGGGCCGGACGCCCGTTCGGGGCGGACGATCAGCGGATAGGCCCCGGCGTAGTCCTGTGCCACCGCCAGGGGCTGCCAGGTGTGGCCGTCCCACTCGACCACCAGCCGGGGCACGTCCTGGAAGAGGTGGGCGGCACGCCGGGGCCCGGGGGCGAGGGTGATCGCGTCCCGCGTCCCCGGCGCCCGGCGGCGGCGTGCCCGCTCGGCGTACCAGTCGGCCAACGGCTCGTCGGCCAGGGGTTCTTCGGTGAACGGATCGTCCTCGGCGGCCATCGTCGGCGCCTCCCTCGCGTGTCGGTCGGGGACGGCCAGTCTGGCCGATCCGCCGGGGGCCGGGCGATTCCACGATCGGGTGAAAAACCGATGGACGGCCGCCTCCCCGCGCGGGGAGACGGCCGTCCATCGAACGCGCACCCATTCGAACGCACGCCTACTCGGCCACGCGCCCGCGTGCCTACGCGCCGCCGCCGAAGCGCTCGGTCCAGGAGGCCAGGTCCTCGTCCGTGATCTTCGCGAACAGCACCGGCGGCACCGTGAACGGCGTCCCGGCCGGCACCGCGTCCAGCGCCCGCGCCGCGTCCGCGTCCACCCAGGTGGTGGTGCGCGCCGGGGCGTCGGCGGGCAGCGCGAAGGCCTCGCGCATCGCCTGCGCCGCCGCCGGGATGAACGGCTCGGAGACCACCGCGTACAGGTGGATGAGGTTCATCGCCGTGCGCAGCGTCAGCGCCGCCGCCTCCGGGTCGGTCTTCACCTGCAGCCAGGGCGCCTTCTCGTCCAGGTAGGCGTTGCCCGCGCTCCACAGGGTGCGCAGGCTCTGCGCCGCCTTGCGGAAGTTGAGCGCCTCCAGCTGCGCCTCGTAGTCGGCCAGCAGTTCGGCGATCTGCGCGCCCAGCCGCTGCTCCGCCTCGCCCGCCGGGTTCCCGGCCGGCACGTCGTCGCCGAACCGCTTGCGGCTGAAGGACAGCACCCGGTTGACGAAGTTGCCGAGGGTGTCGGCGAGGTCCTTGTTGACCACCGAGGCGAAGAGGTCCCAGGTGAAGCTGGAGTCGTCCGACTCGGGCGCGTGGGCCATCAGGAAGTAGCGCCAGTAGTCGGCCGGCAGCAGCTCCAGGGCGACGTCGGTGAAGATGCCGCGCTTCTGGCTGGTGGAGAACTTCCCGCCGTAGTACGTCAGCCAGTTGAAGGCCTTGACGTAGTCGACCTTCTTCCAGGGCTTGCGCGAGCCGAGGATCGTGGCCGGGAACATCACCGTGTGGAACGGGACGTTGTCCTTGGCCATGAACTCGGTGTAGCGGACCGTCTCGTCCGCCTCGTACCACCAGGACTTCCAGTCCCGCAGCTCGCCGGCCGGCGCCGCGTCCGACCACTCCTTCGTCGCGCCGATGTACTCGATCGGCGCGTCGAACCAGACGTAGAAGACCTTGCCCGCGGCCGCCAGCTCCGGCCACACGTCGGCCGGGACCGGCACGCCCCACTCCAGGTCACGGGTGATCGCGCGGTCCTGCAGGCCCTCGGTCAGCCACTTGCGGGCGATCGAGGAGGCCAGCACCGGCCACTCGTCGCCGTGCGCGGCGACCCAGTCCTCCACCTGCCCGGTCAGCTTCGACTGGAGCAGGAACAGGTGCGTGGTCTCCCGCACCTCCAGGTCCGCGCTGCCGCTGATCGCCGAGCGCGGCTCCAGCAGGTCGGTCGGGTCGAGCACACGGGTGCAGTTCTCGCACTGGTCGCCGCGGGCCTTGTCGTAGCCGCAGTGCGGGCAGGTGCCGACGATGTACCGGTCCGGCAGGAAGCGGCCGTCCGCGTTGGAGTACACCTGGCGGATCGCCCGCTCCTCGATGAAGCCGTTGGCGTGCAGCTCGCGCGCGATCTCCTGGGTGATCTCCCGGTTCTGCGGCGAGGAGCTGCGGCCGAAGTAGTCGAAGGAGAGCCGGAAGCCGTCGTAGACCGCCTTCTGCTGCCCGTGCGCCCGCGCGCAGAACTCCGCCACCGGCAGCCCTGCCTCCTGCGCGGCCAGCTCGGCCGGTGTCCCGTGCTCGTCGGTCGCGCAGATGTACAGCACCTCGTGCCCGCGCTGGCGCAGGTACCGCGAGTAGACGTCCGCCGGCAGCATGGACCCGACCATGTTGCCCAGGTGCTTGATCCCGTTGATATAGGGGAGGGCGCTGGTGATCAGGTGCCGAGCCATCCTCGGATGCTCCGATTTCTCCCGCACGCACCCCTGTCCCGGAGTGCCGTGACGGGCGCAGGGTCTGGGGCGGCGAGGAGAACCGGGCACAGGCGCCGCCTCCCGGGCTGCCGGCCAGAGCGACGTTCCACTGTGGGCTCCCCAATCCTAGCGAAGCCCACCCCTCCCCCTCGCGCCCATTTCCCCGGGTCCGGTGCGCTGCGCTCCGCCGCCCGCTCGCGCGGAGCGAGGGGGCGGCGGAGCGGGACACGCCCTAACGCTCGACGAAGTGGTCGAACTCGCCGGCCTTCACGCCGAGGACGAAGGCGGCCCACTTGCGGGGGGTGGTGCGGACGACGATGGCGTCGTTCCTGGGGTCGCGGATCTCGACCATGCCGTTGACGGTGCGGATCTCGAGGGCGTCGTCGCCCTCGCCGCCGGGGGCGGCCTTCTGCCAGGTGTCCATGGAGGTGGCTCCTTTGTCGGAGGTGGGTGGGCTACCGGGTGGTGAGGTGGTCGAACTCGCCGCGCTTGACGCCCTCGATCCAGCGGGCGAAGGCCTCGGCGGTGGTGGTGACGGCGGAGTCGGGGGTGTCGGACTCGCGGATCTCGATCTGTCCGCCGGCGGCCCGCACTTCGAGGCACTGGTTGCTGTTGCCGCTCATCGAGGACTTCTGCCAGTCGGTCATCGGGGTGGCCGGCCTTCCAGGTCCGTCATGATGCGCCGGACGAAGTCGCGGGTCTCCTCGGGGGCCAGGGCGAGGGAGTCGGACTCGGTGACGATCGAGCGGTAGGACGCCAGGTCCGCCTCCGAGTCGATGAACTGCGGTCCCTGGGTCAGGTCGATCTGCACCGTGTCGAGCTCGGGGACCGGTCCGTGGGCGAGGAAGAGGTCCTCGCCCGAGCCGGGATAGGTGTCGACGCTGAAGGGGATCGCGCGGACGGTGACCCCGGGGCGCTCGGCGTCGTCCAGGAGGCTGGCGAGCTGTTCGCGCAGGACCGCGGGGCCGCCGAACTGCATCCGCAGCGCGGCCTCGTGTATGAACGCGGTGAACGGCCGGCCGGCGGCCAGGACCTGCTGGCGCTCGGTGCGGAAGGCGGTCCGTACGTCGGCGTCGTGGCGCGGCAGCGGCGGACGCAGCCGGGCGAACATCGCGGCGGCGTACCGGCTGGTCTGGAGCAGGCCCGGGATCGAGGTGGTGTTCAGGACGAGCAGGGACTCGGCGTGGTGCTCCAGCTCGGCGATGTCGAGCATCCCGGCGGGGACGCGACCGCGGAAGTGGTGCCACCAGTGCTTGCCGCGGTCCTGGGTCATCAGCGTCAGGGCCTCGACGAGCGGGGGGTTGGAGCAGCGGCAGGCGGCGGCCCAGGAGCGGAGGCGGTCGGCGCTGATGCCCGACTTCCCGTTCTCCATCTGGGAGATCTTGGGAACGTCCGTGCCCAGGGCCGCCGCCATGGCCTTCGGGGTCATGCCCGCGTGCTCGCGCAACTTGCGCAGTTCCGACCCGAGTCGTTGCTGGCGCACGCTGGGCGACAGGCGTGGGGGCATGCGCGTCTCTCCTCGGTCGGTGCCTTCGGTGCAGTTTGCCGCCCCGTGGACACCGGGTCCACCGTGTCGCTCGATAGGGTGAAGTGCGCCAGACGCAGTAGCAACTGTTGCCCCTGAAACCCTAGCGTCGTCGCCACGGGGCCGGTCTGCGCCGGCAGCCGGGCCCCACCCCTCAACTGGACTGGAGACAGTCGATGTTGCTTCCACCGGGGACCGGGGCCGAGCCCGACGGGTCGCGCCGCGGGTGGCCGCGCGGTGCCGTCGGGCCGGACTCGGCTCGAACTCGTGCGCGAGGGCTTGACCTCGTCGCCGCTTTGGCCGATGACTGGGGTGTGGAACTCATCGGGGTGTGCGGCGAGGCGGTCCGGGCCGTGGCGGCGGTCGATCGCTGATGGCCGTGGTGTTGCTGACGGGCCTGCTGGTGTCGGTGGTCTTCGTCGGGGTGGTCGCGCAGATCATCGCGACCCGTCAGCCACGGGAACGGCGGTCGGGCAAACGGGACTTGGCGCCCCGCAAGGAGAAATAGCGGTCAGCCGGCGGCGAGCCGCCGCTCCAGGCGGGCGCGGGCGGCCGGCCACTCGTCGCGCAGCATCCCGAAGTGGGCGGTGTCCCGCCAGACGCCGTTGGCGCGCCGCTTGTCGCGGCGGTGCACACCCTCGAACCGGGCGCCCAGCCGCTGGATCGCTTGGCGCGAACGGTCGTTGAGCGCGTCGGTCTTCCAGAACACCCGGCCCATGCCCAACTCGTCGAACGCGTGGACGAGCAGCAGCAGCTTCGCCTCGGTGTTGACGGCGGTGCGCCAGACCGACCGGGCGTACCAGGTGCCGCCGATCTCGACGAGCTCGTCCTCGGCGCTGAACGCGTAGTAGCCGGTGATGCCGACGGCCCGGCCGGACGCGAGCTCGATCACGGCGAACTTCACGGCCCTCCCGGCCGCCGCCTCGGCGAGCCGGAAGTCGAGGATCGCGCCGAGCTCCTCCTCCGACGCCGGCGGGGCGAACGGGATCCACCGCCACACCTCCGGGTCCGGGCCGACGGTGTCCCACAGGTCGGACAGGTGGCGGCGCTCCAGCGGCTCCAGACGGACGTGGCGGCCGGTGAGGACGACGGGGACGGGCAGCTTCGCGGTCATGACCCGGAACGGTAGCCAAACAATGCACTAGAGGCAATCAATTTTTGTGCTAGTTCAATGATTCGGGGGCAAAGGAAGAGGCCCTGCGGACCGAGTGGTCCGCAGGGCCTCCCCGGGAGGGCCCGGCCTACAGGAACGAGTTGATCTGGATCGTCTCGTCGCGGCCCGGGCCGACGCCGATGGCCGAGATCGGGGCGCCCGACATCTCCTCCAGCGCCTTCACGTACGCCTGGGCGTTCTTCGGCAGCTCGGCGAAGGTCTTCGCCTTGCTGATGTCCTCGCTCCAGCCCGGCAGCGTCTCGTAGATCGGCTTGGCGTGGTGGAAGTCGGACTGGTTGTACGGCAGCTCCTCGACCCGCTGCCCGTCGATCTCGTACGCCACGCAGACCGGGATCTGCTCCCAGCCGGTGAGCACGTCGAGCTTGGTGAGGAAGAAGTCGGTGAGGCCGTTGACCCGGGTCGCGTAGCGCGCGATCACCGCGTCGAACCAGCCGCAGCGGCGGTCGCGGCCGGTGGTGACACCGCGCTCGCCGCCGATGCGGCGCAGCGCCTCGCCGTCCTCGTCGAGCAGCTCGGTCGGGAACGGGCCGGAGCCGACGCGGGTGGTGTAGGCCTTCAGGATGCCGATGACCCGGTCGATCTTGGTGGGGCCGATGCCGGAGCCGGTGCAGGCGCCGCCCGAGGTCGGGTTGCTGGAGGTGACGAACGGGTACGTACCGTGGTCGACGTCGAGCAGGGTGCCCTGGCCGCCCTCCAGCAGGACGACCTTGCCGGCCTTCAGCGCCTCGTCGAGCACCAGGGTGGTGTCGGCCAGGAACGGCTTGATCTTGTCCGCGTAGCCCAGGTACTCCTCCAGCACCAGGTCGGCGGGGATGGCGCGGCGGTTGTACAGCTTGACCAGCAGCTGGTTCTTGTCGTGCAGCGCCGCCTCGATCTTCTGGCGCAGGATCGACTCGTCGAAGAGGTCCTGGACCCGGATGCCGACGCGGTTGATCTTGTCCGCGTAGGTCGGGCCGATGCCGCGGCCGGTGGTGCCGATCCGGCGCTTGCCGAGGAAGCGCTCGGTGACCTTGTCCAGGGTGCGGTGGTACGGCGTGATCAGGTGGGCGTTGCCCGAGACCAGCAGCTTGGAGGTGTCGATGCCGCGCTCGTTCAGGCCGTTGAGCTCGGAGAGCAGCACGCCCGGGTCGATGACGACGCCGTTGCCGATCACCGGCGTCACATTCGGGCTGAGGATGCCGGAAGGCAGCAGGTGCAGCGCGTACTTCTGGTCGCCGATGACCACCGTGTGACCGGCGTTGTTGCCGCCCTGGTAACGGACGACGTAGTCGACGGAGCCGCCGAGGAGGTCGGTCGCCTTCCCCTTGCCCTCGTCTCCCCACTGAGCGCCAACGAGCACGAGTGCCGGCACAGGCGTACACCCCTTCCGGTTGGGGCATCCTGCGTAGGCCGCAGTCTGCCCCGAGATAGACGAAGCCCCTGGCGCAATAGCGCAAGGGGCTCTTGCACCGAGAGATTACCTGAGGAAGGACCGGTTGTGTCGTCCCTGTCCACGCCCGCAACCGGCGGCCCGGAGCCGCTTCTCCTGCTCCTCGACCCGGCGGCCCGGCAGTCCGACGGCGAGTCGGTGCGGATCGCGAAGGACGTTCTCTCCGGTGGGACGGACGTCAAGGTGGCCTGTCCGGAGACGCCTTCCGAGCTCGACCGGGTGCTTTCGCACCGCGGCCGGCGGCGACCGGTGGTGATCGGTTCCGATCTCGCCCTCCAGCGGGTGCTCCAGGCGCTCTACCGCCAACGTGAGCTGGGGACGGACCCGGTGGGCCTGGTGCCGGTCGGCCAGCCGGAGGAGGTGGCGGCGGCCCGCGGACTGGGCGTTCCGGCGGCCCCGGTGGCGGCGGCGCGGGCGGTGCTGGCGGGGGCGCCGCGGAAGCTGGACCTGTTGGTCGACGACGGTGGCGGGGTGGCGCTCGGCGGGGTGCGGATCTCGGGAAGCGGGTCGCGGCGGCCGGTGGGCCGTCCGAGTGGCTGGCGTTCGCTATGGGCGAAATTGGCTGCGGCCGAGCAGGGGACCGTGCTCACGCCGGATCGGGCCGGGCGGACCGGACGCCCGGGCCGGGGCGAGCCGGGCGCGGGGGAGCAGAGCTCGCGGCTGCGGGTCGAGGCGGACGGCCGGCTGCTCGCCGACGTGCACCGGCCGGTCCGGGTGGTCCAGGTGACCCTGCCGGCCGGCGAGGCGGTCGGCGAGGGCGTGATGGAGATCGTGGTCCGCGCCCCCGGCGCCCTGCTCCGGGCGAAGGCGGCCAGCGTCTCGGTGGCCGGCCGCGGCTTCGGCTACCTGGCGGACGGCCGCCCGGTCGGGCCGGTCCGGGCCCGCACCTGGACGGTCCACCCGGGGTGCTGGGGCCTGCTGCTGCCCGCCGCGCCGGCGCCCCGCGCCGACGGTGCCCCCGGGTGAGCAGGCTCACGTTGGACGAACGGCGGACGAACGCCGGGCGAAGCGCCGGACCCGCCCGGAACGCGCCAACGGGCGCGGGCCGCAAGGCCGGGCGGGTTCGCCGTCCACTCCCGGAGGTGCAAACCCGCCTCCGGTAAGGGGTTTTGTCTACGCGCGTTACTGGCCCACGCCCGGTCAGCTCCGGTCGCCCGGGTGCCGGAGGGCCGGATCGGCTGGCCTAGACTCGAAGGCGTGCCACGTGGTGACGGAAGACTCAACCACGATCTTCTTCCCGGTGAGAAAGGCCCCCAGGACGCTTGCGGCGTCTTCGGTGTCTGGGCTCCCGGCGAGGAGGTCGCCAAGCTCACGTTCTTCGGCCTTTACGCCCTGCAGCACCGCGGTCAGGAATCCGCGGGCATCGCAGTGAGCAACGGCTCCCAGATTCTCGTCTTCAAGGACATGGGACTCGTCTCCCAGGTCTTCGACGAGGCCTCGCTGGGGTCGTTGCACGGGCATATCGCCGTCGGACACGCCCGCTACTCGACCACCGGTTCCTCGGTCTGGGAGAACGCCCAGCCGACCTTCCGGGCGACCGTGCACGGCTCGCTGGCCCTCGGTCACAACGGAAACCTGGTGAACACCGCCGAACTGGCGGCGATGGTCGCCGAACTCCCCGGCGAGGAGCACGTCTCCCGCTCCGGGAGGACGGCCGCGACCAACGACACCGACCTGGTGACGGCGCTGCTCGCCGGCCACCCGGAGCTCTCCATCGAGGAGACCGCCAAGGTCGTCCTGCCCAAGGTCAAGGGCGCCTTCTCGCTCGTCTTCATGGACGAGAACACGCTCTACGCCGCCCGTGACCCGCAGGGCATCCGCCCGCTGGTGCTGGGCCGGCTGGAGCGCGGCTGGGTGGTCGCCTCCGAGACCGCGGCGCTGGACATCTGCGGCGCCTCCTTCATCCGCGAGGTCGAGCCGGGCGAGCTCATCGCCATCGACGAGAACGGCATGCGCACCTCCCGGTTCGCCGAGGCGAAGCCCAAGGGCTGCGTCTTCGAGTACGTCTACCTCGCCCGCCCGGACACCACCATCGCCGGCCGCAACGTCCACCTCTCCCGCGTGGAGATGGGCCGCCGGCTGGCGAAGGAGGCCCCGGTCGAGGCCGACCTGGTGATAGCGACGCCCGAGTCCGGCACCCCGGCCGCGATCGGGTACGCCGAGGCCAGCGGCATCCCCTACGGCTCCGGCCTGGTGAAGAACGCCTACGTGGGCCGCACCTTCATCCAGCCCAGCCAGACCATCCGCCAGCTCGGCATCCGGCTGAAGCTCAACCCGCTGCGCGAGGTCATCCGGGGCAAGCGCCTGGTCGTGGTCGACGACTCGATCGTCCGCGGCAACACCCAGCGCGCCCTGGTGAAGATGCTCCGCGAGGCCGGCGCCGCCGAGGTCCACATCCGGATCTCCTCGCCGCCGGTGAAGTGGCCGTGCTTCTTCGGCATCGACTTCGCCACCCGCGCGGAGCTGATCGCCAACGGCATGACCATCGAGGAGATCGGCCGCACCCTCGGCGCGGACTCGCTCTCCTACATCTCGATCGACGGCATGATCGAGGCCACCAAGCAGCCGAAGGACCGGCTCTGCCGGGCCTGCTTCGACGGTGAGTACCCGATGGAGCTGCCGGACCCGGCGCTGCTCGGCAAGCTCCTGCTGGAGGCCGAGATCAAGGGCGGCCAGCAGACCCCCGCGGTCCGCGGCAAGCCGACCAGCGGCAGCGACCTGGACGGCGTCCAGTCGCTGCTCGGCGGGGCGGGCGCGGCCGACGCGCTGCGCCGCCCGTAACGAGCCCACGGTGGGGTCCCGCGAACCGGGGCCCCACCGCTGTTCCAACCCCCACCACAGACCCGAAAGGGCCGCAGTGACCAGCTCCAACCAGAACGGCGCCACCTACGCCGCCGCCGGTGTCGACATCGAGGCGGGCGACCGCGCCGTCGAGCTCATGAAGCAGTGGGTGAAGAAGGCCAACCGCCCCGAGGTGGTCGGCGGTCTCGGCGGCTTCGCCGGCCTCTTCGACGTCTCCGCGTTCAAGAACTACGAGCGGCCGCTGCTGGCCTCGGCCACCGACGGCGTGGGGACCAAGGTGGCCATCGCGGCCGCCATGGACAAGCACGACACCATCGGCCACGACCTGGTCGGCATGGTCGTCGACGACATCGTGGTGTGCGGCGCCGAGCCGCTGTTCATGACCGACTACATCTGCGTCGGCAAGGTCGTCCCGGAGCGGGTCGCCGCGATCGTCAAGGGCATCGCCGAGGGCTGCGCGCTGGCCGGCTGCGCCCTGGTCGGCGGCGAGACCGCCGAGCACCCGGGCCTGCTCGGCCCGGACGAGTACGACGTCGCGGGCGCCGGCACCGGTGTGGTCGAGGCGGACGCGCTGCTGGGCGCCGAGCGGGTCCGGGCCGGCGACGTGGTGATCGCGATGGCCGCCTCCGGCTTGCACTCCAACGGCTACTCGCTGGTCCGCCACGTGCTGCTGAACCAGGCCGGCTGGAAGTTGGACCGCAAGGTCGAGGAGTTCGGCCGCACCCTCGGCGAGGAGCTGCTGGAGCCGACCCGGATCTACTCGCTGGACTGCCTGGCGCTGATCCGGGCCACCGAGGTGCACGCCTTCTCGCACGTCACCGGCGGCGGCCTGGCGGCCAACCTGGCCCGGGTGATCCCGGACGGCCTGCACGCCCGCCTGGACCGTGGCACCTGGACCCCGCTGCCGGTCTTCCGGACCGTCGCGGAGGTCGGCAAGGTGGCCACCCTGGAGATCGAGAAGACGCTCAACATGGGCGTCGGCATGGTCGCGGTCGTCCCGCCGCACTCGGTGGACACCGTGCTGGCGGTCCTGGAGGACCGCGGCGTGGAGTCCTGGGTGCTGGGCGACATCGTCGACCGCACCGCCGAGCACGAGGACGGCGCGGCCCTCTACAACGCCTACGAGGGCTTCACGGCGGGCTGAGCCCGGCCGGTGCGCGGAAGGCCCCTCCGGCGCTGCCGGAGGGGCCTTCCGCGTCCGCTGCCCGAGTGCCCCGGCGCCCGGGGGCGGGTCCGCGGGTGCGGGAACGCCGAAAACCGGCCCGGTGCACTGGGCACCGAGGCCGGTCTGGTCAGACTCGGACTGGGAGACTACGCGCGACGGCGGGCCTGCGAGGGCCCGGTACCCGACTCGGTGTCGTCGTCCTCGCCGTCATCGGCGTAACGAGCCGCGTACTCCGCGTACGGGTCGTCGTCCTCGTCCTCTTCGATCGGCTCCGGCTCGATCGGGGAGGTGGAGGGCGATACGCCCAGCTCGCTGGAGAGACGATTGGCGTCGAACCCGCCGCTGTTGTACTTCAGCTCGCGGGCGACCTTCGTCTGCTTGGCCTTGGCCCGGCCGCGCCCCATGGGTCGACCCCCTCAACGATGGGGCTCACGGCCCCGAGTCTGACACGTGTTCATGATCAAGAGCGGCCTGCCCGAATGGGGAGAACCGTCCCTTGGAGCATTAACGGTACCTGTTTCTGCCGCTGGACGGTACGTCGTCAGTGTGACGTGGCGCGCACCAGCCGCACCCGCGACCAGGTCGTCCCAGGTCAGGGGAGGTTTTGCGGCTTTCTGCACGCTGTCCGGAGGTGTCTCAGGTCCGTTGTTTCCTCGTCGATTATCCCCCCAAGGGGGACCTTGGATCACCCGATCGGGCGCAGAATCGAGAATCCGGTTCCACATTGTGATGCGCGGGGGACGGACGTGGACGTCCCCCGCGCATCACCGGTCGGGTGCCGGGCGGGCACCGGTCGAGCCGGGCCCGGCCGGACCGGGATCAGCCCCGGCGGGCGCCCGGCAGCAGCACCGAGCGCAGCGCGCTGATCTCGCGCATCCGCTTCTCCGCGAGGCGGTCGGCGGCGACGGCCGGCGGCACGCCGTCGGCGGCGGCCCGGGTGAAGATCTCCAGGGTGGTGTCGAAGATCTTCGTCGCCTTGTTCTTGGCGCGCTCGAAGTTGAAGCCGTCGATCTCGTCGGCGACCTGGATGACGCCGCCGGAGTTCACCAGGTAGTCCGGGGCGTAGAGCAGGCCGCGGTCGGCGAGGTCCTTCTCGACGCCCGGGTGGGCCAGCTGGTTGTTGGCGGCGCCGCAGACGATGGCGGTGCCGGACTCGCCCAGCGCGGCCACCGTGTCGTCGGTGAGGGCGCCACCGAGCGCGCAGGGGGCGTAGACGTCCAGCTTGGCCCGGAGCAGCGCGGCGGTGTCGGCGACGACCTCCACGTCCGGGTGGGCGGCCCGCACGCGGTTGACGGCCGCCTCCGAGACGTCGGTGACGACGACGGTGGCGCCGTCCGCGACCAGGTGGCCGACCAGGTAGTGGCCGACCTTGCCGACGCCGGCCACGCCGACCCGCTTGCCGCGCAGGGTCGGCTGGCCCCAGCGGGCCTGGGCGGAGGCGCGCATGCCCTGGAAGACGCCGAAGGCGGTCAGGATGGACGAGTCGCCGGCGCCGCCGTGCTCGGGCGAGCGGCCGGTGACGAACTCCGTCTCGCGCGCCACGACGTCCATGTCCTGGACGTAGGTGCCCACGTCGCAGGCGGTGATGTAGCGGCCGCGCAGCGACTCGACGAAGCGGCCGTAGGCCCGGAGCATCGCCTCGTTCTTGTCCTTGGCCGGGTCGCCGATGATGACGGCCTTGCCGCCGCCGAGGTCGAGGCCGGCCAGCGCGTTCTTGTAGGACATGCCGCGGGAGAGGTTGAGCGCGTCCTCCAGCGCCGCCTCCTCGGAGGCGTACGGGAAGAAGCGGGTGCCGCCGAGGGCCGGGCCCAGCGCGGTGGAGTGGATGGCGATGATCGCCTTCAGCCCCGAGGAGCGGTCGTGGCACAGGACGACCTGCTCGTGGCCGTCGCCGGTGGCGCCGTCCTGGGAGTTGCCGAAGATCCTGCCGAGCACGCCGGGTACGGGGTGGGTCGGGGCGGCGGTCTGTACGTCGGTCACGGTGGTGACTCCAGTATTCCGAGGCCCGCTTGCTGTGGTGCGGGCGCCTAGGGCGAAGCGTAGTCGCGGGGGCGCCGCCGATCCGCCCCCTTGGCGAAGCTCGTCCCGGTTGTCCGAGGGGTGAGACGGGGAGGCCGTCAGCAGCCCGTTCGTGCCCCGGGGGTGTGTCCGCGAACGGGGCCGCCGGCGGGCACCCGCCGCCGGACACTCCCGGTCGGCGGGGGGTGCGTGCGACGATGCAGGACGTGACCGTCGTCCGTACCTCCGTGCTGCCGCCCTACGCCGCGCACCTGCGGGTCTACGAGCCGCTCGCCGCCTACCCGGAGCCCGACCGGGCGCACTGGCAGGCCTTCGCGGCGGAGCACGGCCCGGACGCGCCGGAGGCGGGCCGCTCGGTGGCCGCGGCGGCGCTGGCGGAGCAGCGCACGGCCCTGGCCGAACTGGTCGGCCGCACCCCCCGGGCGCTGCCGGAGCGGGAGAGCGAGCGGGCCTTCGTCCGGCTGGTGGACGAGGTGCTGTACATCTGCCCGTGGGCGACCAGGCTGCGCAACTGGCAGGCGCTGGAGGAGCTGCGGGCCGGGGCGCCGGTGGCGCTGCTGGACACCGCGCTGCCGCCGGCCACCCGGGCGGAGGCGGAGGCGGACCGGGAGCGCTGGCGGGCGGAGCACCCGGACGCCCGGCCGTGGATCCTCACCAGCCGGTGGGAGGTGCCGGTGCGGTGGTTCCTGCCGTTCGGGGACGAAGATCGATGCTTCGTTCCCTCAGTGGCGGGGGAGAAGGGAGGGGAAGGAGTCCGGGGGGACCGGGCGTCGGCGTTGTTCTACCTGACGCCGATGGCGCAGGCGCGCCGCCGGGTGGCCCGGGCGTACCGGGCGTTGCGCGAGGCGTCGCCGGAAGGGGAGCTGGTGCGGGGGGCGGAGCAGATCGGGCGGTGGCTGGAGGAGTTCCATCCGCGGTCGCTGGTGGAGCTGGACTACGGGGGGCTGGTGCATCTGCTGGGGCCGGACAGGCTGTCGGCGGACCGTTCGGCCGGGGAACTGGAGGACGGGCTGCGGGCGCTGCGGGCGGGGGACTCGGCGGAGGCGCTGCGCGCGTACGAGGCGCTGACGACGCGCTGGCGGCGGGTGCTGGCGCTGCGCCACGCGAACTGAGCGGGACGGGCCCGGGTGCGGCCGGGCCGGGCTGAGGGGGCGTCATCGCTGGCCGGGGCGGGTGTCGGTGGTACTTGTAAGACTGTAAGAGTCTTACGGCCTGACCCATATGACCAAGGTCCCGGTTCGGGTCAATACCTGTCGAACGTGACACTACTCACTGTTGACGCGAACTCACCCCTATGTGCAAAAATGGGACAACCAGCCCAACTTCACGTGAGCGCGCCCACTTTTGGGTGGTTCTGGAGTCGATGCGCGCTTTGCGGGGAAACGGAGGGTCTGGTCCCCTCGTAACCGAATGTCACTATTAGGTGACCGCCCGTTATGGGGTGGTCCATCGCGATCCGTCGGCCTTGAACCCGTGAGGGGTCAATTTTGGCGGTTTGGTCGATAGGGCTGGACGGATGGTGTAGTTGTAGACACCAGGACAAGCCGTTCGTCCTATAACCGACTCGGCCCGTCTATGCCATTTCGGGCATCGCGGGCCAAGGTGCAGAATTTGAAGGATAGAACCGCCCTGGTTCGGTTCTCCCGAGGAGGCCGCTCATGACCGCTCGTACCCCCGATGCCGAGCCCCTGCTGACTCCGGCAGAGGTCGCCACCATGTTCCGTGTGGATCCCAAGACCGTGACCCGCTGGGCTAAGGCCGGCAAGCTCACGTCGATCCGCACACTGGGCGGCCATCGCCGTTACCGTGAGGCGGAGGTGCGCGCCCTGCTGGCCGGTATTCCGGCGCAGCGCACCGAGGCCTGACCGGCCGAACGCTCAAGGCTCTTTCGAAGGGGCTGCTTACCGGACTCCGCCGGGTCCGGTAAGCGGCCCCTTTGTTTGTTCCGGCGCGCCCCGGGTGCAGTTCGTCCACAGCACTCTCGTGCTCGTGCGATCCATCCGGAATGTTGAACTCCGGATAACGATTTGAGGGAGAAGAGGTGGGGGGGATTTACTGTGAATAGCAGTACAATTTTACATATTAAATTAGCCCCTTCTGGGAAGGGTGCCCGAACGGCCGGTTCCCGGGAATGTCGGGTGACGACCATCACACGCATAGTCACTTGTGGTCTAGACCTAGTCCGGGTAAAAGAGCCGGCCCGGCAAACGCGAGAGGCCCGGAACCAAACGGTTCCGGGCCTCTCGACTACGGCGATCCCGACGGGACTTGAACCCGCGACCTCCACCTTGACAGGGTGGCGAGCTAACCAACTGCTCCACGGGACCAGAGTGTTCCTGATCCGTCCGCTCCGCTTGTCCTTGTCGGCCGCGCTGCGAACAAGACAGATCGTAGCCCATGTGGGGCCCCCAGGTCGAACCGGCTCCGAACCGGCTCCCGAGGGCCCCCGGCGCAGCTCAGAGCGTGGCCCTGGCCGCCTCCATCGCCTTGGTGATCCGCTTCTCCGAGACCGGCGACGGCGTGCCCAGCCCCTGGGCGAAGAAGCTGACCCGCAGCTCCTCGATCATCCAGCGGATCGCCCGCACCTCCGGGGAGGGCTCCCGCCCGGCCGGGACGGCCGCCAGCAGCTCCCCGTAGGCCTGCTGGACCTGCTGGACCTTCAGCAGCTGCTGGGCGTCCCGCTGCGGGTGGTTGGGCAGCGCCTCCAGCCGGCGGTCCACCGCCAGCAGGTAGCGCTTGAGGTCCGGCAGCCGCTGCCAGCCGGTCTCGGTGACGAAGCCCGGGTGCACCAGCGAGGCCAGGTGCAGCCGGATGTCGTTCACCGCGTTCAGCAGCACCGGGCTGCTCACCGACTTCAGCCGGGTCGACGCCTTGTGGAAGGCGATCAGTGCGGTGGCCGTCTTCAGCGTGGTGTCCGCCGAGAGGTCGTACAGATCGGCCCGGACCTTGTCGCGCAGCACGCCGAACGCCGCCTCGTCCCAGGCCGGTCCGCCGGCCAGCGTCATCAGCCGGTCGGCGGCGCAGGCCACCACGTCCTCGAAGAGCGCCGGGATCGAGCCGTGCGGGTTGTACGACAGCGCGAGCTTGGCCTGGTTGCCCAGCCGGCCCTGGATCGACTTGGCGGGCGAGGTGGTGGAGAGCATCAGCAGCCGCCGGGTGCCCTCCCACATCGCCTGCTCCTGCGCCTGCGGGGTGTCGAACAGCCGGATGCCGACCGTCTCCCGCTCGTCCACCAGTGCCGGGTAGGCGCGCAGCGAGTGGCCGCGGGAACGCTGCTCGAAGGTGCGCTGCAGCACCGGCAGCCCCTCCGGCCAGCCGGTCAGGCCGGACCGCTCGATGCCCCGGCCGGAGGCGGCCGAGGAGAGCGTCTCCTTCAGCTTCGGGTTGAGCCGCTGCCGCAGCTCCTCCAGGTCCTTGGACTCGGCGAGCTTCTTGCGGCCGTCCACCACCCGGAAGGTCACCTTGAGGTGCTCCGGGACCCGTTCCTCGTCCCAGGCCTCCGGCGGTACGGTGACCGCCGTCAGGCGCTTCAGGGCGTGCTCCAGGGCCGGCAGCAGCGGTTCCTGGCGCTCCTGGTGGTTCCTCAGGTCGCGCAGCGCGGCGCGGGCGAAGTCCGGGGCGGGCACGAAGTTGCGCCGCACCGCCTTGGGCAGCGCCTTGATCCAGGCGGTGACCAGCTCCTCGCGCAGGCCCGGGATCTGCCAGTCGAAGCCCTCCGCGGTGACCTGGTTGAGCACCGGCAGCGGGATGTGCACGGTCACGCCGTCCGCGTCGCTGCCCGGTTCGAACTGGTAGGTCAGCTGGAAGCGGAGCTTGCCCTGCTGCCAGTGGTCCGGGTAGTCGGCCTCGGTGACGCCGTCGGCGGCGTCGTTGATCAGCATCGACTTCTCGAAGTTGAGCAGGTCGGGCTGGTCCCGGCGGGCCTGCTTCCACCAGGAGTCGAAGTGCCGGGTGGAGACGATGTCGTCGGGCAGCCGGCCGTCGTAGAACTCGAACAGGGTCTGGTCGTCGACCAGGATGTCCCGGCGGCGGGCCCGGTTCTCCAGCTCCTCGACCTCGCTGAGCAGCTTGCGGTTCTCGGCGAAGAAGCGGTGGTGGGTCTCCCAGTCGCCCTCGACCAGGGCGTTGCGGATGAACAGCTCGCGACAGAGCTCCGGGTCGATCCGGCCGTAGTTGACCTTCCGCTGCGCGACCACCGGCACCCCGTAGAGGGTGACCTTCTCGTACGCCAGGACGGCCCCGGACTTCTTCTCCCAGTGCGGCTCGCTGTAGTTGCGCTTCACCAGGTGGCCGGCCAGCGGCTCGACCCACTCCGGCTCGATCTTCGCGTTGATCCGGGCCCAGAGCCGGGAGGTCTCCACCAGCTCGGCGGACATCACCCAGCGCGGCGGCTTCTTGAACAGGCCGGAGCCGGGGAAGACCGCGAACCGGGCGCCGCGCGCGCCGCCGTACTCGCGCTTCTCCACGTCGAACAGGCCGATGTGCGAGAGCAGGCCGGCCAGCAGCGACTGGTGGATCCGGTCGGCGTCCGGCTCGGCGTCGTCGTGCGCCTCCTCGATGGTGACGCCGAGCTGCTTGGCGACCGTGCGCAGCTGGGAGTAGATGTCCTGCCACTCCCGTATCCGCAGGTAGTTGAGGAACTCGGCCTTGCACATCCGGCGGAACGCGGAGGAGGACAGCTCGCGCTGCTGCTCCCGCACGTAGCGCCACATCGACAGGAAGGCGAGGAAGTCGGAGGTCTCCGAGGTGAAGCGGCGGTGCCGCTCGTCGGCGGCCTGGCGCTTCTCGGCGGGGCGCTCGCGCGGGTCCTGGATGGAGAGCGCGGCGGCGATCACCATGACGTCGCGCACGCAGCCGTTGCGGTCCGCCTCCAGGACCATCCGGGCCATCCGCGGGTCCACCGGGAGCTGGGACAGCTTGCGGCCGAGCGGGGTGAGCCGCTTGCGGACGTCCTTCTCCTCCGGGTCGAGCGCGCCGAGCTCGTGCAGGAGGCTGATGCCGTCCTTGATGTTGCGGGAGTCCGGCGGGTCCAGGAACGGGAAGGCGGCGATGTCGCCGAGGCCGGCGGCGGTCATCTGGAGGATGACCGAGGCCAGGTTGGTGCGCAGGATCTCGGCGTCGGTGAACTCGGGGCGGGAGAGGAAGTCCTCCTCCGAGTAGAGCCGGATGCAGATGCCGTCCGAGGTACGGCCGCAGCGGCCCTTGCGCTGGTTGGCGCTGGCCTGGCTGATCGCCTCGATCGGCAGCCGCTGGACCTTGGTGCGGTGGCTGTAGCGGGAGATCCGGGCGGTGCCGGGGTCGATCACGTACTTGATGCCGGGGACGGTGAGGCTGGTCTCGGCGACGTTGGTGGCCAGCACGATCCGGCGGGAGTGCGAGCGCTGGAAGACCTTGTGCTGCTCGGCGGAGCTCAGCCGGGCGTAGAGCGGCAGGATCTCGGTGCTCTTGAGCTTGAGCTTGGTGAGCGCGTCGGCGGTGTCCCGGATCTCGCGCTCGCCGGAGAGGAAGACCAGGATGTCGCCCGGGCCCTCGGCCTGGAGCTCCTCGGCGGCGTCGCAGATCGCCTGGATCTGGTCGCGGTCGCGGTCGGCCTCGTCGGCGTCGCCGTCCTCGTCGCCCTCGTCCACGACCGGGCGGTAGCGGACCTCGACCGGGTAGGTGCGGCCGGAGACCTCGACGATCGGGGCGTCCTCGAAGTGCCGGGAGAACCGGTCCGGGTCGATGGTCGCCGAGGTGATGATCACCTTGAGGTCGGGGCGGCGGGGCAGCAGCTGCTTGAGGTAGCCGAGCAGGAAGTCGATGTTGAGGCTGCGCTCATGGGCCTCGTCGATGATCAGGGTGTCGTACTGGCGCAGCTCGCGGTCGGTCTGGATCTCGGCGAGCAGGATGCCGTCGGTCATCAGCTTGACCAGGGTGTCCGGGCCGACCTGGTCGGTGAACCGGACCTTCCAGCCGACCGCCTCGCCGAGCGGGCTGCGCAGTTCCTCGGCGACCCGCTCGGCCACCGTGCGGGCGGCGATCCGGCGGGGCTGGGTGTGGCCGACCAGACCGCGCACGCCACGGCCCAGCTCCAGGCAGATCTTGGGGATCTGGGTGGTCTTGCCGGAGCCGGTCTCGCCCGCGACGATCACCACCTGGTGATCGCGGACGGCTTCGAGGATCTCGTCCTTCTTCTGGCTGACCGGCAGCTCGGCGGGATAGTCGATGGCGGGCACGGCGGCGCGGCGGCGCTCGACCACCAGCTCGGCCCTGGCGACGTCGGCGGCGATCTCGGCGGCGATCTTCGCGCGCGCCTCGGGTTTGCGGACCCGGCGCGCGCCGTCCAGCCGGCGGCCGATCCGCACCTGGTCGCGCAGGGTCAGCTCGGGCAGGCGTGCGGCCAGCTCGCCGATTCCGGGCCCCTCGCCCCGGGCGGACTCGGCGGCGGACTGGACTGCGGGAGAACTCACGGCGGGCATCCCTCTAGGTTCGCAAGGAGATGCGGTCGGGCGCACCTCGGTTTTCGAGCGACTCCAGTGTCACAGGGGACGCCGGTCCGCTGCCAACGGCGGCCCGGGACGCCGTCGGCACCGTCCGGAGCGGGGTGGCCGCGGTGCGTGAGGAGCGGCCCGGGCTCACCTCATCAGGAAGAGGACCAGCATGCCGAGCGGGACGAGGACGAGCGCGATGAGGTAGCCGGCCACCGTGGGCGAGATCCGGTCCCGCAGCTGCCTCCGGGGCCGGACCCGGCCGGACTCCTCGGTGCTCAGCTCCCACCGGGCGAGGATGCGGCGGTACTGCTCCTCGAAGTCCGGGGAGGGGTGGAGGGGGCTGTCCGCCAGCCCGGGGAGCGCGCGGCGCCGGCCGTCGGCGAGGAACATCCGCACCTGGGACGCGGTCCCGCCCTCGGCCTTGGTGGTCCGCACGTCGATCCAGCGGATCTCCTGCCAGGGGTGGGTGCGTCCGCGCCCGAAGCCCCAGCAGACGGTGATGCCCCCGGGCTCGACCGCGCTGAAGCTCCGCCGGGCGAGCGCCAGGCCGAGGCCGATGAAGGCGAGGCTGCCGCCGGCGAGCCACAGGGCGCCGGTGAGGCCGAGGCCGCGGATGGTGGCGGCGGCCTCGACGGCCGGGACGAGGAGCGCCAGGGCCAGGTGTGCGGGGGACGGGCGGTAGCGGTCCCGCCCGCGGAAGACCAGGTCGCCTGCGTCCGGTGCCCCGTGCCCGGACCCGGACGGCGTCACCACTTGTGGATCACGACCACGGGGACGACGGTGCCGATCACGACGATGGCCACCAGGGCGACCAGCTGGGAGGTCGGCAGGTCGAGGAACTTCTTCGGCGGTCGCACCCGGGCGGCCGGCTCGGTGTTGAGGTGCCACCAGTTGCGCACCCGCCACACCTGCTCGTCGAAGTCGGGGGAGGGGTGCGAGTGGTCCTGGACGAGCCCGGTCAGGAAGCGGCTGCGGCCGTTGGCGAAGTGGATCTGGAGCATGCGGCACGGCCCGAACCGGCTCTCCGTCTCGTACACCTCCATCCACCGGATGTCCTGCCAGGGGTAGGTCCGGCCGCGCCGGCGGAAGGCGCCGTGGATGGTGATCCCGGCGGGTCCGACCGTGCTCCACGTGGTGCGGGCCAGCAGGCGGGGGACGGAGAGGACGGCGATGCCGCCGATCATCCAGAGGAGGGTCGTGGTGCCGAGGTCGTACACGACCCGGGCGCCGGCGACGGCCGCGGCCATCCCGAACCAGATGGCGAAATTCCAGGACCAGTGGTACCGGTCCTTCGAGCGGAAGGTCAGTTCGTCCACGGTCTGAACCCTAAGCCCCGGGTGATCATGTGTCATCACCCGGGGCGGGACTTGTCCTTGGGGGCCGTGCTCAGCCCTCCTGGAGGACGAAGTCGCGGACCAGGCGGGACCACTCGGCGCCCTGCTCGTAGACGACGACGTGACCGCTGTCGATCTCCGCGTAGGTGCTGCCGGTGATGGCGTCGGCGAGCTCGCGGGAGAGCCCGACCGGGACGGTGGCGTCCTGGGTGCAGCCGATCACCAGGGTGCGGGCGGTGATCCGGGGCAGCAGCGGGCGGATGTCGGCGCGCAGGTTGAGGTCGATGTGGCGCAGCGCGCCCTCGGTGGGCTGGTTGCCCTTGATGATGCCTTCGAGCGCGGCGTGGTCCAGGGAGTTGAGGTGGTCGCGGCTGAACGCGGTCAGGGTGCCGAACCGGCCGAAGGCGTCGGCGTCGCCGCGGATGGCCTGCCAGGTGGTCATGTGGTTGCGCAGGTAGGCGTCGTCCGGGCGGCTCCAGCCGGAGGTGAGCACCAGGCTGCGCACCAGCTCGGGGCGCAGGGCGGCGAGGGCGGCGGCGACCAGTGAGCCGAGCGAGAAGCCGACCACGTCGGCGGGGCCGTCGCCGGCCGCCTCGATCACGGCGGCGATCTGCTCGGCGAGCAGTTCGGGGGTCAGCTCGCGGCCGTCGTCCTCGGTGTCGCCGCAGCCGGCGAAGTCCGGCAGCAGGACGGTGCGGACGTCGGTGAAGTCACCGGTGAGGTGGCCGAAGGTGCCCGCGGCGCCGAAGCCGGTGCCGTGCACGAAGACCAGGGGCGGGTGGCCGGAGCCCGCCACGGTGTAGGAGACGCGGGCGCTGGGGCTTTCGACGATGGGCATGGCGGAGGTTCTCCTCGGGGAAGCGGAACGGAAGGCGGAACGGGAAGCGGGGCGGGGTGGGTCAGGCCAGGCTCTTCGCGGCGCCGTCGTCGACGGCGTCCGCGGCCGGGCGGGGGGCGCGTTCGAAGCCGAGCGCGACCAGGACCAGGGCGACGATGCCGCCGGTGGCGACCAGGACGGCGGTGCGCAGGCCGTCGGTGGTGGCCGAGCGCAGTGCCTCGCCGGTCAGGCCCTCGGTGCCGGCGTTGGCGATCGCCACCAGGGCGCCGAGGCCGACCGCGCTGCCGACCTGCTGGCCGGTGGAGACGATGCCGGAGGCGATGCCCTGCTCGTAGGGGTGCACCCCGGTCGAGGAGGCGGCGAACATCGTGGTGAAGATGACGCCCTGGCAGACGCTGAGCACCACCAGGCCGGGCAGCAGGGCGACGTAGCTGCCGTCCGGCTCCATGGCCAGCGCCGCCGCGGCGGTGCCGAGCGCGCCGAACAGGTAGGAGGCGATCAGCGTGTTGCGGGCGCCGAAGCGGGTGGCGAGCCGGCCGCCCAGCATCGAGCCGAGGAAGCCGCAGGCCATCGGGATCAGGAAGGCGACGCCGGTGCGCAGTGCGCTGTACTCGTGCACGGTCTGGAAGTAGACGGTCAGGAAGTACAGCAGGGTGCCGAAGCTCGCCATGAACAGGAAGGTGGTGAGCACGCCGGTGGACAGGTTGCGGTTGCGGAAGAGCCGCAGCGGCATCAGCGGGTCGCCGGCCCGGGACTCGATCGCCACGAAGGCGGCGAGCAGGCCGAGGCCGAGCACGGCGGTGGTCAGCACCAGCGGCGAGGTCCAGCCGGAGGCGGGTGCCTGGACCAGGGTGAAGACCACCAGGGTGGCGCCGACGGTGGAGGTCAGCGCGCCGGGCAGGTCGAAGGAGCGCCCGCTCTCGCGCGGGCCGTCGGCGGCGATCAGCCGGGGCGCGAGCAGGGCGGCGCCGCCGGCCAGCGGCACGTTGACGTAGAAGACCGCCTGCCAGCCGAAGGCCTCGGTGAGCACCCCGCCGGCCAGCGAGCCGATGATCATGCCGCTGGCGCCGGCCGCCGCCCAGACCGACAGGGCCCGGTTGCGCTCGCGGCCCTCGGCGAAGCCGGTGACCACCAGGGCGAGGGTGGCGGGGAACAGGAAGGCGCCGCCGAGGCCCTGCAGGGCGCGGGCCGCGACCAGCAGGCCGGGGACGTTGGCCAGGCCGCCGAGCAGCGAGGAGCCGGCGTACAGCAGCAGGCCGAGGACGAACATCCGGCGGCGGCCGAAGAGGTCGGAGGCCCGGCCGCCGAAGAGCAGGAAGCCGCCGAAGGCGACCGCGTAGGCGCTGACCACCCACTGCAGGGTCTGCGCGGAGAAACCGAGGCCGCTGCCGATCTCCGGGAGCGCCACGTAGACGATGTTGTAGTCGATCGAGACGATCAACTGGGCGAACGCCAGCAGGGCCAGCAGGAGGCCCGAGCGGCGCGGCCCGGCGGCCTGCTCGGCGCCGGCGGACGGGGACATGGGGGAGCCTTTCGGAGGCGGTCGGGGGAGCGTCGGCCAGGGGCGTACAGGTGTACGGGCGTGCGGGAGGTGCGGGGGACGCGGGGCGAGCCGTCACGGCCCGGGGGTCAGGACGACCCGTCGGCCGTTCAACTCGCCCTTCTCCAGCCGCTGATGGGTCTCGCCGGCGGCGCTCAGCGGATGGATCTCCAGGGCCCGAGGGCGCAGCCGGCCGGCCGCGAGCAGCCGGTTGACGGCGACCGCGGCCTCGGCGAGCTCGGCGGTGGTGGCGTGCGAGATGACGAACCCGCGGATCGAGCCGTCCTTCATGTAGAGCCGGCCGGCGGGCAGTTCGGGGTGGGAGCGGGCGCCGGCGAGCAGCACGATCCGGCCGCGCGGGGCGAGCAGGTCGACGGCGGTGGCGAGGTCGTTGGTGCCGGAGGTGTCGAGGTGGACGTCGATGCCGCCGGGGCAGGCGGCGCGGAGCAGGCCGGGCAGGTCGGGGGCACGGTAGTCGAGCACCTCGGCGGCACCGAGGGCCCGGCAGTGCCCGGCGTCGGCGGGGTCCGCGGTGGCGACCACCCGCGCCCCGGCCTCGGCGGCCAGCACGATCAGGGCGCCGCCGACGTTGCCGCCCCCGCCGCCGACCAGCACGGTCTCGCCGGTGCGCAGCCCGCCGTGGGTGAACAGGGCGAGGTACGCGGTGGCCGCGGGGTGGACGACGGCGACGGCCTCGGCCGGGTCGGTGTCCGGGGGCAGGTGGTAGAGCCGGTCGGCGGGGACGGCCGCGCGCTCGGCCGCCGCGCCCTGCCGGCCCCCGTGGCCGAGGCTGTTGCTCCAGACCCGGTCACCGGGGGTGAAGCCGGGGGCGCCGGGGCCGGCCCGGACCACCGTGCCCACGAGGTCCCGCCCGATCACGAACGGGAAGGGCAGTGCGGTCGGGAAGAGCCCCGAGCGGACGAAGGTGTCGACCGGGTTGACCGACACGGCGGTCACCTCGACCAGGACATCGGTGGGACCGGGGGCCGGCTCGGGCACCTCGCCGTGACGGATGAGGGTGGCCGGTCCGAGCTGCGGAATGAACGCTG
Source organism: Kitasatospora sp. NPDC004723 (assembly GCF_040609255.1). NCBI lineage: Bacteria > Bacillati > Actinomycetota > Actinomycetes > Kitasatosporales > Streptomycetaceae > Kitasatospora > Kitasatospora sp. NPDC004723. Next base: position 16,157 of record NZ_JBEXJT010000006.1, on the reverse strand, counting down.
CACGCATGGGGCCGATCCTGCGGGAGATGCGCACGGGCGGCGTCGGATCGCGGCATCGTTCGTCAACTCCCTTGTCTCGGAAGGAAAGCCGGGTGGGGACGGGTTGTCCCCCGACCTGACATAGATGCTACACCGATCGGTGCAATCTCTCATCTGCACGGAGTAGTTTACTTGGCCTGCGGGTGGGGCCGGCCTGCCTCCGTCCCCACCCATCGCCCGACCCCAAGGACGGAACCATGGCCACCGACCGACTCCTCGCCCAGCCGGGACCGAGACCCGCCGGCGGGAGCGGACCGGGCACGACGCGCCCAGCCGCCGTCCGTCTGCCGTCCCTGACCGGCCTGCGCTTCCCCGCCGCCCTCGCGGTCTTCGCCTACCACGCGGCGCTGCCGATCCCCACCCTGCGGTTCTTCGCCGACGACAGCACCGAGTACCGCTTCACCGACCTCGCCGACCAGGCCGGCGGCCTCGGCGTGGCCTTCTTCTTCGTGCTCAGCGGCTTCGTACTGACCTGGTCGGCCCGCCCCGGCGACACCGCCACCGGGTTCTGGCGGCGGCGCCTGGTCAAGATCGTCCCGAACTACGTGGTCACCTGGGCGCTGGCCCTGGTGCTGTTCGCGGGCGCCTACACCCCGGTCCGCACCGCGGTGCTCAACCTGCTGATGGTGCAGGTCTGGATACCCGACTTCAACACCTACTTCAGCGTCGACCCGCCGAGCTGGTCGCTCGGCGCCGAGCTGGTCTTCTACCTCTCCTTCCCGCTGCTGTACCGGGTGCTGCGCGCGATCCGCCCCGAGCGGCTGCCGTACTGGATAGCCGGGGCGGTCGCCGCCGTCGTCGCCACCCCCGCCCTCGCCTACCTGCTGCTGCCCGACACCCCGGGCGTTCCCGGCGGCTACCAGGCCTCGGTCTCCCAGTACTGGTTCGCCTACGTGCTCCCGCCGGTGCGGATGGTCGACTTCGCGCTCGGCATCCTGGTCGCGCTCGCGGTGCGCTCCGGCCGCTGGCGCGACATCGGCATGGTCTGGTCCGGTGCGCTGCTGGTGGCCGGCTACGCCGCCACCCGCTGGGTGCCCTACCTGTACGCCCAGCGCGCCCTCACCGTGCTGCCGATCGCGCTGCTGGTCGCGGCCACCGCGATCGCCGACCGGGACGGCCGGTTCACCCCCTTCCGCAACCGGACGATGACCTGGCTCGGCGAGATCTCCTTCGCCTTCTACCTGCTGCACTTCATCGTGCTGACCGAGCTGCGCGACCTGCTCGGCACCCGGATGTACTCCACCGTCGAGGGTGTCGGCCTGCTGTTGCTCGCCATCGCGGTGACCGTGCTGCTCTCCTGGGTGCTGTACCGGTTGGTCGAGGCGCCGGTCACCCGGCGGTTCTCCGCCCCGCGCCGCAAGCCGGCCGGGACGACCACGTCCCCGTCCTCCCCATCGTCCTGACCCACGTTCAGAAAGCGAGCCGTACCCATGGGCAAGATCCTCGTCACCGGGGCGACCGGCCAGGTCGGCGCCGAGGTGCTGGCACACCTGCTGGCGGCCGGCGCCGACGTCCGGGCCGGCGCCCGGACCCCCGAGAAGCTGACGTCGCCGGCCGAGGTCGAGACCGTCGTGCTCGACCTCACCGACCCCGACACCCACGCCCCGGCGCTGGCCGGGGTGGAGAAGGTGTTCCTCTACGCCGTCCCGCAGGGCACGGCCGGCTTCCTCGCCGCGGCGAAGGAGGCGGGCGTGCGGCACGTCGTGGTGCTCTCCTCGCAGACCGTGGTGGAGTCCTTCCCGGTGCAGAAGCCGATCGTCGAGATGCACCGCGCGGTCGAGGAGGCGGTGCTCGCCTCCGGGATCCCGCACACCTTCCTGCGGCCGCACAACTTCGCCACCAACATCCTGATGTGGGGCTGGCCGGAGTCGATCCGGGCCGAGGGGCGGATCCGCTTCCCGTACCCGGAGTCGCACAGCGACGCGATCCACGAGAAGGACATCGCCGCGGTCGCGGCGGCCGTGCTCACCGGGGCGGGCCACGAGGGGCAGGCGTACTTCCTCAGCGGCCCGGTCTCGATCACCCAGCGCGAGCAGCTGGCGGCGCTGTCCGAGGCGCTCGGACGGCCGCTGGAGTTCGAGGAGCTGACCGAGGCCGAGGCGCGCGAGGCGCTCGCCCCGATCGTGCCGGTCTGGGTGATGGACGCGGTGGTCGGCTACTGGGCCGGCTCCGACGGCGTCCCCACCGAGGTGTCCGACACGGTGGAGCGGCTCACCGGCCGCCCGGCCCGGACCTTCGCCGAGTGGGCCCGCGACCACGCCGCGGACTTCACCGCCTGAGCACCGGGCCCGGTGCCCGACCGAGCCCGGCCGCCGGGCCCCGCCGTACCGGAATGCGGAACCCCCGCACCGGTCGGCGGGACCCCGGTGGCCGGGCCACCACCGACCGCGCCGGACGGGTGGGCCGCGCACCTTAGCGGGACGGGGCGCGAACCCTAGCGTGAGCACGGCGCAGCCACACCGCGATTCGAGGGGGACCGATGAGCGGAACAGCCATCACCCGACCCCTGCCGGTGGAGCCGCAGGCCCCGCCGGAGGACGGCCGGTTGCTCGACGCCTCGCATGAGGTGCTGCTCAAGGAGCTGTGCGCGGTGCTGTTCGCCTCGCTCCCGCGCAGCGACCAGCGTCGTAAGGGGGACCAGTACCTGCGCGGACTGCTCGGCGCGAGCGGACGCAAGTCGATCCGCAACATCGCCACCGTGGTCGGCGGTCCGGCCGCCGAGCAGAGCCTGCACCACTTCATCACCAGCTCCACCTGGGACTGGGGCCCGGTCCGCCAGGCGCTGGCCCAGCACCTCGCCCGGATCGCCCCGCCGCAGGCCTACGTGCTGCGCCCGATGGTCGTCCCGAAGGCCGGCGACCACTCGGTGGGCGTGGACCGCCGCTTCATCCCGGCCCTCGGCCAGGTGCTCAACGCCCAGCAGGCGGTGGGCGTCTGGGCCGCCTCGGAGAGCTTCAGCGGGCCGGTCAACTGGCGGTTGCACCTGCCGCGCACCTGGCTGGAGGACGCGCCGCGGCGCAGCCAGGCCCTGATCCCGGACGAGGTGGACGCGGAGAGCCTCGGTGACTGCGCGCTGGAGGCGGTGCTCGGCCTGCCCGCCCGCTGGGGCCTGCCGGCCCGCCCGGTGGTCGCGGACGCCCGGGACGCCGACGGGCTGCGGCTGGTGCGCCGGATGCGGGCCGAGCGGCTGCCGATGCTGGTCCGGGTGAACGGCTCCTTCCCGCTGCGGCCGGTGGCGCCGCTGCCCGGCCACCCGGCCGGGCCCGGGCCGGCCTGCCAACTGCTCACCGCGGCCCGGGAACTGCGCCGGCCGGTGGTCTGGTCGGACGCGGCGGGCGCGCTGCGCGCCGGGCTGGTGGCCGCGGTGCGGGTGCGTCCGGCCTGGCCGGGTCCCGCCCGGGCGAACCGGGGGCGGCGCGGCGGCGCGGACCTGCTGCTGCTCGGGGTGGGCACGGTCGGCGGGCGCTGGCCGGCCGAGCTGTGGCTCACCGACCTGGTGGACCTGCCGCCGGCCGGGCTGGTGCGGCTGGCCCGGCTGGCCGATCGGGTGGACCGGGACTTCACCCGGACCGCCGACCGGGTCGGGGTGCGGGACTTCGCCGGGCGCTCGTTCGGCGGCTGGCACCGGCACATCACGCTGGCCTCGGCGGCGCACGCGGTGGCGGTGCTGGCCCGCGGCGACGACCGGCCGTGAGCCTCGGGCGGGTGTCAGCCGCCCGGGCCGGGGTGGCCGTTGCGGGTGTCGCTCGGGTCCCGGGTGTCCCGGACGTCCCGGGCGTCGAGGGTGTCGGGGCTGTCGCGGCCGTCCCGGCCCTCGCGCCCGTCCCGGGTGTTGCGGGTGTTGCGGTCGAGCAGCACCCGGCGCACCCGGCAGAGCTTGAGCGCCAGCTGGATCTCGAAGGAGCGCTCGGGCTTCAGCCAGTCCGGGCCGAGCAGCTCGCCGATCCGCTCCAGCCGCCGGGCCACCGTGTTGGGGTGCACATGCAGCCGCTGCGCCGCGTGGGTCGGGCTGTTGCCGGTCTCGAACCAGGCCTGCAGGGTGCGGGTCAGCTCGGTGAGCCGCTGCCGGTCGTAGTCGAGGACCGGCCCGACGGCCGACTCGATGAACCCGTCGATGTCATGGTTGTCCGCCAACAGAACGCCCACGAACCCGAGTTCGCGAGCGGAGGCGGCGCGGCCGACGGCGCCCAGCGAGGTCATCGCGTCCAGGCAGCGCAGCGCCTCGCGGTAGCCGTGCAGGACCGAGGTCGGGTCGCAGACCGGCCCGGCCGCGCCGACCGTCACCGGCAGGCCGAGCAGCGGGGTGAGCTCCTCGGCGACCGCCCGGGCGGCCCGGCCCGGATCGGCACCGGGCAGCAGCAGCACCGCCCGGCCGTTGTGCACCCGTTTGAGGCCGCCCATCCGGTGGGCGTACAGGCCGGCCCAGGTCGCGGTCCGGCCCTGGGCCTCGCCCTCGGGCCGGGCGACCACCAGGACGTGCTCGGCGGACAGGTCGATGCCCAGCCGGTGGGCCCGCGCGGCCAGTTGCTGGGGCGGGCGCTGCGGGTTGCTGAGCAGTTCGTCGAGCAGCTCGTCGCGGACCGGGCGGGCCGGGGCGGCCGACCGCTCGCCCTCCAGCAGCAGGGCGACCGCGAGGGCCTGCGCGACGCTCTGGCAGAACTCCGCGGCCCGTTCGGCGCGCCGGTCGGACGGGCGGGCGAGCAGGGTGCCGAGGTCCGTCGAACCGGCCCGCACCGGGGCGGCCCAGAGCGGTCCGGCCAGCCGGAGCGGACGCCCGGCCGCGTGGGTGTCGACGGCGGTGGCCAGCACGGTCGGCTCGTCGAGCTCGGGCAGCTCGCCGGCCGAGGCGAGCACGGTGCCGTCACTGGCGTACACCCGCAGGCCCAGGTCCAGCCGGCGGCCGGCGTCCCGGACCAGGGCGTGCGGGTCGCGTCCGGAGAGCGCCAGGTCGACCAGGCTCCGGTGCACCTCGGCGAGTTCACCGGCCGGGTCCGCCCGGTCCGTGTCGTCCGCCCGGTCCATGTCGTCCGCCCGGTCCGCGCCGTCCGAACGGTTCGCGTCGTCCGAACGGTCCGCCGGGCCCGCCGGGTCGCCCGGCCGGACCGGTGGTCCGGCGGGCGCCCGGGAGGCCCGCTCCAGCAGCCGGGCCTTCTCGATCGCCACCCCGGCGAGGTCGCCGAGCGCGGCCATCAGCGAGATCTCGTCGGTGGTGAAGTAGCGCACCGCGCGCTCGGCGACGTACAGCGTGCCGAACGGACGGCCGCGGTGGCCCAGCGGGACGGCCATCACCGCCCGCAGCCCCTCGGCGCGGATCGTCGCGTCGACCACCGGGCTGCGCCGGATCCGCTCGTCGGCGAGGTAGTCCGGGGTCCAGAACGGCCCTGGGTCGGCCGGTACGCCGCCGCCCAGGCCGAAGCCGTCGGGCACGGCCAGACCGGCCCGCAGCGACCCGCAGGTGCCGTCGGTGGTGCGGATCCGCACCGGCCCCGGCCCCGGCTCGCCGCCGGGCGGTTCGGTGGTGGTCAGGCAGGACAGGTCGGCGCCCAGCAGCAGCCGGGCCCGGCGGGTGATCACCCGCAGCAGGCTGTCCAGCTCGTACGGCAGGGCCAGGTCGCGGGCGGTGTCGGCGAGCGCGGTCAGCCCGGCCTCGCGCCGGCGGCGGCGCTGGGACTGGGAGCGGATGGACAGACCGAGCTGCTCGATCCGGCAGAGCGCCTCCCGTTCCCGGGCGGACTCGCAGCCCCGCCGGGCCTGCTCGACCAGCTCCGCCACCTCGGCGGCCGGCGCCTCGCTGGCCAGCAGTTCCAGGACGTTGAACGCGATTGAGTCGGCCGACCGTCGCGCCATGACCTTCCCTCCCCCAGGCCCTCCTGGACGAAGGAGTGCGTGACGGCCTGCTGATCGGAAGGTATGCGGGGGCGGTTGGTCCCGTCAAGAACGGGTCCGGGCACCCGACGGGGACACATGCCAAGGCGGTGACGGCACGTCAGTGATCGTTGTGATCAGCTCAGTCGGGCCGGCTCCGGATCGCCGGACAGGCCGGCCGGGCGGCCCTCGACGGCGGTGTGCAGCCGCCGCCAGTGCTCGACCAGCCCGGGGACGCTCTCCTCCTCCAGCCGCCGGGCCACCGCGCCGTAGTCGATGCCGAGCCGGCCCAGCCGGTCGAGCACCGCGCGGGCCGCCTCGTGTCGGCCGAGCAGGGTGTCGCCCTCCAGCCGGAGCTTGCGGACCGCCTCCTCCAGCACCGGGCGGGTCATCGCGTGCGCGGTGCCCCAGGACACCAGACCGGCCACGTACCGGGCCTGCGCGGCGGCCCCGCCGAGCGCCGAGTCGGTCCACAGCAGCCGCTGCGGGCGGGCCCCGGAGGCGCGCAGGGTGCGCCAGCGGCCGTCGCCGAGCCGGTCCTCGTAGGCCCGGTACATCAGCCGGGCCGCGGCCTGGGCGGTGAGGCCGCGCAGCGCCGCGGCGTCCGGCCCGGGGATCGCGGCGAGCCGACGGTCGATCTCCCGGTCGACCCGGCCGACCGGCAGCGAGGCCACCGAGGCGATGCCGGCCAGCCGGTGGCCGGCCGCCAGCGCCTGCTCCAGACCGTCGAAGTAGGCGTCCACCACCTGCCCGTAGCGCCGCACCGAGTAGAGGCCGGTGGCGTGCACGCCGAGCCCCAGGCCCAGGCAGTCGCGGATCGCGGCCAGCCCGGCGGGGGTGGCCGGGATCTTCACCAGCAGGTTGGGCCGGTCCACCGCGCGGGCCAGTTCGACGGCCTCCGCGACGGTCGCGGCCGGATCGTGGGCCAGCCGCGGGTCCAGGTCGGCGGAGACCAGGCCGTCGTGGCCGTGGGTGGTGCGGAAGACGCCGAGGAACTCCTCGCAGACCAGCCGCAGGTCGTGCACGGTGGCGGCCCAGACCGAGCCCTCGGCGGAGACGTGGTGGCCGGCCAGCCGGGCCAACTGGTCGGCGTAGGCCGGATCGTGCCGCAGCGGGCCGGCCAGCAGGGCGGGGTTGGTGGTGGCGCCGCGCAGACCGCTGCGCTCGATCAGCCGGCCGAGCAGGCCCGAGGTGGCCAGACCGCGGTGGATCCCGTCCAGCCAGGGCGAGACGCCCTCGGAGATCAACGGCCGCAGGTCTCCGGTGCGGGGCGAGGCGGCCGGCGGCTTCTTCACTGCGGGATCACTGCTCCTCGGCTCTGCGACGGTCCGCAAACGGGCCGTGGACCGAGGATAGGGAGCAATTCGTGCCCGGAAAAGTGAGCCCTCCGGTCAATGTCAGGTCGGGGCCGGTGAAGTGATCGGCGAGTATTTGATGGAGTCCGCCGCCACCTGACGAAGTGCCGGGAACTCCGTTGGCCGCTCGCCGGTCCACGGTCAACGATCGGGGGAACGCGCCGCCGTCCCCGAGGAGTTCACCGCCGTGACCACCATTGCCGTCATCTATTACTCGTCGACCGGAAATGTCGCCAGGCTGGCCGAGGCGGCAGCCGACGCCGCCGGGAAGGCGGGCGCCGAGGTGCGGCTGCGCCGGATCGCGGACCTGCCGGACGATACCTACGTGCCGGGCACCGAGGAGGCCGCCCGGGAGCTGCGGGTCCGTACCGCGGACGTGCCCGAGGCCACCCTCGACGACCTGGCCTGGGCGGACGGCATCCTGATCGGCACCCCGGTGCGGTTCGGCCTGCCGGCCGCGCCGGTGCTGCGGTTCGTCGACTCGACGGCGCCGCTGTCGATCCCCGGCGGGCTGGCCGACAAGGCGGTCTCCGCGTTCACCTCGGGCTCGGCGCCGCGCGGCGGCCACGAGACGACGATCCTCGCGCTGCACAACGCGTTCTGCCACTGGGGCTCGCTGATCCTGGCCACCGGCTCCACCGACCCGGTGCTGTTCCGCCCCAACAACGGCAACCCGTACGGGGCCAGCGCGGTCTCCCGCAACGTGCCCGGTCAGGTGCACGAGGAGAACATCGCCGCCGTCGAGTTCCAGGCCCGCCGGGTGGTCCGGGTGGCCGGACTGGTCCGCGGTCTCGCCGACTAGCCACCGGGCGGGTCCGCCCACCCGGGAGGGAGAGCACAGTGCACGACCCGCTCGCGGCCGTCCTCGCCGGCCGCCCCGCCGGGCAGCAGCCCGATTGGCCGGATCCGGTCGAACTCGCCGCCGTCCGAAAAGAGTTGGCCGACCGACCGGCTCTGGTGGCAGCCGCCGGGGTGCACCGGCTGCGCGCCCTGCTCGCCCGGGTCGCGTTGGGCCGCGCGCACGTCCTGCAGGCCGGCGACTGCGCCGAGGACCCCCAGGAGAGCACCTTCGGGGACGTCGCCCGCAAGGCCGCGCTGCTCGACCTGCTGGCCGGCCGGCTGAAGCTCACCACGCACCGCCCGGTGGTGCGGATCGGCCGGATCGGCGGCCAGTACGCCAAGCCCCGTTCGCGCCCCACCGAGCGGTGCGACGGCATCGAGCTCCCGGTCTACCGCGGCCATCTGGTCAACGGTCCGGAACCCGACCGGTCCCGGCGCACCCCGGACCCGCGCCGGCTGACGGCCGGCTACGAGGCGGCCCGGCGGGTGATGGACCACCTCGGCCGGCTCGCCCCCGGCGAACCGGCCGCCGTCGGGCCGCCGCCGTGGACCAGCCACGAGGCGCTGCTGCTGGACTACGAACTGCCGCTGCTGCGCCGGGACGAGCGGGGCCGGCCGCTGCTCGCCTCCACGCACTTCCCGTGGATCGGCGAGCGCACCCGCGACCCCGAGGGCGCCCATGTGGCGCTGCTCGCCCGGGTGGTGAACCCGGTCGGCTGCAAGGTCGGCCCGGCCACCGCGGTGGAGGAGCTGCTGCGGCTGTGCGCCCTGCTCGACCCGGGCCGCGAGCCCGGCCGGCTCACCCTGATCGCCCGGCTCGGCGCGGACCGGGTCGCCGAGGTCCTGCCCGGGCTGGTCCGTGCCGTCCGCACGGCCGGCCACCCGGTGGTCTGGCTCAGCGACCCGATGCACGGCAACACCGTCACCGGGCCGGACGGGCTGAAGACCCGGCTGGTGCCGGCGCTGGTGCGGGAGGTCGAGGCGTTCCAGCAGGCCGTCCGCTCCGAGGGCGGCGTCGACGGGGGACTGCACCTGGAGACCACCCCGGACGACGTCACCGAGTGCGCCGACGACGGGGCCGGGCTGGCCCGGGTCGGCGACAAGTACACGAGCCTGTGCGACCCGAGGCTCAACCCGGGCCAGGCGCTCGCCGTGGTGTCCGCCTGGCGCCCCTGAGCCCCGGTCCCGGCCCGAGTCCGAGTCCGAGTCCGGGGCCGGTCAGCGCACCACCCCGTTCCGTCCCGTGCACCACCCCAACCCACCCGCGGCCCACGTCCCCCGGGCCGCGTCCCCCAGGGAGGTCCGCACATGAGAAACAAGGTGGCATTCGTCACCGGCGCGGCGGGCGGCATCGGCGCCGCCGTGGTCCGGCTGCTGGCCGAGCGCGGTGCGCTCGTCGCGGCCGTGGACCGGGACGCCGAGCGCCTCGCCGAGCTCGCCGGCAAGCTGACCGCCGAGGGCCGCACGGTGGCCGCGATCCCCGCCGACGTCACCGACAGCGCCTCCGTCGAGGCCGCCGTCGAGGCCGCCGAGCAGCGGCTGGGACCGCTCGACCACCTGGTCAACAACGCCGGGGTGCTGCGGCTCGGCGCGATCCGCGACCTCAGCGACGAGGACTGGCGGACCACCTTCGCGATCAACGCCGAGGGCGTCTTCCGGGTCTCCCGGGCGGTGGTCCGCCGGATGATCCCGCGCGGGCACGGCGCGATCGTCACGGTGGCCTCCAACGCGGGCCTCGTGCCGCGCACCGAGATGGCGGCCTACGCGGCCTCCAAGGCGGCGGCCACCCACTTCACCCGCAGCCTCGGCCTGGAGGTGGCCCGGTACGGCATCCGCTGCAACGTGGTCGCGCCCGGCTCCACCGACACCCCGATGCTCAGCGCCATGTGGTCGGACGGCGAGGCCGGGCGGGCCGCCACCCTCGCCGGGCTGCCGTCCGCCTACAAGGTCGGCATCCCGCTCGGCAAGCTGGGCCGCCCCGAGGACGTCGCAAACGCGGTGGCCTTCCTGCTCTCCGACGAGGCCGGCCACGTCACCCTGCACGCGCTCACGGTGGACGGGGGTGCCGGGCTCGGTGCGTAACGACCGACCGTCCCCGCTGGACCGGGTGCTGGCCGACGGGCCGCCCGCGTTCGCGCTGCTGCACCGGCCGGAGGCCACCGGCCCCGGCCTGGTGGAGCTGCTGATCGGCGAGGTGTCCGCCCCGGCGGTGCTGGCCGACCTGCCACTGTCCGAGGAGCCCGGGGAGCCGGGGCCGCCCGGGGAACCGGCCGGCGAGCGGCACGAACTGCTCGCCCTGGTCCCCTACCGGCAGATCGCCGAGCGCGGCTTCGAGGCCCCGGACGACGGCGCCCCGCTGCTCGCGCTGACCGTCACCGAGCAGGCCGTGCTGCCGCTCGCCGACCTGCTCGCCCGGCTCCCGGACGGGCCGATCGAGCTGACCGGCGGCGGCTTCGACCTCGGCGACGAGGAGTACGCGCAGACCGTCCGCCGGGTGCTCGCCGAGGAGATCGGTGAGGGCACCGGCGCCAACTTCGTGCTCAAGCGCTCCTACCTGGCCGGTGTCGCCGGGGACGCCGGGTCCGCCGCGCTCACCCTGTTCGGCCGGCTGCTGCAGCGGGAGAGCGGCGCCTACTGGACCTTCCTGGTGCACACCGGGGAGCGGACGCTGGTCGGCGCCACCCCGGAGCGGCACATCAGCGTGCACGGCGGGCGGGCGGTGATGAACCCGATCAGCGGCACCTACCGCTACCCGGAGCGCGGCCCGGACCTCGACGGGCTGATGGACTTCCTGGCCGACCGCAAGGAGAGCGAGGAGCTCTCCATGGTGCTCGACGAGGAACTCAAGATGATGGCCCGGATCTGCCCGGGCGGCGGCCGGGTGGTCGGCCCGTACCTCAAGGAGATGGCCCGGCTCGCGCACACCGAGTACTTCATCGAGGGCCGCACCGGCCGGGACCCGCGCGAGGTGCTGCGCGAGACGCTGTTCGCGCCGACGGTGACCGGCAGCCCGCTGGAGTCCGCCGCCCGGGTGATCGCCAAGTACGAGCCCGGCGGCCGGGGTTACTACAGCGGGGTGGCCGCGCTGATCGGCCGGGACGCGGCCGGCGGGCGCACTCTGGACTCCGGCATCCTGATCCGCACCGCCGAGATCGCGCCCGGCGGCCGGCTGCGGATCGGCGTCGGGGCGACCCTGGTGCGGCACTCCGACCCGCTCTCCGAGGTGGCCGAGACCAGGGCCAAGGCGGCCGGACTGCTGGCCGCGCTGACCGAGGGCGGCCGGGACCGGTTCGCCGCGCACCCGCGGGTGCGGGCGGCGCTGGCCGGTCGCAACGGGGGTCTGGCGGACTTCTGGCTGGCCGGGGAGGCGGAGCGGGCCGGGCCGCGCTCCGGGCTGGCCGGGCGGCGGGTGCTGGTGGTGGACGCCGAGGACACCTTCACCGCGATGATCGGCCACCAGTTGCGGGCGCTCGGCCTGGAGGTCGAGGTCCGCCGGTTCGACGAGCCGTACGCGCTCGCCGGGACGGACCTGGTGGTGCTCGGGCCGGGGCCCGGGGACCCGCGCGACACCGCGCACCCGAAGATCGCCCATCTCCGCTCGGCGGTCCGGGAGTTGCTGGCCGCACGGCGGCCCTTCCTGGCGGTCTGCCTGAGCCACCAGGTGCTCAGCGCCGAGCTGGGGCTGCCGCTGGTCCGCCGCGCGGTGCCCAACCAGGGCGTGCAGCGCGCGATCGACCTGTTCGGCGCCGCCGAGCGGGTCGGCTTCTACAACACCTTCGCCGCCTCCTGGCAGCCCGACGAGGCCGGCGAAGCCGGTGCGGACGGCGAAGCCGGTGCGGACGGGCCGGGCGGGCCGGACGGGCCGGTGTGGTTCGAGGCGCCCGGGGTCGGCCCGGTGCGGATCGCCCGGGACGCCGCGACCGGCGAGGTGCACGCGCTGCGCGGACCGGGCTTCGCCTCGGTGCAGTTCCACGCCGAGTCGGTGCTCACCCGTGACGGCGTGCGGATCACCGGTGATCTGATCGAACACGCGTTGGCATTACCGTCCGCCGGGCGGAAAGCGCCGGAACGGCCGGAATTCCCCTGACGAGTCGTACACGTCCCCCAGCCGTTCCACCTGGAAAAGCATTACCGGAGCCGGAAAACCCCGGCGGAACCACCGCAACCACCGCAATCACCGACAAGGAGATCACCGTGCTGGACGACGCCTTGGTGGACGCGTATCTCGCCCGGATCGGCGCCGAACGGCCCGAGCGGGCCGACCTCGCCGCGCTCACCCGCCTCCAGGAGCGGCACGTGCTGTCCGTGCCGTTCGAGAACCTCGGCTACCACCTCGACGAGCCCGTCCACATGGACGAGCAGGTCCTCGACAAGATCGTCCGCCAGCACCGCGGCGGCGGCTGCTACGAGGTGAACCCGGCCTTCTCGTTCCTGCTCACCGCCCTCGGCTACCCGGTGGAGATCCTCCCCGGCCGGGTCCACCGCCCCGGCGGCACGCTCGGCGCCGCCCTGTGCCACCTCGCCCTGCGGGTCACCGTGGAGGGCGAGCAGTGGCTGGTCGACACCGGCTTCGGCCGCAACAGCCGCCACCCGCTGCGGCTGGCCTCGCGCGAGGTCCAGCACGACCCGGACGGCGAGTTCCAGCTGGTCGACGTCGAGGGCGGCGGCTTCGACGTGCTGCTGAACGGCAGGCCGCTGTACCGGCTGGACGACCGCCCGGTGCGGATCGAGGACTTCCGCCCGACCCTCTGGTGGTACCGCACCGCGCCCGAATCGCCCTTCCTGCAGGACGTGTTCTGCACCCTGCGGACCGAGGACGGCCGGATCACCCTCAAGGGCAACCAGCTCTCCACGCTGGCCGGCGGGGAGCGCAGCACCCAGGAGTTCGCCGGCGACGCCGCCGTGCTGGAGGCCTACAAGACCCACTTCGGCTTCAGCCTCGACCGGCTGCCCGCCCAGCCCGCCGGCGGCGTCACCGCCGGCGTCCAGACGGGATGACCTCCGCGATGACCTCCGCGACCCCGCCGACCGACCCAGCCCGGCTGCCCGCCGTCTTCGCCGAGGCCTTCAACACCGGCGACCCGGCCGCCGTCGAACCGCTCTTCGAACCCGGCGCCGCCTTCGTCGACCGCCCCGGCACGGTGCTCACCGGCGACGACCGGCGCGCCGCCGTCGCCGGCTTCCTGGCCCTCGGCCTGCCGATCCGCATCGAACTGCGGCACTGCTACACCACCGGCGACCTCGCCCTGCTGATCGGCGACTACCTGATCGAGGGCGAGGACCCGGACGGCAACCCGTTCCGCTCCGCGGGCACCGCCACCGACGTCGCCCGGCGCGGCGCCGACGGCCGCTGGCGCTACGCCATCGACAACCCGCCCGGCACCGACCGCCTCCCCGAGGAGGGACCCCAGTGACCCCCGTTCCGGAAAGCCCTGTCCTGGAAGGGCCCGGCCCGCTGCCCGACCCCCTGCTCGACCTGCCCTTCGACGCCGGCCCCGACCCGGACGCCTACCTGCGCGCCGCGATGCGCTGGCACTTCTCCCCGGAGACCGGCTCCCCGTTCTGGCTCGCCCGGGCCGGCTCGCTCGGCTTCGACCCGCTCACCGACGTCACCACCCACGCCGACCTCGCGAAGTTCCCCAACCTCGCCAACGAGCTGCGCACCGCCCGGGTCGAGGATCTGCTGCCGCGCGGCTACGGCGGGCGCGCCGAGGTGGTCGGCGTCTACGAGAGCGGCGGCACCACCGGCGCGCCCAAGCGGATCCTGCTGCTGCGCGACTGGCTGGACCGGCTGCTCGGCTGGTCCAGCGCCCAACTCGACCTGCACGGCGTGCCGCAGGACGTCAACTGGCTGGTCGTCGGGCCCACCGGCCCGCACATGGTCGGCGACGTCATCAAGGCGCAGACCGCGCTGCGCGGCGGCCTCGCCTTCACCGTCGACCTCGACCCGCGCTGGGTCAAGAAGCTGATCTCGGCGGGCCGCGGCGAGGAGGCCGCCGCCTATGCCGAGCACATCGTCGACCAGGTCGCCTTCGTGCTGGAGACCCAGGACGTCGGCGTGCTGCTCTGCACCCCGCCGGTGCTGGAGCGGATCGCCCGCCGGGACGACCTGGCCCGGCTGGTGGACGAGAAGGTCCGGGCGATCAACTGGGTCGGCACCCAGCTGGACCCGGACACCCGCCACCTCTACCGCACCGAGGTCTTCCCGAAAGCCGTGCTCTACAGCGGCTACGGCTCGACCATGATCCTCGGCAACGCCGGCGAGCGTCCCGGGCTGACCGACGACGACCCCTGCGTCTACGACCCCTTCGCGCCGTACATGAGCTTCGGCGTGGTCGACCCGGAGACCGGGCGGACGGTGGAGTACGGCGAGCGCGGCCAGGTGGTGATGCACCACGTCTCCAAGGGGCTGCTGGTGCCCAACAACCTGGAGCGCGACCTCGCCACCCGGATCCCCGCGCCGCCCGGACAGCCCGGGGACTCGGTCGCGGACATCGCGCCGGTCCGGGAGTTCGAGAACGAGACGGTCGTCGAGGGGGTGTACTGATGACGGAGCAGTCCCGGCCCCCGCAGCCGTCCCCCCTGCTGCAGCTGGACGCGCTCGGCCCCGGCGAGCCGTACCGGGCCCGCAAGCGGACCGTGGTGGGCGACGTCACCGGCGCGCCGTTCGCCGAACTCAGCCTGGTGCCACGGCTGTTCGTCAGCCGCGCGATGCGCGCCCTGCACGCCGCCGAGCCGCTGCCGGCCGAGGAGCGGTCCGCCGCGCTCGCCCGGGCCGGGCGGATCTTCCTCACCGAGCGCATCGACGGCCTGGACCTCGACGGCTACCAGCGCGCCGTGGCCCGGGTCTCCGGGGTGCCGATCGGGGTGGTCCGGGAGGCCGTCCGGGCCATCGCCGACTCCGCCGAGAAGGCCGGCTGGGCCGCCCAGCAGGCCCGCCCGGCCGGGGCGGTGGCCGACTGGCGGGACAGCGCGACGCGCCGCGGCAGCGCGGTGTGGACCAGGCGCGGCGAGGTGTTCGCCGTCCACGCGGCCGGCAACCACCCGGGCCCGCACGGCCTCTGGCTGGAGGCGCTGGCGCTCGGCTACCGGGTGGCCGTCCGGCCCTCGCGGCGCGAACCGCTCACCCCGCACCGGCTGGTCACCGCGCTGCGGCTGGCCGGCTTCGGCTCCGACCAGGTGGTGCTGCTGCCCACCGACCACGACGTCGCCGACGAACTGCTGGCCGGCGCCGACCTCGGCATGGTCTACGGCGGCGACGACGTGGTCCGCAAGTACGCCGGCAGCACCGTGCTGCCGCAGGGCCCGGGGCGCTCCAAGATCCTGATCACCCGGGACACCGACTGGCGGGAGCACCTGGACACCGTCGTCGACTCGATCGCCCACCAGGGCGGGGTGGCCTGCATCAACGCCACCGCCGTGCTGGTCGAGGGCGACCCGGCGCCGCTGGCGGCGGCGATCGCCGAGCGGCTCTCCGCGCTGCCCACCCTGCCGCCGGAGGACGAGAAGGCGGTGCTCTCCGTCCAGCCGGTCGCCGAGGCCCGGGCGATCGAGGCGTACCTGCTGCGCCGGGCGGCCGGCACCCGGGCCTGGCTCGGCGGGGACGGTGTGGTGGCCGAACTCGGCGACGGCAGCGCGGTGCTGCGCCCGGCCGTGCACCAGCTGGACCGGCCGGACGCCGAGCAGGCCGGGATCGAACTCGCCTTCCCCTGCGTCTGGGTGGCGCCGTGGAGCCCGGAGGCCGGGGTCGCGCCGCTGCGCGACTCGCTGGTGCTGACCGCGCTCACCGGGGACGACGAGCTGTTCGACCGGCTGCTGCGCGAGCCGAGCATCGCCAACGTCTACCGGGGCGACCACCCGACGTACTGGATCCGGCCGGGGGTGCCGCACGACGGCTACCTCGGGGAGTTCCTGATGCGGACCAAGACCGTCATCCGCTGAGCGGACCGGGGTCCCGGGGGCTCACCGCCCCCCGGGACCCCGCCCCCCCCCCCCCCCGGACAGGGCGCCGGGCCCCGGCCCCCAAGGCGGCCCGCCCGCCCGGGGTCCCGGGCCGGG